>JBDTUQ010000016.1:0-44553 GCA_040007615.1 Novosphingobium sp.
TTCCTGATTCAGGACCCGCTCGGCCGCCCGTTCATGGAGGAAAGCCAACTTGCCCGGCTGAAAACCATGATCGGCGATGCGCTTGCCAACCGGGTCAAGCTGGTCCCCGGACTGGCCGCGCGGCCCCCGGCCCGCCCGCGTTCCGATGCCTTTGACGTCCGCCCGCGCGTGGCCTTCGACAATTCCGCTTCCAACCGGTTTACCGTGATCGAAGTCAATGCACTCGACCGCCCGGCCTTGCTCAACCGGCTGGCACGCGCCCTGTTCGAATCGCGGCTGATCGTCCACTCCGCGCACATCGCCACTTATGGCGAGCGGGCCGCAGATACCTTCTACGTCACCGACGTACTGGGCGAGAAGATAACCCAGCCCGAACGGCAGACGTCGGTCGAGGAGCATCTGCTGGCAGCGGCGGGCGAGGAAGTCGAGTCGGCGGCGGCACAAACCCCAGCCTCAGGGCCGAAACGCAAGGTCGTCGCCTAACGCGCTGTGGCCGCAAAGCCGCAGGTTGACATGAGTCCACTTCCCCGCTTCCCCCCGCCGCCGTTTGGCATTAAGGACGCGGCCATTAGGCAATTTCAGGAGAAGACACTATAGCCCCCCCACCCCGGCGCATGCTGCAGCCCCCCGTCAAGAGCGGGCCGCGCTATAATAATCTCATCCAGTCGGACAAGGTCCGGGTGATCGATGAGAACGGCGAAAATATCGGCGTCATGTACACCAAGGAAGCGATCGAACAGGCGGCCGGAGTCGGCCTTGACCTGGTCGAAGTCTCGCCCAACGCCGATCCGCCGGTGTGCAAGTTCCTGGATGTCGGCAAGTTCCGCTATGAGGCCCAGAAAAAAGCCAACATCGCGCGCAAGACGCAAAAGACTCAGGAAATCAAAGAGATCAAGATGCGTCCAAACATCGATGATCACGATTACGATGTGAAGATGCGCAACATCCTGCGGTTCATCGACGATGGCGACAAGGTGAAAGTCACCCTGCGCTTTCGCGGCCGTGAACTCTCGCACCAGCAACTGGGCATGAACCTGCTCAAGCGCGTGCAGGAAGACACCACCGAAACCGCCAAGATCGAAGCCTATCCCCGCATGGAAGGCCGCCAGATGCTGATGGTGCTGTCACCGAAGTAAGCGAGGTCGTCACGAAACCGGTCACGGCGAATCTTTCGGGATGCCGTGACCGTGATTCGGCCCCCTAAGGTTAAGGCAATGTCGGCGTCGACAAGTCTCCGGAACCAAGCTGCTTGAGTTTGTCCCGCGCCGCATAGCTCAGTGCGACGCATGTTGTTGTGCCAGTTACAAAACCCGTGAGGAAACCAACCAAGGCTCCTGGCGCCAAAGCTGGTGCGCCAAGCACCGCCCACCCGGCACCAAGCGGAATACCGGTCTTGGTGCACCGCCGGGCGACATCGATCACGCGGTCTTGTTCGGAAATCTCGGTGATTCCGATTCCGTCGAGTTGGTTTCGCAAACTCTGGTCGGTGGGACCGGGCATCTGTGCTCTCCTGAAACAAGGAACGACAGCGGCATAAGCATCTGCTTCGCGGCCAAAGTCAATTCCTACCCCTTCCACTCCCGCCGTTCTTCCGCCGCGCGCAGCACTTCATACGCCAGTTGCAGCGCGTGGAAGGCTTTGGCGGCGTCGGCGTCGTTCGGGCGCACGTCCGGGTGGACGACTTTGGCCTTGTTGCGATAGCTTTTCTTGATCGCATCGAAATCGGCGTCGGGGGTCAATTCCAGCAGTTCGAGTGCTCGCAGTTCGTCGCGGCTGCGGGTGCCGTCGCCCGATCCGCCCCAGCCATAGTGCGCGGCTTCCTGATAGCCTGAATTGTCGCGCGTTTCGGTCGATTCGCGGGCGGCGGCTTCTTCCTTGGAAAGCCCGGCGAAATAGTCCCATCCCGAATTGTATTCCGCCGCGTGGGATTGGCAAAAGTACCAGCGATCCGGGCTGTTGGGCGATTTGGGCGCGGGGCAATCGCCTTTCTGGGAGCAGCCGTTGCGGTCGCACAAGCGGACCGGCGCGGCGGCTCCGCCGGTGCCATAGGCTCGCCAGCGGGGAAATCCCCATTCCTTCGAAGTGCGTGCGCGGCTCATCTGGCCCGAATAGTCGCGCGGCAGGGCCAAACGCAAGTGCTGGTTGCGACAAGGCGCAGTTCAGCAATTTTTACCCGATGCTGCATTGCAATATCTTATAGCGCGGCTTATATTAAGCTTAGTTAGCAACTCACGGATACAGTAGCATGAGCAAAAAACTTGCCCTGTCGTCAGCCGCTTCGATCCTGATGATGGCGGCGTTCGCCCTGTTTGGCGAAGCGGCGGCCCCGCGCACGGATACTGGCGAAGCGGTGTTCAGCGTGCCAGCCGAAATGGCGGTGCCGCAACTGCCAGCCCTGCCCCGCTGGCCTTCGCTGCGCTGATCACCTGACGCGCGAATAACCGCCCCTCCGACTAAGGAAGGGGCGGCTACGCGGTTCAATTCAGTCAATCGAAACAGTCACCGCGCGGCGGTTTTTCGCCCAGCTTTCCTCGTCCGAACCCATCGCGATCGGGCGTTCCTTGCCATACGTCACCGTGGTGATTCGCGCCGCGTCGACGCCCAGGCTGACGAGGTAGTTCTTGGCCGCATTGGCGCGCTTGTCACCCAAAGCCAGGTTGTAATCGCGGGTGCCGCGTTCATCACAGTGGCCTTCCAGCGTGACGCGCTTTGCCGGATAGCGCAGCAGCCACTGCGCCTGCGTGGTCAGCGCGGCGGCATCGGCGGTGTCGACGTTATAGCGGTCAGTATCAAAGTAGATCGTGTCCTGCCCCATCATGCTGGCGACGAAATCGGCGTGCGAGCCGGGCGGCGGCCCCTGCACCTGGCCCTGCATCGCCGACTGCCCCTGATCGGTAGAGGTGCTGGCGCTGTTGCCGGGATCGGGCGGAAGCTGCTTGGGCGGCTTGGGCGTACACGCGGCCAGCGCGGCGCTGCCGGCAAGCAGCAGGATCGCGGTGCGTGTAACGGGCGATTTCAGCATGGCAGTCTCCTTGATTGGATGAGTGTATACCCGCCGCGAAATCACGGCAACACCGGACCCCAGGCCGGGTCGGAAGCGTCAACCGGGGTCGGCAGGCGGCGTTCGTTGCGCCCGGTCAGATCGACCTGCCACAAGCTGCCCCGGCCAGAGCCTTTTTCGGTGCGGAAGAACTGGATGATGCGGCCATTGGGGGACCATGTTGGTGCCTCGTCCTGCCAGCTATCAGTCAGGGTGCGCACATCCTGCCCCGATGGCGACATCACCGCGATGCGGAAGTTGCCGGTGATCGAGGTATAGGCGATCTGGTCACCACGCGGGCTCCATTCCGGGGTTGCGGCACGGCCACCGGAAAAGCTGATCCGCTTTTGGTCCGATCCATCGGCATTCATCACATAGACTTGCTGGGTGCCGGAACGGTCACTTTCGAACACGATCCGGCTGCCGTCGGGCGAATAGCTGCCGCCCACGTCAATGCCCGGCGAATCGGTCAACCGCTGGCTCGCCCCGCCCATCGCCGATACGCGGTAGATGTCGGTATTGCCGCCCACTGCCATCGAATAGAGGATCGACTTGCCATCGGGCGACCAGCGCGGCGAAAATGTCGGGTTACGGCTCTCTGTGACCAGCCGCTGCGTGCCGCGTTCCAGATCATAGACATAGATGCGCGGATTGCCGTTCAGGTAACTGAGGTACACAATCTGGCGATAGTCCGGCGAATAGCGCGGAGTCAGCGCAATGGCCTGTCCGGTGGTGATAAAGCGGTGGTTGGCGCCATCGGAATCCATGATCGCCAGCCGCTTCATGCGGTGCGCCTTTGGTCCGGTTTCGGCGATATAGGCGATCTTGCTGTCAAAGAACGGACTCTCGCCCGACAGCCGCGAATAGACCAGATCGGAGCATTTGTGCGCCGCGCGCCGCCAGTCTTGCGGGCCGACGACCCAGCCGCCCTTGGCCAATTGCTGGCCGAGAGCGACATCATAGAGGTAGCAGCCGACAACCAGACTGCCATCGGCATTGCCGCGCACATAGCCATGCACCAGCATTTCTGTGCTGCGCGCTTTCCAGCCCGCGAAATCGGGGGCGGTGACCTGATTGAAACTGGGCATCGGCAGCGCGTCCGGTCCGGTCGGCTTGAACAGGCCGTTGTTTTTCAGGTCAGCGGTGATGACTTGCGCCAATGCCCGGCCCGTGGCGGCAGTGGAGCCGGTGCTGGCCTGTGTGGTGACATCGCTATTGGTCGGAAACGCAGGAATGGCGATGCCAAGATCCTGCCAGTCGCTGTCGTCGGAAACGGTGCCGGTCAGCCCGCCTTCCTCCGCTGCGGGAGCGGCCGCCGGGGCAGGCGCGGCGGGCTGCGGGGTAACGCCTTGCGCCAGCACCGGTGCGGCAAATACGAGCATGAACAGTGAAATGGCTCTGGCGATCATTGCGACAATTTCCTGTCAAAGCGGAAAGATGAAACGCGCTTCCACGCGCTGTAATATTCAGGCGGGAGCGCGAAAGGAGCCGCCAGTTCCAGCGCGCGGATTGCCTGCTCGGCGTGGCGCGCGGCCTGCGGACGGTTGGCGTCGTTGATGCCCTCTTGCCGCACGACAGTGGGCGCACCGGCCAGACTGCCGTCCTTGTTGAGCGACCACGCGAGAACCGTCACCAGCTTTTCCGCGTCCGCCCCTTGCGGCGCGACCCAGCGCGGCTTGAGCTGGCGCGAGATGGTGCCGACCAGGGCCGATTGCACGGCCGGGCCGATAGTGGCCGCAGACTGGACCTTGGCGGGGCCGCTGGCATGGGAATCAGCCACGCCCTTCAGGAAGTCCGCGCCAAGCTTGCTGGCCCCCGCAGCGGGCTTTGGCGGGCTGGCGAAGGCGGAAGCGAAAGCGGAGGACTTGGCCGGTGCGGGTTTGGCCGGAGCCGGCTTTGCAGACGCAGGCTTGGCCGGGGCAGGTTGGGGCTTGGCAGCGACAGGTTTTGGCGCAGGCGCAGGCTGAACTTTGACCACCGGGCGCGGCAAGGGCGAAGGCTCTACGCGCGGCAGTGGTTTGAGCGGCTGCACGGCGACCGGCGGTGGAGCGGGGTCTGCCACCGGCTGCCGGACAAGTTCGGGCGCGGTTGCCGCTGCTGCCTCGGCCTTCTGCTCGGTCGAGGTTTCCGTCAGGCCCACATCATCGGCCAGCATCACCGTCATCCGCTCAGGCTCTGCCACCGGCGCGCGTTGCGGGGCCAGCGCCAGCCACGCGAACAGCCCGGCATGGATCACCAGCGCCAGCGCCAGCGCGGCGGAATCCTCTATCCTGATACGGGTCCGGGCCATCTCTACAGCCTATGGGGCCGGAACTGAACCGCTGGTGACCAGCGAGATCGATTTGAAGCCCGCGTGATTAAGCTCACCCATTACCGCCATGACATTGCCATAGGGCAGCGTGCGGTCGGCGCGCAGGGTGACCAGGGGCGGCTCCTGCCCGCCAGCAGCCGTTGCCACAGAGCCGAGCCGATCCGTCAGTTCACCCGGAGCCAGTTCGGCATCGTCCAGATACGTGCGGCCATCGGCGGTCATGCTGATCGTCACCTGCCGCTGTTCCTGCGGCAGGGCGTTGGCGTTGCTGTCAGGCAGTTTCACCGGCACCCCGGCAGTCATCAGCGGGGCGGTGATCATGAAGATGATCAGCAGCACCAGCATCACGTCAACCAGTGGCGTGACGTTGATTTCCGCCATCGGGCCGCGCCCGCCGCGTCTGGAACGGCGGCGCGATCCGCCGCCGCTGGCTGAACCCATCGCCACTATTCCGCCTCCAGCTCGCGGCTGAGCGTCGCGTGGAAACGGTCGGCAAAGCGTTGCAGCCGTCCTTCAAAGGTGTTCACCTTATGGCTGAAACGGTTGTAGGCGATCACCGCTGGGATGGCCGCGAACAGCCCTATCGCGGTGGCAAACAGCGCCTCTGAAATGCCCGGAGCAACCACGGCCAGCGAGGAATTCTGCTGCAAGCCGATCTGGAAAAAGCTGTTCATGATGCCCCATACGGTGCCAAACAGGCCAACGAATGGCGCGACCGAGCCGACTGTTGCCAGGAACGTCAGTCGCGCGGCCAGCCGGTCAGCCTCATCCTCAACCACCGCGCCCATGACCGTGGCGACACGCTGGCGCACGCCCTCGCGGTCGGGCCGCTTGAGCGTCGCTGATCGCCGCCATTCCCCCAGCGCCGCCCCGGCAACCCGCGCCACAGGGACATCGCCCTTGCCGTTTTCGGCATGGAAAGCCTCAAGATCGCTGGCCTGCCAGAACTCTGTCTCGAACATGCGGTTGCGCTTGTTAAGCCGGGCCATGCGCAGGCTGAAGGCGATGGCGATGGTCCACACCCACACGCTCGCCAGAATCAGACCCGCCATCACCACTTGCACGACGATGTCGGCATCAAGGAACAGCTTGACCGGATCGAGGTGCGCCGGACCGGGAGAAGAGAGCGTGTGTAGCATGGTCATTCGGTTTCCATAGTCGGGGTTTGCGCTGGCGCAATCGCGGCAAAGGCGGCGCGCCATTCGGCAGGCTGGCGGCGCGGGCGGCCATCGGGGCCGACGAAGCCAACGCGCAGGCGCGCCTCGGTAAGCAGGGTTGATCCGCGAAACGCGCGCTGGAACATGCGGCAACTGGCGGCGCGCAGTTCCTCTACCCGGCTTTCTATCAGCACGGCATCGTCCAGCCGGGCAGGCGCGAGATAGCGGATGGTCAATTCGGACACGGCATAAGCTCCGCCGCCGCCCTCATGCACGGCGCGCTGGTTTATCCCCAGCAGGCGCAGCATGTCTGACCGGGCGCGTTCGAACCAGCGCAAGTAGTTGGCGTGATAGACCACCCCGGACAAATCGGTATCCTCAAAATAGGCGCGGACCGCAAAGCGGTGCACCGGCCCATCGAACACGCCGCCGGGGGGATCAGGATAGACAACTGCCATGCCCGTTAACCCTTAACCCGCAGCCGACTCGCAGGGCAAGGGCACTTGGGGCGACTGGGCCTGCAAATCAGGCGGAAGGCACGATTTTATTGCGGAACCATCGCATAGAATTGCCGCCCGCCAAACAAGTGGACGTGCAGATGCGGCACTTCCTGATGGCCGTGCCCGCCGACATTGGCCAGCATCCGGTAGCCCGGATCGACCAATCCCGCCTCGCGCGCGACATTGCCGACAGCGCGGACGAAGCCGGTGATTTCATCCGGCGCGGCCTTTTCGCTGAAATCGTCCCAGCTTACCCATGCACCCTTGGGGATCACCAGCACATGCACCGGGGCCTGCGGATTGATGTCGTGGAAGGCCAGCGCCCAGTCATCCTCATAAACCTTGCGGCAGGGGATTTCGCCGCGCAGGATTTTGGCGAAGACGTTCTGGTCATCATAAGGCGCGCGGGGATCGATGGGCATCAGCTTGTTCTCGCAGCTTTTTCGGCAATGCCGGACACGCCCTCGCGCCGGTCAAGTTCCGCCAGAACTTCGGCCAGCGGCACGCCTTTGGCATTCAACAGGACCGTGAGGTGAAACAGCAGGTCCGCCGCCTCCCCCACCAGTTCGGCGCGGTCGCCAGACAGCGCGGCGATCACGGTTTCCACCGCCTCCTCGCCCAGTTTCTGCGCGATCTTGCCAAGTCCCTTGGCGTTCAGCCGCGCGACATAGCTGGTTTCGGGATCGGCGGCGCGGCGGGCGGCCACGGTTGCCTCAAGGCGGAGAAGGGTTTCGCTCATACCCGTGCAGATGCGGCGGCGGGCAGGCCGGGTCAAGAGGGCGCGCGCTATTCCCCGGCGTCTGGCGGCGGCAACTTACCCCGCCTCTGCGCCGCGCGGCGGCCCATGATCAGGCCGATTACGCCCAAGCTGAACAGCGCGAAATCGGTCGGCTCGGGAATGGTCACCCCGCCATGCGCCGTCACCGGGGCCGCCAGCAACACCGCCGGAAAAGCGGCAAGCAACTGCGAGGCGAGGTGGAAATGGGCCATATCGCAGTTAACGCAAACCCCATGCCAGCGTCGGCTAAGCCGCACAAATACTGGCGATTCAGTGGTTAACGACGACGGGCGTGGTGGACGAAGTGTAAGCCAGCCCGACTCAGTGCTAAATCCTCCCCCTCTGGGGGAGGTGGCAGCCCGCAGGGCTGACGGTGGGGGCGCACGAAAGAACCCCCTCCGCCTACGCTACGCTGCGGCACCTCCCCCAGTGGGGGAGGATTTTCGCCTTCAACCCCGCGCGGGCAATCCCGCTGCGCGCAAGGCCGCGTGCGCCTCAGCCACGGTATGCGTGCCGAAGTGGAAGATCGAGGCGGCCAGAACCGCACTGGCGTGGCCCTGCGTCACCCCCGCCACCAGATGATCGAGGCTGCCGACGCCGCCGCTGGCGATCACCGGCACCGATACCGCATCGGCAATCGTGCGGGTCAGTTCAAGATCATAGCCCGCCTGCGTGCCGTCGCCATCCATCGATGTGACCAGCAGTTCCCCCGCGCCCAATTCAGCCAGCCGGATCGCATGTTCCACCGCATCGATGCCCGTCGCGCGGCGGCCGCCGTGGGTGAAGATTTCCCATCCTTCGCCGCCTTGACGCTTGCGCGCATCGACTGATGCCACAACGCACTGGCTGCCGAACACTCCGGCGATTTCGCCGACAACTTCGGGGCGGGTAACGGCGGCGGAATTGACCGCAACCTTGTCCGCGCCCGCCAGCAACAGCGCGCGAGCGTCGTCAGCAGAGCGCACCCCGCCCCCGACTGTCAGCGGCATGAAGCACACTTCCGCCGTGCGCCGCACCACATCGAGCAACGTCCCGCGCCCTTCGTGGCTGGCGGAAATATCCAGAAAACACAGCTCATCCGCGCCCGCCAGATCATAAGCACGGGCCTGTTCCACCGGATCACCGGCATCCTTCAGATCAACAAAGTTCACGCCCTTGACCACCCGGCCATCGCGGACATCAAGGCAGGGAATGACGCGGATGCGGACGGTCATTTCCGCTTGTCCAATTGGACATCCCGGATCATCCGCATCTGCCCATCTTTCTCCTCGAAATAGCGAGCGCCGCAGTCGTTGCCCGGCAATTTCCCAGTGACGACAAACAACCGGCTGTTCGGCTTGAAATAGAACTTATTCCCGTTTTCCCCAGGAGTTTCGCCTTTCGCATCGGTGTATGCATCATCACAAACGTACACGTCTTCGCCCGACGGAACATGCAACCAGACAGTGCGGCCTGTTTTCATATCGATCGTAATCAGGAATGTGCAGAAGGTTCCACATCCAACATCGGTTACCGCATAATGGCCAGCAAAGTTCGGGCCATACTTGCGGCTAGCCTCATAAAGCTGACGTATGCGGGTTCGAAACATCATGTCATCGTTCACAAGCTGAAGCGGCGGTATCGGCCCTTTCATCATTGCGACCGGGAAATTGGTGAATTTCGGCAATTTTGCGTCGCTCTGCTTGGCCTGCCCCGCATAGGCTGGCTGGGACAACAATGCCGCCAGCACGATCAAGACTGTTCTGCCGAGGCCCTGAAGTGTCATCATCCCCGCTCCGCCATCGCAATCGCCGCCGCCAGATCGAGCCGTCCTTCATACAGCGCCCGCCCGGTGATCACGCCTTCAATGCCGTCCGCCGCATGCAGCGCGAGCATACGAATATCGTCCAGACCTTTAACCCCGCCGCTGGCGATCACCGGAATATCCACGCGCCGCGCCAGATCGACCGTCGCCTCGATGTTCACGCCCTTGAGCAGTCCATCACGGCCGATGTCGGTGAACAACAGGCTGGCAACGCCTGCATCCTCAAACCGGCGGGCGAGATCAACCACCGAAACGTCGGAGACATCGGCCCAGCCCTCGGTGGCGACCATGCCGTCCTTGGCATCCACGGCGACGACAATACCGCCGGGATAGGCGCGGGCCATGTCCTTGACGAAATCCGGATCTTTCAGCGCCGCCGAGCCCATGACGACGCGGGCAACGCCCAGATCGAACCAGCCGTCGACCGCAAGCGGTGTGCGGATGCCGCCGCCAAGCTGAACATGGCCGGGAAACGCCTTGAGGATCGCTTCCACCGCCTCACGGTTCTGCGCCGATCCGGCGAACGAACCGTCCAGATCGACGACATGCAGGTGCTTTGATCCGGCATTGGCAAAGAGCATGGCCTGCGCGGCGGGATCATCGCCGTACACCGTCGCGCGGTCCATATCGCCTTCGGACAGCCGCACGACTTGCCCCTGTTTCAGGTCGATTGCGGGAAATACGATCATGACAACAAACCCGTATTACATTTTTCGTCATCCTGAACTTGTTTCAGGACCCATTGTGCCGCTTGCCCCGCCTGCGCCGGTTTGAAGCCAACCGCGCGGCATGCGTTGGTCTTGCGCGGTCCGGTCAGGCTGAGAAATGGGTCCTGAAACAAGTTCAGGATGACGGCATTGGCGAGGTGGTTCTCGGCTCCGATCAAGGCTTCCACTCCAGGAATCGGCCCAGCAGCGCCAACCCGTAAGACTGGCTCTTTTCCGGGTGAAACTGCACGCCGATCAGATTGTCCCGCGCCACCGCAGCGACCAAGCCGCCGCCGTGGTCCGTCATCGCCGCGATGGCGTGGGCGTCGTCGGGGACGAAATGGTACGAGTGCAGGAAATAGGCCTCGCCCGCCGCGATCACCTCGTCTGCCGCCGAGTAGACCGGCAGGGCGACATCGTTCCAGCCCATATGCGGGATCTTTATACGCGGATCGGTGACGGCGATGGCGTGAACTTCGCCCGGAATCCAGCCCAGCCCGCGCGTGACGCCGTGCTCCACACCCCGGCTGGCGAGCAATTGCATACCCACGCAGATGCCCAGAAACGGCGCGCCGCCGATCAAGACCCGCTCGCTCATTGCCTCGACCAGTCCGGGGATGGCGCGCAACCCTTCGGCGCAGGCGCGGAAACTGCCGACGCCGGGCAGGACAATGCGGTCCGCCGCGCGCACGACCAGCGGATCGGCGGTAATCGTCACGTTGTCTGCGCCCGCCGCCCGCAGCGCATTGGCCACCGAATGGAGGTTGCCGGCGCCGTAATCGATCAGGGCAAGTGTTTCTGCCATCTGCGCCTCAGCCGCCCAGCTGGCCTTTGGTCGAAGGAATTGCCGCGCCCTTGCGCAAGTCCAGCTCCACCGCCTGCCGCATCGCGCGGGCAAAGCCCTTGAAGATGCCTTCGATGATGTGGTGGTTGTTCTGGCCATAAAGCAGTTCGATGTGCAGCGTGATGCCCACCGCCTGCGCGATTGAGTGGAACCAGTGCTGGAACAGCTCAGTATCCATCTCGCCCAGCCGTTCCTGCGTGAAACCGGCGTTCCACACCAGCCACGGGCGGCCCGAAATATCCAGCGCGACGCGGGCCAGCACTTCGTCCATCGGCGAATAGGCGGTGCCGTAACGGCCAATTCCAGCCTTGTCGCCCAGCGCCTGACTGATGGCCTGGCCGATGGCGATGGCGGAATCTTCGGTGGTGTGATGCTGATCAACATGCAGATCGCCGTTAATGTGGCATTTGATGTCGATCAGCGAATGGCGGCTGAACTGCTCGATCATGTGATCAAGAAAGCCGATCCCGGTCTGGACGCTGTAAGCGCCTGTGCCATCGAGGTTTACCTCGACAGCAATGTCGGTTTCCTGAGTCTTGCGGGTGATAGAGGCGGTGCGCATGGCTGGCCTATAGTCCCGAGGGCGCGGGAATCAATCATTGGCTTGCGCGGCAACGCCCTTTCGGCAAGAGATTTTGCCCGGTTAGCCCTTGACCCCCGGCCCCGGCAGCGCCACTTGATGAACCGATGACCGAAGCACCTGACAGCCTGATCCCCTATGACGAAATCGTGCAGGAGGCCCTGCGCGCGGTTGTTGGCCGCGTTCTGGGGCAGGTCGTGGCAGGCGGCAGCATGTTGCCCGGCAACCATCACTTCTACATCACCTTCAAGACTGCCGCCGCCGGGGTGCAGATCCCGCAGCACTTGCGCGAGCGGTTTCCCGATGAAATGACCATCGTGCTCCAGAACAAATTCTGGGATCTGACCGTGGCAGAGGATCATTTCAGCGTCGGGCTGAGTTTCAACCAGATGCCGTCCAAACTGATCATCCCCTTCGCCGCGATTACCGCCTTCGTCGATCCGGCGGTGGATTTCGGCCTGCAATTCCAGGCCACGGTCAGCGACATGGCCCCCGAACAGCACGACGATGCGGAAAACGATTCGCCTGCCCCGGTGCCCGTGGTCGATGACGGATCAAACGTGGTCACCATCGATTTCGGGCGCAAGAAATAATGCCGCTGATATCGCGCCTTCTCTCGCGCATGGCCCGCCAGCACGGCGGCAAGCTGATTCACCGCACGGTGGGCCGGTTCATGCCTGCCCCGCCAGAGGCTCCGGTGGCCAAGCCCGGCGTGGCCTCTACTCTGGCCGGGGCTGCGCTGATGCGGGTGGCCACCAGTTCGGTTCCCGGCGCGATCTTCGTGGGCGGCGGCTTGGTGGCCAAGGCCCTGCATGAGCGGCGCAAGGCCAAGCGTGAGGCCGGTCGCGATGCCCTGAGCGTGCAGGTGGCAAAGTCTCCCGCGAAATGACTGGCGGCGCAAGCGGCGCAGACACGCTTCATCGTCGCGGGCTGATGCTGATCCTTTCGTCACCATCTGGCGCGGGCAAATCGACCATCGCCCGGATGCTGCTGGACCATGACGCGGAAATCCGCATGTCGGTTTCCGCCACCACCCGCCCGATGCGCCCCGGCGAAGTGGAAGGCCGCGACTACCACTTCGTCTCTCCGGCTGAATTCGATGCGATGGTGGAGGACGACGGCTTTTACGAATGGGCGCATGTTTTCGGCCATTCCTATGGCACGCCCAAGGCCCATATCCGCGCCGCGCTGAAAGAGGGGCAGGATTTCCTGTTCGACATTGACTGGCAGGGCACGCAGCAGCTTTACCAGAAGAGCCAGCAAGACGTTGTCCGCGTGTTCATCCTGCCGCCCAGCCTGGAAGAACTGCAACGCCGCCTGACCGGACGCGGGACCGACAGCGCAGAGGTGATCGCCAGCCGCATGGAACGCGCCCGCGCCGAAATCAGCCATTGGGACGGCTATGACTATGTCGTGGTCAACGATGACGTCGCCGCCTGCTTTGCCAAAGTGCAGCAGATTCTGGCCGCTGAACGAATGCGCCGCGCGCGGCAGACGGGGCTGATCGGTTTTGTCAGGGAATTGATGCGTTAGGGCTTAGACAATTCCGTTTCAGCGTTATGACATTTTCATCACAATGATATAGGCGGGGTCCGGTCGCTGACGTTCCGCGCATGAGGGCCTGAACTTGATCGTAACCGCTGCCGCCGCATTGCTGCTTTCCGCCGCGCCGACAGGGGGCGAAAGCCC
The DNA here is from genome assembly GCA_040007615.1 of Novosphingobium sp. Taxonomy (GTDB): domain Bacteria; phylum Pseudomonadota; class Alphaproteobacteria; order Sphingomonadales; family Sphingomonadaceae; genus Novosphingobium. The sequence continues at coordinate 13,411 of JBDTUQ010000016.1, forward strand.
GGTTGCGACTTCCCCCGCACCCTCTGCGGACGTGGCTTCACCGCCAGACACGCAAACAGCTGCCCCGCAACCGGCCTCCACCGACTCCGAGCTCGACGCCATCATCGTCACCGCCCAGCCGCGCGCGACGGCGGGCGATCCGTTCGAAAAGGTCAATGCCGCGTCATATTCGGTGGTGCAGGGCATGGACAAGGCGCTGGTTGGCCCGATTTCCTATGCCTATCGCGATGCCCTGCCAAAGCCGCTGCGCGCGGGCCTGCATAACGTGCTCAACCACCTTGACCTGCCGGTGGCGTTCGTAAACTTCCTGCTTCAGGGCAAACCGGTCAGCGCCTTGCAAACAGTCGGGCGGTTCGCGATCAATTCCACCGTGGGCGTCGCCGGGCTTATCGATGTGGCCAAGGCCAAACCGTTCAAGCTGCCCTACCGCCACAACGGCTTTGCCAACACCCTGGGCTATTACGGGGTCAAGCCGGGCGCCTATTTTTTCCTGCCACTGGTTGGCCCGACGACAGTGCGCGATCTGGTGGGCTTATGGCTTGACCGCGCCTTTCTTCCGACTCTTGCAGGGCGGCCATTCAGCAAGCCTGCGGTGGCGCTGGGTATTGCCGTGGTCCGGTCGCTGGATTTGCGGGTGGAACAGGACGCGGTGCTGACCCGCCTGAACCGCGAGGCCGCCGATCCCTATGCCGCCACCCGCGCCTATTATCTCGCGCAGCGGCAGGCAGAGATTGACGCGCTGCACGGCATACAGCGCACCGTGGCCCTGCCGCCCAAGGCTGACCAGTAACCCTGATTTCCAAAGTGGCTTGCCAAACTTGCGCGCTTGCCCCCGGCAGCGGGAAGCTTTAGGCGCGCGGGAATTGCAATCCAGACGGGAACCCGCCGCCATGACTGAACTCGCCGCCCAAATCGAAGCCGCATTTGACGCGCGCGACAGCGTCACCCCTGCCAGCAGCGACGTGCGCGCCATTGTCGATCAGGCGCTCGGCCTGCTCGATTCGGGCGCGGCGCGCGTAGCCGAACCCGATGGCAATGGCGGCTGGAAGGTCAACCAGTGGCTGAAAAAGGCGGTACTGCTGTCATTCCGCCTGAACGACAACGCGGTGATGGACGGTGCCTGCGGCGGCGCTCCGGGCTTTGACAAGGTGCCGCTCAAGTTCGCCGGGTGGAGCGATGCGCAGTTCCGCGCCGCCGGTTTCCGCGCGGTTCCGGGCGCAATCGTGCGCCACAGCGCGTTCATTTCAAAGGGCGTCGTGCTGATGCCCAGCTTCGTCAATCTGGGTGCCTATGTGGGCGAAGGAGCGATGATCGATACTTGGGCCACCGTTGGCAGCTGCGCGCAGATCGGCCGCAATGTACATATCTCGGGCGGCGCGGGCATCGGCGGTGTGCTGGAACCGCTGCAGGCCGGCCCCGTGGTGATCGAGGACAACTGCTTCATCGGTGCGCGCAGCGAAGTGGCCGAAGGCGTGGTGGTCGGCACCGGCGCGGTACTGTCGATGGGCGTCTATCTTGGCGCGTCGACCAAAATCGTCAACCGCGCAACCGGCGAGATTCACATCGGCTATGTGCCCCCTTATTCGGTGGTCGTCCCCGGCGCGCTGCCCGGCAAGCCGCTGGCCGATGGCACTCCCGGTCCGTCGCTCTACTGCGCCGTCATCGTCAAGACCGTGGACGAGCAGACCCGTTCCAAGACCGGCATCAACGAATTGCTGCGCGACTGACGCCGATGTGCGATGTCTGCGGGCGGTTCACCGTTCCGAAGGCATCGCCCATGACCAGCCGCACCGATCAGCATTCTCCCCATCCGCAAATCAAGGCGCACCGGGATGAGGGCGCGGTCACGCACCGCGCGCAGCAAAGCGGGTTCAACGGCTGGCTGGCGGTAAAGATCACCAACGCCGTCGGCACCATGTGGTGCGCCTATGCCTTCAGCGCGCTGGCGATGATCAGCTTGCCCAACGCCATTTCCGGCGGCACCGGCACGCTCATCTCGTGGATCGCGCAGACATTTCTGCAACTGGTGCTGCTGTCGATCATCATGGTCGGGCAGAAAGTGGCAGCGGCGGCATCAGACAAACAGGCTTTTCAGACCTTCAAGGACGCCGAGGCCCTGCTGGAAATCAGCGACGAACTGCACAAGCTGATCAAGCTGAACAACGCCATGACGGAAGAAATCCGCGTGCTGGTGGGCCGCAAGGACTAGGTTGTCCCCGCAAGACAGCCGCCCTAAAACCCCGTCGCACTCTCTATCGGCGCATCCCCCCGGTGCGCGGCGGCATAGGCCTCCGCCGCGCGCATGACGCGCAGCATGTTGCCGCTCGACAGCATTTGCAGCTCCGCCTGTGACCACCCCCGCCGCGCCAGTTCGGTGAACAAGGCGGGATAAGCGCCCACGTCGGCCAACCCGTCTACCCCGCCGCCGCCATCGAAGTCTGCGCCCAGTCCGACGTGGTCCTTGCCGATACGCTTGGCGATATAGTCAACGTGGTCGGCCATCTGCGCCATGCCCGCGCTCGGTTCGGGATGGCTGGCCGCCCATGCCACCAGCGCCTCGGCAGCGCGGGCCGGATAGCCAACGTGCAGCGCGTTCAGCCGCGCCGCCTCGCCCGTTCGGGCCGCGCGCCATTGCCGCAAATCCTCGCTCAGGAAATAGTCCATCGCCGGGACCATGACGATGCCGCCGTTCGCTTTCAGCCGGTCAAGCACCGCATCGGGCACGTTGCGGGGATGACCGTTCAGTGCGCGCGCGCCCGAATGGCTGAACATTACCGGCGCGGTGGCGACATCCAGCGCCGCGTTCATCGTGCCTTCGGAAACGTGGCTGAGATCGACCAGCATCCCGATCCGCTGCATTTCGCGCACCACTTGCTTGCCGAACGGAGACAGCCCGCCGTTGGTCGGCACATCATTCGACGAATCGGCCCAGCCAGTGGTCTTGTAATGCGCCAGCGTCATATAGCGCGCGCCCAGCGCATACATCTGGCGCAGCACGCCCAGCGAAGAGCCGATAGAACCACCGCCCTCCATGCCGATCAGCGAGGCGACCTTGCCCGCCTTCATCGCGCGCACCACATCATCGGCACTGGCGGAGAATTGCAACTGGCCCGGATAGCGCGCGATCAGGCGGCGAGTGAGGTCGATCTGCTCAAGAGTCGCCTGCACCGCCTGCGGCTCGGGCAAGGTGTAATCGACATAGACCGACCAGAACTGCGCGCCGACATGGCCCTTGCGCAGCCGCGCAAGGTCTGTCTGCATGGCGCCTCGTTTCAGCGCGGGATCAAGCGTGCCGGTGGTATCGGCAAAGTCAAACCCGGCCAGAATGTCCTTGCGCCGATCGCGCAATTGTTCTGCCGTGTCATTATGCCCGTCCCACACCGGTGCGGCCTTGAGCGCGGCCTCTGCCACTTGCTCAGGCGTTGCCGCCCCGGCGCTCGCCCCTGCAACCAGCGCCATCCCTGCCAGCCAGCCCATCTTTCGCATCGCGCGCCCCCGTGTGGTCAATCGTCGCGACAATTGCCCGCTGGCGGGGCAAAGGGAAAGCGGCAATTGCGGCGCGACGACGGCGAGGCGGCGCGCTATGCCTGTGCCATGCAAACGGACAGCCCTGCCAGAACTGTGACCCGCTGGCTGCTCGGCCTGATCTATCTGGCCGCAGGCGCGGCGCATCTCGCCAACCCGGAACCTTTTGTCCGCATCACGCCGCATTGGGTGCCAGCTGCCCCGCTGGTGATCCTGCTGACGGGAATGGCCGAACTGGCCGGGGCGGCGGCGCTAGTCCAGCCGTGGTCGCCTGCGCTGCGCCGTGCAGCCGGTTGGGCCTTTGCCACTTATGCGCTGTGCGTGTGGCCGGCGAACATCAATCACATGGTTATGGACCTTGCCCGCCCTGATCGCGGTCTTGGCCTGGCTTATCACCTGCCGCGCATGGCTTTGCAGCCGGTACTGATCTGGGCAGCGTTATGGGCCAGCGGCGTGACAGGATGGCCGTTTGCCCAGCGAAACTCTGGCTAGGCCAACGTCGGCAGCATCGCCAACGCGACCGCCAGCTCATCGGGATAGCGGCGCTGCGCCACGTTCATCAGCGTGCGGCGCACTGCCGGGCCGCTGCGCTGCGCCAGCGCGCTGACGTAATCGCTGCGCTGGCGGTAGATCGCCTCAATCAATGCGCGGTCATAGGCGGCGTCGGTGCGCGGGCCAGACTGATCCGCCTCTGCCACTGCCGCGCAGAGCAGCCGCGCCGCGCTGCCGTGCTGCACGGCGGTTGACCACACCGCATCGCGCACCGCATCGGCGCGGGCATCCAGATCAAGCCCGGTCGCCACTTGCACCGCCAGCACTGCCGGGCGGTAATGGCTGCGCGCCACGAACAGCCGCTGCGCCTCGGCAAATGTCTCGCCCTCATGCGCGGCGATGTCCTGCCAGGTGGCCGAAAACTCCGCGCTGCCGGGAAGGCTGGAGCCAAAGCGGGCGGCCCAGCGTTTGCCCTCGGCAGCCAGAAACCGCGCGGCGGTGCCGGTGCGGCTGGCCAGCTGGAACAGCCCGTAAGACACCCCGCCCGGATCACCCACCCCGCCCGAAACAGTGCCCGGCCCGCATCCACCGCTCTCGTAACGCTCGCTCAATGTGCCCAGCCGGTGCGGCGCGGGGCAGGCGGTTGCCGGGAGGAGTGGCCCTGCGTCTGGCCTTGGCTGTGCCTCTGCCCGGTCAATCGCGGCATCCAGCGCATTGACCTCCGCCTGTGACAGCCCGTGCCCGACGATGCGCCGCGCCGCATCGAAGATCGGCTTGCGGGTCGAAAGATCGTTCATGTTATGTTCCTTTGGAGATTTGGGCAAGCGGCGAATCGCTGAATGCCATGAACCGCCCCCTGTAGGACAGCCGCTTGCGTTAGTGATTGCCCCGAAACAGGCTTCGTGCTTATCGCTCAAGGTTACAGCAGCCGCGCTGGGGATGGCATTTTGCATGAGCGTTGAGCAATTCGATTACGTCATCGTCGGCGGCGGCAGTGCGGGATGCGTACTGGCCAACCGGCTGAGCGCAGACCCGAAAAACCGCGTGCTACTGCTCGAGGCGGGCGGGCGCGACAATTACATCTGGGTCAAGGTGCCGGTCGGCTACCTCTATTGCATCGGCAACCCGCGCACCGACTGGTGCATGGAAACCGAGGTCGAGGCCGGGCTTAACGGCCGGTCGCTGAAATACCCGCGCGGGAAAATACTCGGCGGCTGTTCGGCGATCAACGGCATGATCTACATACGCGGGCAGGCGGCGGATTTCGATGGCTGGCGGCAAATGGGCCTGGCAGGCTGGGGCTGGGACGATGTGCTGCCCTATTTCACCCGCACTGAGGACCACTATGGCGGGCCTGACCAGTTCCACGGCAGCGGCGGCGAAATCAGGATTGAAAAGCAGCGCCTGCGCTGGGACATCCTGGAGGCTTTCCAGCGCGCCGCCGGAGAATGGGGCCTGCCGCCGACGCGCGATTTCAACCGGGGCGACAATTACGGCTCCAGCCTGTTTGATGTGACCCAGCGCAAAGGCTGGCGGTGGAGCGCATCTGACGCCTTCCTCAAACCTGTCCTATCGCGGGCCAATCTGAAAGTGGTGACCGGCGCGCTGGCTGACCGGCTAGTGATCGAACAGGGCCGCGCCACCGGCGTCCACTACCGGCTGGGCGACAGCGATCGGATCGCCCATGCGCGGGCCGAAGTTATTCTGGCGGCGGGCGCAATCGGCAGTCCGGCGGTGCTGGAACGCTCTGGCATCGGTGACGCCAGCCGCCTCAGCCAGCTTGGCGTGGTGCCGCTGCTCGACCGGCCAGATGTAGGCGGCAACTTGCAAGACCACCTGCAGATCCGCTGTGCCTGGCAGGTTTCGGGCGTTTCAACGCTCAATCAGCGGGCGGGCAGCCTGCTTGGCAAGGGGCTGATCGGGCTGGAATATCTGCTGCGGCGGACGGGTCCGATGGCGATGGCACCCAGCCAGCTTGGCATGTTCGCCAAAAGCGATGAGCGGCAGGCGACGGCCAATCTGGAATACCATGTCCAGCCGCTCAGCCTGGCGGCATTTGGCGGCGATCTCGATCCGTTTCCAGCCTTTACCGCCAGCGTCTGCAACTTGCGGCCAGAAAGCCGGGGCCGCACCGCGATCCGCAGCAGTGATCCGGCTGAGGCTCCGGCGATAAGCCCTAATTACCTGTCCACCAACGAGGATCGCCGCGTCGCCGCGCAGGCAATCCGCATTACGCGGCAGATCGTCAGCCAGCCCGCACTGGAACGCTATTCCCCGCAGGAACTGCGCCCCGGCTATGAATACGGCACAGAGGAGGAACTGATCCGCGCCGCCGGAGAAATCGGCACGACGATCTTCCACCCCGTCGGCACTGCAGCGATGGGCAGCGTGGTAGACGCACGGCTGCGGGTGACGGGCGTGGATGGCCTGCGTGTGATCGACGCCTCGGTCATGCCGCGCATCACATCAGGCAATACCAATGCGCCGGTGATGATGATCGCCGAAAAAGGCGCGGAGATGATACTTGCGGACCGGCGCTGAGGCCGGTTACTCGACCACCAGAAAATACCGCGCATCGCCCGCGCCCAGGTTGGTGACCTCAATCGTATAACGCTGCGTGAACAGCGGCACCCAGCGGCACAGACCGCTGCGCACCGCGTCGCCCGCGCAGATCGGCCGGGACTGGGGATCGAGCACGCGCAGGCCAAGGCGGTCACCCGTGGGAGCCGACAGCGCGATGGTCGCCCCGGTGCCGGAAAGGAACAGCTGGCTGAAGCTTTCCGTGCCCCCGTGCAGAAGACGACCGCTGCGATAGCCGGGGCCAAGCGGGCGTCCGCGATAGACCGGCATGGCAGCTGGCGCGGCGGCGGCTTTCCAGCCCTCGACCGGGTTTTCCGTCGCCGGGTCCAGCGGGTGGGCGGCCAGCGCCTGAATGGTCTGCACCGCGCGGATCAGACCCGCGCGGTCACCGCTTTTTTCGGCATCAGCGGCGGCGGTAAAAGACGCGGCTACCCGCTCGGCCCGGGTCGCGGGGGCAGGAGCGGAAAGGGCGCTGCCCGTTCCGGCAACAGCGGTGGAAGCGGTCCCGGCAAGGCAAAGTATCAGCGCAACGAGAGACTTGGCTGTCATGCGGCAAACTCCGGTGAAACGACGAATTTCGCACCCGCGCCCTGCGGGTGAAGATCGCTGGGGGCGAGTTGCAACGACAGGCCGTGGCGCTGCGCAATCGCGCGCGCAAGCGCCAGCCCAAGGCCCGATCCGGTCTGAGTGAGCGCGCCATTTCCATTCGCACCGCCTTTCACCAGCGTTCCCCGGCGAAAGCGATTGAAGATGTTTTCGCGGTCAGATTCCGCAACGCCCGGGCCGTTGTCCGACACGGCCAGCACTGGTCCATGTTCAACCGAAAGCCGCACTGTGCCACCCGCAGGCACGTATTTGAAGGCATTGTCGAGCAGGTTGGTGATCAGCCGGGTCAGCTGCATCTCCTCACCCTGGCAGACGACGCCGGGCATGATCGAATGAACAAAGTTATGGCCGCTTTCCTCGGCGCTGTCGGCATAAAGCTCGCAGATCCGGCTGGCGAGCTGGCTGAGGTTGACCGGCTCCAGCCCCAGACGGTCGCCGCGACGCGCCTCGCTGGTGGAAATGTCGAGCAGCGATTCCAGCAGGGCTATGATCTGCCGGATCTCGGCCCGGGCATCGGCCAGCAGCATCCGGTTTTCCTCATCCGATGCTGCGCGCACGGCTTTAACGAGCCGGTTATCAAGGTGCATCAGCGGGGTGCGCAATTCATGCGCCACCTGATCAGTGGTTTCGCGGTGGACGCTGACCATGCGCCGCAGCCGGGTCAGTGCCTCTGCCGTGTGACGGGTCAGTTCGCCCACTTCGTCGATATGCCCGCGCCCTTCGGCAAGGGCAGCCAGCGAAGGCCCGTCGGGTTCGCGAAAAGCGCGGTTTATGCGGTCAATCCGGTCGGCCAGCTTGCGCGCACGCCACATGCCAAGCACGCAGACCAGCGCCGCCGCCAGCATCCCAGCGGCCAGATAGGCCCAGCTGACCTGCCGCATGATCGCGCTGTCCTGGCCATATTCGCGCGCCACCAGCAGGCGCAAGTTGGGGGCTAGCTGGGTGGCCCGGGCAAAGGCTGGCTGACCGCCCGGCAGAGTGACATAACCCGCATCCGACATCCGCGCCGATAGCCCCGGCCAGTTCGTGATGTCGCCCGCCAGCCGGTGCCCCGCATCGTCTGCCAAGAGATAGCACGGCGCGTTGCCATCATCGGCGGAAAGTGCCAGCCGGTCTGCAATGCGGCGTTCCAGTTCCTGCCGCCCGCCGCTGGCATAGATATCGGCGAGGCCAGCCAGATCGACGTCCACTGTCCGCACCAGTGAAGCACTGGTGCCCCGGTCCAGCGTGGTGATCGTCACCACCCACAGCAGCAGCGTGACGCTGATTGACACCAGCATCGCCCAGATCACCAGCCGGGAAAAAATGGAATCGTAAAACCGGATCATGGCCTTGCGTTACCGCCCTTCCAGCAAACGATAGCCCGAGCCCCAGATGGTTTCCAGCGCCGGGGTGCCAAAGCCTTCTTCAAGCTTGCGGCGCAGGCGGCCGATGTTGACGTCCACCACGTTGGTCTGCGGATCGAACCCGATCTTCCACACATCGCGCAGCAGCATCTCGCGCGTGACGATGTCTCCGGCGTTTTCCATGAAATAGTGGAACAGCTCGAACTCCTTGGGGCTGAGCGGCAAGTGCGAATTGGCACGGAACGCGGTGCGCGCCTTCACGTGGCATTCGAACGCGCCGTAGATGATCACCGCGCTGTGCGCCCGGCCAGAAGCCCGGCGGCACAACGCACGCAGGCGCGCCAGCAGTTCATCGCCCTCGTAAGGCTTGGCAAGGTAATCATCGGCCCCGCCATTCAGCCCCTCTGCGCGGTCGACCGTGCGGCCGAGCGCCGACAGCATCAGCACCGGCGTATCGACCCCGCTTTCGCGCATCCGCCGCAGGATGGTCATGCCGTCCATGTCGGGCAGCATACGGTCCAGAATGATCGCATCAAAACGGTCACGCCCGGCGCGCAGCAAGCCCGCAGCGCCGGTTTCCTCCCACACCAGCGTGCTGCCGCCGGCATGGACAAGATCCCGCACGTCGTGCGCGGCGCGTTGATCATCTTCGATATAGAGAATGTGCATCCCACTCATGCACCCGCCCCCTTTTGCTCGCCGTCAACCGGAAGGGCGCGCCCCCGCACCTGTCCCCTATGGCAGTTTGTTCATGCGAGTATTCGCAGGATATACACCGCCAGACGAAGTTATCTTACGATAACAACGTATCACCGCCACACACCTCTTTTGTCATAATAATTACAAACGCTGTTAGTTTATGGTCCCTAACGCCCTGAGCCAGGCAAGCAGCCCCAGCCCACCACCCGGCCGCCCTGCCAACGAAACCCGCGCCGGGGCCGCGCTTTCCGGGCATCCCAGGCAATAGGCCTGAGCGCCCCGCACGCCCATGATCCGCTCCGCATCGCCCAGCGCACGGGCCACCAGCCCTTGTTGGCGGGCAGCCAGAACGGCGAACAGGTCGCCCTCGTTAGGCGGTGCGCTGTCAGGCTCGCCCATCAGCTTTTCCAGCATAGAGCCGTAAGCCCCGTTGTTCTGGCCAAGGTAAAGCGGGTGCCAGTCACCCTTGCCCAGCTTGGCCGATGCTGCGGCAAAGGCGATGGCATCGTCCAGCGAACCGAACTGATCGACCAGACCGTTCTGCCGCGCGGTGCCGCCGTCCCAGATGCGGCCTTGTGCTACAGAGTCGATCTGCTCCACCGTCTTGCCGCGCGATTTGGCGACCAGCGCAACGAATCGCCCATAGCCGCGTTCAATGGTCGATTGCAGCAAGTCATCCAGCGCGGGGGTAAAGCCGCCAACGATGTCCGGCTGGCCCGAAAGCGGTGTCGAGCGCACGCCGTCGGCGGTGACGCCGTAATCCGCCAGCGTCTTTTCAAAGCTGGTGATGATGGCAAAAATCCCGATGGAACCGGTGATCGTGCCCGGTTCGGCAAATATCCGCGTTGCCGGTGTCGATACCCAGTACCCGCCGCTGGCCGCGACATTGGCCATCGACACGACCACGGGAATGCCGCGCGCCTTCTGCCGTTCAATCGCCGCGCGGATCACTTCTGCCGCCGTCACCGATCCGCCGGGCGAATCGACGCGGACCACCAGCGCAGCGATGTCCTTGGCCGCCTTGTCATCCAGCAGACGCGCTATCCGGTCGCCGCCCGCCGTGCCCGGCCCGGCATCGCCATCAACGATTTCGCCCGCAATCGTCACCACGCCGATAGCCTTGCCAGAAGTGGCTGGTTCGTGGGCGGCGAGGAATGCCTTGAAGTTGCTGTGTGCAAAGCTGCCGGGGCGTTCGTCGTCGTTGTCAGCCCCGGCCAAGGCGGCCACCCGCTTGCCAAAGCTCACCCGGTCGCCAATCTTGTCAACCAGTCCGGCGGAAAGCGCAGCGGCGGCGCCATCCCCGCCAGACGCCTTGTACCAGCCCGCCGGGTCTTGCGTCACAAGCGCAAGATTGGCCTTGGGCCGCACTTTGGCGACGTCCGCCTTCCACGCATCGAACAGCGCGCCGGCAACCGCCGTCCGCGCCTCACGCGCGGGGGCCGACATATCGTTGCGCAAGTACGGCTCCACATATTCCTTGTAGGTGCCAACACGGTAAACGTGGGCGTTTACCTTGAAGCGTTCCAGCAGCTTGCCATAGTAAAGCCCCTGCCCGCCCGGCCCCAGCACGAACGCGCCGCCCATCGGATCGATCCACGCCTCGCTGGAATGCGCCGCCAGCATCAGTGCATCGTCGGCATAGCCCATCGCCCAGGTCAGCACCGGCTTTTTCGCCGCCCGCACCCGGTCAAGCGCCGCGCCGATGTCTTGCATGTGGACCAGCCCGCCGCCGCTGAACCGGCCAAGGTCGAGCACCACGGCCTTGACCCGGTCGTCAGTGGCCGCCGCATCCAGCGCACGTACTACGTCGCGGGCGCGGTATTCGTTGGCCGGAACGCCACCTGCGGTCAGGAACGCCAGCGGGCTGCTTTCCGACGGTTCTTCCACCACCGCACCATCCAGCTTGAGCAGCAGCGCCCCGTCGCGCACTTGCCCGGCGCTGGGCCGACCGCTCATCACCGCGTAAAGCGCCAGGAAGAACAGCAGCAGTAACAACAGGACCAGCCCGTCCTTGATCGCCACCAGCAGATGCCACAGCTTGCGTGCAAAGATCATCGTCGGTCCCTAAATTGCTCGTGCATTGCGGTCGCCTGCCCGGTCGGTCCGACAGACTGATAGCGGCAGCGCGCCAATTGGCATAGCGGGGCGGGAAGAATGATTTGCCAGCCACGGGCGCGGTGTCTAGTGGCCTGTCTTCAATGACAGACGCGCAGCCTTCACCGTCCGGCCGCTATCCAGCGGGCGGCGCGGCATTTCCGCACGATAACCTTCTGGGCGTCGCCGGGCTTGCCCCGCACGAGATCCTGTTCCTGCTGGACGAGGCAGAACAATGGGTCGAACACAACCGCCAGCGGCATAAGCGCCACGATCTGCTGGCCGGGCTGACGATCATCAACGCCTTTTTCGAAAACTCCACCCGCACGCTGCTGTCGTTCGAGATTGCCGGAAAGCGGCTGGGCGCGGACGTAGTCAACATGCACGCCGCGCAGTCCAGCGTGAAAAAGGGCGAAACCCTGATCGACACCGCGCTGACGCTGAACGCGATGCGCGCCGATGCCATTGTCATCCGCCATGCCAGTTCGGGCGCGGTGCGGTTGATCGCGGACAAGGTCGATTGCCCAGTGCTGAATGCGGGCGACGGGCAGCATGAGCATCCGACGCAGGCCTTGCTCGATGCCCTGACCATCCGCCGCGCCTTTCGCGCACGCGGCGAAAGCGGCGAGCCGTTCAGCGGGCTGAAAGTGGTGATCTGCGGCGATGTGCTGCACAGCCGGGTCGCCCGTTCTAACATCCACGCGCTGACGACGCTGGGCGCGGACGTGCGCATCTGCGCGCCCCCGGCCCTGATGCCTGAGGGGATCGAGCAGCTGAAAGTCACGCCGTTCCACGATTTTGATGCCGCGCTCGCCGGGGCCGACGTCGTGATGATGCTGCGCCTGCAAAGCGAGCGGATGCAGGGCCAGTTCATCGCATCCCCTCGCGAATACCGCCACCTTTACGGGCTGACGCTTGACCGGCTGGCCAAGGCTACACCGGGGGCTTTCGTCATGCACCCCGGCCCGATGAACCGGGGCGTTGAGATTGACAGCAACGTGGCCGATCTTTCGGGTCGCTCACTGATAACCTCGCAAGTGGAAATGGGCGTCGCCATGCGCATGACCTGCCTTGACGTGCTGACCCGGCGCGCACGCGGCGTGGAGGGCTGGCAATGATCGCCGCGCCGCTGTGCATCATCAACGCCCGGCTGATCCTGCCGCAGGGCGCGCCGCTGACCGGGGCCTTGCGCACGACGCGCGACCGCATCGCCGAACTGGGGCCTGAAGTTGCCCCGCAAGATGGCGACCGGGTCTACGATGCCAGGGGCGCGCTGCTTACGCCCGGTCTGGTCGACATGGGCGTGTTCGCTATCGACAAGCCCGCATTCCATTTCGGCGGCATCACCCGCGCTGCGCTGATGCCCGATCAAGGCCCCCCGCTCGATCATCCGGCGCGGGTGCGCTTTGCCGCGCAATCGGGCAAGCCTGATTTGTGGGTCCACCCGCTCGCCGCCGCCACGCGCGGGCTGGAAGGCAGCGAACTGGCCGAACTGGCGCTGATGCGCGACGCCGGGGCCAGAGCGGTTGCCACCGGACGCGGCTGGATCGGCGATTCGGGCACCATGCTGCGCCTGCTGCGCTATTGCGCGATGCTGGGGCTGACGGTGGTTACCCATGCTGAGGATGGCGGACTTGCGGGTAATGCCGTGGCGACGGCGGGCGAAATGGCGACCCGGCTTGGCCTGCCCAGTGCCCCCGCTGCTGCTGAGGCGCTGGCCGTGGCGCGCGACATCGCGCTGGCAGAGCTTTCGGGCGCAAAGCTCCATTTCCGGCAAGTGACCACCGCCGCCGCGCTCGATCTGGTCCGGGCAGCCAAGCGGCGCGGCGTGGCGGTGACCGCCGGGGTTAGCCCTGCGCACTTCATGCTGTCAGACATCGCGATGTCTGATTTCCGCACCTTCGCCCGCCTCTCCCCACCCTTGCGCGCCGAGGCAGACCGGCATGCAGTGATCGCCGCCATCGCTGATGGCACCATCGACATGATCGCATCAGGCCACGATCCGCGCGGTCCGGAAGACAAGCGCCTGCCCTTTGCCGATGCCGAACCGGGCATGGCGGGGGCCGAAACGCTGCTGCCGCTGACATTGACGCTGGTGCGCGACGGCGTGATCGACATGGCCCGCGCTTTCCAGCTGCTCAGCGCCGCCCCCGCACGACTGCTGGGCGTGGCCGCAGGGCAGCTTGAAGTTGGCGCGGAAGCCGATCTGGCCGTGATCGACCCAGAACGGCCGTGGATCGTCAATTCGGAAAAGATGGCCGCCAGTGCGGGCAATACCCCGTTTGATCGCCAGCCCGTGCAAGGCCGGGTCGCTGCACTGTTCAAGGGCGCGAAGCAGGTCGCGTGAAACGCTGAAGGCCCAAAAAGCAGAAAGCCCTCTCCGCGATGCGCGGAAAGGGCTCCCTGGTTGGTCCATGCCCTCAGTCTAACGCGCCGGGCTTGCGAATTGGTTAACGCCGCAGATTAACGACGACGCGCGCGCTGCGGGCCGGATACGTCCTGCACCGGGCCGCCGGGCACGGCGGCAGGCGCCATGTTCTGCGCCTTTCCGGCATAAGCGAAGCAAGCGCCGCCATGATTTTTGACCTGATTGCAGAGGCCGGTCGCGGCACCCGATCCACTGATCCCGCCAGCGGCCACGCGCCATACGGTCTGCCCGCGCACCACTGCCGGAGCGATCGTCATGCGGTAATTGGCCAGCGACGCATCGCGCGCGGTATAGATGCCCCAGGCACGGCGCGCGCCCTGCTGGCTGGCGAATGAGCCAAGCTGGACCAGATGCGTGCCTTGGGCCTTGGTCGGCGCGGCCTTGACCGTGTTGCGCACCGAAACGCGCGCCGGACGGGCCATGACCGTCTGGATCACAGGTTCCGAATAGAAACGCACCTGATTGGCCGAATTGGCGGGCGCGGTGGCAACCACCTGTTCCGGCTCGACAATCATGGCCTGCGGAATTGCTGTGACCGGCGTTGCATCGGCCAGAACCGGTGCCGGAGCAGCAGATTCTGGCGCGGCGGCAGGCAATTCGGTGGGCAATTCGGAGGCAGCGGCGATTGCCGGGCGCGCAGGTTCGGGAGTCACGACGGGCGCGGCCGGGTCGGCAGTCGTCTGGGTAGCGAGTTGTTCCATCGTCGGGTTATTGACCAGCGCCAGTGCGGCGGGCTGGCCGCTGTCACCGCGCAGCGGCGTGCCGAGCAGCGCCGCGACGCGAGCCTGATGCTGTTCGGGGCGGATCGTGCTTGCCCATTCAGTCATGCGGTCACCCAGCACATCGCCGGGAACATCCTGTGCGGCCATCGTCCGCGCCTCGCGCCATTGCCCGGCGAGGGCATAGGCATAGGCCAGGTTTTGGCGGATCTTCGGGGTGTTATCGCCGCTGCGCAGGGCATCGGCCAGCACGGCGACGCCGCGTTCCGGCTCGCCCGCCAGCGCCAGCGCCAGGCCAAGGTCACCGGCGGGGATTTCGCCGCGCCAGTCGTCCAGCACCGCCAGCGCGCCTTGCAGATCGCCCGCGCCGGTCTTGGCCAGCGCCAGACTCAGCGCGTTGCGGGCGCTGTTGTCGCCCAGCTTCATCGCATCATCGAACGTGGTGGTGGCCGACTGGAAACGCCCGGCTTTCAGATAGGCCTGCCCCAGCAACACGCGCAGTGCAGCGTCCTGCGGGTTGGCGGCGACGGCGGCTTCGGCCAGCTTGATGGCCTTGGCAGTGTCGCCCTTGGTCAGCGCGGTCTGTGCTCGCGACGCCGCATTGGTGCGCGCAGTCATGCCCGTGGTGCTGCAACCTGCGAGCAGGCCGATGGCCAGCGCCGTGCCGACGAACAGCGCAGCGCGGTTCTTGACCGGGCGCATGGAGAGCGAGCTGGCGGGTGAGTTTGAATGGGCGATCATGATCGGATTCCCTCTGGTCTTGTTCAGGTGCGCTGCGGGCGGCTGTCCGCACCGGCGATGTCGGTAATCAGGCGGTCGAGCGCCTCGGTCAGCACCGATTGCGCGCTGCGATTGGCGGCAGTGCAAGCGAGGCGCAGCTGCGCGTGGCGCTCTGCATCGATCCTCAGCGTAAAGGCAGCCCGGCGGTTCTGATCGAATGCGCGGCGGCGCGGGGTGACGGCACGCGACGCGCGCGGCACCAGCGAAACGGCCACATCGCGGCGGATCAACCGCACGTTGGAAGCGGGGGCATTGGAAGCGGGGGCGTCAGAGTCGGCGATTTCCGCTGACAGGTCATTATCGGCCAGCGAATCATCGGCATGGATTGCCTGCAATTGCGAACGCAGCGCCGGACGGGCGCCGCCCTTGGTAGCCAGCAGGGTCAGGGGGCGAACGGTTTCGTCCATCATCGCCCCCATCACGAACCGGCGACGCGGCGGCCAAAGCCGCCAACCGGGCGATTGACCCCCACAACCGTCCCCGGCAGCGCGGGCGAGGCAAATACGGTGCGGCGAAAGTTCTTTTCCAGCCGGTCATGGACATAATTCCACAAGGCCGCGACTTCGGTGGATGAGCGTCCGTTGGGATCGACTTCCATCACCGTGCGGCCATCGATCATCGACGCGGCAAAATCGGTGCGGTGGTGCAGCGTGATCGGCGCGACGGTGCCATGCTGCGACAGCGCCACGGCTGCCTCACTGGTGATCCGGGCCTTGGGTGTTGCAGCATTGACGACGAACAGCAGCGGCTTTCCGGCACGATCACACAAATCTACCGTGGCACCCACGGCGCGCAGATCATGCGGGCTGGGCCGCGTGGGCACGACGATCAGTTCAGCCACCGCGATAACACTCTGGATGGCCATCGTGATCGCGGGCGGGGTGTCGATCACCGCCAGCTTGAAACCTTGCTGGCGCAGAATCTGGATGTCGGCGGCAAGACGGGAAACGGTGGTCTGGGCAAATGCGGGTAATTCCGCCTCGCGCTCGTTCCACCAGTCGGCCAGCGAACCTTGCGGATCGATGTCGATCAGCACCACGGGACCGGCCCCGGCGCGCTGCGCCTGGACGGCCAGATGGCCTGCGAGCGTGGTCTTGCCCGATCCGCCTTTCTGCGAAGCTAGAGCCAGTACGCGCAAATCGATTTCCCCTGTTTTGCAGCCAACCCCACGGGCCGCGTGGAGATTAAAGACAGAACCTCGCTAATTTTGCGTTAACGCAGGGCCTGCAAATTCTGGGCACGTCGGCAGTTGCGGCCCGTTACCTTGGCCCGGTGGCTGTCCGGTCATGGGACGAAGGTGCAGCAAAACAGGACTTTGCGGCGCGGAGAAGCTATGCCAGACAAGCGCAATAGTTAACGCCGGGTCCGCCCATGCGGCCAAACGTTAACGCGGCCCCGCACGGCGGCCAGAATGATAACGTGGGGTAACAAGTATGACCAAGCGGCTAGTGCTGCTGACCGTCCTGAACGGCGCAATCAGGTTCGGCGCAATCACGGGCGGTGCGCTGGTATTGGCCGCGCCCGCATTGGCTGACGTAAAAGCAGGTGCCGAAGCCTGGGCGCGCGGCGATTATCCCGCTGCGGTGCGCGAATGGGGCGGCCCGGCCTCTGATGGTGACGCCGATGCGCAGTACAATCTGGGCCAGGCTTACAAACTGGGCCGGGGCGTGCCGCAGGATCTGCGCAAGGCGGAAAAGTGGTTCGGCAAAGCGGCTGCGCAAGGCCATTTGCAGGGCGGCGACAATTACGGCCTGCTGCTGTTTGATCGCGGTGAGCACGCCTTGGCCCTGCCCTATATCAAGGCAGCGGCGGAGCGCGGCGATCCCCGCGCGCAATACCTGCTGGGGATAGCCCATTTCAACGGCGACCTGATGGCCAAGGACTGGGTGCGCGCCTATGCGCTGATGTCGCTGGCGCGGGGTGCCGGTTTGCCGCAAGCCGGTCCGGCGATGACGCAGATGGACGGATTTATCCCACTGGCCCAGCGCCAGCAGGCGGCCGGTCTGGCGCTGCAACTGGCGTCGGATGCCGAAGCCAACCGCTCGCGCCAGCTTGCCACAGCAGAACTTGGCGGCAATGCCATCAATCCCGGCACAACACCGGGCGCACCCCCGCTGGTGGCCGCGGCCGCGCCCGTTGTCGCCGCACCTGCTGTGCCAGTTGCGGCGCCGCCGCCATCCCACCGCGCGCCGCCTTCGCCGGAGGAAGCGGTTGCAATGGCAGAGCGCGTGTCGGCGGGTTCCACTCCGCGCACTGCGGGGGCTGATTATGCGCGCCCCCCCATTGCCGCCGCGCCTGCTGGTGTGCCTGTCATTGCGGCTCCGCCAAAGCCTGTGCCGACGATTACTGCGGTTAAGCCGCAACCTGCGCCGCTGGCTGCCGCAAAGCCTTTGGTCCAGAGGATACCCAAGCCCGCTCCCGTCGTGTCTGCTCCCGTCGCGACTGCCTCGGCCCCCACACCCCGCCCAGTCGCGCCTGACGCCACCTGGCGCATCCAGTTCGGCGCGTTCGGCGTCGCGGGCAATGCCGATGCGCTGTGGAACAAGCTGCGCGTCCGCCCCGAAGTCTCCGGCCATCCGCGCATCAATGTCGCGGTTGGCTCGGTCGTAAAGTTGCAGGCGGGGCAGTTCACCCATGACAGCGCGCAGTCGGCCTGCTCGCGCCTTTCAGCCGCCGGGATCACCTGTATCGCCGTGCGGAACTGAGCTGTGGGCACGGGCGGTAGCAGTGCCCGGATCAATGCGCTTGACCTGATCCGGGGCGTGGCGGTGCTCGGCATTCTGGCGGTCAACATCGCCGGGTTCGCCGGGCCGCTGGCCGCGACGCTGACGCCTGACTGGAACGGGCCTGCCAGCTTTGCCGACCATGCCGCCTTCGCCGCGATGATGGTCCTGTTCGAGGGCAAGATGCGGGCGCTGTTCACGCTGCTCTTCGGGGCCAGCATGGTGCTGTTCGTGACCCGCGCAGATGCCGCCGGGCGCAGCGGCGAACAATTGCAGATGCGCCGCCTCGGCTGGCTGGCACTGATCGGCTACCTCCATTTCGCGCTGCTGTGGTGGGGCGATATCCTGTTCACTTACGCACTGGCAGGGCTGGCCGCGCTGGCGCTGCGGGGGATGCAGCCCCGGACTATGGCCGCCGCTGCGCTGCTGATCTTTGCCGCGTGGAACGGCTGGGGCATGGCGGCCAGCGTCCCGCCGATTCTGGCCGAGGCACGGGTGGCGGCGGGCATGGCTCTCCCCACCGAGGCGGCCCGCATTCAGGTTGTCGCGCTGAAAGACCGGGCAGACAGCAATGCCGCACTGGCCCGCACCCAGGCCGGATTCATCGATCAGGCGCAATACAAGCAGGTCCACAAAGGGCAGTTTCCGCTGATCGAGGCGTTCTATTCGATGGGCGAGACGCTGCCGCTGATGCTGCTGGGGATGGCGCTTTACCTGTCTGGATTCTTCACCGGCAGCTGGCCGCGCGGGCGCTTGCGGGCAATGGCATGGGGCGGCATCGGGGGCGGCGGGGCGGTGACGGCGGCGCTGACCGCGCTCGCGTGGCAGCGCGGGTTTCCGCCGCGCCTGATGGAGGGGCTGCTCGGCTATTGGCTCGCCGCGCCGCATCTGGCGATGGCCTTGGGCTATGCGGCGGCGCTGATGCTGGCTGCCCCGCGCATTCTGCAATGGCGGCTGGGCCAGCGCCTTCAGGCCGCCGGACGGATGGCCCTGACCAACTATATCGGCACGACCATCCTGATGACCGGCCTGTTCTATGGCTGGGGGCTGGGCCTTGGCGGCAAGGTGCCTACCCGCTGGCTGGGCCTGTTCGTCCTGCTCGGCTGGGCGGTGATGCTGGCGGCCAGCAAGCCGTGGCTGGCGCGGTTCCGGCAAGGGCCGCTGGAATGGGCGTGGCGATCGCTTACCGAATGGCGACGCCTGCCCTTGCTCCGGAAAACCTCGCGTTAATCCTGTTATGTAACCATCCCTAGTTGCGCCTGAAGGATTGCTTTGCCTTGCCGGGTTATCTTGCCCTTCTGGCACCAAGGGACAGGCAGTGGGACAGGCTTCGCACATTCGGCATCGAAATCACCCCGCAGCGGCCGGTCTGCGCGGCAATGCGTCGGGATCGGTGGCAATCGAATTTGCCATGCTGGCACCGATCCTGCTGGGGTTGATCTTCGGTGTTTTTCAGGTCGCGCTGCTGTACCTGACCCAGCAAGGGCTGGAAACCGCCGCCGAACAGGCCGCCCGTCTGGTAGTGACCGGACAGGCGCAGAAGGCCGGGCTGACCGCTTCCCAGTTCCGCACGGCGGCTTGCGGCGGGCTGCCGCCGTTCCTTTCGTGCAACAATCTTTATACCGACATCACCGTGGTATCGAGCTACAGCGCGGCCAGCCTGACCCTGCCGACGTTCACATATGACAACAACGGCAAGGTTACCAACGGCTTTGCCTTTAGCACCGGCGGCAAGGGCGCGATCGTCGTGCTGCGCGTGATGTACCTGATGCCGGTGATGGGCGGCCCACCGGGACTGAACCTCTCCAACCAGGCCAACGGCACCCGTCTGCTGACCGCCACAGCCGTGTTCAAGAACGAGATCTACTCGTGATCCGCCGCGCTTCTGCCGGTCTGGTCCGCGATGCGCGCGGCGCGGTGGCGGTGGAATTCGCCCTGTTCGCGCCCTTGCTGCTGGCGCTGTTCATCGTCGGCTATGCGCTGTCAGACATCATCGCCTGCAACCGCAAGGTCGCCACCACCGCGCGCAGCGTTGCCGATCTCGCCTCGCGCTTCTCGTCAGTAACCGATGCCGATGTCACCACCATTCTGGCCGCCAGTGCGCAAGTGCTGTCGCCCTATCGCTCGTCAAACGCGCTTGTCCGGGTCAGCGAGATCAAGGTGCTCACCAGCACCAGCGCCCAGATCATCTGGAGCCGCGCCCAAGGCGGCAGCGCCTTGCTGGCCGGGACCACCGTTACATTGCCCAATGGCATGGCCGCCACCGGATCGTATCTTATTCTTGGCGAAGTTTCATACAGTTACACGCCGCTTCTGGCCTATGGCATGTCGCGCGCGATGACGCTGAACGATCAATCCGTGATGAGCCCGCGCTTGTCCGATCAGGTGCCTCTATCATGATTGCTTCCGTAATACGGCGCACCCTTGCCCGCCTGCGCCCTAGCCGATCCGGCAATGTCGCAGTGATCATGGCGATCTGCCTGTTCCCGATGATCTTCGCGGTCGGCTTCGGCATCGATTACAGCCGCGCCATGCGCCTGCAGACCAAGCTGAACGCCGCAGCCGACGCCGCCGCGCTGGCCGCCGTTACCGCACCGATGATGCAGAAGTCTGCGGGCGAAGCACAGGCGGCGACCATCGCCATGTTCAACGGGCAGGCTACCGGGCTGAGCGGGCTGATCTATGATCCGGCCACCGACCTGACAGTCACCGTCTCCACCTCCGGCGCGCTCAACAACGGACGCACGGTGGTGGTGAAATACCGCGCCAAGTCGACCAACGTGTTTTCCGGCGTGCTCAACTCGCCGTTCCTCTATGTATCGGGCACGGCCACGGCAGACGCGATCAAGGCGCCGTACATCAATTTCTATCTGGTGCTGGATACATCACCCTCGATGCTGCTGCCTTCGACCAGTGCCGGGCTGAACAAGATCCGGGCGGCGACATCAACCTCGTTCCTGACCAACGGCTGCGCTTATGCCTGCCACAACCAGAACCCACACAGCGACAACATCTATATCCGCAATTCCGCCGGGCAGGATATGTATCTGGATACCTCGGGCAATGCCTGGCCGGTGACCAAGATCCAGAACAACAAGATCTATACCACCGTCGCCGGTTCCTTTGTGCAGGTCGGCACCACAACGACCGGGCAATATGCCGATGGCCTGTGGCTGACCCGCAATTATTCCACGCTTTACGGCGGATCGAACATCGAACTGCGCCTGGATGCCGAACAGACCGCTGCACAGGATCTGATCCCCTTTGCCCAGACCGTCGCCAGCAATAACAACGTCACTTACAAGCTGCAAGTCTTTGGCTTTGGCTATGGCGCGCCCACCGCGCTGACCAGTTCAATGTCCAGCGTAGCCAACCTGACGACCGCGTCGATCCCCAACCTCGCCAGCCTGCAAACCAATTACTATTCGAACAATTGCCCCACCGCATCGACATGCAACAATGACCAGTCGACCGAATTCGCGACGATGTTCAATTCCATGAGTTCGACCATCCCCACCCCCGGCGACGGCACAACGGCATCTACCCCGCAGGCGGTGATGTTCATCGTTACCGACGGCATGAGCGACGAATCGATGAACGGCAGCCGCAACGCCCGCGAACTGCGCGCCGCGCATCTGGCGCAATGCACCGCGATCAAGAACCGCGGCATCCGCATCGCCATTCTCTATACCGAATACCTGCCCGAATCGCTGACCGGCGATTCCTGGTCGCAGTCCACCGTTGCGCCTTATCTGCCGAACATCGAACCCGCGCTGAAACAGTGCGCGTCATCGGGCACAGACGGCGTTCCGCTGTTCTTCAAGGTGACCAGCAACGACAGCATATCGGATGCACTGACCGAGCTGTTCTCGCTCACCGTGCAATCGGCGCACCTGACCAAGTAACAATCAGTCGTTGGCGAACGGGTTCTTCGCGCTGCGCAAGTTCAGCCGGATCGGCACGGCATCGAAACCCAGCTCCTTGCGGATGCCGTTGATCAGATAGCGGCGATAGCTTTCCGGGATCATGTCGAGCCGGGTGCCGAACACGACAAAGCCCGGCGGGCGGATCTTGGCCTGAGTGATATAGCGCAGCTTGATCCGCTTGCCGCCTGGCGCGGGCGGCGGATTGGCGCTGAGCGCGGCCTCGAACCAGCGGTTGAGCGCGCCGGTCGGCACCCGCTTGGTCCATGCGGCGCGAATGTCAAACGCGGCTTCCAGAAGCTGGTCGAGTCCTTTGCCGGTGCGCGCGGAAACGGTGATCAGCGGCACCCCGCGCACTTGCGCCAGTCCGTCTTCCAGCGCCCCGCGAATGCCGTTGAACAGCGCGGACGGCCCCTCGGCCACGTCCCACTTGTTCACCGCAATGATCAGCGCCCGGCCCTCTTCCAGCGCCATAGACGCGATTTTGAGGTCCTGATGCTCAAGGCCCTTGGTGGCATCGAGCAGCAGCACGACCACTTCGGCAAAGTCGACCGCATGGCGCGCATCGGCCACCGCCAGCATTTCCAGCTTTTCGGTGACCTTCGCCTTCTTGCGCATCCCGGCGGTATCAATCAGCCGCACGGCACGCACATCGCCAGACCGGGGATCGGTCCACTGCCAGTCAACCGCAATCGAATCGCGGGTGATCCCGGCTTCCGGCCCGGTGAGCAGGCGATCCTCGCCCAGAAAGCGGTTGATCAGCGTCGATTTGCCTGCGTTCGGTCGGCCAACAATGGCAAGCTTGAGCGGCGCCTTGAGCAGCGCTTCCTCGTCCTCTTCGTCAATCCCGAACTCGGCTTCGGCATCGGCGTGGGCGTCGGCCTTCTGCTGTTCGGCATTCAGATGCGGCAGCAAGGCCTCGAACAAGTCACCCAGGCCCTGACCGTGCTCTGCCGACAGAGCCACCGGATCGCCAAAGCCTAGGCTGAACGCCTCATACAGCCCGTGATCGCCCGCTTTACCCTCTGCCTTGTTGGCGACCATAACCACCGGCACTTTCGACTGGCGGAGCCAGCGGCCGATTTCCTCGTCAAGCGGGGTCAGCCCGGCGCGAGCATCGATGACGAACAGCGCCAGATCGGCCCCCACCAGCGAAGCCTCGGTCTGCTTGCGCATCCGGCCCGGCAGGCTGGTGGGATCAAGATCCTCCCACCCGGCGGTGTCGACAATGGTGAAATCAAGGCCCAAAAGGTGCGCCTCGCCAAAGCGGCGGTCGCGCGTGACGCCCGGCTGATCGTCGACCAGCGCAAGCTTCTTGCCGATCAGCCGGTTAAACAGCGTCGACTTGCCGACATTGGGTCGGCCGATGATGATGATCTGTGGCAGCATGATTAGTCGCTGCCAGTGGCCTTTCCCGCCGCAATGCGCAAGCGCGGCGGTGCGGGAGAGGCAAGTTTGTTATTCCCCGGCGTTGCATGGCCCCTTTGCGGCTTGCACCTGACAACAACATTTCATTAACCATTGTCGGCTAGTTTCCGATCATGTCCTGGCGCATCATCCTTGGCGTTGCCGCCTCTCTCGCGGCCTTCACCGCCCCGGCAAGCGGCAATATTCCGCTGGAAATGCAATTGGTTTCGGGCGGTGGCGGGATCATCCTGCCGATCAGCCTGCAATGCGTTCCCTATGCCCGCGCGGTGTCCGGCATTCAGATTTTCGGCGACGCGCATACGTGGTGGGATCAGGCTCAAGGCCGCTATGCACGCGGTTATCGCCCCAAAGTGGGCGCGGTGATGACGTTCAAACCTTATGGCCGGATGGAGCTGGGCCACGTTGCCGAAGTCAGCCGACTCGTCGATTCGCGCACCGTCCTGCTGCGCCACGCCAACTGGTCGCTGATCAACGGCAGCCGAGGCCAGATCGAAAACGACGTCCGCGCGGTCGACGTGTCCCCCGCCAACGACTGGAGCGAGGTCCGCGTCTGGTTCGATCCAATTCAGGACTTGGGCACCACGCACTGGCCGGTGCAGGGCTTTATCTATCCGGAAAAGCCCGGCAGCCGCTCACCGCGCTCAGCCAACCCCGCCGAAACCGACCCGATCGGCGCGATCATCGCCGGAACGTATCAGTAGAATCTGGCAGTAAGATCAGGCCTTTGCGACCGGTGCGCCCTCGCCAAGGTCTTCAAACCATGCCTCGACCTGGCCGTTCAGCTTGATCGTTAGCGGCTGGCCCTTGCGGTCCATCGCCTTGCCCGCCTGAACCCGCACCCAGCCTTCGGAAATGCAGTATTCCTCAACATTGGTGCGCACCACGTCCTTGAACCGGATGCCAATGCCGCGCTGCAACTTTTCGGCATCGAAATGCGGGCTTTTGGGGTTGATCGCCAGACGATCGGGCGGGACATCGGGGCCGACGGCATCGGGAATGGTGGTTTCTTCGCTCATGCCCGCCGCGTCTAGTGCGCCGACAGCGCTTGTCAATTCGATCGTGCTTGTCAATTCAAGCAGTCTTGAGTAATGGCCGCGCTCCGCAGCGGCACCGGCCAGCGCGCGGGCGCGTAGCTCAGTGGTAGAGCACACCCTTCACACGGGTGGGGTCGCAGGTTCAATCCCTGCCGCGCCCACCATCTTTTCAATGGCATAGACCAGAAAAGATGGTGTCTGTTCCGGGGAGTGAGGCCAAAAGGGGTCTTTTGGCGGAAGCAAAGCCTGTTCCACACCTGTTAGCAGTTGTGCAATTATGACAATCGACACCGGCCTCTTCCTCTGGTGAAACTACAGCTCCTTGGCGCTGCACGTTGCAGCCCGATGAATGGCCGTGTTCGCAATTGAGCTTGGGGGCTACTCTAAGGTAGCGGGCTGATCCGTTTACCCGATGTTGACCGGGCCGGAGCTATGCTGGCGGACATGACCAGACCCATCCGCTCCACCCTCGCCGCCTCTGCCGTGGCGTGTGCCGCCGCGCTGGCCTCTGTGCCGCTCCTTGCACAATCAGACGCGCCCTATCAGGTGGTCGAAACCGGACGCGGCTATTCGCGGTTGCAAGAGGCTGTGAACGCCATCGGGCAAGGGGCAGGCACCATCCGCATCGCCGCCGGGCGGCATCAGGATTGCGCCGTGCAGGAAGGCGGCGACGTGCGTTTCGTGGCTGAAAAGCCCGGCACCGCCAGCCTTGAAGGCGCGGTTTGTGAAGGCAAGGCGGCGCTGGTCCTGCGCGGGCGTTCGGCCCAAGTCGATGGCTTGAGCTTCGGCGGCATCCGCGTGCCTGACGGCAACGGCGCGGGCATCAGGCTTGAACATGGCGATCTGGTGGTGGTGCAATCGTGGTTTCATGACAGCCAGGAGGGCCTGCTAACCGGCAACGATCCCGCTGCCTCGATCATGATCGACAAGTCGACTTTCACCCGGCTGGGCACCTGCGAAGGCGCGGGCGGCTGTGCGCATTCGGTCTATGTCGGTGATTATGGCGCGCTCACCGTCACCCGCAGCCGGTTCGAAGCCGGGCGCGGCGGGCACTACCTGAAAAGCCGCAGCGCGCGGGTGGCCGTGCTGTCCAACAGTTTCGACGATTCGGCGGGCAAGACCACCAACTACATGATCGACCTGCCCGCAGGATCGAGCGGGAAGATTGCCGGCAACTGGTTTGTGCAGGGGCGCGACAAGGAAAACTATTCGGCGTTCATCGCCGTCGCTGCCGAGGGCAAGGTGAACTCGTCCGACGGACTCAAGATAGAGAACAACGACGCTCGCTTCGCCCCCGGTGTCCAGCGGTCGAGCGTGTTTGTGGCCGACTGGTCCGGCGATCATCTGGCGCTGGGGCAGAACGTGCTGGGCGAAGGTTTGGCGCGGTTCGAGAAGCGATAACGCCCCTACAGCAGATGCCCTGAGCGGTCCCGCTTTGTATCCAGATACCTGGCGTTGTGCGGGTTGGCGGGCAACTGGTGCGGCACCCGTTCCAGCACGTTGACGCCAACGGCTTCCAGCGCGGAAACCTTTGCGGGATTGTTGGTCATCAGCCGGATCGCGTCCACGCCCAGCAGACGCAGCATCCGTTCGGCCACGGGAAAATCGCGCGCTTCGTTGGGCAGGCCAAGGCGCGTGTTGGCGTCCACGGTATCGAAACCCTGATCCTGCAACTGATAGGCGCGCAGCTTGTTGATCAGGCCGATCCCGCGCCCTTCCTGACGCAGATAGAACAGGACGCCCCAGCCTGAGCCGTCCCTGGCCTCGTCCGCCATTGCCGCCAGCGCCGCATCAAGCTGCGGACCGCAATCGCATTTGAGGCTGCCGAGGATGTCGCCGGTCAGGCATTCGGAATGCAGGCGCACCAGCGGCGACTTATCCGAATCTTGCTTGCCGATGATCAGCGCGACGTGTTCGCGCATGTCGTCGGCAGAACGGAACGCGACGATTTCCGCCTGTTCGCAGGCTGCGACGGGCAGGCGCGCGCGCGCGGCGATGGCGAGGTGGCGGGTGTCTTTCCATTCTTCCAGATCGCCACTGGAGACGACTTGCGCCTCGCCCGGCCCGCCGGGATCGACCACGAACGCGGGAAGAATACCCGCCAGCCGCGCCAGTTCCATCGCCGTGGCGGCGGCGCGCGGGTGGTCGATGTGTTCGGCCAGGAACGGGCCTTTCAGCGGATTGGCGAGATCAAGCGCCGGATCGGCAATGGTGCGCGCGGCGGCCAGATCAAACGGTTCGCCGCCGCGAATCAGCACGGGGGCATCGGGCCGGGCGGCCTCGCGCTGGTTGGCCAGTTTCAATGTCACCGCGCGGGCGGCCGAGATCAGCAGGCGCGGCCCGGTCACCCCCGCACCCAGGCCGGTTTCCGCCGGGAGAAGCCGCAGCACGCCGTCGATTTCCAGCGGCCAGCCATGACGCAGCGCATCCAGCGCCAGAGCCACGCGTCTTGTCGCCCTCACCAGCCCACCCTCTTGGGCGTTGCCCTCACAGATCGAACTCGGTGATCAGCGGGATATGGTCGGAAGGCTGATCCCAGCGGCGCGTTTCCTCGACCATGCGGTGCGACACCGATTGCGCGGCCAGTGACGGCGAAGCCCACATGTGATCCAGCCGCCGCCCCTGATCCTTCTCGCGCCAGTATGAGCGGTACGACCACCACGAATAGTTCCGCTCTGGCGCCGGGATATGCTTGCGGCCCAGATCGACCCAGCCGTGCGCATCGGCCAGCCGGGCCAGCGATTCGACTTCTATCGGCGTATGGCTGACGACTTTCAGCAGCGCCTTGTGATTATAGACATCGCATTCCAGCGGGGCGACGTTGAAGTCTCCGACGATCAGCGTGGGCCGGTCAATCTTCTCTGCCCAGCTGGTCATGCGTTCGAGGAAATCAAGTTTCTGGCCGAACTTTGCATTCACCGCGCGGTCGGGAATGTCGCCGCCTGCGGGGATATACACGTTCTCGACGATCAGGCCCTGCCCCGCCGGGCCGAGCAGTTCCACGCCGACATGCCGCGCCTCTCCGTTATCCTGCCAATCGTGCCGGCTGAACTCGCGCAAGGGAATGCGGCTGAGCGTGGCGACGCCGTGATACCCCTTCTGCCCGTGGACGACACGGTGCGTGTAACCGGCGGCCTCAAACACCTCGTGCGGGAAAGTAACCTCGGCGGTCTTGATTTCCTGCAGGCACAGCACGTCGGGCGCCTGCTCGCCCAGAAAGCGGCAGACCTGATCGGCGCGCAGGCGGACCGAATTGATGTTCCATGTAGCGATTGAGATCATAAGGGTGCTCTAGGCGGCGTGAACGATTTCGGCAACCAAGGCAGCAACCGCTGCGGCAAACGAAAAACCCCCGCTCCGGGGGGCGGTGGAGCGAGGGTTCCGTTAGCGTTCGTCACGCTGACTAGGCGGCATTGGGGAGGCCGGGCAACAGGGGGGAAACCCGCCTCGAGCCGCTTTGTCCATTACGTTTTAGCCGCCGGGGCCTTGCTCTTGCATGAACGGAAACCCGCCATTTGTCGCACTTTGTCGCAGCCATAGGGCATTTGCGGGCAAGCCGTGGCTGCTCAGCGATGAGCGGCGACGCGCGGATCATTATACCTGAACATGTTGTCACCAACGGCCATGCCATAGCGGTGACCCGACAAGCGGATGGTGGTGCGCTGATTCTGCGAATCGAGCGCCACCCAGCTCACCAGCTCCAGCCCGCCGGGGGCGGCGGCGTTGCGGGTGAAGATCAGGGTGATGACACCGTATTCGGGATGCTTGCGATCGCGAACTTCAACGCTGACGACGGCGGGGTCGCCGGTGGGTTGCAGGGTGCCGAATGATTTTACATCGCGAGTCGGGTCAAGCAGCGCGCCCAGCGGGCTGTTCTTGATCGGCCAGCGCTGCACCTGCTTGACCTCGTAATCGATCAGGGTCAGCGCCTTGCCATCAGAGACGATCAGCAGCGGGATGCCGGGCTGGTACTGGAAACGGATGCGCCCCGGGCGCTTCATCGTCAGCGTGCCCGACATGCGCTGGCCATTGCGGTCGGTCTGGGTAAAGCTGGCCTGCATTGTCGATATACCGCGCAAGGCGGTGACGGCGGCATCCAGATTGGCCTGATTCGCCTGTCCTCCTGCCTGCGCTGCGGCAGGGGACGCCGGGGCGACAAGCGTGAGCGGCGCACAAACGACAAGCGCCGCGGCAAGCGCGGCGCCAGTTCGGCGAAATGGGAATTGGATCGCGTGGTTCATGCCCGGTGCCTAATAGCGCGGGATTGAACTTGATGTGAACCCGCCGGGGCGAAACCCGGTCGGGATCAGCCTCACTTGATCTTGGCTTCCTTGAACTCGACATGCTTGCGCACGACGGGATCGTACTTGCTGAACACCATCTTTTCCGTCGTGTTGCGCGGATTCTTCTTGGTGACATAGAAAAAGCCCGTGTCTGCAGTGGAGACGAGACGGATCTTTACAGTTGCTGGCTTCGCCATGACGCTATCCTGAACTTGCTACGACGATGGCCCGGGGCAACCGCCAGAAATGGTGAAAGCGGCACACGGATATGCGCCGCCTTTCAAGGTTGCGGCCACTGGGAGAGAATCACCCCAATGTCAAGCTGGGGTTGAGCGGTGGGGCGCTACAAAATTATGCCTATGAACTTATGCCACATCCCTTTCGTCATCCCGGCCCATCTACTTCGCTCTGGATAAACTTCCGGCCCTTTGGCCGGAAGGCCGGGACCCAGTTCCAAACAGATAATGTCGCGCAGCGGAGTTTGCTGGTCACGGGTCTGGTTCCCGGCCTTCGCCGGGATGACGAGTATAGAAGTTTAAAAACCTAAACCTCGAAAGCCTTGATCGGCTTCACCACCCCGAACTTCTCCTTGCCCGGCGCGTGACCCAGCGGCGGGAAGTCCATTTCGGCCGGTTCCACCAGCGTATCGGGCAGGCGGTCAAGCAGATCGCGAATCAGGGTCAGGCGGCCAATGCGCTGGTCGTCGAAATCCACCAGCGTCCACGGCGCGTGGGCAGTGTGGGTGGCTTTCAGCATGTCCTCGCGCGCGGCGGTGTATTCGGCGTATTTGGCGCGGGCGGACACGTCGATGGGGGACAGTTTCCAGCGTTTCAGCGGGTCGGCCATGCGCTCGGCAAAGCGCTCCTCCTGCTTTTCCTGATCGCAGCACAGCCAGTATTTGAACAGCAGGATGCCATCGTCGACCAGCTGCTTTTCAAACTGCGGGCACTGGTCAAGGAACTGCTCGACCTGAACCGGGGTGGCAAAGCCCATGACCCGTTCGACCCCGGCGCGGTTGTACCAGCTACGGTCGAACAGCACGACTTCGCCCTTGGCGGGCAGATGTTCGGCATAGCGCTGGAAGTACCATTGCCCGGCCTCGCGCTCGGTCGGCTTGGGCAGGGCGACGGTGCGGCATTGGCGCGGGTTGAGCCGGGCGGCGACCGCGCTGATCGCGCCGCCCTTGCCCGCCGTGTCGCGCCCTTCGAACAGCACCAGAATGCGCGCGCCGGTCGCCGCAGCCCAGCGGGCCATTGCGACCAGATCTTCCTGCATGGCTTCAAGCTGATCGTTGTATTTCTTGCGCTTCAGCTTGCCCATCACTTCGTCCTAGATTCGAGAGAGCAACACCAGTGCGGCGATGCCGGCGGCTATGCGATACCACGCAAATGGTGAAAATCCTGCCCTGCTGACATAGGCAACGAAGGCCTTGATCACTGCCAGCGCCACCACGAACGACACGGCAAAGCCGATCCCGATCAGCCCCCAGCCGACCGGGCCTGCGCCGCTGGCCAGTTCGTGGCGGTTTTGCAGCAGTTCCAGCGTGCTTGCCCCCAGCATGGTGGGGATGGCGAGGAAAAAGCTGAACTCTGCCGCCGTCCGCCGTTCAATGCCCATTGCCATAGCGCCCATGATCGTCGCGCCCGAACGGCTGACACCGGGAACCATCGCCAGGCATTGCAGGAAGCCGACACCCAGTGCCTGCCGCGCAGGAAGCTGGCCGATGCCGCTCGGCTTGCCGGTGCGTGCGAATCGCTCGACCGCAAGGATGCCTATGCCGCCTGCGATTAAGGCCCATGCCACCACCGAAGGGCTGCCCAGCAGCGCGTCGATATGCTTTTTCAGCGCGAGTCCGATCACTGCCGCTGGCAGGAACGCCAGCAGGATATTGCGGACAAAGCGCAGGCTGACCGGCTCCAGCCGCAACACGCCTTGGCCCACCGCCCAGAACGTGCGCCAATACTGCACCACCACCGCCAGAATTGCGCCCAGCTGGATGACGACGTTGAACACCTTCCACGTTTCGGCATCGTAACCGAATATCTCTGTCGCCAGGATCAGGTGGCCGGTGGAAGATACCGGAATGAACTCGGTCAGTCCTTCGACGATGCCGAGGAGGATGGCGGTAAGGGTCAGGTCCATAGGCGCGGACAGTGGCGCGGCGCGCGCGGGCAAGTCAAGCGGGTGGAGGGTGAATTATTTCAGATCGCTGATGCAAAAACGGATCACAAAGCCCCTCCACTTCAGGGGAGGGGTTGGGGTGGGGTCTGTCCAGTTTGCGCAGCGTTGCGTCAGCACGAGAAACCCCACCCGCGATGAGAGGCACGTGACTCTCATCGCCCCCTCCCCTGAAGAGGAGGGGGGAAGAGGGGGCCGATTTCACCAGATACGCAGGCGCTGCGCGGGCGGCAGGTACAGCTTGTCGCCGGGCTTGACGCCGAACGCCTTGTACCATTCATCGAAATTGCGGACCACGCCGTTGA
>JBDTUQ010000017.1:0-43743 GCA_040007615.1 Novosphingobium sp.
CGCATCCGCACCTATAATTTCCCGCAAGGCCGCGTCACCGATCACCGCATCAACCTGACGCTGCACCGCCTGCCCGAAGTGCTGGAAGGCACCGGGCTGGGCGAACTGATCGACAGCCTGATTGCCGAGGACCAGGCCAAACGGCTGGCCGCGCTGGGCGAGTGAATGCGGAGTTGACGGTTGCGGAGGCCTTGCGCGGGGCGGCGGGTTTGCTCGGCGAAACCAGCGATACCGCGCGGCTGGATGCAGAGCTGCTGATGGCCCATGCGCTGGGAGTGTCGCGGTCTGACCTGCTGCTGGGGCGCATGGGCCAGCCGGTGCCGCCGCACTTTGTCGGGCTGGTTGAGCGGCGGGCGCGGCATGAGCCGGTGGCCTATATCCTTGGCCATCAGGAGTTCTACGGCCTCAACTTTCGCGTCACGCCCGACGTGCTGATCCCGCGCGGCGATAGCGAGGTGCTGGTGGAGGCGGCCTTGGCACACCAGGCTGCCCGCGTCCTTGATTGCGGCACCGGATCGGGTGCGCTTTTGCTGGCGGTGCTGCACGAACTTTCCGGCGCGCACGGGATCGGCGTTGACCGGTCTGCCGCCGCGCTGTCGGTTGCAGAGGACAATGCGCAAAGGCTGGGGCTGGCGGACCGGGCGACCATGCGGGAACGGGACTGGCACATGGCGGGCTGGGCCGATGATCTGGGCCTGTTCGACCTGATCTTTGCCAATCCGCCCTATGTCGAGGAGACGGCCGACCTTGCCCCGTCAGTGCGCAGCCACGAACCAGCGGGCGCGCTGTTTGCCGGGGCGGAGGGACTAGACGATTACCGCGTTCTGGTGCCGCAACTGCCCGGCCTGCTGACTTCTGGCGGGGTCGCTCTGGTGGAAATCGGCGCGACACAGGCACAGGCGGTCACGGCCATCGGCGCCGCTTGCGGAATGGCCGCGCGGCTGCACCGCGATCTGGCCGGACGGGCGCGGGTGCTTGAATTTACTCACTGCCCCAAGAAATAGCTTGGCAAGCCGGGGTGCGGGCCTTAGACATCCGGAAGGCTCAGGCGGATGGATGCACGCTTCCCACTGCCAGGGCCAGTCCCAGAATTTGCGGAGAAACATGGCATAGCGCCATGTCCCAATGCAGATACAGGGCACCGCAGCACCCCTGTTTCGGACTGCGGTTAGACAAAAAGCGTATTGCCAGCCGGTGCATGTGCCCAGCGGCATAACAGGGTTAAGGATATCCCCCTTGAACAATATTCGTGGGAATAACCGCAGGCGCGGGCGCGGCAACAACGGTCGTCCGCAGGGCGGCAGTGGCAGTGGCAGCGGCGGCGGTGGAAACGGCCAGCAGGTCAACCGGATTGACAGCCGCGCCCGTGGCAATGCGGCGCAATTGCTGGAAAAGTATCGCAAGCAGGCGCACGATGCCCACCTGAACGGTGATCGGGTGCAGGCGGAGTATTTCCTTCAGTTTGCCGACCATTACTTTCGCGTTCTGGCCGACACCCGCACCCGTCAGGAAGAACAGCGCGCCCGCCGCGATGATCGCTGGGAAGGCGGCAACGAGGTTGAGGAAGACGTGGCCGAAGAACCATCGGCCAGCGATTTCCCCAGCTTTGACCAGCCGACTTATACCCGCCGCGACCGCGAAGATCGTGGGAACGAAGGCAATGACGGTTCGGGCGAACGGGGCGGCAACACCCGCGAAGATCGCCCCCGTCAGGACGAGCGCCCCCGTCAGGAAGATCGCCCTCGCCGTGAGGAACGTCCTCGTCAGGAAGAGCGTCCCCGCGGCGAAGATCGGCCCAGACAGGAAGATCGCCCTCGCCGTCAGGATCGCCCGCGCCGTGATGACAGCGAACAGCGTGCCGCTGAGCCAGTCGAGGCCGCCGCACCAGTCGAAGCCGCACCAGTCGAAGCTGCACCGGCAAACGAGTATGCTCCGGCTGAAAATCCATTCGTTCGCGGTGCGCGCGGATTGCGGCCCCGGCGTGAAGATCGCCGGCCCGATCGCGCACCCCGCGATGCCGCACCCCGCGATGCCGCACCCCGCGATGCCGCCCCCCGTGATGCCGCCCCCCGTGATGCCGCCCCCCGTGATGCCGACAGTGGCAGCGCGACTCTGGATGCCTCGATCTTGCCGCCTGCGATCAGCATGGCGCGCGAAGAGCCTGCCGCACCTGCCCCGGCGCCTGCCCCCGCGCCCGTCGAAGCCGTTGCTGGCGAAGAAGCCCCCGCGCCCAAGCGCCGTGGCCGTCCGCGCAAGGTCGTGGCCCAGGAAAGCGCCGAATAAGCGGCCTTGCGCCTGACTTGCTGACCGGCCACAAACCGCAGCGATGGATGGGCCTCGCCAGTTGATCGACCGGGTATCCGCATTTCTGTTTGCGCGGGCGCGGTTGGCTGCGCCGCTGCTGGGCATGATCGCCGCTTGCGGGTTTGAACCGCTGCACTGGTGGCCGCTGACGCTGCTGGGCCTTGCCGGGCTGGTCGGCCTGATCGCCGCCGCTCCGACCTTGCGCCGCGCTGCGCTGCTTGGCTGGCTGTGGGGAGTCGGGCATTTTTGCCTGGGCAACAACTGGATCGCCACCGCCTTTACCTATCAGGCGGCGATGCCCGAGTGGCTGGGCTGGATCGCGGTGTTCGCGCTGTCGCTGTTTCTGGCGATCTACCCGGCGCTGGCAGCGGCTGTCGCTTGGCGCTTTCGCGCCTCGCCAGCCGCTCTGGTCCCGGCCTTTGCGGCAAGCTGGATTATCAGCGAATGGCTGCGCAGCTGGCTGTTTTCAGGCTTTGCGTGGAACCCATTGGGCGTGGTGCTGTTGGGCGGGTTCGATGGGCAGGGGCTGGCCATGCTGGCGCGCTGGACCGGCACTTACGGGCTGTCCGGCGTCGCGGCGTTGATCGGCGGCGCGGTCTGGGCGGCGGCGACGCAGTGGCAGCGCCCGTCAGCCAAGGTTCTGGCGTTGCTGATCGCCTGCGCATTGTCACCCATGCTGGTCACCGGGCGCATCGCACCGCCGGTTGGCACGCTGGCCTATACCCTGATCCAGCCGGGCATTCCCCAGCAGGACATCGACAATCCCGCCAAGTTCGAGGAACAGTTCGCCCGCACAGCCCGGCTGACCGCGCCGCGCGAGCCGGGCCAGCGGCGGCTGGTGCTGTGGCCGGAATCGGGAATTCCGGACTACTTGCGCGAAGGCTACCCGCGCTATTTCTATGAAGAGAACACCTACGCCGCCGATCCGCGCGTGGCGCGCGCCCGGATCGCGCGGGTGGTGGGGCCGGGTTCGGCCTTGCTGACCGGCACAGTCGATCTGGATATCCGGCGCGAGCAAGTGCTGGGCGCGCGCAATGTCGTCAGTGTGATCGACGATGCCGGGGCGATCCGCGCCAGCTATGCCAAGGCGCATCTGGTGCCTTATGGCGAATATCTGCCGATGCGCCCGCTGCTTGAACCGATGGGCCTGTCGCGGCTGGTGCCCGGTAGCATAGATTTCCAGCCCGGCCCCGGTCCGCGCACCTTGCAGCTTGGCCCCTGGGGCAAGGCGGCGATCCAGATCTGCTATGAAATCGTGTTTTCGGGCCAGGTCGTCGACGCTGCGCACCGGCCTTCGTATATCTTCAACCCGTCAAACGATGGCTGGTTCGGCGCATGGGGGCCGCCGCAGCATCTGGCCCAGGCCCGCCTGCGCGCGGTGGAGGAAGGGCTGCCGGTGCTGCGCGCCACCACCAACGGCATCAGCGCGGTGATCGATGCCGACGGGATCGTGCGCGGGCACTTGCCGCGCGATATTGCCGGGCGGCTTGATGGCATGGTCCCCCCCGCGCACTTGCCGACGCTGTTCGCGCGGACGGGCAACATGCTTCCGCTTGCGCTGGCCGCAATTCTTCTTGTCCTGTCGCTGGTTGCCATGCGCCGCCGCCAAGGCTAGAGCGTTGGGCGGACATAAAGCTTCCTTTATATGAGTGTTTCCATGCGCAGCGAATTCCTGTTCACCTCTGAATCCGTTTCCGAAGGCCATCCCGACAAGGTTGCCGACCAGATCAGCGATTCCATCGTCGACCTGTTCCTGTCGAAAGACCCTGAAGCGCGCATCGCCTGCGAAACGCTGACCACTACGCAGCTGGTCGTGCTGGCCGGGGAAATCCGCTGCAAGGGCGTTTATGAGGACGGCAAGTGGGCTGCGGGCGCTGAGGCGGAAATTGAGCAGACTGTGCGCGCCACTGTCAAGCGGATCGGCTATCAGCAGGATGGCTTCCACTGGGACAAGTTCGAACTCATCAACCGCCTGCACGGACAGTCATCGCACATTGCCCAGGGCGTCGATGCCAGTGGCAACAAGGATGAAGGCGCGGGCGATCAGGGCATCATGTTCGGCTATGCCTCTGATGAAACGCCCGACCTGATGCCTGCGACGCTGGATTACAGCCACAAGATTCTGGAACGCATGGCCGCCGACCGCAAGAGCGGGGCCGCGCCGTTCCTTGAACCCGACGCCAAGAGCCAGGTCACGCTGCGCTATGTTAACGAGCAGCCCGCAGAAGCCACCGCCATCGTCGTTTCCACCCAGCACGCGCCGGATTATTACTTCCACAATGGCGAGGGCGATGAGGCGAAGTATGCGGTTCTGCGCGATTACGTGAAGGCGGTCATCGCCCAGGTCATGCCTGCTGAATTGCTGACCGATAACACCGTCTATCACATCAACCCCACCGGGCGGTTCGAGATCGGCGGACCTGACGGCGATGCCGGGCTGACCGGGCGCAAGATCATTGTCGACACTTACGGCGGCGCGAGCCCGCACGGCGGCGGTGCCTTCAGCGGCAAAGACCCGACCAAGGTTGACCGTTCAGCCGCCTATATCACCCGCTATCTGGCCAAGAACGTCGTCGCCGCAGGGCTGGCCCGCCGCTGCACGATCCAGATCGCCTATGCCATCGGCGTGGCAGAGCCGCTGTCATTCTATGTCGACCTGCACGATACCGGAACTGTTCCGGCCAGCCTGCTGGAAACCGTGCTGCCGCAGATGGTCACGCTGACCCCGCGCGGCATCCGCACCCATCTGGGGCTGAACAAGCCGATCTATGCGCAGACCGCCGCCTATGGCCATTTTGGCCGTAAGGCAGAAGGCGATGCCTTCCCGTGGGAACGCACCGATCTGGTGGAAAAGCTGAAAGCCGCCTGCATCTGAGTCCGGCCTGAAGTTGCCCCACTTTCCCCCTCCACCTTGAGGGGAGAGTTATCGCATTTGAAAATTTCTTCGTCATCCTGGACTTGTTTCACCTGCGGTGACTGCGTTCCAGGACCCATTTCGCCGCACACCCTGCGCTCGAAAGGTCGAAAAGCGATTGCGGCACGGTCCTTTTGGGTATCCTTACCCTGCACTATCGGCACAATGGGTCCTGAAACAAGTTCAGGATGACGAATAGTGAGGCGGGATGTTTTCGCTTGTAGACGGGGAAGGCCAATCTCCCCCTCCGCTCAGACGGTCGCCCGGCTCCATATCAGCCGCAGCCCGGTCCGCACGGCCAGAATGGCGAACACAGCCACGAACAGCCCGGCGATCATGTCAGAAAGGTAGTGCGTTCCCTCGATGGGCGTGGACAGCAACATGGCCGCGTTGATCGCCACCAGCACCCAGCGCAGCCGCTTGATCGGCCAGGCCGCCGCCAGATAGACCACGGCGGACACGGTGTGGAAACTGGGCGCACAGACCAGCCCGCGCAGGGCGCCCATGTCGACATTGGTGATGCGGTGGGTGCGCAGGGCGGGGATCAATTGCTCCTGATACAGCGCGCTGGTCGGCATATAGGGTATGCGGCCGTGCCACAGGTAGGCCAGCGGGCCTTC
Source organism: Novosphingobium sp. (assembly GCA_040007615.1). Lineage (GTDB taxonomy): Bacteria > Pseudomonadota > Alphaproteobacteria > Sphingomonadales > Sphingomonadaceae > Novosphingobium. The sequence goes on from JBDTUQ010000017.1 coordinate 5,839, forward strand.
CGCCGGGAACAGCGGAAACAGCAGCAGCGTCAGCACGATCGCCAGCCAGAACGTCACCAGAAACTGCCGCGCGGCCAGCCGTTGCTGTGTCTGCGCGAAATGGGCCAGGAGGATGATCGGCGAGACATAGATGCAGGCATAGGCCCAGGTGCCGATGTGTTGCAGCACCGGATGGTGCGATACGGCGCGATACCATTCCAGCCAGTCAAAATGCAGCAGCCGGTCAATCCGCAGCAGATGCGCGTCGGCAAAGCCGCTGCTGGCGGCGGCGAGCGGATAGCTGGCGATCACCCCCAGCAGGCAGATCGACAGGAACAGCAGGATGTCTTCTGAAAAATCGCGCATCTGCTCCTGAAAGCGCGATGACCCTCGCCGCGCCCAAAAGCGCGTTGCCGCCAGCCCCAGCATCAGCAGGGCGACACCGGCAAAGGCGAGGTTTTCAGGCGCGACGCGCATGCCCGTGCGGACCATCATCGCCGTCACCGCCAGGCAGCTGAGGCCAATCTTGGCGGCCATCCATTGCCCGGCAATATGTTTGGGCCGGGGCATGAGCAAAGGCGCGAATGAAGTGCGCTCGCCCTCGTGCCGGGTGATTTCAATCTGCGTCATGGGCGATTCTGTGTGGGGAGACGAGGCCGCGCCCATTGGCGCTATTGCCGCGAATGTCAAATGCCGCCCGGTCAGGCAGGCGCGGGCAGGGGATCGCTTTCGTGCGGCCACCGGGTCATGCGCGGCAGGGCGGCATCCAGAAACAGCGCCGGGATCTTGCCGAGCAGCAGGGTGCGGTGGATCATCCAGTCAGTCAGCTTTTCCTGCCAGCGCGCTTTTGCCCGGCCCCGGCTTTCCAGCCAGTGCTGATAGGGCAGGAAGTGATCGGGTTCGTCCTTGAGCACCACCTGGAAGATGCGCGTCATCACCGGGTCCGACCGGACCATGCTGTTTTCCAGCAGCACTTCCACCTGTTTAAGTCCGCGTTGTTCGGTCAGCATGATGACGCGGCACAGCTTTTCAAACTCGTCGGCGCTGGCCGCAACCGCGCTGGTGTCCATCTCGTCGATAGTGCAGCCAAAGCATTTGAGGATGAAGCGGTCGATGTGGCCCACGCTGTTGTCCAGCGCCAGCGGCATCCGGCCCTGCCGTTCGAACCAGCGTTTGAACATCAGGTAGTGCTTGTATTCATCGCCGCGATGCTTGGTGATCGCGGCGATGAAGTCCGTATCGTCCGGACTGTGCGCCCGGACAGCTTCGAGCACGCGGTCAAGCGATGTGTAACCGCGATGCTCGTTATAGATGTAAACCGACGCCAGCACATCGAGATAGCGTGCCGTCAGGTCCGCCTGAAACCGTCTGCCGGGGCCGGTCATGGCGCCATCAGGCCGCCTTGGCCAGTTCCGCTTCGATGGCGCCGATCAGCGCGGCGTCATCAGGCGCGGTGTCGGGCGAGAAGCGCGCGACGACCTGGCCATCGCGGCCAATCACGAACTTTTCAAAGTTCCACAGCACTTCTGGGTCTTCGGTCGGCTTGATGCCGTAACCGCGCAGCTTGTCGCGCCACTGGTTGGCATCGCCCGCCTTGTCAGGCTTGGCGGCGGTCAGCGCGGCGTAAAGCGGCTGCTTGCCGGGGCCGGTGACGTCGCCCTTGGTGAACAGCGGGAATGACACGCCATAGTTGAGTGAGCAGAACTGCGCGATTTCGGGATCGCTGCCGGGTTCCTGCGCGCCGAAATCGTTGGCCGGGAAACCGAGCACTTCCAGCCCCTGTCCCTTGAACTGCTGGTACAGTTTTTCCAGCCCTTCATACTGCGGCGTCAGCCCGCATTTGGAGGCGACGTTGACCACCAGCAGCACTTTGCCGGCATGGTTGGCAAGGCTGTCTGCGCTGCCGTCGATGCGGGAAAGCGGGATCTGGGCGAGGTCAGTCGTCATGCTAGGCTATCCTTTTCAATCAATGTAATGCGCGCCTAATGCGGTGGATTAGAAGTTGTTCCATTAAAAGCAAACGTCATCCCGGCGGAGGCCGGGACCCAGAACCTGAGAAAATATGCCGCTACGCGACTTTTGCTGATGGGACTGGGTCCCGGCCTCCGCCGGGATGACGGGATTTTAACAATGAGAACTTTAGATTCAGGATACTAAACTAAGTAGTGAGCGCTGGTCTTGGCGCGCACATCCTCAGCCGAGACGCCCGGAGCGCGTTCGATGAGTCGGAACGGCGAAGTGTGGTCTGCCCGCGCGAATACCGCAAGATCGGTGATCACCATGTCGACCACGTTCCGGCCCGTCAGCGGCAGGGTGCAGGCGGGAATGAACTTTGGCGAGCCGTCCTTGGCGCAGTGTTCCATCACCACGATGATCTTCTTGACCCCGGCGACAAGGTCCATCGCGCCGCCCATGCCCTTGATCATCTTGCCGGGGATCATCCAGTTGGCGATGTCGCCATTTTCGGCCACTTCCATCGCGCCCAGCACGGTCAGGTCGATATGCCCGCCCCGGATCATGGCAAAGCTGGCGGCGCTGTCAAAATAGGCGGACTGCGGCAGTTCGCTGATCGTCTGCTTGCCGGCATTGATCAGGTCGGCGTCTTCCTCACCCGCATATGGGAACGGCCCGATGCCTAGCATGCCGTTTTCCGATTGCAGCGTCACTTCCATGCCCTCTGGCACGTGGTTGGCCACCAGAGTCGGGATGCCGATACCCAGGTTGACGTAGAAGCCGTCCTCAAGTTCCTGCGCTGCGCGGGCAGCCATCTGGTCGCGGGACCAGCCTGCGGTGATGCCGTCATGGGTAGTCATAAGCAGATCCTTGAACAATTGATCAGGGGAGCGGGGGTGGCGCGATGTACCAGCCCTTGCCGAACAGGTCGTCGGCAGGGATGCTGGAATCGGGATCGCGCAGGTAATCGAACACTTCGTCAAAATCGCCGCGCCGGTCACCGGCCATAGCGATCACGCACCAGTTGCGCGCGGCGGCGGCGCGGCGGGCCTGCTTGCGGTCGCCCGGCCCGTTGAGCAGCAGCAGCCGATCAATCCGCGCGGGATCAAGCCCGGTGCGGGCCAGCGCGACATGGACCTCCTCGGCCTGTTCGACGGGCAAGGCAGAGGCCCACATCACCGTCACCCCGGCGCTGCGCAGCGCGGCCAGCGCTTCACCCAGGCCGGGCTGCGGCGTGGCAGCGGCGGGGTTGAACACACTCAGACCGGGATCGAGATCGATCACCACCGCCGGAGCCTGACCGCCACACTGCGACAGATGCGGCGCGGCCAGCGGGCTCTTCAGGTCGATCACACCGGCGACGGCGGACGAGTCCGGCGCATTGGCGTGCGAGATGGCATAGGCGGTAAAGCCCAGATAGCCGCTGCTCGGCGTGCTTTCGATCGGCCGCAGCAGCGGGCCGGGCGCGCTTGCCGTCATGGCGCGCGGTGCAGGCTGGGGCACCAGCGCGGCGGCAGCGCGCGGTGCCGGGGGTGGTGTTGGTGCAGGCGTTGGGGCCATGACCACTTCTCCGCGCGTCGGCGGCGGGATCATCAGTGTGCCTTCCCCGGTGCCGCTGTAACGCTCGGGCGGGGGAGCAGGAGCAGGAGCCACCACCGCAGTCTCAGCCAGCGGGGCAACAGGCGGCACTTCGCGAACTGTCGGTACAAAGGGTATCGGGGCCGGGGCTGGCGCTGGCTCAGGAGAGGCCTCGGGCGTTGGCAGACGCTCGGCTGTCAGGGGCATGGCAGTCAGGGGCATGGCAGGCGCGGACGGCACAGGGACAAAGCCGCCCGATCCGGTAACAGGTACAGGAGCAGGCTCTGCAACCGGGGTAAAGGCGGGCGCGTCGATGGGCGCAGGTGCTGGCAGAGGGGTAGCAGGCGGGTCCAGCGCAACCGTCTTGCGGCCCATTACGGGATCGGACATTCCAGCAGGCACTAGGCCCCCCGGCACTAACGACGCCCGCGCGCTGCCTTCTCCGGCGAAAACCGGAATACGCTCACTGGGCGGCACGGCGACTGGCGCGCCTGCAGTGCGTTCGGACTGGGCCGATTGCGCCGGAGTCTGCGGGGGGGGCTGCTGCTGCGCCTTGTCTCTTTTGGCGTTGGCACGGGACTTGGCTATCGTTCCGGCGGCAATCACCGGAATCGCGGCGGCAACACAGCCGGAAAGCGCGGGCAGCAGCGCGCACAGTACCGCCAGCTGCAACTTGCGCATGCGCTGCGAGCGCCGTTCAGCCACCAAGCGTTCTGCCGCCATGCCCCCTTGCACGGTCAAGCCGGCTCGCGTTCGCGCACGGTGCGGAATTCGATCTTCTTGTCATATGGCGCGCCCACGATCATGCGCTGGACATAGACGCCGGGCAAGTGGATGGCTTCCGGGTCTAGGCTGCCGACGGGGACAATCTCCTCAACCTCGACAATGCACACCTTGCCGCAGGTGGCGGCGGGCACGTTGAAATTGCGCGCCGTCTTGCGGAAAACGACGTTGCCGGTTTCGTCCGCCTTCCACGCCTTTACCAGCGACAGATCGGCAAAGATCCCGCGTTCCAGGATATAGTCCTGGGGGCTGCCGTCAGCGTTGGCGAAATTCTTCACGTCCTTGCCTTCGGCAATCAATGTGCCCACACCGGTCTTGGTATAGAAGCCGGGAATACCCGCCCCGCCAGCACGCATCCGTTCGGCCAGGGTGCCTTGCGGGCAGAATTCGACTTCGAGCTCACCGGCCAGATACTGCCGTTCAAACTCCTTGTTTTCACCGACATAGCTGGCGATCATCTTTTTGACCTGCCGGGTGCGGAGCAGCTTGCCGATGCCTTCATTGTCGATCCCGGCGTTGTTGCTGGCGAATGTCAGGCCGGTAACGCCGCTGTCGCGCACCGCGTCAATCAGGCGTTCGGGAATGCCGCACAGGCCGAAGCCGCCGCTGGCGATCATCATGCCATCACGCAGCACGCCATCAAGGGCGGAACGAGCATCGGCGTAAAGCTTTTTCATCTTTCCTCCACAGTGGGCAAGGGGCTTGCCTCAGGCACGGTCAAGCCCGTTCCAGTCCGGCCGCCCGCCAGTAAGCTGCTATCCGCATGGCGTGGCCAACGCAAGCAGCGGAATTGATCGAGATCATGGTCTGCGCTGCCCACTCGTGCTTGTATGCGCGCAGAAATTTCACAGGAAAGGAACCGACTCATGCGCTCCATCCTTGTTCAGGCCGGTCGCGGAGACGACGGCAGGTTCCGTGTCGAGACGGCGCTCTCGCTCGCGCGGATGACTGGCGGGCATGTCAGCCTGCTGGTCGATACCCCGGTCGCCCGCTACACGGCGGCGGATTCGATGGGCGGGTCGATGCTCGCCGTTGACGCGATGCGCGAGGCGCTGGCCGATGACGATGCCTATGCGGCCAGCATCAAGGACCACATGAGCCGCGAGGACGTGGCGTGCGACGTGCTGCGTTCCGAGGCCGAGGCAGGGGCGGCGCTGGCGGAAACGGGCCGACTGGCGGACATCATCATCGTCTCGCGCGCGGATGCCGTGGCCACCGACCTGCCGCTCTCCGTCCGCGCGCCGGTACTGGCGCTGAACGAGGCTGGCGGGCTGGATTTCCCGCTGGAATCTGTGGCGATCGCCTGGGATGGCAGCTCTCCGGCCAGCTATGCGCTGCGTTGCAGCCTGCCGCTGCTAGCGGGCTGCCCCAGCGTGACCGTGCTGACGGTAGCCGGGAGGGGTGAAACCAACGATCTCGCCAACTGGCCCGCCACCGATGCTGCCGCCTACCTTTCGCGCCACGGCATCAGCGCCGAACTGAAGGTGCTTGAGCGTCAGGGCGGGGTCGAAGAAACGCTGGCGCACGAATTCGCGGTCAGCCGCCCCTCATTGGTGGTGATTGGCGCGTTCGGGCACAGCCGGTTGCGCGAATTCCTGTTTGGCGGGGTGACCAATACCCTGCTTTCGCTGGAGGGCGGACCGCCGCTGCTGCTCGCCCACTGATCATTCGCCAAGGGTACGGGGTGACGAACCGGCATTTCGCGGCTAGCTTGCGCAACTTCTGGATTCTGGCCAGATTTTTGGGAGGCCCGCGATGAAATTAGCCCTTATTGCCCTGCCGTTGCTGATGCTTTGTGCCCCTCCGCTGGCAGCAAAGCCTGCTGACTTTGCGCGGGTCCTCGCCGATCCGGCCCGCAGCGCCGATAACCGCGCGATGGACGAAGGCCGCGATCCGGCGGACGTGCTGGACTTTGCCGGTCTGCGGCGCGGCGATGTGGTGGCGGATTATTCGGCGGGCGGCGGGTACTATACCGAACTGCTGGCTTCCGCTGTCGGGGCAAAGGGCAAGGTTCTGGCGCTTGTAGGGCCACGTTATTACAAGGCCGATCCGTGGGACAAGCTTCGCGCCGCGCATGCCAATGTCACCCTGATCGTCTCGCCTAACCTGGATCTTGCGCCGCGCAGCGTCGACATGGTGTTCACGCATCTGGTGTTCCACGACCTGTTCCTGCCGCCGCGCAGCGGTGAAACGCCGCCCAGTGCCGAGCATGTGCTCGCCAACTGGTTCGCCGCCGTCAGGCCCGGCGGCCACGTTATCGTCGCCGATCACGCCGGGCCTGCGGGCGATGTCAGCCAGATTGCAGGCAGCCTGCACCGCATCGACCCCGCCGCTGCACAAGCCGCAATGGAGCGCGCGGGCTTTGTTCTGGAGGGCAAGAGCGATGTGCTGCACCGCAGCGCAGATGATCACACATTGCGCGTGTTTGATCCGGTCTTACGCGGTAAGACGGACAGATTTGTGATGAAATTCCGCCGACCTTGAGGAAATGGGCCATTTCAGTTGCAAATAACACAACTTGTGTGGCAAATTTCGCACTTGCACAAAATCAGGGTGCAGCGCACATAGAACGTGCCTTTCAGGCATCCTCTCCCAAAACTTTCATAGGCCCGGTCGTATCGATCGGGCCTTTTTTTGTGCCTGTGGGGATGATTTCGCCAATCCTCCCCGGCACGGGGAGGTGCCCTGAAAGGGGGAGGGGTCCCGCCTATCCACACTCGCTGCATATGGCGATAGGTGGGCCCCCTCCGTCAGCCGCTTCGCGTCTGCCACCTCCCCGTGCCGGGGAGGATCTGGGTCAGACGCTCTAAATCCGCTCAGCCTCGGCCACTGCGTCGCTGGCTCTCAGCGCGCTGACGATGCGGGCAAGGTGGGCAAGGTCGGACACTTCCAGATCGACCTCGTAAGTGCCGAACAGGTCGTCGCGGTGGTTCATTTGCAGGCGCACGATGTTGGCGCGGTTGCCGGCGAAGATGCCGGTCAGTTCGGCCAGCGTGCCGGGCCGATTATACAGCACCGCGCGGATGCGGCCTATCGCGCCGGTCGCGCGTTCGCCCCAGGACAGGTCAAGCCAGTCCGCATCGACCCCGTCGGCCAGCGTCAGACAGTCAATCGCGTGAACTTCCACGCCCGATCCCTTGCGGCGCAGGCCGACAATACGGTCGCCGGGAACGGGGTGGCAGCATTCGGCCAGCTTGAATGCCATGCCCGGCGTCAGCCCGCGGATAGAGATCGCGCGCTCCTGCTTTGGCCAGTCTTCTGAATCGGGCAAATCCAGCGTGCTGCCGGGGATCAGCGCCTCCAGCACTTGCCGGTCATCCAGCTTGGCGGTGCCGATGGCGACCATCAACGCCTCCTCATCATCCAGCTTGAGCCGCTTGACCGCGTCCTTCAGCGCCTTTTTGCCGATCTTGCCGGGCAGGCGGCTGGCGATTTCCTCGTAAAGCTTGGCACCGATGGCGGCGATCTCCTCACGCTCTTTCGAACGCACCGCGCGGCGGATGGCGGCGCGGGCCTTGCCAGTGACGACAAAGCTCAGCCACGACAATTGCGGCGAAGCCTTGGTGCTCTTGATGATTTCCACCACGTCGCCATTGCCCAGTGGTGTGCGCAGCGGCATGTGGCGCCCGTTGATCTTGGCCCCCACCGCCATGCTGCCCAGATCGGTGTGGACATCATAGGCAAAGTCGATCGGGCTGGCGCCCTTGGGCAACTGGTGCAGCGCGCCCTTGGGGGTGAAGGCAAAGATGCGGTCCTGATAGATCGCCATCTTGGTATGTTCGAGCAGTTCCTCGGCATCGTGGCTGGCGTCGACGATCTCGATCAGGTCGCGCAGCCAGCCGACCTGGCCATCGGGCTGAACGCCGCCCTGCTTGTAAGCCCAGTGCGCCGCCAGCCCGTATTCGTTGAGCCGGTGCATGTCGCGCGTGCGGACCTGAACTTCCATGCGCATCGAGTTTTCATAGATCAGCGCGGTGTGCAGCGATCGGTAGCCGTTGGTCTTGGGGGTAGAGATATAGTCCTTGAACCGGCCTGGAATCATCTGCCAGGTGGTGTGCAGTACCCCCAGTGCCTTGTAACAATCGGCATCGCTATCGGTCAGCACGCGGAAGGCCATGATATCGGTGATCTGTTCGAACGAGACATGGCGTTCGGCCATCTTCTTCCAGATCGAATAGGGATGCTTTTCGCGGCCTGAGACTTCCACTTTCAGCCCGGCTTCGGCCAGCGCCTGCTTGATGGCCAGCGCGATGGCATCGACCTGCCCGCCGCCCTGGCTGCGGATTTGCGTCAGCCGCCCGGTGATCAACCCGTAAGCTTCCGGCTCCAGCTGTTCAAACGCCAGCATCTGCATCTCGCGCATGTATTCGTACATGCCCACCCGCTCGGCCAAGGGCGCGTAGATATCCATCGTCTCGCGCGCGATGCGCAGGCGTTTGTCGGCGCTGCGGATGAAGTGCAGCGTGCGCATGTTGTGCAGCCGGTCGGCCAGCTTGACCAACAGGACGCGCAAATCCTCGCTCATCGCCAGGAAGAACTTGCGCAGATTTTCCGCTGCACGTTCGTTGTCGGTCAGCGTTTCGATCTTTGACAGCTTGGTCACGCCGTCGACCAGCCGGGCGATCTCGGTGCCGAACAGGCGCTCTACTTCCTCGATCGTGGCCAGCGTGTCTTCGATGGTATCGTGCAGCAGCGCGGTGACGATGGTGGCCTGATCGAGCTTCAACTCGGTCATCAGCCCGGCCACTTCGACCGGATGGCTGAAATAGGGATCGCCCGAGGCGCGCTTTTGCGAACCGTGCTTCTGCACGGTGAACACATAGGCGCGGTTGAGCATCGCCTCGTCCGCATCGGGATCGTAGGCTTTTACCCGTTCAACAAGTTCATACTGACGCAGCATCCCCCTTGATGGAGGGAAGCCGGGGGTGAGGGCAAGGGCTAGGTCCGCCGCGAGCAAAGAAATATTCTTTATCTTGGTCATCCTGAACTTGTTTCAGGACCCATTACGCAGGCACCCGCTGCGCTGAAATCCCAAAACAAACCCATCGTACCGCTTTTCAAACACCGATCAGATTACGGGGCGCGATGGGTCCTGAAACAAGTTCAGGATGACGAAGAAGGGATAGGGGTGATCATTGCGCCTTCACGATAACAGCACCATATCCCGGCAAGCGCACCACCGTGCCATCGTTAACCGAGATGACGATTCCGCCGTCTAGCCGCCCCGCCGGAAGGACCACTTCGTCGGGCGATAGATTGAAAACGCAGGTCAGCACGTCGTCCTCCTCGCTGCGACGGAAGGCCAGCACGGCATCGTCAGCATGCAGCAGTTCGAACGAACCCGTGCGCAAGGCCGGATGCGCGCGGCGCAGGGCCAGCATCTGCCGGGTGAGCGCCAGCACAGACACGGGGTCGCCGGACTGCACAGACACCGCACGGGCCAGATTGGCCTCTCCCAGCGGCAGCCACGGATCGCCCGCAGTGAAGCCGCCGTTCCGCTCAGCCGACCACGGCATTGGCGTGCGCGCGCCGTCGCGTGACAGGGTGAGCGGCCAGTTGGCGATGGCTTCGGGGTCTTGCAGCAGTTCGAACGGGATGTGATCCTGTTCCAGCCCCAGTTCCTCACCCTGATAGATGCACACGTTGCCGCGCAGGCAGGTAAGCAGCGCCATTTTGACGCGCGCAAACGCGGCCATGTCCTGCGGCGCACACCAGCGCGAAACGGCGCGGGGGGCGTCGTGGTTTTCGAACGCCCAGGCGGGCCAGCCCTCGGCCAGTTCATCGTTACCCGACCCGCCCGGCCAGCAGGCCATCGCATCGGCGACGAATTGCGGGGTCAGCGCGGGCACATACAGGAAATCAAAGCCATAGGCGCTGTTCAGCCGCGCATCGCCAGCGGTGAAGCGCTTCATCTCGACGTTGTCCTCATCCCCGCCCACTTCGGCAAGGGTGAAGATGGCGTCGTATTCGTCGGTCAGAGCGCGTAGCCGTTCAAGGAACGTCACCGTGCGGCCATGAAACTGGTTGTGCGTCTGTGTCTGGAAATCGAACGGCCGGGTGCGGACTTTGTCCGATGGCGGCGCGGGCGGGTTATCGCGCAGGGCCGGGTCGTGCATAAGGAAGTTCAGCGCATCCAGGCGAAATCCGTCAACGCCGCGATCCAGCCAGAACCGTGCCACGCCCAGCAGCGCCTCTTGAACGGCTGGCTCATGCGCGTTGAGCTGAGGCTGGCTGGTGAGGAAGTTGTGCAGGTAATACTGCCTGCGCCGCGCGTCCCAGGTCCAGGCCGGGCCGCCGAACACCGATTGCCAGTTGTTGGGCGGGGAACCATCGACCTTGGCATCGGCCCACACGTACCAGTCAGCGCGGGGGTTGTCGGTAGAACTGCGGCTCTCGGTGAACCAGTCGTGGTCGATCGAGGTGTGGGCATAGATCTGGTCGACCAGAACCTTGATCCCAAGGTCATGCGCGCGGGCCAGCAGGGCGTCGAAATCGGACAGCGTGCCGAACATCGGATCGACATCGCAGTAATCGGCCACATCATAGCCGAAATCGCGCATGGGGGAGGTATAGAACGGCGAAATCCAGATCGCATCGGCCCCCAGCGCGGCGACGTGTTCCAGTCTGGCGGTGATGCCGGGCAGATCGCCCACCCCGTCGCCATTGCTGTCCTGAAAGCTGCGCGGATAGATCTGGTAGATCACGGCACCGCGCCACCAGGGCGTATTCGAGGCTGGTTTTGTGGTCATCAAGTCTGCCCCCGAACGACGGATAAAATGCTGCATAGCACAAAAATGACCTGTACAGCCCCGCGTGACACCGATGAATTCGATTTCAGGGACGACTATTCGGCAGTCAGGCCGATCACGCGACCAATTCACCCTTGCCGGAACCGCGCGGCCTGTCATACCCGGTGTTGAGGAGATTGCGAGGAAGAGGCTAGAATTGGTACAAGTGAGAGTCGCCAAATGCGACCTCTGAACGGGTGAGAATGACGGGAACAGGCCATCTGGTGCGCCACCGCGCCGATGCGGCACGTACAATATAAGGAGCGTTGACCTTGCCCCCGATCCCTTCCGCAACCGGAGCTTCTGCATCCGATGCCGCTTTTCAACCGTCCGATCTTGAAGCCCGGATCATCGACATCCTGCGTCACCGCGTCGGCAAGGATGAGCGCGCTGCCAAACCGCATGACTGGTTTACCGCCACGGTGCTGTCAGTGCGCGATTCGATCATCGACCGCTGGATGGAATCGACCCGCCGCACGTATGACGAAGGCGGCAAGCGGGTCTATTACCTCAGCCTTGAATTCCTGATCGGGCGTTTGTTGCGCGATGCCTTGTCGAACATGGGCATGACGCGGCAGATGGAGCAGGCTCTGCGCGATCATGGGCTGGATCTGGCCGATCTGGAAGAACTGGAATCCGATGCGGCGCTGGGCAATGGCGGCCTTGGGCGGCTGGCGGCGTGCTTCATGGAAAGCCTCGCCAGTCTGGATATCCCGGCTTACGGCTATGGCATCCGCTATGTGAACGGCATGTTCCGCCAGCGGATCGACGATGGCTGGCAGGTTGAACTACCCGAAACATGGCTGGCCCACGGCAACCCGTGGGAGTTTGAGCGCCGCGAAAGCGCCTACCGGGTCGGCTTTGGCGGCGAAGTGGTGGAAACTGCCGAGGGCGTCGCATGGCACCCCGCCGAACAAGTAGAGGCGACGGCGGTGGATACGCCGGTGGTCGGCTGGCGCGGCAAGCGGGTCAACACGCTGCGGCTGTGGACCGCATCGTCGCTCGATCCGATCAAGCTGGACGCTTTCAACGCGGGCGATCACGCTGGCGCGCTGGCGGATCAGGTGCGGGCTGACAGTCTGGTGCGGGTGCTTTACCCGGCGGATTCGACCGCTGCGGGGCAAGAGCTTCGTTTGCGGCAGGAGTATTTCTTCTCCAGCGCATCGATCCAGGACATCATCCGCCGCCACGTACAGTATCACGGCGATATCCGCACCCTGCCGGATAAGGCGGCGATCCAGCTCAATGATACTCACCCGGCGGTTGCCGTGGCGGAAATCATGCGGCTGATGGTCGATCATCATGGGCTGGAATTTAGCGAGGCGTGGGAAATCACCCGCCGCACCGTCGGCTATACCAACCACACGCTTCTGCCAGAGGCGCTGGAATCTTGGCCCCTGCCGCTGTTTGAACGGCTGCTGCCGCGCCACATGCAGATTGTCTATGCCATTAACAGCCGCGTCCTGCGTGAAGCGCGCAAGGTCGCGAAAATGGACGATGCCGCCGTCGCCGCGATCTCTCTGATTGATGAGGGCGGCGATCGGCGCGTGCGCATGGCCAACCTTGCCTTTGCCGGAGCGCACAGCGTCAATGGCGTGGCGGCGCTGCATACCGAATTGATGAAAACCACGGTGTTTTCCGATCTGCACAAGCTGTATCCCGGCAAGATCAACAACAAGACCAACGGCGTCACCCCGCGCCGCTGGTTGCAGCAGTGCAACCCCGGCCTCACCGCGCTGCTAAGCGATGCGATTGGCGATGGCTTTCTTGATGACGCCACGAAGCTGGCCGACCTGAACTCGCTGGCCGGTGACGCCGCGCTGGGTGAGCGGGTGGCCGAAGTAAAGCGCGCCAACAAGGTTGCGCTGGCCCGTCACCTGAAAGAGCTGACCGGGGTGCGGCTTGATCCCGATGCGCTGTTCGATGTGCAGATCAAGCGCATCCATGAATACAAGCGCCAACTGCTCAACCTGCTGGAAACCGTGGCGCTGTATGACCAGATCCGCAGCCATCCGGAGCGGGACTGGGTGCCGCGCGTCAAGATCTTCGGCGGCAAGGCCGCGCCGACGTATCACAACGCCAAACTGATCATCAAACTGGCCAATGACATCGCCCGGCGGATCAACGCCGACCCTTCAGTCGGGGGATTGCTCAAGGTTGTTTTCGTGGCGAACTATAACGTCACGCTGGCCGAACGGATCATCCCGGCGGCGGACCTTTCGGAACAGATTTCCACCGCCGGCATGGAAGCATCGGGCACCGGCAACATGAAGTTTGCCTTCAATGGCGCGCTGACCATCGGCACGCTGGACGGCGCGAATATCGAAATCAAGGACCGCGTCGGCGATGACAACATCGTGATCTTCGGCATGACCGCTCTAGAAGTCGAAAATACGCGCGCCAATGGCTATAACCCGCGCGCCGTGATCGAGGGCAGCCGCGAACTGCATCAGGCGGTGGAAGCCATCGCCTCGGGCGTGTTCTCACCCGACGACCCGCATCGCTATACTGGCCTGATGAACGGGCTTTACGACAGCGACTGGTTCCTCTGCGCTGCCGATTTTGACAGCTACACCGCAGCGCAGCGCAGCGTCGACCGGCGCTGGGAAGACCAGGCCGCGTGGCGCAAAAGCGCGATCCACAACATCGCCAACATGGGCTGGTTCTCGTCCGACCGCACCATCAGCGAATATGCCAAGGATATCTGGGGAGTTTAGTGGAGCAAACAGGACATCTTACCAGAAACCGACTTCCCTGAGCTTGTCGAAGGGCTGTCCTTTACTTCGTGCCTTGGACACGACCGATTGAAGCAGAAAACGATCCTTCGACAAGCTCAGGATGCACGGGTTTGTGGAGGGGGCATTTACATTTCGGGAATTAATTGAGTGAAACCATCGGGAGAGGCCATTGCTGCGCTGCTGGACGGCACCCACGCCGATCCATTCTCCCTGCTCGGCATCCACGATGGGCCGGGCGGGGCCTTTGCGCGGGCGATACTGCCGGGGGCTGAGGTGGCGGAGGCGTTCAGTCTGGCGGGCAAGTCGCTGGGCAAACTGGCGCAGGTCGATGCGGCGGGGCTGTTCGAGGGCAAGGTCAAAGGCCCCCGCCAGCCGGTGAAGTATCACTGCGCGGCTGGCGCGCATGATTGGTGGCTGACGGATGCCTACAGCTTTGGCCCGGTGCTCGGCCCGATGGATGACTTCCTCATCAACGAAGGCACCCATCTGCGCCTGTTTGACAAGCTGGGCGCGCATCTGATCGAGCATGAGGGCGCGGCGGGCGTCCACTTCGCCGTCTGGGCGCCCAATGCAGCTCATGTCGCGCTGGTGGGTGATTTCAACGACTGGGACCATCGCCGCCACGCCATGCGCAAGCGGGCCGACATCGGCGTGTGGGAACTGTTCATCCCCGATATTGGTGCAGGACGGTCCTATAAATACCGCATCACTGCCGCCGATGGCACCGTCATGCCGCTGAAGGCCGATCCATACGCTTTCTCATCCGAACTGCGGCCGCAGACAGCATCGCTCACCGCCCGCCCGGTCAAACCGGACTGGGGCGACGCCGCGCACCGGGCGCACTGGGCCAATGTCGATGCCCGCCGTCAGCCGATGTCGATCTATGAAGTCCACCCCGGATCGTGGCAGCGCGATGCGAACGACTGGTTCCAGACGTGGGACGCGATGGCCGAAACGCTGATCCCCTATGTGGCCGAAATGGGCTTTACCCATATCGAGTTCCTGCCGGTGTCCGAGCATCCCTATGACCCCAGCTGGGGTTATCAGACCACCGGGCTTTATGCGCCATCCGCGCGGTTCGGATCGCCCGACGGCTTTGCCCGCTTCGTCGATGGCGCACACCGCGCCGGGATTGGCGTGCTGATTGACTGGGTGCCCGCCCACTTCCCCACCGACGAGCATGGCCTCGCTCATTTTGATGGTACGGCGCTGTATGAACACGAAGACCCGCGCCTGGGCTTTCACCCGGATTGGAACACCGCGATTTACAATTTCGGGCGGCGCGAGGTGGCCAGTTTTCTGGTCAATAATGCGCTGTTCTGGGCCGAGCATTACCATGTCGACGGGCTGCGCGTCGATGCCGTCGCCTCGATGCTCTACCGCGATTACAGCCGCAAGGCGGGCGAATGGATCCCCAACGAAGCGGGCGGGCGCGAGAATTGGGAGGCGGTGGATTTCCTCCGCGCCATGAACCGCGCCGTCTATGCGCAGCACCCCGGCGTGCTGACAATCGCCGAGGAATCGACCGCATGGCCCGGCGTATCGCTGCCCGCCTTTGACGAAGGCCCGCGTTCCAATCTGGGCTTCGGCTTCAAGTGGAACATGGGTTTCATGCACGATACCCTGCAATACATGGCGCGCGATCCCATCCACCGCCGCCATCACCATGCCGAGATCACCTTCGGGCTGACTTATGCGTGGTCGGAAAACTTTGTCCTGCCGCTGTCCCATGATGAGGTCGTCCACGGCAAGGGCAGCCTGCTGGGCAAGATGAGCGGCGATGCGTGGCAGAAATTCGCCAACTTGCGCGCCTATTACGGGATGATGTGGGGCTATCCCGGCAAGAAGCTGCTGTTCATGGGGCAGGAGTTTGCGCAGGGGCGCGAATGGAGCGAGGAACGCGCGCTCGACTGGTATCTGCTCGATGTCGCCGAACACGCCGGGATCAAGGCGCTGGTTGGTGATCTCAACCGGCTTTATTGCCAGACCCCGGCGCTCCACGCCCGCGATTGCGAGCCGGACGGGTTCGAATGGCTGATCGTTGATGATGCCGAAAACTCGGTTTTCGCCTGGCTGCGCAAGGCGCCGGGGGCAAGGCCGGTGGCGGTGATCTGCAACATGACGCCCGCGTTCCACGGCCATTACCGCGTGCCCCTGCCGCACGCCGGGCCGTGGCGCGAAGTGCTGAACAGCGACGCGGCCATCTATGGCGGCAGCGGCAAGGGCAATATGGGAACGGTCAACGCTGGGGACCACGGCGCAGACATGGTCCTGCCGCCGCTGGCGACGATCATGCTTGAATTTCAGGGATAGCGGGGTGGAGTATAATTTCGCCCGACAAAAAAACTACGTCATCCCGGCGAAGGCCGGGACCCAGTTCCAAACAAGTAAAGTCGCGTAGCGGCGTCTGTTTGCAGAAGGGCTGGGTCCCGGCTTCCGGCTAAAGGGCCGGAAGTTTATCGAGAGCGAAGTCGATGGGCCGGGATGACGAAAACGGGTTTAACCGCCCATAACAGTGGGGAGCGATTGCGATGCGTGATACTTCAGGACAGCCGCTGGCCCGTGATGCGATGGCCTATGTTCTGGCCGGCGGGCGCGGCAGCCGGCTGAGCGAGCTGACTGATAACCGCGCCAAGCCGGCGGTCTATTTCGGCGGCATGTCGCGGATCATCGATTTCGCGCTGTCTAACGCGATCAATTCGGGCATCCGCCGCATCGGCGTGGCGACGCAGTACAAGGCGCATTCGCTGATCCGCCACATGCAGCGCGCGTGGAACTTCATGCGGCCCGAACGCAACGAAAGCTTTGATATCCTGCCCGCATCGCAGCGCATATCGGAACTGGCGTGGTACGAAGGGACGGCCGACGCGGTGTTCCAGAACATCGACATCATCGCCAGCCATGCGCCGAAATACATGGTCATTCTGGCGGGCGACCACATCTACAAGATGGATTACGAACTGATGCTGCGCCAGCACGTCAATTCGGGCGCAGACGTGACCGTCGGCTGTCTGGTGGTCCCCCGCGCTGAGGCGAGCGGGTTCGGCGTCATGGCCGTGGACGCAGAGGATACCATCACGGCCTTCGTCGAAAAGCCCAAGGACCCGCCGGGCATCCCCGGCGATCCCGGCAATGCGCTGGCATCGATGGGCATCTATGTATTCGATACCCAGTTCCTGTTCGACCAGCTCCGCCGCGACTTCGCCACCCCCGGATCGACGCGCGATTTTGGCGGCGACATCATCCCCTACATCGTCAAGCACGGCAAGGCGGTCGCGCACCGCTTTACGTCCAGCTGCATCCGCGCGGCGGAGCAGATTGGCGAATACTGGCGCGATGTCGGCACGCTGGACGCCTATTTTGAGGCTAACCTTGATCTGACCGACGTGGTGCCAAAACTGAACATGTATGATCGCGACTGGCCAATCTGGACCGACCAGATCGTCGCCGCACCGGCCAAGTTCGTCCATGATGAGGAAGGACGGCGCGGCATGGCAATTTCGTCGCTGGTGTCGCAGGACTGCATCGTTTCGGGCGGATCGGTGCGGGGCAGTCTGCTGTTTACCGGGGTAAAGATGGGCAGCTTTTCCAGCGCCGATCAGGCGGTTATCCTGCCCCATTGCAACATCGGACGGGGTGCGCGGCTTAGCCGGGTGATCATCGATTCAGGCGTCCGCATCCCGGAAAACCTGATCGTGGGCGAGGACCCGGTGCTTGATGGGCAGCGGTTCCGCCGGACTGACAGCGGCGTGTGCCTGATAACCAAAACGATGATCGACAAGCTGCAATGACCGTGAAAGTTCTCTCCGTCGCCTCGGAAGCCGTGCCGCTGATCAAGACCGGCGGGCTGGCCGATGTGGTCGGCGCGCTGCCCGGCGCGCTGGCCCCGCACGGGGTTGAACTGACCACGCTGTTGCCGGGATTTCCGGCGGTTATGGCGGCACTGAATAAACCCAAGGTGCTGCATAAATACGATAACCTGCTGGGCGAACCGGCGCGATTGCTGGCGGGCAAGCTGGGCGATCATCCGCTGGTCGTGCTGGATGCCCCCGCCTATTTTGAGCGTGAAGGCGGGCCTTATGCTGATCCCGGCGGCAAGGACTGGGCGGACAACTGGCGCCGCTTTGCTGCGCTGGGCCGCGCAGCTGCTGATCTGGCAGGTGGGGCGGTGAAGGGCAAAAGGTTCGATTTGCTCCAC
This sequence comes from Novosphingobium sp., assembly GCA_040007615.1. GTDB lineage: Bacteria > Pseudomonadota > Alphaproteobacteria > Sphingomonadales > Sphingomonadaceae > Novosphingobium. Next base: position 23,856 of record JBDTUQ010000017.1, read on the forward strand.
GCCCATGATTGGCAAGCCGCGATGGGCGCGGCCTATCTGCGCTTTGCGCCGCCGGACGGATCAAAAGTTCCGCCGTCCGTCATGACGATCCACAACATCGCCTTTCAGGGCCATTTCGGGCGCGAGATATTTTCCCGGCTCGACCTGCCCAGATCGGCGTGGTCGATGGACGGGGTGGAATACCACGGCGGCGTTGGCATGTTGAAGGCCGGGTTGGAGGCCGCCAGCGCGATCACCACGGTCAGCCCCAGTTACGCTGCCGAAATCTGCTCTGCCGAGTTTGGTATGGGGCTGGAAGGCCTGATCAAGGCCCGCGCGCACCGGGTCAGCGGCATCGTCAACGGTATCGACCATGCCGAATGGAACCCCGCCGCCGATCCGGCGCTTGCCGCCACGTTCACCCCGCGCACGGTCACCCGCCGCAAGGCCAACAAGCGCGCGCTGGAGGCCGAGTTCGGCCTTGAATCCGATGACGGCCCGCTGTTCGTGGTGATCACCCGCCTGACCTGGCAAAAGGGCATGGACGTGCTGCTGGAAGTGCTTGACCACCTTGTCGGCATCGGTGGACGGCTGGCGCTGCTGGGGTCGGGCGACGCCACGATTGAGGCTGAACTGCACAAGGCCGCTGCGCGCCATCCCGGACAGATCGGCGTGCGGATCGGCTATGATGAGGCGCTGTCACACCGGATGCAGGGCGGCGGCGATGCCATTCTGGTGCCAAGCCGGTTTGAACCGTGCGGGCTGACCCAGCTTTACGGGCTGGCCTATGGCTGCGTGCCAGTGGTGGCGCGGACGGGGGGTTTGGCCGACACGGTGATCGACGCCAACTTGGCCGCGCTGGCCTCTGGCGCGGCGACGGGCATTCAGTTCACCGGGGTTGATTATTATGCACTGGGCGCCGCCATCACCCGCGCGGTGGGGCTGTACCACCATCCCGAAACGTGGCGGCGCATTCAGCAGACCGGCATGAAGGCCGATTTCAGCTGGTCGCGCAGCGGTGCGGCCTATGCCGAATTGTACAACCGACTGGTTCAGGAGAACCGATGATCCGTTCTGTTTCCACCGCTCCGTTTGCCGGTCAGAAACCCGGCACCTCCGGCTTGCGCAAGAAAGTGCGGGTGTTCGCTCAGGCCGGTTATGCGGAGAGCTTCATCCAGTCGACATTTGACGCGGTAACGCCGCCGCCCGGAACGACACTGGTGATCGGTGGAGATGGGCGGTTTCATAACCGCACCGTCATCCAGACTGCGATCCGCATGGCGTCGGCGAACGGCTATGGCCGGGTGCTGGTGGGGCAGGGCGGCATCCTCTCGACCCCGGCGGCCAGCCACGTGATCGGCAAATATGGCGCATCGGGCGGGCTGATCCTGTCGGCCAGCCACAACCCCGGCGGCCCGGATGAGGACTTTGGCATCAAGTACAACATCGCCAACGGCGGCCCCGCGCCCGAGGGTGTGACCGAGGCGATTTACGCGCGCACGCAGGTGCTTGACCGCTGGCTTACGGTGGACGCACCAGACATCGATCTTGATACGCCGGGCGTGGTGAAAGTGGGCGAAATGGCGGTCGAAGTGATCGATTCCGTCGCTGATTACGCCGCCTTGATGGAGGAACTGTTCGATTTCCCCGCCATTTCCGCGCTGGTGGCGGGCGGATTCACGATGGCATTTGACGCTATGAGCGCCGTAACCGGGCCTTATGCCCACGCTATTCTTGAAAAGCGGCTGGGCTTTGCGCCCGGAACGGTGCGGGGCGGTATTCCGCTGGAGGACTTCGGCGGCCACCATCCAGACCCGAACCTTGTCCACGCCCACGAACTTTACGCGACCATGATGGCGCCAGATGCCCCAGATTTCGGCGCTGCATCGGACGGGGATGGTGACCGCAACCTGATCATCGGCCGCCACCGCTTCATCACCCCATCGGATTCGCTGGCAATGCTGGCCGCCAACGCGCACTTGGCGCCGGGCTATGCCTCTGGTCTCAAAGGGATAGCCCGCTCCATGCCAACCAGCGCGGCGGCAGACCGGGTGGCCGAGGCGATGGGCCTGCCGTGCTTTGAAACGCCCACCGGCTGGAAGTTCTTCGGCAACCTGCTCGACGCCGGCATGGCCACCATCTGCGGCGAGGAAAGCGCGGGCACCGGATCGGATCATGTGCGCGAAAAAGACGGGCTGTGGGCGGTGCTGTTGTGGCTTAACATACTGGCCGTGCGGCAAATCAGCGTTGACGAACTGGCGCGCGATCACTGGGCGCGGTACGGTCGCAACTACTATGCTCGCCACGATTACGAGGCCATCGATACGCCACTTGCAGACGCCCTGATGGAGGAATTGACCGCTGCGCTGCCCGACCTGCCGGGCAAGGCATTCGGCCCGCTGACCGTTTCGGCGGCGGACAGCTTTGCCTATACCGATCCGGTCGATGGCTCGATCAGCCGCAATCAGGGCCTGCGCGTGCTGTTCAAAGGCGGCAGCCGGGTTGTGTTCCGCCTTTCGGGAACCGGCACCGAAGGCGCGACATTGCGCGTCTATCTGGAACGCTACGAGCCGGTCGGCGGCAATCTGGATGCTGAAACCCCCGCGATGCTGGCCGACTTGATTGCAGCGGCAGAGGTCATCGCCGGGATCGCCCGCCACACCGCCCGCACCGCGCCCGATGTAGTGACGTGACGACGCGATTCGCGGTCCGTTCGCCCTTGGCCAGCGCGGTCTGGCTGTGCCTGTTTGATGGCGAGGCTGAGCGCCGCGTCGCGATGCAGCGCGATGGTGACGAGTGGACGGCTGAACTGCCGGGCGATCTGGCCGGAACGCACTATGGCTTCCGCGCTGATGGAGAATGGGCGCCCGAACGCGGGCTGTGGTTCGATCCGGCTAAGCTGCTGGTCGATCCGCGCGCGGTGGAGCTTGACCGTCGCTTTGTGCAGCACCCGCGCCTTGCCGAATATGGCGCGGATACCGCCGATCTGGTGCCGCGCGCCGTGGTCCAGCCCAGATTGGTGCAAGTCCCGCAAACCCCGCCGCACTTCGCCCAAGGCGGCCTTATCTACGAACTGAACGTGCGCGGTTTTACCATGCTCCACGCCGAAGTTCCCGCCGCCCGGCGCGGCACGGTGGCGGCGCTGGCCCATCCCGCTGTCATTGCCCATTTGCAAAAGCTGCACGTCAGCGCGGTGGAACTGATGCCGATCACCGCCTGGATTGATGAGCGTCACTTGCCGCCTCTGGGCCTCAGCAACGCCTGGGGCTATAACCCGGTGACCTTCATGGCGCTTGATCCGGGCCTGTGCCCCGGCGGCGTGGCGGAACTGCGCGAAACGGTGGCGGTGCTACATCGCGCCGGGATTGGGGTGATCCTCGATCTGGTGTTCAACCATACGGGCGAGAGCGATGTGCATGGCGGAGTGCTTTCGCTGCGCGGGCTGGATAACGCGGCCTATGCGCACGCGCCGAACGGCGGCCTGATCAACGACACCGGCTGCGGCAATACGCTGGACTTTGCCAACCCGGCGGTCCGCGCGCTGGCGCTGGATACACTGCGCCATTTCGTGCGCCATTGCGGGATCGACGGCTTCCGCTTTGATCTTGCCCCGATCATGGCGCGCGGACCGGGCTTTGCCGCCGACGCGCCGATCTTTGCCGAGATCGCTGCCGACCCCTTGCTGGCCGACCGGGTGATGATTGCCGAGCCGTGGGACATCGGCCCCGGCGGCTATCAGCTTGGCCAATTCCCCGCCAATTGGCTGGAGTGGAACGACCGCTACCGCGACGATGTGCGGCGGTTCTGGCGCGGCAATATCGGCATTGGCGCGCTGGCGACGCGGCTGGCCGGGTCGGCGGACACTTTTGGCGAACAGGCCTGCCGCAGCGTCAATTTCCTTGCCGCGCATGACGGGTTCACGCTGACCGATACGGTTGCCTATGAACACCGCCACAATCTGGCCAACGGCGAAGATAACCGCGACGGGCATGGCGAGAACTATTCGTGGAACCACGGCTGCGAGGGGCCGAGTGTTGACCCGAAAGTGCTCGCCGCCCGCCGCGCTGACCTGAAAGCCATGCTGGCCACGCTGTTCGCCTCTACCGGCACGGTCATGCTGACGGCGGGAGACGAGTTCGCGCGCAGCCAGCACGGCAACAACAATGCCTATGCGCAGGACAATGCGCTGACCTGGATCGACTGGGCCGCGCGCGACATGGAGGTTGAGGACTACGTCGCCGCGCTCAGCCGGTGGCGGGCGCAGCGCAGCGCATGGTTCCGGCAGTTCCCCCGCACGGGCGAATGGACCCGGCTGGACGGCCAGCCCATGCAGGCGAGCGACTGGGATGATCCGGCGACGCCCGGCTTCACATTTTGCTCGCACGATCCCGCCGCGCCGTACCGGGTGACGATCAACAGGGAAGCGGGGATGGCGAGCATTGCAGACATCTGATCGCTATCGATGACCGGCCAATTGCGGTTGACTATCCAGGCGCTTGGGCCAAGAAATCGGGCATGACCAAGCCTGAAACCCGGATTGCTGAACTGGGTGCAAAATATGCCCAAATGCCCGGCGGATTACTGCCCTTGCTTCATGCGGTGCAGGCCGAATTCGGCTGTGTCGATGCAGCGGCTGAGGCGCAGATTGCCAAGGCCATGAACCTGTCGCGCGCCGAAGTGCATGGAGTGGTCAGCTTTTACCACGATTTTACTGCCGAGGCTGATCCCCGCCCTACGGTGCAACTTTGCCGCGCAGAAGCGTGTCAGGCGCGCGGGGTTGAGGCGCTGGTTCCGGCAGCAGAGGCGGCGGCGGGGGAGCGGGTGGCCTTGCACACCGTCTATTGCCTGGGCCTGTGCAGCGTTGGGCCTAATGCGCGCGTGGGTGATCGGCTGTTTGCCCGGCTTGACGAAAGCAGCCTCGTCCGGCTGATCGAACGCGCATGACCGTGGTGCGGATTTCAGACGATGCGCTGGCGCTGGCTTGCGGTGCGGATGCGGTGGCAGAGGCTTTCGCGGCGGCGGGCTGCTCGGTGGAGCGGGTGTCGAGCTGGGGAATGCACTGGCTTGAGCTGCTTGTCGAAGTGGACGGGTCGGGATTCGGGCCGGTGATGGCAGAGGATGTGGCCGACATTCTCGCGGGCACCAGCGCCAAGGCGATTGGCCCGATTGCACAGCACCCTTTCATTGCCCGCCAACAGCGACTGACATTTGCCCGCGCCGGGAAAACTCGGCCGCTCGATCTGGCAGACTATGCCGCGACCGGCGGCTGGGCGGGGCTGACGCGGGCACGGGCCATCGGCGGGCCGGCCGTGATTGCCGAGATGATCCGTTCCGGCCTGCGCGGGCGCGGCGGGGCTGGCTTTCCGGCGGGCGTGAAGTGGCAGACCGTTGCATCGGCTTCCGGTGACCGCAAGTTCATCGTCTGCAATGCCGATGAGGGTGACAGCGGTACTTTTGCCGACCGGATGCTGATGGAAGGCGATCCGTTCCAGTTGATCGAGGGTATGGCGATCGCCGCCCAAGCGACCGGCGCGGGGCAGGGCTATATCTATGTGCGCAGCGAATATCCGCATGCCATCGCCAAGCTGAACGCGGCGATTGCGCTGGCGGCGGACAGAATCGCGCCTTTCGTCATCGAAGTGCGGGCGGGGGCTGGGGCCTATGTTTGCGGCGAGGAAACCTCGCTCCTGAACTCACTTGAAGGACGTCGCGGCGAAGTGCGGGCCAAGCCGCCGCTGCCAGCCTTGCAGGGGCTGTTCGGCTGCCCCACCGTGGTCAACAACGTGCTGACGCTGGCTGCCGTGCCGCATATCCTGAGCGAAGGCGGAGCGGCGCATTATGACAGTCATGGCGTGGATCGTTCCAAGGGTACGATGCCGATCCAGCTGGCGGGCAACGTGAAGTACGGCGGGCTTTATGAAACCGCATTCGGCATCACGCTGAATGATCTGATCCACCAGATCGGCGGCGGCACTGCGTCTGGCCGCCCGGTCAAGGCGGTGCAGGTCGGCGGGCCGCTGGGGGCTTATATCCACCCCGATCAGTTCGACCTGCCCTTTGCTTACGAGGCCTATGCCGGGGTAGATGCGCTGATCGGTCATGGCGGCGTGGTGGTGTTTGACGACAGTGCCGATATGGGCCGCATGGCGCGCTTTGCGATGGAGTTTTGCGCGGTTGAAAGCTGCGGCAAGTGCACCCCCTGCCGTATCGGATCGACGCGCGGGGTGGAACTGATCGACCGGATTCGGGGTCAGGCGAGCAATTCGGGCGCGGTGGAAAGCCTGCCTCAGATGTACAACGCTGCCAAGGCCGTGCGCAGCCGTGCGGCAGAGATCGAACTGCTTGAGGACTTGTGCGAGACGATGAAGTTTGGCTCGCTCTGCGCGCTGGGCGGATTTACGCCTTATCCGGTGCTGAGTGCGCTCAAGCATTGGCCGGAGGATTTTGGGTGAGCTTAGCACAACATTTCGGCTTGGCGCCATGATCGGCACCGTCCCCATCGCCATGCAGCGCCGCGCTTATTCGGGCGCAGCGGCAGAGCCGGTCTTGCGCAACGTACCGATGGAAGTGCCCATCGCCATTGAGATCAACGGCATTGCCTATGCCGTGATGATGGCCACGCCGCTTGATATTGCGGACTTCGTGACCGGCTTTCTGCTGGGCGAAGGACTGGCCGAGGCGGCGGAAATCGGTGCGGTGGATTGCCATGAAACCGATCAGGCAGAATGGGGCAGCGGCTTGGTCGCGCGGGTCAACCTTCCCGCGCACCGGCTTGAGCCAATCATGGACCGCGCGCGGCGGCGTTTGGGGGACAGTTCCTGCGGCATCTGCGGCATCGAAAGCGTCGAGGCGGCACTGCGGCCTCTGCCCAAACTGACCCGCACCAGCAGTGCCACATCTGCCGCCATTGGCCGGGCGGTCACCGCATTGGGTGAACACCAGCCCTTGGGCCGCGAAACGTCTGCCACGCACGCCGCCGCGTTCTGTGCTGAGGACGGCACGATCCTGCACGTCCGCGAAGATGTCGGGCGGCACAATGCGCTCGACAAGTTGATCGGCGCGCTGGCTTTGGCGGGGGTTCCGGCCAGCGAGGGCTTTATCGTCATGACTTCCAGGTGTAGTTATGAACTGGTCGAAAAAGCCGTTCGCGCGGGCTGTCCGCTGCTGGTGGCGATCTCTGCGCCGACCGACCTGGCGGTGCGCCGCGCTGCTGCTGCCGGGCTGGCACTGGCCGTCGTGGCGCGGGGCGACAATATGCTGTGGGTGACCAACAATGGCCTATGAACCGCAAGCCGATTACGGCACTCCGCCTGTAAACAGCGAGGCCGAAGTTACGCTGACCATCGATGGGCGCAGCGTGACCGTGCCCGCAGGCACCAGCCTGATGCGCGCCGCCGCGTTGACCGGGGGATCTATCCCCAAGCTGTGCGCGAGCGACAATTTGCAGGCCTTCGGTTCGTGCCGGCTTTGCTTGGTCGAAGTGGACGGGCTGAGCGGCACTCCGGCCAGTTGCACCACCCCGGCGGCAGAGGGCATGGCCGTCCACACCCAGACCCCGCGCTTGCAAAAGCTGAGGCGCGGCGTGATGGAGCTCTACATTTCCGACCACCCGCTCGATTGCCTGACCTGCAGCGCCAACAACGATTGCGAATTGCAGGACACGGCGGCGGCGGTTGGCCTGCGCGATGTGCGCTTCGGCTATGACGGGGACAATCACCTTGCCCTGCCCGCCGATGCATCCAACCCCTATTTCGATTTTGATCCGGCCAAGTGCATCGCCTGTTCGCGTTGCGTGCGCGCCTGCGATGAAGTGCAGGGTACTTTCGCGCTGACGATGGATGGGCGCGGCTTTGCCAGCCAGATCAGCGCGGGGCAGGCGGGGGACGATTTCCTGTCCAGCGAATGCGTCAGCTGCGGGGCCTGTGTTCAGGCCTGCCCGACCGCATCCTTGCAGGAAAAAGCGGTCAAGGAAATCGGCAAGCCTGAGCGCGCGGTGATCACCACTTGCGCCTATTGCGGGGTGGGCTGCACGTTTCGCGCGGAAATGAGGGGCGAGCAGTTGGTGCGCATGGTGCCGTGGAAAGACGGCAAGGCCAACCACGGCCATTCGTGCGTAAAAGGCCGCTTTGCATGGGGTTATGCCCAGCACAGCGACCGCATAACCGCCCCGATGATCCGCGAAAGTATCGACCAGCCGTGGCGCGAGGTTTCTTGGGACGAGGCTCTAGGCTTTGCCGCATCCCGCTTGGCTGCGATCAAGGCGCAATACGGCCCCGGTGCTCTGGGCGGCATCACCAGCAGCCGCTGCACCAATGAAGAGACGTTTCTGGTGCAGAAACTGGTCCGCGCCGGGTTTGGCAGCAACAATGTCGATACGTGCGCGCGGGTGTGCCACTCACCCACCGGCTATGGCCTGAAGACCACTTTCGGCACCAGCGCGGGGACGCAGGATTTTGACAGTGTCGAGCAATCAGACGTCATTCTGGTGATTGGCGCAAACCCGACTGACGCGCATCCGGTGTTCGCCAGCCGCATGAAGCAGCGGCTGAGAAAGGGCGCGAAGCTGATCGTCATCGACCCGCGCCGCATCGATCTTGTCCGCAGCGCGCGTATTGCTTCGGAATATCACCTGTCGCTGCAACCGGGCACCAATGTCGCCGTGCTGACCGCGATGGCGCACGTGATCGTCAGCGAAGGGCTGGCCGACGAAGCCTTTATCCGCGCCCGCTGCGATTGGGACGAGTATCAGGACTGGGCACAGTTCGTGGGCGACGCGCGCCACAGCCCGGAAGTGCTGGAAGCCGTCACCCGCGTTCCCGCCGCAGACTTGCGTGCGGCGGCGCGGCTGTTCGCCACTGGTGGCAACGGTGCGATCTATTACGGGCTGGGCGTGACCGAGCACAGCCAGGGCAGTTCCACCGTAATGGCCATTGCCAACCTTGCGATGGCCACCGGCAACATCGGGCGGCCCGGCGTGGGCGTGAACCCCTTGCGCGGGCAGAACAACGTGCAGGGCGCCTGCGACATGGGCAGTTTTCCGCACGAACTTTCCGGCTATCGCCACATTTCCGACATGGAAACCCGCGCGCTGTTCGAGGCGGACTGGGGCGTTGTACTCGATCCCGAACCGGGCCTGCGCATCCCCAACATGCTGGATGCGGCAGTCGATGGATCGTTCCGCGCGATCTATATCCAGGGTGAGGATATCCTCCAGTCAGATCCCAACACGCAGCACGTCGCGGCCGGGCTGAGGGCGATGGACTGCGTCATCGTGCACGACCTGTTCCTGAACGAGACGGCCCATTACGCGCATGTTTTCCTGCCGGGATCGACCTTTCTGGAAAAGACCGGCACCTTCACCAATGCCGAACGCCGCATCCAGATGGTTCGCAAGGTGATGGAACCGGCGAATGGTCTTGAAGACTGGCAGGTGACGCAGGCACTGGCCAACGCTTTAGGCCTTGGCTGGAATTACACCGATCCAGCCCAGATCATGGATGAAGTCGCGCGGCTGACACCCAGCTTTGCCGGCGTCAGCCATGCGCGGCTGGATGAAGCCGGTTCGCTGCAGTGGCCGGTGAACGATGCCCATCCCGATGGCTCGCCAATCATGCACGAGGCCGGGTTCGCCAACGGAAAAGGCAAGTTCGTCGTCACCGATTACGTGCCGACTGACGAGCGTACAGGCCCGCGCTTTCCGCTGCTGCTGACCACGGGCCGCATCCTGTCGCATTACAACGTCGGCGCGCAGACCCGGCGCACCGAAAACACCGCCTGGCACCCGGAAGACCTGCTGGAAATGCACCCGACGGACGCGGAAAATCGCGGGCTGAAATCGGGCGACTGGACCCGGCTCGCCAGCCGCACCGGCGAAACCACGCTGCGGCTGCTGGTGACAGACCGGGTTGCGCCCGGCGTCGTCTATACCACCTTCCACCACCCCGCGACGCAGGCCAACGTGGTGACGACCGAGTTCAGCGACTGGGCCACCAACTGCCCGGAATACAAGGTGACCGCCGTGCAAGTCTCACCCAGCAACGGGCCGACCGGCTGGCAGGAGGATTACGAGGCGCTATCCGCCCGTTCCCGCCGCATCGCGCCCTTGATCGAGGCGGCGGAATAATGGACTCCGCCGCGCTGATCCTGATGGCCAACCAGATCGCCCGCAACTTTGCCGTACAGGGCGATGAAGCGGCGGCGGCAGCAACCGCCGATCACATCCGGCAGTTCTGGGCGCCCCGCATGAAAGCAGCGATCACGGCAAACGGCGACGCAAACCTGTCACCCATTGCCGCCGCCGCCGTCAGGCAACTGGACTGATCCGCCATCGGGTTCCCTACTTGACGAGAGCGGCGCAGGCCGATTAGCACAGCGGTTACCGGGGCAAGGCAGCCCCCCGGACAGGTGTCTCCCGCCCAAGCGTTGCGGTTTTTGATTCGTGCGAGGCCGAAAGGCCTTGCCGAGGGAGACGTCATGGACTTCGCAGACCCGGTAGAGACGCCCACATTCCGCGCAATGACCCGCGCCTTTGCCCGCATTGGCTGCCTCAGTTTTGGCGGACCGGCGGGGCAGATCGCCTTGATGCACAAGGAACTGGTCGAACAACGCGGCTGGGTGGACGAGGATCAATACCTGCGCGCGCTCAATTTTTGCCACCTGCTGCCGGGACCAAAGGCGCAGCAACTGGCAACGTGGATCGGCTGGCGGCTGCACGGATTGCGCGGCGGGCTGGTGGCAGGCCTGCTGTTCGTGCTGCCCGGCGCGGCGGTGATCCTTGCCCTGTCGATCCTATATGTCCACGCCGCCGGTCTGGCGTGGTTCGCCGCGCTGTTCGGCGGGATCAAGGCGGCGGTGGTCGCCCTGGTGGTGCAGGCGCTGCTGCGCATCGGCAAACGCGCTTTGAACACCGGGCTGAAGCGCGGCATTGCGGTGGTGTCCTTTGTGGCGCTGTTCGCTTTCAACCTGCCGTTCCCGCTAGTCGTGCTGGGCGCGGGGCTGGTGGGCAGCATTGTCGCGGCACGCAGCCCCGCGTTACTTGCATTGAAGCCTATGGACGATGCACCAGCCTTGCCGCCGCGCGGCGCGCTGGTTCGCCAGACCGGACTGACGGTGGGGGCGTGGCTGGTGATCTGGCTTGCACCTTTGGCGCTGATCGCGATGACGCTTGGGCAAAGCCACGTGCTGGTGGCGATCGGGCTGTTCTTTGCCAAGCTGGCCGTCGTCACCTTCGGCGGGGCCTATGCCGTGCTGGCCTATATGGCGCAGCAGGCCGTCAACACGCACCACTGGCTGAGTACGGGCGAGATGGCCGATGGGCTGGGGCTGGCCGAAACAACGCCGGGGCCGCTGATCATGGTAACGCAGTTCGTCGGCTTTCTGGGCGCTTGGCGCGCGCCAGCGCCGTTCACGCCGCTGGTCGCCGGGATCATCGGCGCGGCGATCACCACCTGGATGACCTTTGCCCCGTGCTTCCTGTGGATTTTCGCGATGGCCCCGTGGATGGAGCGGCTGGAACATGCGCGGCGGCTGCAAGGCGGCCTGTCCGCGCTGACGGCGGCTATCGTCGGCGTGATCGGCAGTCTGGCCGCGTGGTTTGGCCTGCAAGTGCTGTTCCGCGCGCATATCACCGTGCCGCTCGGCTTTGGAGAAATGCGCCTGCCGGTGCTGGCTAGCATCGACCCGGTCGCCGCTGCCCTCAGCCTGCTGGCCTTCGCGCTGCTGTTCCGCACGCGCGCCGGAGTTTTTGGCACACTGGCCGGCTGCGGCGTGTCTGGTGTGCTGGCGGCCTTTATCTAATTTGAGGCAGGGGAATCGCATATGGCGTGCGGAGAACGTGCGGCATGGTCTTGTCGATGTGCTTTTCATTGCCCTGGCGGCGGTTCTGTGTGGGGCTGAAAGTTGCACGGACATGGCGGACTTTGGCGCGGCAAAGGCGGATTTTCTTAACCCGATCCTCAAGCTGGAGCATGGCCCACCGAGCCATGACACGTTCAGCCGGGTATTCCGGTTGCTCGTGAAGCCGCCTTCACCCGCTTCACACTGGCCTTTTCCGGGGCTTTGCAAGGGGTTGTGGTGATTGACGGGAAGGCGCTGCGCGGGGCGTATGAGCGTGGCTGCAAGGCGACCCCGCTGCATCTCGTCAATGTCTGGGCGGTCGAAGCGCAGGTGGCGATTACACAGCGGCTGGCACCGGGGCGCAACGATGTAGCAGGGGCGCTCGAAGCCGTCACCCTGCTCGATCTCGATAGCTGTACCGTTACCGCCGACGTGCTGCACTGCCGCCCCGACATGGCTGCTGCGATCCGCCGGCAGGGCGGCGATTTTGTCCTCGCCCTCAAAGGCAACCAGACAAAACTGCTGCCTCGAGCCCGGATGACTGGGTCCAAACCCAACCCAGCCTTGTCCATGACCGTACCGAACAGCGTCGCGCCATTGTCATTCCAGCGCCTGAAACCTTTTATTTTAGCGGCTTCGAGGGTGTCTCCGCGATCGCACGGATCGAGACCCACCGCAAAAGTACTGGCCAGGCCGCAACCTCCAATATCCGCCACTTCCTGCTTTCCTCCCGTCTCGAACCCGCCAAGCTGCTCGACATCGTCCTCAGCCACTGGGGCATTGAAAACCGGATCCACTGGACGCTCGATGTTATTCTCAATGAAGACCGGGCGCGTTCGCGAAAGGACAATGTCCCCCAAAATCTCGCAACCCTGAGTAAAATCGCGCTCAACGCCCTCCTCGCCCATATGCAATAGCCCTGCCCGATGGGGTATGCGGGGGCTGACTATCGCGCTGGCAGATGTTGCAATTCTGCAGATAATACCGGGGGCGAAGCCATACACCAACGCGGACTGGGCTGACTTCTATCTGCTTATGCCGCCAGCAGTGCTGTTTATTGTGATGCGGTAACAAAAGGGTTTCAGTTCAGCCGCATTGCCGCGAAGGGGGCGGACTGCGCCCGGTCTGCCACCCGCATGGGCGTATCGCGCAGGGCCGTGGCCAGTGCGGCGGCAATAGCCAGTGCGGCGGTGTCGGCACTGGCGGTGCTTTCTTCGTCAGCGCCGGGCAGCACGATCGAGGCCATGACCCTGCCCCCGGTTCCGCGAGAGAGCATATAGCCGCAATCGTCGCCCAGCAGCGAAAGCGCGGCGCTTTCCCATGCCTCGGCGCGGAGCAAGGCGGCATACGTCGCCCGGTCCGGCACCGTGATGCTGCTAAGCAGGGAAGGGGCGCTTGCCAGCAGTTCACGCAGTTCGCGAAGGCGCCGGGCTTGTTCGCAGGGAAAGGCATCCGCACAGGCGAGCGCCATATCAGCGAGGCGGGCGGACCAGTCAGACATGCGGGGGGCTTGGGGATCGAAGGGGGGCACGGGATTCGCCTTTGCGAGGTTCGCCCCCGGTTTCGCGCTGGCGCCCGCGCTGTCAATCAGTGAAAACCGCATACGCGCTGATCAGTGCCCGATTTGCGGCAGCACCTGTCCGAAATGCCTAGGTATCCATGCCTAAGGCGCTCCATGCTGGCACGGTTCAGTGGCGGGAATTGAAGGGGCGGTAATAATTTTGACGCTACGGAACATTGGTTGGCTGTGCGCGGTTTGAAACATACCGAGCCTATCTCCGTTTTCCATTCGGTAACTTGGCTCTCCACCGTTGCATTGCAACCAAAACCAAGTTTACACGTGTAACATGACTGTCGCCCCACCCCGCACTTCACCCCCGAAACGCAACGCTGCGGCCAGCCGCGCGCGCATCCTGCAGGCCGCTCAGGATGCTTTTTCCACGACCGGCTATTCACACACAGGCATCCGCGACATCGCAAAGCTGGCAGGGGTAAGTTCCACCCTGCTGGTGCGCTACTTCGGATCGAAGGCGCAGTTGTTTGAAGAGGCTATAAAGGCATCCATGCGCGCCAGTGAAACGGTGCAGTGGGAGCGCAGCGACTATGGCCGCAATCTGGCGGACGCCTTGCTTGATCCGGCCAATGAATTTCGCGGGCCGATAATGATCGCGCTGGCCTCTGGCGATCCCGAATCTGCCGGAATCGCAGCCCGGATCGCCAACAGGCACGGTATGAAAATCCTGGCCGACTGGCTGGGGGGCGATGCTGCCGAAGAACGTACCTTGGCCATTGCAATGATGTCCACGGGCTATGTGATCTATGCCCGGCAATTGCCCATGCCAGCCGCTGCCGAACTGGCAAACTTGCGTGAATGGTTCATCGCAACGGTCAACCGTCTGATCAGCGGCAAGGGCTGGAAAGACTGACCGCCCGGACCTAATGGCCCTGCCGCAGCTCTCTGCGCCGCGTCTCCAGAGCAATGCCCGCAAGGTTCTGAGCGCGGGGTATCCGGCAGATGCGCGTCGGGCCTCCCTTTACTGACAAGTCTGTGAACTGGCCGAGGTACACCGCCAGTTCGGCGCTGCGGCATTTGATCTTGTCATTTGCCTGGTCAATTACCGTGGCCGAGTCGCCAATCAGATCAAAATCACTCAGCCCGGCTGCCTGGGCCACACGCAACGCATGGATCAGCGCCAGCCATTCGGCCTGGGTATTCGTCCCTTCACCAAGGTTGTCGAACAGGTGCACTGCGCCGCGCAGCACTACTGCAGCTTCCATCCTGCCGGGATTCGGCCGCGCGCCGCCGTCAAAATAGACTTTCACCCGCGGCCGCGCCATCGTTTCACCCTGATTGCAAAGCGCGCATACGCCGCCACTTGGGCGGATATTGCTCAAGGCCGGATTCGTCAAACATGCGCGCGCGCGCAAACGCTCTTGCGCGGTTTGCATGTTGCAGTGCAATAGCAGTCCATGCGGATCGCCATAATCGATGACAGCGTCATGCGCGCCTCAGTCATCCAGCAGGGACTGGCTGAGCTGGACGACTGCGAGATCTTTGTCGTGACGGATCGGCGCGGGTTGGTGGCGAGGATCGGCGAGATCGCGCCTGATGTCGTGCTGATGGACCTGGGCAACCCATCGCGCGACGTGCTTGAGGAGTTCTTCGCCGTCAGCCGGGCGCTGGATCGGCCGATCGCCATGTTCGTCGACGAATCGGATGACGAGGCCATCGCCGCCTCGGTCGAGGCCGGGGTTTCGGCCTATGTCGTCGATGGTCTGGCCGCCCACCGCGTGCGCCCGCTGATCGATCTGGCGGTGCGGCGCTTCAACGCTTTTGCCCGCCTGCAGTCCGACCTTGCCGAAGCGCGCGGGCAACTCGCAGAGCGGGAAACCATCGACAAGGCCAAGCGCATCCTGATGACCAGCCGGGGCCTGACCGAGCCTGCCGCCTATGGCGAAATGCGCAAGGCAGCGATGCAGTCCGGACGGCGGATCGCGGACATCGCCGAAGCCGTCGTTACCGCCCATGATCTGATCGGAGGCCCGCGTTGAGCATGGAACTTTCAATCGGCTTCCTGCCACTGGTCGATGCCTGCCTGCCGATTCTGGCGCGTGAGCACGGATTTGCCGAGGCTGAGGGTCTGTCGCTGCGGCTGGTGCGCGATATGTCGTGGGCCACGGTGCTGGACCGGCTACTCTATGGCCACAGCGATGCCGCGCACATGGTCGCGCCGTTGGCGATTGCCACCACACTGGGGCGCGGGCGGCCTGCGCAGCCCTTGTCCGTGCCGTTCGTGCTGGGGCTGAACGGCAATGCGGTAACGATGACCCCGGCGCTGGCAGCGCTGGTCAAGCCCGCCACCGGGCTGGGCGATGCCCGCGCGGTGGGCGCGGCGCTGGCCGTGGTGGCGGCACAGCGCAAGGCGGCGGGCAAGCCGCTGCGCTTTGGCGTGGTCCACCGTTATTCCAGCCACAACTACATGCTGCGCTATTGGCTGGCGGCCTGCGGCGTGCGGCCTGACCATGACGTAGAGATTACCACTGTCGCCCCGCCGTTCTGCGCCGATGCGCTGGAAATGGGCGAAGTCGATGCGATCTGCGTCGGTGAGCCTTGGAGCAGCGTCGCAGTAGAGCGCGGGGTGGGCGAGATCGTGCTGTTTTCGGCCCAGATATGGCGGCGCGGCGTGGAAAAGGTGCTGGCTTTGCGTGAGCCGGTGATGGAGGACAAGCGCGACGCGGTAGAGGCGCTGATTCGTGCCTTGCGCAAGGCGGGCGAGCATTTCGTCGATCCCGCAAACTGGGAAGCCAACGCCGCGATCCTGTCGCGGACCGAATACCTCGACAGCAATCCGTTGCTCGTTCACCGGGCGATTTCCGACCACATGATGATGACGCAGGGCGGCGCGCCGGTGCATTTTCCCGACTTCATGTTCCAGCACCGCGAGGCGGCGAACTTCCCGTGGGTTAGCCAGGCGGAGTGGCTTTATACCCAGATGACCCGGTGGGATGGCATTGCCTTTTCCGCCGCTGACGCAGCCAAAGCAGCCCGCGTGTTCCGCCCCGACGTATACCGCAGCGCACTGCTTGGGACCGGCGAGCCTTTACCGGGGGCCAGTTCGAAGGTGGAAGGCAGCCTTGCCAACACCACCGCCGTCAGCACTCAGCAGGGGCGGATGACATTGGAAAGCAATCAGTTTTTCGATGGCATGGTGTTCGATCCACTGGACCTGCCGGGCTACCTTGCCGGACTGCCATGATCGCCTGACGGAAATTATTTTTGCTGCGCTGCAAAAAAGTCCTTTGCCTCAGCCAGCGAATCGCATAGTCTTTGTGCCAGCAGAGCCACTGCCGTCCAGCGTTGGGCGACTATGCAGTGGTTTGGCCAAGTTCAACATTGCGTGGCAACGTCGCCGCCCGGTCTGATCCTTCACAGGGTCGAATCGTGGCGGCTTTTTTGTGTTGTCGCGCAGCCAGACGGGGAAAAGCGCGATGAGCAGATTTCAGGGCATTCGGTTCGACAAGCGCGGCATGGTCGCGGCGCTGCTGCTGGGTTCGGCACTGGCCGGTTGCGGCAAGGGCGATGCGCCCGCAGGCGGCGTGAGCGATATCGCCAAGGTCGCCGCTGCCACTGGCATCGAAAAGTCGAACATCAAGCTGGGCTTCATCAAGCTGACCGACATGGCCCCGCTGGCCATCGCCAAGGAAAAGGGATTCTTCGCCGAGGAAGGCCTGAACGTGACGCTTGAGCCGCAGGCCAACTGGAAGGTGCTGCTTGATGGCGTGGCTGGCGGACAGCTTGACGGCGCGCACATGCTGGCTGGTCAACCGATCGCCGCAGCCGCCGGCATCGGCGCCAAAGTCAAGCTGATCGCGCCGCTCAGCCTTGATCTCAACGGCAATGCCATCACCGTATCGAACAAGGTATGGGACGCCATTTCGCCCTCGCTGCCAAAGGGTGCAGACGGCAAGATTATCCACCCGATCTCCGCATCCGCACTGAAGGCTGCGATGACCGCCAAGGGTCTGAAGTTCGGCATGGTGTTCCCGTTCAGCCCGCACAACTATGAATTGCGCTACTGGCTGGCAGCTGGCGGAATCAAGCCAGGCTTCTACCTGCCGGGCGATCTGGCTGGCACCACCGGCGCAGACGTGCAGATTTCGGTCACCCCGCCGCCGCAGATGCCGTCCACTCTGGAAGCTGGCACCATAGACGGATATTCTGTGGGTGAGCCGTGGAACCAGGCGGCGGTGAAGAAGAAAATCGGCGTGCCGATCATCACCGACGACGAGATTTTCCACAACAACCCGGAAAAGGTGTTCGGCATGACCGAAGCCTTCGCCGCGAAAAACCCCAAGACCACCGAAGCGATCCTGCGCGCACTTATCAAGGCACAGCAATGGCTTGATGCCGACGGCGGCAAAAATCGCGCTGAAGCGGTCAAGATACTGGCAATGCCAGCCTATGTCGGCGCGGACCCTGAAGTGATCGCCGCATCAATGACCGGCAAGTTCACCTTCGCTCCGGGCGACACCCGCGATGCGCCGGGCTTTAACATCTTCTTCGATCAGTTCGCGGGTTATCCGTTCTACTCGGACGCCATCTGGGATCTCACCCAGATGCGCCGCTGGGGCCAAATTCCAACCGACAAGACCGACCAGTGGTATTTCGATACTGCCAAGGCCGTCTATCGCCCCGACCTGTACATGGCCGCTGCCAAGGCCCTCGTCGCCAAAGGAACGATCCCGGCGAGCGCAGTGCCTGAAACCGATGGTTTCAAGGCGGCGGAATCGGGCTTCATTGACGGCATTACCTATGACGGCAAGCAGCCGAATGCCTACCTCGCCAAGTTCAGCATCGGCCTGAAAGCCGGGCAGACGGTTTCGCCCGCTGGTGTAAAGTAAGGACATAGCGATGACTGTCGTACCGCTCAGGAAAGACGATTTTCCGATGACCGAAGAAATCGACCCTCCAGCGGATGCGGCGGTCATCGCGCCTCCGCCCATGAAAAAGCGCAGCTTGCTGCCTGCCGGGCTGAAGGTGCCCTCGTCGCGCGTGATATTCGAAGCGGCATGGCCGCCGGTCGTTGGTGTTCTGGGCTTTCTGGCCATGTGGGCCGTGCTGGCACCTTTGGTGCATACTTCGCTGGGTGCTTTGCCCGGACCGGGCAGTGTGTGGGATGCCTTCAAGGATCTGATGATTGAATATTCCGCCGCTCGGACCGCCGCTGCGGAGGCAGTGGCTGGCGGTTCCAGCTATTCCGGACCGCCGACGTTTATCGACCAGATTTTCACCTCGCTGAAAACCGTGGCGCTGGGCTTTATCCTCGCCTCGATAGTGGCGGTGCCGCTGGGGTTGATCGCGGGGATGTCAAAGCGGGTCAACGCGGCGATCAATCCGCTGGTGCAAATCCTAAAGCCGATCAGCCCGCTGGCCTGGCTGCCGATCGTGACGATGGTTGTCTCCGCATCGATCACCAGCGATGATCCAGCGCTGCCGAAAAGCTTTGTCATCTCGGCAGTGGTGGTCATGCTGTGTTCGCTGTGGCCAACGCTGATCAACACGGCGGTGGGCACGGCTTCGGTAGACAAGGATCTGATCAACGTGGGCCGGGTGCTGAAACTCGGCTGGTTCCAGCGCCTGACCAAGCTCGTCCTGCCCAGTTCGCTGCCCTATATCTTCACCGGTATGCGCCTGTCGCTCGGCGTGGGCTGGATGGTGCTGATCGCCGCGGAAATGCTCGCGCAGAACCCCGGCCTTGGCAAGTTCGTGTGGGACGAGTTCCAGAACGGCAACGAAAAGTCGCTCGCCCGGATCATGGTGGCGGTGGTGGTGATCGGCCTGATCGGCTTCGCGCTCGACCGGGTGATGATGGCGCTGCAGAGCATTGTCAGCCGCAACAGGATCGCATGATCATGGAGCAACCTATCCTCTCCATCGCTGGCGTGACCAAGCGCTATACCGGCAAATCGGGCGCGGTTTCCGAAGTGCTGGGCGGCATCGATCTGGACGTCAAGGAAGGCGAATTCATCGCCATCCTGGGCTTTTCGGGCGCGGGCAAGACCACGCTGATCTCTGCCATCGCCGGTCTGGTCGAGCCTGACGAGGGCCAGATCCTGCTGCGCGGCGAAGTCATCGACGGCCCCGGCAAGGATCGCGGGCTGGTGTTCCAGTCCTATTCACTGCTGCCGTGGCTGACGGTGGAGGCCAATGTCGCGCTGGCGGTGGATGCCGTCCACAAGGACATGAGCGCGGCGGAGCGCAAGGCGCTGGTCAGGCAGAAGGTCGAACTGGTCGGGCTGGGCCATGCGATGGACCGCAAACCGGCGCAGCTATCGGGCGGTATGCGCCAGCGGGTTTCCGTGGCCCGCGCGCTGTCGATGGAGCCGGAAATCCTGCTGCTGGACGAGCCACTCTCGGCGCTCGACGCGCTGACTCGCGCCAAATTGCAGGACGAGATCGAACGCATCCGCAAACACGAGGGCCGCACGATCATCCTCGTCACCAACGACGTGGACGAGGCGCTGCTGCTGGCTGACCGGGTGGCGGTGCTGACCCCGGCCCCGGCGGCGCGCA
>JBDTUQ010000018.1:0-35507 GCA_040007615.1 Novosphingobium sp.
GAAGCCAGTATCCGACTGAAGTCGGAGGGGTTACTCCCCGAGGGGGACTCTAAAACGGCCATCTGGCGTTAAGCGCGCCCCGACTATACAAGCACCGCTATACAAGCACCTGCTATTCCCCCGGAAAGGGCCGCAATGCCGATCAAGACTGCCTCGATTTTCCGCGCAGCCCTGCTGGTGTCAGCCGTATCGCTGCTGCCTGCGACCACGGCGGGCCTTGCCGCTGTCGATGCGCGCAGCGGCCCGGAATTCGGCAAAATCGTGCGTGTTTATGAACTGATCAAGGCCAATTATGTCGATCCGACAGACGACGACAAGCTGATCAAGGGCGCGATCGAGGGGATGATTTCCAGCCTCGATCCCCATTCCGAATTCATGGAAGGATCGACGCTTCAGCGCATGACGACGCTGATTGACGGATCGTATTCGGGCCTTGGCCTGTCAGTTGGCATGGAGCAGGAGACGGTCAAGGTCATCTCCCCCATGCGCGGCAGCCCTGCCGCCGCCGCCGGGGTCAAGGCGGGCGACTATATCACCCATCTGGACGGCAAGCTGATCTATGGCCTGCCGCTCGACGAGGCAGTGCAGCAGATGCGCGGCGAGGCGGGGACCAGCATACGCCTGACCTTGTTCCGCCCGGGCCGCGACGAACAGTTTGACGTTACCGTCACACGCGGCGTCATCACGCTGGAGCCGGTGACACACAAGCTGACGGACGGCGTCGGCGTGATCACCGTCAACGAATTCAGCAAGGACGTGGGCAACTACGTCAGCAAAGCGATTGCCGACCTCAAAAAAGAATCCGCGACCAAGGAAGGAGGCGGCAAGCTCGTCGGGCTGGTGCTCGATCTGCGGCAGAACCCCGGTGGCTCACTGGACGAGGCGGTGGCGCTGTCCGACCTGTTCCTGACGCAGGGCGACATCGTGTCGCAGCGCGGGCGCATCGCCAGCGAGAACATCTATTATCGCGCCGATTCGCTGCCGCAGTACCGGGGTGACTTTGCCAAGGGGCTGCCGGTTATCGTGCTGATCGACGCCGGGTCTGCCTCTGCCTCCGAAATCGTCGCCGGGGCGCTGCAGGATCAGCACCGCGCGCTGATCATGGGCGAACGCAGCTTTGGCAAGGGCAGCGTGCAGCAGATGTTCTACCTTGACCGCGATCACGCCGCGAAGCTGACGGTGGCGCGCTATTTCACCCCGTCGGGCCGGTCGGTGCAGGAAGGCGGCATCGAGCCGGACATCCGCGTGCCGCAAATCTCCGATCCGGACGCAGCCAAGCGCGCCAAGCTGGCCATGCGCGAAAGCGATCTGCGCCGCCATCTGGTCAACGAAGTGAGCATGGACGACAAGAAGCTTGAGATCGACAAACAGGAAGACCCGCGCTTTAAGCAGACGCCGGAGGAGCTGAAGGCCAAGGGGATTACCGACTTCCAGCTAAGCTATGCAATTTCAACGCTGCGCCGCACCGGCAGCCCGGCATCCGCGCTGGTGAAAGCACGATGACAAACGCCATCACCCTTGACCGCGCGCGCTGGACCGCGCTGCTGGTTCCCGCCGCGCTGCTGGGCGGGGCTTACATTTCGCAGTATGGCTTCGACCTGTTCCCGTGCGAGATGTGCTGGTGGCAACGCTATGCCCATCTCGCCGCGCTGGGTTTTGCCCTGTTGGCCTTCGCTTTGCCTCGCCAGCGGGTGCCAATCGTACTGGCAGCCTTGGCGATTGGCGTTTCGGCGCTGATCGGCGGCTATCATGCGGGCGTGGAATATCATTGGTGGGAGGGGATGACCCATTGCGCCAGCACCGCCGGGGCATTGGGCGACGATCCGCTGGCCGCAATCATGAATGCGCCGCTGATCCGCTGCGACGTCGCGCAGTGGACGCTGCTGGGCATTTCGCTGGCAGGGTTCAACTTTCTGTTCTCGGCCGCTGGGGCGCTGGCTGTCATGCTGTTGCTGAGGCGCGGGCGATGAACGACAAACGCCTCGCCCGGATGCTGCGCGTCGATCAGGCGGGCGAATATGGCGCGACGCAGATATATGCCGGTCAGCTTGCCGTTATGGGCGACCGCGCGCCGCACGCGGGCAAAGTCGCCGCGATGGCGCTGCAAGAAGCGGCGCATCGCCAGCGGTTCGATGCCCTGATCGCCAAGCGCGGCGTGCGGCCAACGGCTTTGCAACCGGTCTGGGCCGTGGCCGGATTTGCGCTGGGCGCAGCGACCGCGCTGATCGGGCCGGAAGCAGCAATGGCCTGCACCGCCGCTATCGAGACAGAGATCGACAAGCACTATACCGCCCAGCTTGACGATCTGGCCGATGGATCGGACCCCGAACTCGCCGCGCTGGTCGAGGAATTTCGCGGCGAGGAGCGCGAGCATCTTGAGGCGGCGCTGGCAGCGGGCGCGGAAAAAGCTCCCGCTTACCCGCTGCTGTCTGGCGCGATCCGGCTGGGTTGCCGCCTTGCCATCCGCTTGTCCGAGCGGATCTGAGCGGTCAGCCCGCCTGCCAGTTGAATTGCAATTCGCCCTCACGGAAGGCGAAGCGGTTGATGTGGTCGGCCACAACTTGCTGCAATCGCGCCATGTCGCCGCCTTCGTTGATGGTGCAAACGACAGTCAGCGCCATATCACCTGCAGTCAGGTCGGCGGACCCTGACGGCATGGGGATGTGGCCGGTCTGAGCGTCAAACGTGACGTCAAACTTGTGGCTCCAGTGCTTGCAGAGTTGTTGCAAATAGCGGCTGGCGCTGGCGGTCGGGACGACGGCCATCGTTACATTTGCCTGTTGGTTTGCTTCGGTCATCACTTGAGCCTTTCAATTTTTTGCGCCGCTTCATCAAGAATTGCGGCCAGGGCAAAGGGCAGTTCCTCGTTGGCCGAATCGCTGCGCAGCCGTTCGACCGTGGCGTTGCGCAAGTTGATCATCGCCCGGCGCACCGGCCCGGATTCGGATCGGTCCGCTTCTGCGGCTATGGTGGATAGCCTGCCCATCAGTTCGCCCAACCGGGCGCGATTGACTTCCAGTTCGGCCACGCCGCTTTCCGTCAGGCCAAAGCTGCGGCGGCTGCCTGCGCCTTCTCCCGCCAGTTTCTCTACCAGCCCCATTTCGGCCAGCATCGTCAGCAGCGGATAGAGCATCCCCGGACTGGGGCTGTAGGCATCACCGCTGGCGGCGGCAAAGCTGCGGAGCAGTTGATAGCCGTGCTGCGGATTGCCTTCGAGCAGACCCAGCACCATGAGGCGCAGTTCATCGCCAGCAAAACGCTTGCCGCGCCTGCCGCCACGACCTTCAGGTCCGTGGCCGCCATGACCGCCGCGCCCGCGTCCGCCGAACAGACCGGCACCACGGCCCCCGCCCAGTTCGCCACCATCAGGATGGCCGCGCATCCGGGCTGGGTGGCCGCAGCTGTGCCTACCCCTGTTTCTGTGTGTTCCGTGCATGTGTTTCGTATCTCCTTCACAATGCGGATGTGAAGGAGATACGCCTATTTCAGAATAGATCAAGATATATCTTGTATCAGTCTGTGTCCGGGCAATCAGGGTGTCGCCACTACCCCTGCCAAGGCCTCGTTGCGCAGCGCCTTGCGATCAAGCTTGCCGATCATCGTCTTGGGCAAGGCGTCACGGATGACGACCGCATCGACGCGCTCGTGCTTGCCGACGCGGGCGTTGAGCCAATCCTTTAGGGCAGCCGCATCAGCCTGGGCGCCCGGTGTGAGCGATACATAGGCGCGCGGCACTTCGCCGCGATAGGCATCGGGGAAACCGATCACCAAAGCCTCTTTCACCGCCGGGTTCTGCAGGATCACTGCCTCGACCTGGCTGGGGAACACCTTGAAACCGCCCACCGCGATCATGTCTTTCAGCCGATCGACAATGCGGACGAAGCCATCGGGATCGATCACCGCGACATCGCCCGTGCGGAGCCAGCGTTCGCCACCGATGACGGCGAAGGCAGAGGCGGCAGCTTCGGGCCGGTGCCAATATCCCTGCATCGTCTGCGGCCCGATAAAGGCCAGTTCGCCCGGTTCGCCGGGCGCGGCATCGCGCGTTGGATCTTCACGGTCCAGCAGGCGCAGCCGGGTTCCCGGCACTGGCTGGCCGATGGAGCCACTGCGATTCTCACCCTCATAGGGATTGGTGCTGACCACCCCGGCGCTTTCGGTGAGGCCGTAGCCTTCGACCAGAACCACCCCGGTGCAGGCCTGGAATCGCTCCTTCACCGCCGCAGGCAAGGGCGCGCCGCCCGAAATGCAGACCCGGATTGATGACAGGTCGGCCTTTTCCAGCCGGGGATCGTCAAGCAGCGCCTGATACATTGTCGGCACGCCGGGAAAGGCGGTGGGCCGGGTGCGGGCGATGGCGGCTAACACCTGGCCAACGTCGAACCGGGGCAACATGACGATGCAGCCGCCATCATAGACCGTGCGGTTAAGCACGCAAGTATTGGCAAAAACGTGGAACAGCGGCAGCGCGCCCAGAATCACGTCGCGGTCATGCGCGTGGGGGTCAATAGCCGCGACCTGACGGGCATTGGCGGTCAGGTTCTGGTGGGTGAGCATCGCGCCCTTGGGCGTCCCGGTAGTACCGCCGGTATATTGCAGCAGCGCCAGATCATGTTCCGGATCAATCGCGACGGGCGGTATCGGCTCTGCCGAGGCCACTTCGCTCCATTCCACCACATCATCGGTGCGCGGAACCGGCGTCAGGTCGCGGTGGTTGAGCAGGCGGAAGGCCAGACCTTTCAGCCGGGGCAGTAAGTGGCAGAACCTGGCGACCACCAGCTTTTCCAGCGGCGAGGTCCGCAAAACCTCCAGCGCGCCGGGCAGCAGCTTGGCCAGATCAACCGTCACCAGCAGCCGCGTTCCCGAATCGACCACCTGATCAGCCAGTTCGCGCACCGTATAAAGCGGCGAGAAGTTGACCACCGTGGCCCCGGCCATCATCGCCCCGTAATAGGCGGGCACATATATCGGCACGTTGGGCAGATAAAGCCCGACCCGGTCGCCCGGCTCCACCCCCAATGCGCGCAGACCGGCGGCAAAGCGGGTCGCCTCATCAAACAGCGCGCCATAGCTGTAGGTGCGGCCAAAGAACTCGACCAGCGGCGCCTGCGGGTGGGCACGCATCGAATCCTCGAACATCGCGGGCAGCGACAGCGGGGCGAATTGCTGGTCCCACGCGCCGGGGTGGGCATAGTGTTCGCGCCAAGGCTCGGTAGGCTTACTGACATCCATGTAAGCTAGCTTGCCCAATGCGCGCGCAAAGGGCAAGCGGAGTTGTCAATGTTGCGGCAAGACCGGAGCCTAAAGCGCTCAGTTGGTGCCGTTGGCTTCCGCTGCGCGCCGCGCTTCGAGCCAGGCCGCCGCTTCGGCTTCCTGTGCCGCAGCGCCCGCAACCTTGGTGGCTGCTTCGCGTTCGGCGCGCAGTTCCTCGATCAGCGCCTCGCGGTCAGTGCCCAGACGGGTAGCGTCCAAACCGTCGTCCTGAATACCGGCCTTCTTGGCCGCGCGGGCGACGATGGCGTCCAGTTCCCGCTGCGAGCACAGCCCCAGCGTAACCGGGTCTTTCGCCTGAATGTTCGAGATGTTCCAGTGGCTACGCTCACGAATCGCGGTGATCGTGTTGCGCGTGGTGCCGATCAGCTTGCCGACCTGAGCGTCCGAGATTTCCGGGTGATGGCGCAGGATCCACGCGATACCGTCTGGCTTGTCCTGCCGCTTAGACACCGGGGTATAACGCGCGCCCTTGGTGCGGTTGACGTTGACCGGGGCCTTCTGCATTTTCAGCGCATAGTTCGGATCGGCCTGACCGCGTTCAATCTCGACCATAGTCAGCTCGCCCGAGCGCACCGGATCGCGCCCGGTGTACTTGCTGGAGGCCAGATCATCGGCCATCGCCTGAACTTCCAGAATGTGCAGGCCGCAGAATTCGGCAATCTGTTCAAACGTCAGCGCAGTCGTATCGACAAGCCACGACGCCGTCGCATGCGGCATCAACGGGGTAGGCTGGGTCACGGGTTTCCTCCGGCACAAATAATAAGGGCCGCCCCTTTCCGGAGCGGCCATTCAATTGAACGTATGTAGGGCAGCGCGCACCGTTCGGCAAGGCAGGAGTCGGCGCAGTAACAATTAGCCGCCCGGGATCAAACCTCCAGCACGATCTTGCCGATATGGCCGCTGCTTTCCATGCGGGCGTGGGCGGCGGCGGCATCGGCCAGGGCGAAGCGGCGGTCCATTACCGGGCGCAGTTCGCCCCCCGAGACCAGCGGCCAGACGTTATCAAGGATTTCGCCCGCCAGCAGCGCCTTGAACTCTGCACTGCGGGGGCGCAGCGTTGATCCGGTCAGCGTCAGGCGGCGGACCATGACTTGCGCCATGTTGATCTCTGCCCGCGCACCGCCCTGCACCGCGATGGTTACATGACGGCCATCGTCGGCCAGGCATTTGAGGTTGCGGGGCACGTAATCGCCGCCGATCATGTCGAGCACCAGCTCAACGCCCTTGCCCCCGGTGATTGCCTGCACTTGCGCAACGAAATCCTGCGCCTTGTAATCAATCGCATGGTCCGCGCCAATGCGCAGCGCCGCCGCGCACTTATCCGCGCCGCCGCAGGT
The DNA here is from genome assembly GCA_040007615.1 of Novosphingobium sp. Lineage (GTDB taxonomy): Bacteria > Pseudomonadota > Alphaproteobacteria > Sphingomonadales > Sphingomonadaceae > Novosphingobium. Next base: position 6,612 of record JBDTUQ010000018.1, read on the forward strand.
GACGATAACTGTCAGGCCGAACAGCTTGCCCAGCATGATCGCCATCGATCCGATGCCGCTGGTGCCGCCGTGGACCAACAGCGTCTCACCCTCGGTAGCCCAGCCGCGTTCGAACAAGTTGTGCCAGACGGTGAACAGCGTTTCGGGCAGCGCCGCTGCCTCGTCCATCGGCAGGCCAGGGGGAACCGGTAGGCAATGCGCGGCCTTGGCCAGGCAATATTCGGCGTAACCCCCGCCGCTGACCAGCGCGCAGACCTTTCGCCCCGCCAGATCGCTGGAGACGCCTTCGCCCAGCGCGACCACCACGCCGGACACTTCCAGCCCCGGAATGGGCGAAGCCCCCGGCGGCGGTGGATAGGCGCCAATCCGCTGCATCACGTCAGGCCGGTTGACCCCGGCAAAGGCGACCTTGATCAGCACCTCGCCGGGCGCGGGCTGCGGCACGGGCTGCGATTCGGAGCGGAGCACATCAGGCCCACCGGGGGCCGCAAAACCGATTGCGGTCATCGTTTCGGGCACGGTGTAGGTCATGGCAAATCCTGCGCGATTCCGGTCATTTGAACCGGGTTGTCTTATGCGGGCAGTTGACAGGATGCGCAACGCATCCAATGTTGCAGATGCAGTGGATGATGATGACCGTCCCGTTAGGCGCAGCGATGCTGCAAGCCAGCTTTCCGGCGAAGTTCTGGACAGCTATTCGCGCGATGAACTGACAGCGCGGATTGACCTGCTTGAAGGGGAAATCGCCCGCGTCCGCGCGACTTTGGACAAGGCATCCGCCCACAGGCTGGCCGCAGAGGCATTCTTCAAGCCGCGTACGCCGTGACCGCGCGCCTGCTGCCACTGGCGATGGGCCGGATATGCGGTGGCTCTCCTGTTACTGAAGGCGCGTTCTTTCGACGACCATTGACCTTTCAGGGCGGACACCACACCTTGAGTCCACCACCGGGCCACTCGCTGCCCGCATCCTTCCCTCAAGCGCCTGCACGTCTCGCCTTCCAGCTCTCCACCGAAAGCCCCGCAAATGCCCAGTTTCGCCCAGAGTCTTGAAAAGACGCTCCACGCCGCGCTCGGCAATGCTGCTGAGCGGAGCCACGAATACGCGACGCTTGAGCATCTGCTGCTGGCGCTGATCAGCGATCCCGATGCCGGGCAGGTGATGACCGCCTGCGGTGTTGATCTGGCCGAGCTGACCGAGGTGGTGAAACAGTATCTCGATCAGGAATACCAGTCGCTCAAGACCAGCGAAAAGGGCGATCCCGCCCCCACCGCCGGATTCCAGCGCGTGATCCAGCGCGCCATCCTGCATGTGCAATCATCGGGCAAGGACACCGTCACCGGGGCCAACGTGCTGGTCGCGCTGTTTTCGGAACGCGATTCCTATGCGGTCTATTTCCTCCAGCAGCAGGACATGAGCCGTCTGGATGCGGTCAGCTTCATCAGCCACGGCATCGGCAAAGGTGGCCGCCGGATGGAAGACCGCACCCCGAAAGGTGTGGAGAACGAGACTCCGCACCCTGAGGAAAAATCCGATCCCAAGGCACAGAAAAAGGAATCGGCGCTTGATCAGTTCTGCGTCAACCTCAACGAAAAGGCGCTGACCGGCAAGATCGACCCGCTGATCGGGCGCGGCCCGGAAGTGGACCGGACGATCCAGATCCTGTGCCGCCGGTCAAAGAACAACCCGCTTTATGTCGGTGATCCCGGCGTCGGCAAGACGGCGATTGCAGAAGGTCTGGCGCGCAAGATCGTGGAAGGCGATGTGCCCGAAGTTCTGGCCAATGCGGTGATCTATTCGCTCGACATGGGCAGTCTGCTGGCGGGCACCCGCTATCGCGGCGATTTCGAGGAGCGGCTGAAGCAGGTCGTCACCGAACTGGAAAAAATGCCCGACGCTGTGCTGTTCATCGATGAAATCCACACCGTGATCGGCGCCGGGGCGACCAGCGGCGGGGCGATGGATGCATCCAACCTGCTGAAGCCCGCGCTGTCTTCCGGCGCGATCCGCTGCATCGGGTCGACGACGTACAAGGAATTCCGCAACCACTTCGAAAAGGATCGCGCCTTGCTGCGCCGGTTCCAGAAGATCGACGTCAACGAGCCGACCATCGAGGATTCCATCAAGATCCTCAGGGGCCTGCGCAGTGTGTTTGAAGAACATCACAAGGTGAAATACACCCCCGATGCGATCAAGACGGCGGTTGAACTGTCTGCCCGCTACATCAACGACCGCAAGCTGCCCGACAAGGCGATCGACGTGATCGACGAGGTTGGCGCGATGCAGATGCTGTTGCCGCCTTCCAAGCGCAAGAAGACCATCACCCCGCGCGAAATCGAACAGGTCATCGCGACGATGGCGCGCATCCCGGCCAAATCGGTATCGAGTGACGACAAGAAAGTGCTGGAACACCTCGACCGCGATCTGAAGCGCGTGGTGTTCGGGCAGGACAATGCCATTACCCTGCTATCCACCGCGATGAAGCTGAGCCGGGCGGGCCTGCGCGATCCTGACAAGCCCATCGGCAGCTTCCTGTTTTCCGGGCCTACGGGTGTTGGCAAGACCGAAGTGGCCAAGCAGCTTGCCAATATCATGGGCATCCCGATCCAGCGGTTCGACATGTCGGAATACATGGAGCGCCACTCGGTCAGCCGCCTTATCGGCGCGCCTCCGGGTTATGTCGGCTTCGATCAGGGCGGGCTTTTGACCGACGCCATCGACCAGCAACCGCATTGCGTGCTGCTGCTCGACGAAATCGAAAAGGCGCACCCGGACCTGTTCAACATCCTGTTGCAGGTGATGGACAATGGCCGGCTGACCGATCACCACGGCAAGACAGTGGACTTCCGCAATGTCGTGCTGATCATGACCACCAATGCCGGTGCGTCCGATATGGCGCGGCAGGGCATAGGTTTTGGCGATACGTCAAAGGCTGACGCCGGGGACGAGGCGGTGAAGCGCATGTTCAGCCCCGAGTTCCGTAACCGTCTGGATGCCGTGGTGCCGTTCGCCTATCTGCCGACGGGCGTGATCAGCCGCGTGGTCGACAAGTTCATCCTCCAGCTGGAACTGCAACTGGCCGAACAGAACGTCCACATCCAGTTTGACAGCGAAGCCCGCGAATGGCTGGGCAAGCGCGGCTATGACAAGCTTTATGGCGCAAGGCCGATGGCCCGTCTGATCCAGGAAAAGGTCAAGCAGCCGCTGGCGGAAGAACTGCTGTTCGGCAAGCTGACTCATGGCGGCGAAGTTCATGTCAGTATGAAGGACGAGGCCTTGTCGTTCGAACTGACCCCGGCTCCGCCAAAGCTGGTCAAGCGGACAACAAAGCCGGGCAAGAAGGCCGCGAAAAACGCCGACAGTGAGGCCGACCCGGCTGCTGACCCGGCCGCTGACGGGGCGGATTGATCAGCGTCAATGGCGGGTGCAATAACTTCGGCTAGGGCAGGCTTGCGAAAGCCTTACCCTGACCGGAGGAATTGACCTGAATATGCCTGAAACCCAGACCATCCCCAAACCCGCGCCCACGTCTCCCTATGAACGGCTGGGCGGCTTGCCCGTGCTGGAACGGATCACCGGGCGGTTCTATGATCTGATGGACAGCGATCCCGCCTACGCTGAATTGCGCGCGATGCACGCCCCCGATCTGGGCCACATGCGCGGCGCGCTGGCGCATTTTCTGGCGGGCTGGTCCGGCGGTCCGCGCGACTGGTTCGAGGCTAATCCGGGCCGCTGCATGATGAGCATTCACAAGGACTACACCATCGGCGCGGACACCGCCGGGCAATGGGCCGACGCCATGCACCGCGCCATTCAAGAGGAACTGGGCGAAACCGACCCGCAAATCGCCAGTGAAATGTCGCGGGTGCTGCAACAGCTGTGCATGGGCATGGTCCGCTGATGTGTTCATTCTCACCGTGCTGATCCGTGAAGCCTAAGCTGCTGACCACGCTGCGGGGCTATACCCCGGCGCAGTTTCGCGGCGATGCGGTGGCGGGCGTGACAGTCGCGCTGGTGGCCATTCCGCTGTCGCTGGCCATCGCCATTGCATCGGGAGCAAACCCGGCGGCGGGGCTGATTACCGCCATCGTCGGCGGTTTCCTGATCTCGCTGCTGGGCGGCAGCCGGGTGCAGATCGGCGGGCCGACCGGGGCGTTCATCGTTGTCGTCTATGGAGTGATCGCTGCGCACGGCTATGCCGGGCTGGTGCTGGCGACGCTGATGGCAGGCGTAATCCTTGTGATCGCGGGGCTGCTGCGAGCCGGAACGCTGATCGAATACGTCCCCGAACCGGTCGTCAACGGCTTCACCATCGGCATTGCGGTGATTATCGGATCGAGCCAGCTCAAGGACTTTTTCGGCCTTACCCTGGCCGCCGTCCCCGCCGATTTCCTGCCCAAGATCGCCGCCTTGTGGACTGCCCGGCAAACACTGAATCCGCTGGCACTGGCCGCCGGACTGGTGGCGCTGGTGCTGATTCTGGCGCTACGCCGCCTGTTCCCCCGCTTGCCCGGATTGATCGTAGCGATGGCGCTGGTGTCGGCGGTGGCGGCCGCGCTGCATTTGCCGGTCGATTCAATCGGCTCGCGTTATGGCGCGCTGCCCAGCCACCTGCCGCTGCCGACGATTCCGGCGATGAGTCCGGCCCTGCTGCTCAGCCTGATGCCTTCCGCGCTGGTCATCGCCTTTCTGGCGGCGATCGAATCGCTGTTATCTGCGATGGTGGCTGATCGGTTGATCGATGGCAGCCACCGCCCCAATGCCGAAGTCATTGCGCAGGGCTTTGCCAATATCGGCTCGGCGCTGTTTGGCGGTCTGCCCGCGACCGGGGCAATCGCCCGCACTGCCACCAACGTCCGCGCAGGGGGCAAGACTCCGGTGGCCGGGCTGGTCCATGCTGGCGCGATCCTGCTCGTCATGCTGATCGCTGCGCCGCTAGCCGGATACCTCGCCATGCCCGCCATCGCCGCGCTGCTGCTGACCACTGCCTGGAACATGAGCGAACCGCACAAGTGGCCGCACTATTGGCGCGCGCCGCTGGCGGATCGGGTGATGCTGGTGGCCACGATGCTGCTGACGGTGCTGTCAGACCTAACGATAGCCATCGGTGTTGGCGTGGCGCTGGGATTTGCGCTGAGATTTGCGGCGGGGCGAGAGAAACACGCCGCATGGTCAGAACCTGACCGCTAACCGCCGATCCGGAACAGTTTCTCGCGAGAAGTTGCGCCGCGCAACAACGTGATCCGCGATGGCGCAATGCCCAGCGCAGCGGCGAACATATCAACCACTGCGCCTGTGGCCTTGCCGTCCTCTGGCTTGACCCGCACTTTCACCAGCACGCGCCCATCGGCAATTTCCACCGACTCACTACGCGCGCCCGGTGTGACGCGCACCGCCAGACGATCTTCGCCATCAATCAGCGCCCGGATTGCCTCAGCCGGGGGAAAGTCTTGGCTGGGTCTGGCCATCGCGGCCCGTCCCGGTCAGCCCGCGCCATCCAGCGCCGCGCGGTGCATCCGGCCATTGATGACATAGCCCTGCACGCCGCGCTGCATGTCGGCCAGCGCCTCATCCGTCAGGTCGCGCATGTAGCTGGCGGGGCGGCCGCTCCACAACTGGCGCGAGGGGATCACTTTGCCCGGCGTCAGCATCGCCCCCGCCGCCAGCATCGCATCCGAAGAGACAGTGCAGCCATCCATGACAATCGCACCGATGCCGACGAACGAGCGGTCTTCCAGCGTGCAACCGTGGATCATCGCCATGTGGCCGATCAGCACGTCCTCGCCGATGATCGTGGCGAAACCAGCGGGCCGGTGGGGCTTGGGACTGTCGCAGTGGACGACCGAGCCATCCTGAATATTGCTGCGCGCACCGATGACGATCCGGTTGGCATCGCCCCGGATGACGCAGTTGTACCACACGCTGACATCCGGCCCGATCTCGACATCGCCGATGATCCGGCAGCCCGGCGCGATGAAGGCAGAGGAATGAATGCGCGGCGACTTGCCATTGAACGGAGCGATGGTGATCTGGGTCATGCGTTCAGGCTCCCAACAGTCGCGCCGCGTGGGCGGCATGATAGGTGAGCACGCCAGAGCATCCGGCGCGTTTGAACGCGGTCAGCGTTTCCAGCACCAGCCCATCACGGTCGCCCGCGCCAGCCGCCACCGCCGCCTCGATCATCGCGTATTCGCCGCTGACCTGATAGGCGAAGACCGGCACTTCGAACCGCTGCTTCACGCGCACGACCACATCCAGGTAGGGCAGTCCGGGCTTGACCATCACGCTGTCCGCGCCTTCGGCCAGATCGAGCGCCACTTCGCGCAAGGCCTCTTCGCCGTTGGCCGGGTCCATCTGATAGGTTTTCTTGTCGCCCTTCAGCAGTCCGCTGCTGCCCACCGCATCGCGGAACGGGCCATAGAATGCCGAGGCGTATTTGGCGGCATAGCTCATGATCTGGACGTTGTGGTGGCCCGCGCCTTCCAGAGCGGTGCGGATCAGGCCGATGCGGCCATCCATCATGTCTGACGGGGCAATGATGTCGGCGCCCGCTGCTGCCTGATTCAGGCTCTGCCCGATCAGCACGTCGGCAGTGGCATCGTTGAGGACATAGCCGCTGTCGTCGATCAACCCGTCCTGCCCGTGGCTGGTATAGGGATCGAGCGCCACGTCGGTAAGCACGCCAATGCCATCGCCGCAGGCATCGCGAATCGCGCGGACGGCGCGGCACATCAGGTTGTCGGGATTGAGCGCTTCCTTGCCATGCGGATCGCGCCGACCGGGCTGGGTATTAGGGAACAGGGCCAGGCACGGAATACCCAGCGCCATCGCTTCCTTGGCGCGGGCGGCGATGCCATCAACCGACCAGCGCGACACGCCGGGTAGCGAGGCAATAGGCTCCTCAACGCCGATGCCATCGGTGACAAACAGTGGCCAGATGAGGTCTGCCGGAGAAAGCAGGATTTCGCGGTGAAGCGCGCGGCTCCACGGGGCGGAGCGGGTGCGGCGCAGGCGCAGCGCGGGATAAGCGGGAGTGGTCATCGTGCGGGCTTCCTGCCGGAAACGCCCGCCGCCCGCAACCTGTCAGCGCAGCAGCGTGTGACGCGGCATGGCCAGGGCGACCGAACCGGCGGGCGCACTGCGGGGCGCGCCAATCACGCCGCCAGGACGAATCGCCTTGAGCTGGGCCAGCCGCGCCTTGAACGCGGCGAGCTGCTTGGCATCAACCTGCTGCGTCACCGTGCGGACCTGGATCGGCGTTGAGGCGCGGGCATAGCTGGGCGAGATACCGCCGAGCGGGTTCACCGTGCGACCGTTCTGGTACATCTCGTAATGCAGGTGCGGCCCGGTGGAGAGGCCGGTAGAGCCGACATAGCCGATCACCTGCCCCGCGCGAACCGGGGTGCCGGGGCTAACGGCGATGCTGCTCATGTGGCCATAGCCGGTGCCCAGCCCGCCGCCGTGATCCAGCCGCACATAATTACCGTGGCCACCATGCCGCCCTGCGAACGAGACGATTCCGTCAGCCGTGGCCCGGATCGCAGAGCCCCAGGCCGCACCGAAATCGACGCCTGAGTGCATCCGGGTATAGCCCAGAATCGGGTGGTAACGCATGCCAAAGCCGGAAGTGATGTGCCCGGCAACCGGAGACAGCATTCTGCCGCCTCCGCTCCAGCCCCCGCTGTAAGTCGTGGTCTGGACCACTGGCCGGGTGATCCCGTCGGCGGACAGGAAGTGCCCGTCGCTGCCCCAGCGCACCAGTTCGGCCACCGGGCTGTCGCCGCGATCAAGCCCGGCATAGAGCACATCACCGGCCTGCCCTTCGCCGCCGCTGCCAGCCCGCTTGTACGACAGGACAAGGTCGAAACTGTCACCGGGGCGAATGTCGCCTTCCAGATCGATATGGCTGTCGAGCGCCTGCAAATATTGCTGGATCGCCTGCGCCGGAACGCCCGCCGCCCGTGCAGAACGGTAGAGACTGGGGCCGACCGTACCGCGAATGCGCAGCGGCGTGGTGTCGACCGCGATGGCCCGGCGTTCCAGCGCCAGCGCCGGTCCCTGCCGCGTCACCGCAAGGGCAAGGTCGATTTTTGCCTGGAAATCTAGCGACTGCAATGCGCGCGGCTGGCCGGGTGCCGGGCGCTGGCCCATGACCAGCGCGATTCGCGTGCCCGGCTGTATCGCACCAAGCGGCATGGCTCCGGCTACCAGTTCGCTCGCCTGCGCAGCATCTTCCGGACCAACTCCGGCGCGTTGCAGCAGGCGGCCAAAGCTGTCGCCGGGGGCCATTATCGCCGCCAGTTCGATGCGAGGGCGTTCGTTTGCCTCGGAAACCGGGGCGACCAGCGCGCCAGCCGCCATGTGGCGGCCACTATCTGCGCCAAGCGCCAGCGGCATGATCAACTGGCTGCGAAATTCGTCGCGCGATGATCGCTCGGCAAAACCGGGCGCGGCTTCCAGTGGTGAGAAGTTGGGCCAGAATGCCAAGGCCAGCAGGATCAGGCCCAGCATGGTGGCAAAGCCGCGCTTCCAGCGGCGGCTGCCGATGTCTTCGGCAAGATCTGGTGCCCAATCGATGTGCGACCAGTCGATATGCGACCAATTCGGAAGTTTGATCGAACGGAGCCAGTCGCGCATCTGGTCAGCCAGCGCAGCGCGAACAGGCGGGCACATGGCACCGCCCGTAGCCGGGCCAGCCGCGCACAATTCACCCCTGTCGCCCGGCTGGAACACTAACCCTCCATCGGCAGCGATGGTCAGACCGCCGCAAACCGCGAAAATTCGAGGGTTCCTGATGGCCCAAATGGGTTAATCTTCATTTAATTTGCCCGGTCCAGCACGCGGCGCGCAGGACCGGGTAGACTGTCAATCCACGCAGGCCAGTTCGGCCAAACGAGCTTCCAGCGCCGCCTGCTGTTCCAGCAAGGCTGCCGGGAGCGTGCCCAGACGCGCGAGATCGCGGGCGTTGCCAGCGGCTTCCTCGCGCCATTGTTTGGTGTCTACGTCCATGAGCGCAGACAGTTGCGCCGCATCGATGCCAAGGCCCGAAAGATCGAGCGCGCCATCAACCGGGTGGCGGCCGATTGCGCTTTCGCGGGCGTCGGCGGTTCCCAGCTTCCGCTCGATCACCCACTGGAGGACGCGAATATTGTCGCCGAAACCGGGCCACAGGAACTTGCCATCGGCGCCCTTGCGGAACCAGTTGACCAGATAGATGCCCGGCAGATTGGCACCGCCGTGCGGTGCCTTGGCGGCCAGTTCAATCCAGTGGGCAAAGTAATCGCCCAGCGCATAGCCGCAGAACGGCAGCATGGCGAATGGATCGCGGCGCAGCGCACCGACCGCGTTTTCCGCCGCTGCCGTGCCTTCCGAAGCCAGATTGGCGGCCAGATAAACGCCGTGATTCCAGTCGAGCGCCTCTGTCACCAGCGGCACGGCCGTTGCGCGGCGACCGCCGAACAGGATGGCCGAGATTGGCACGCCAGCCGGGTCCTGCCATTCGTCGGCAATCGACGGGCACTGCTCGGCAGGCACGGTGAAGCGCGCGTTGGGGTGTGCCGCAGGCTTGCCGCTCGCCGGGTCATAAGGCTGGCCCTGCCAGTCTGTCATACCCGCAGGCGGGGTCTTGCTTAGCCCTTCCCACCACACGTCGCCATCGGCGGTCATCGCGGTATTGGTGAAGATGGCGTTGGCGTGCAGCGATTCGATGGCGTTGCGGTTGGTGTTCGGGCCAGTGCCCGGCGCGACGCCGAAGAACCCGGCTTCGGGGTTGATGGCATAAAGCCGACCATCCTGCCCCAGCCGCATCCAAGCAATATCATCACCGATGGTTTCAACGCGCCAGCCCGGTACGGTCGATTCCAGCATCGCCATGTTGGTCTTGCCGCAGGCCGAGGGGAATGCCGCTGCAACATAGTGTGCCTTGCCCGTGGGCGGCGTTACCTTGAGGATCAGCATGTGTTCGGCCAGCCAGCCATCATCGCGCGCCATGACGCTGGCGATGCGCAGCGCAAGGCACTTCTTGCCGAGCAGGGCGTTGCCGCCGTAACCCGAACCATAGGACCAGATCTCGCGGCTTTCGGGGAAATGGACGATCCACTTGTCGTCGTTGCACGGCCAGGCGACATCAGCCACGCCGGGGTTAAGCGGCATGCCGACTGAATGGACGCAAGGGACGAAAAAGCCGTCTTCGCCTAGCATGTCGAGCGCGGGTTTGCCCATCCGGGCCATGATCCGCATCGACAGTACGACGTAAGGACTGTCAGTCAGTTCGACCCCGATGACGCTGCTTTCCGAACCCAGCGGCCCCATGCAATAGGGGACGACGTACATCGTGCGGCCCACCATGCAGCCATCGAACAGTTCATGCATCTTGGCGCGCGTTTCCGCCGGATCGCGCCAGTTGTTGGTCGGCCCGGCCCCTGCGGCATCGGCGCTGCAGATGAACGTGCGGCTTTCGACACGAGCGACGTCGCGCGGATCAGACCGGGCATAAAAGCTGTTGGGGCGCTTGTCTGCGGCCAGAGGAATCAGCGTACCGCTGGCGACGAGTTCGCTGGTCAGGCGATCCCATTCTTCCTGCGACCCATCGCACCAGACAACGGTGTCGGGCCGGGTGAGGGCGGCGATTTCGGCCACCCAGTCATTCAAGCGCAGGTGCCGGGGTTTTTCAGAATCACGTGTCATACGCACCTTCACCGTTGGCTGGTCCGCAACCGGTCGCTGGCCGGGGGACGATTTTGGGCCCCGTTAACAGCGCAATGCCGTTTCGTCGAGTGGCAGGGCGCGTTTTTGGGCCTGCTTTCGCATAGGTATGCGCGCCAAGCCGGGGCCGGGGACTTGCCGAACCAGTCGGTAGCCGCGTCAAGGATCGCGCAAGATGCCCGGAAGCCAGCACAATTTCCTGTTGATCGACTTTTCCGCGCGCTTGCCAAGGCACCGTGGTCTTGCGCAAAACAGGTAAGGCATGCGGACGTGACCGTTACTCCCGGGAAAGATCGATCAATGGCCAGCCGCCCGAATCCCGGAAAGGGTGCCACCAGAGCCCCTAGTCCAGCCAGACCGGGCGACGGCAAGGTCGTTGCAGTGCTCGGCCCGACCAATACCGGCAAGACCCACCTCGCCATCGAACGGCTTTGCGCCCATTCCTCTGGCGCTATCGGCTTTCCGCTGCGCCTGCTGGCGCGCGAGGTCTATGACCGGGTCTGTGCGATCAAAGGCGCAAACCGCGTCGCGCTGATCACCGGGGAAGATCGCATAGAGCCGCCCGACGCGCGCTGGTTGCTGTGCACGGTAGAGGCCATGCCGGTATCTGCCGATCTTGCGTTCATGGCGCTGGATGAGGCGCAACTGGGTGCCGACCGTGAGCGCGGGCATATCTTCACCGACCGTCTGCTGCATGCCCGTGGACGTGAGGAGACGATGATCCTTGGCTCTGCGCCGATGCAGCCGATGGTCCGCGCGCTGGTGCCGGCTGCCGAAGTGGTCAGCCGTCCGCGCTTTTCCACGCTCAGCCATGATGGCGCGAAAAAGCTGTCACGCATCCCGCCGCGCAGCGCGATTGTCGCGTTTTCCGCCGAGCAGGTCTATGCCGTGGCCGAGATGCTGCGCCGGTTTCGCGGGGGCGCGGCGGTGGTCATGGGCGCGCTATCGCCCGAGACGCGCAACCGCCAGGTGGCGCTCTACCAGTCGGGCGAGGTCGACTACATCGTCGCCACCGATGCCATCGGCATGGGCCTGAACCTGGACCTTGGCCATGTCGCCTTTGCCGGGCTGTCAAAGTTTGACGGCGTGCGCCAGCGGCGTTTGACGACTTCGGAAATGGCCCAGATTGCGGGACGCGCAGGGCGGCACCAGCGCGACGGCACGTTTGGCACACTTTCCGGCACCAGCCATCATGACGCCGCGTTCACGCCTGAAGAAATCTATGCCATTGAGGAACACCGCTTCGCTCCGTTGACCCGGCTGTTCTGGCGCGATTCGCAGCCCCGGCATGATAGCCTGGCCATGCTGATCGACGACCTTTCGCGTCCGCCGGAAGACCCCGTGCTGGCTCCTGCGCCAGAAGCTATCGACCTTGCGGTGCTGCGGCGGCTGGCGGAAGACCCGGCCATCGCCCAGACCGTGCGTGGCCGCGCCAGTGTCGCCCGGTTCCACGAAGTCTGCACCCTGCCCGATTTCCGCCAGCACGGCGCGGAAGTTCACGCGCGGTTTGTCGCCCGGCTGTGGGAAGACCTGCGGCGCGGGTCGCTACCCACCGATTACGTCGCCGCCCGGATCGCCGAGCTGGACAATCCGGCGGGCGACATTGACGCACTGCAAGGCCGCATCGCGGCGGTGCGCAGCTGGTCATACATCACCCAGCGGCCAGACTGGGTGATTCTGCGCGAGGAAATGGCGGCGCGCGCCCGCGCGGTAGAGGCCCGCCTGTCCGATGCACTCCATGCGCGCTTGACCGAACGATTCGTGAACCGCAGAATGTCCATACTGATGAGGGGCATCGGGGGCGACGCAGGTTTGTTGCCGGTTCAGATACAGGGTGAAGAAATACAAGTGGATGGGGAACTTATCGGCCGACTTGAAGGATTCCGCTTCGTCGCGGACCCGGGGGCAAACCACGCCGACCTGAAGCTGCTGTCGGCAGCCGCTGAGCGGCACTTGCCGGGCCTGCTGGCCGAACGGGCAAGGGCAATGGTGGCGGAAATTGCCGAGAATCCCCGCGTGCTGACCTTGCGTGACGGCGCGATCTGCCACGGCGATGTTGTGCTGTCCCGGCTGCGCGCGACGCGCAACCTGCTGGCACCGGCGCTGCAGGCGGACCCCGGCCTTTCCGCCATTCCGCAAGCCGAGCATGACCTGCTGGGCGCCGCACTGGCAACCTGGCTGGATACCCGTCTGGCGACGCTGGCTCCGCTGGCCAAGCTGGAAGAGGCCAGCCGCGCGGAAGACAGCGGGCCGGATTTGCGCGCCTTGCTGATCCGGCTGGTCGAGGGCGGCGGGGTGGTCGAACGGATCGGCTGCGGGCTTGACCGGCTAGACCCCGATCAGCGCACCGCGCTCAAGCGGCTGAAGATGGAGATTGGCGCAGTCGACCTGTTCCTGCCCGACATGCTTCGCCCCGCCGCGCAGGAACTGTGGCACGCGCTGGAGGCGGCGCGCGGCATCGTGCGGCCCACCCCGCCAGTGGGAATGGCCGCCGTCCTGTCCATCGGCAAGGGCGCGCCGCCGCATGGCTATCGCCGGCTTGGCCGTCAGGCGATTCGCGTCGATCTGGGTGAGCGGCTGATCCGCCAGGCGCATTTGCGCCGCAATCGTCAGGACAAGAAGCCGTTCATCGTCGATGAGCGGCTGGCGATCGGCATGGGGCTTACGTTCGTCAGCTTTCAATGGTTGCTGCGGCAGGCTGGCTTTACCCCTAATACGCCAAAACCGCTGGCCGAGGGCGCGCTGGGTCCGCCGACCCCGGTTAGCTGGCGCTGGCGGGTTCCGCGCTATAACGCTGCCCCGTCCAGAACATCTCAGGCCCAGCCGAATCCCGGCTCCGTCTCTGGCCAGACACGCACAAGGACCGAAAAGCGGCCCGCTGTCCGCGCCGCAATCAAGAGTAGCGACAGTGTACGGGTCACTCCCCGGCCCCCCGCGCCAGTTGATCTTCCGGACGAAGGCAAGCCGCGGCAGGTCAACGATCTGGCCGATCTCGCCATACTGATGCGGCCGAGATGAGGCCGACTGCCTTGTCCCCGGCAAAAGTCCGTCTGTGCGGATAGACAAGCTGCTGTGGTTCCTGCGGTTCGCCAAAACACGCGGCGCAGCGCAGGAACTGGTCGAACAGGGCCACTTGCGCCTCAATTCGCGGCGAGTGGAGCGCGCGCACACTAAAGTAGCCTGCGGCGATGTGCTGGTGCTGCCGAGTCCCGGTGAAATGGGGTCAGGCGAAATGGGGTCAGGCGTGCAGATTATTGAGGTCATTGCCCTGCCCGAAAGGCGCGGACCGGCATCGGAAGCGCACGAATGCTATCGCGTGCTTGACGAGCGCTCCCCAAATCTCATAGCTGGCGACACAGTGAGGCAAGATCGCCAGAAGGACCCGCCACTATGACTTACGTCGTCACAGACGCCTGCATCAAATGCAAATTTACCGACTGCGTCGAAGTGTGCCCGGTTGATTGCTTCTACGAAGGTGAGAACATGCTGGTGATCAACCCCAGCGAATGTATCGATTGCGGCGTGTGCGAACCGGAATGCCCGGCCGAAGCAATCATGCCCGATACGGAAAGCGGGCTGGAAGTCTGGCTGGAGCTGAATACCAAGTATTCGGCGGAATGGCCCAATCTGACGACAAAGAAAGAGGCTCCCGCTGACGCTGACGAGCACAAGGGCGAAGACGGCAAATACGAAAAGTTCTTTTCGGCCGAACCTGGCGAAGGTGACTAGGCGCGCAGTGCAAGGCAGCAATGCCCCCGCACCGCACAAGTTGTTGATCTGAAACTATTTCTGAACGCCCGCGCCGCTTAGGTCGCGGGCTGTTCGCATGTGCAAAACGAACCTCGCCCGCGCCTCTGGTAATTTTGTTACAGAGATGCTATATAGTTCCCGTGGCTGCACTTGGCATGAGCGGCAGTTAACGTCACGAAAGGCAGAATCCCGAAATCAGGGTGGCAGGGGCTTGGATCCGACGACGCTTGCGCGCCCGGCTCCACGTACTCCCGCAAAACATCATGGGTCGCTTCGGGTCTGCGATTGAAAGGACTATACATGGCGGTGATTCCGCAGGCCTTCGATGTCGGAGATTACGTCGTTTACCCAAAGCACGGTGTTGGCCGGGTTATCGAACTACAAGAACAGGAAATTGCCGGCATGAAGCTGGAGCTTTACGTGCTCCGCTTTGAAAAAGAGCGCATGACACTGCGCGTGCCGGTAAACAAGATCGAAGCAATCGGCATGCGCAAGCTGTCGTCGGACAAGACGCTGCGTGAAGCACTCGATACGTTGACCGGCAAGCCCAAGGTCAAGCGCACGATGTGGTCGCGCCGCGCTCAGGAATACGAAGCGAAGATCAATTCGGGCGATCTGGTGTCGATCGCCGAAGTGACCCGCGACTTGTTCCGCGCCGATGATCAGCCCGAACAGAGCTATTCGGAACGCCAGATCTTCGAAGCCGCATCCTCGCGCCTCGCGCGGGAACTGGCGGCGATGGAAAAGACTGACGAACCCGCCGCGCTCAAGAAGATCCTCGCGATCCTCAATGAACACGCGCCGAAGTATTACGAACAGGCCGCAGCGGCAGTCGCCGTCACCGCCTGATCATTCAACTGATCACCAGAAATGCCGCTTCCGGAAGGGGGCGGCATTTTCTCTGTCTGCGTGAAATCACACCGCCGCGCGGCGCAGGCGGTCGTTGATCGCCGCGCCAATGCCTTCGTCCGGCACGGGAGCCACGGCAATGCGCGGCTGCGCAGCGGCGCTCGCCTCATGCAGGCAGAGGTAAAGCCGCGATGCCGCTTCGGCCAGATCGCCCGCCGATGACAGCGAGATTGCGCCCGCGACCGGGCCAAATCCGATCATGAATTCATCGTCCTGCCCCATCAACGCACCCAGCCGCACGGGCTTGCCGGGACTGTAGTGGCTGGCAAGCTGCCCCGGCGCCTCGATCCGCCCCGCGCCCGCCGCTTCATCGGCTACTCCACCCAATATCCCGGCAATCTGTGCCGCCGTAATCGGCCCCGGGCGCAGCAGCGACCAGCCGTGCGGGCGCAGCGCGACGATGGTTGATTCAAGCCCTTGTTCCGCCTGGCCGCCATCAAGGATCATCGCCGCACCTGCACCCAGACTGGCGGCAACATGCGCGGCACTGGTCGGGCTGACTCCGCCGCTGCGATTGGCCGACGGCGCGGCAAGCGCCAGTCCCGCAGCTTTCAGAACCGCGCGCATAACCGGATGCGCCGGGCAGCGCAGCGCCAGTGTGGGCAGCCCGGCGGTGACCGCAGGCACGATTCCGGCATCGGGGCGTAAGGGCAGCACCAGCGTCAGCGCGCCGGGCCAGAAAGCCGCCGCCAGCGCCCGTGCGCGATCATCGAACACCGCCAGCCTCTCCGCCGCAGCCACTGTTGGCACATGGACGATCAACGGGTTGAAATCCGGGCGGCCCTTGGCACGATAGATGCCCGCCACCGCCTCGGCACTGTCAGCCCTTGCGGCGAGTCCGTAAACCGTTTCGGTCGGCACCGCGACCAGCGCGCCCTCGCGCAGCAGCGCTGCCGCGCGGTCTATGCCGACGGCGTCTGCCGGGTTGATGAAGGGCGGGCTGTTGCGGACCATGCTCCGCGCGCTATAGGCTGGTTTCGCGCGGATGAAAGCCGGGAGAGAAGTGTATGAGTTTTACGCCGCCCAGCGAAGACCAGATCCTGGCCCTGCGGATCAACGCCGGAATTGACGAACTGGCGCAGACCGAACGCTTTGCCGCTGCCAGTCCCGACATGGTTGAGGCCATTGTCGAAGGAATTGGCCAATTCGCAGCCGGTGAATGGGCACCGCTCAGCCGCGTCGGCGACACGCAAGGCGCGGCGCTGATCGACGGCAAAGTCATACTGCCCGCCGGTTATGCCGAGGCTTATCAGGCCTATGTCGCGCAAGGCTGGAACAGCGTCGCCTGCGCGGTGGAATACGGCGGGCAAGGCCTGCCATTCAGTCTGGCGACTTGCGTACAGGAAAGTCTGGGCGCGGCGAACATGGCGTTCACGCTGCTGCCGATGCTCACCGTCGGCGCGATAGAGGCTATCGAAGCACATGGCAGCCACGACCAGCAGGCCCGCTATCTGGCTAAGCTGGTCAGCGGCGAATGGACCGGCACGATGAACCTGACCGAGCCTCAAGCCGGGTCAGACGTCGGTGCGCTGCGCACCACTGCGACACCCATCGAAAGCGGCGAACACGCAGGCAAGTACCTGATAAAAGGCACCAAAATCTTCATAACCTGGGGCGAACACGAACTGGCGGACAATATCGTCCACCTCGTTCTGGCCCGCACTCCCGGCGCTCCTGAAGGAACGCGCGGCATCTCGTTGTTCATCGTGCCCCGCTATCACCTCGACGCCCACGGCAACCCCGGCGCGGCCAACGATTGCAAGGCGGTCAGTCTGGAACACAAGCTGGGCATCCACGCCTCGCCCACCTGCGTGATGAGCTATGGCGACCACGACGCCTGCATCGGCGAACTGATCGGCGGGGAAAATCAAGGCATCCGCTGCATGTTCACGATGATGAACGCCGCCCGCATCAACGTCGGCTCGCAAGGGGTGCAGGTGGCCGAAGCCGCC
The DNA here is from genome assembly GCA_040007615.1 of Novosphingobium sp. GTDB lineage: Bacteria > Pseudomonadota > Alphaproteobacteria > Sphingomonadales > Sphingomonadaceae > Novosphingobium. Next base: position 23,925 of record JBDTUQ010000018.1, read on the forward strand.
TTGCAACACGCCGCGCGCTATGCCCGTGAACGCATCCAGTCCGCCCGCGCCGGGGCGGCTGACAAGCGTCCGGTGGCGATCATCGAGCATCCCGACGTGCGCCGGATGCTGCTGCGGATGCGCGCACTGACCGAAGGCGCGCGCGCGTTGCTTTATTACACCACCGGGCAGGTGGACCGCGCGGGGCTGGGCGATACTGCCGCCCGCGCGCGCGCCGACCTGCTGGTGCCGCTGATCAAGGCCTGGGGAACCGACATCGGCTGCGAGGTCGCCAGTCTGGGTGTGCAGATTCACGGCGGCATGGGCTTTATCGAGGAAACCGGCGCCGCGCAGCACTATCGCGACGCGCGCATCACGCCGATCTATGAAGGCACCAACGGCATTCAGGCCGCCGATCTGGTTACCCGCAAGCTGGGCATGGAATCGGGCGGCGTGCTGGCCGCGCTGATGGCCGACGTGACCGCCGACGCGCACGATGCCCCGGCTCTTGCCAGCTTGGCGGCGGATTGCAGCGCCATTGGCCAGTGGATGATCGCAGAGGCCAGCATTGATGATCGGCTCGCCGGCAGTGTGCCTTTTCTGACGATGTGCGCGGTGGCGGTGGCCGGGTGGCAACTGCTGCTCCAGTCGCGCGCGGTGCAGGGCCAGTCCGGTGCGGCAGCGCAGACCAAGCCGGTCGTGGCGCGCTATTTCCTTGATCATCTGGTGCCAGAGGCAGCGGGGCTGAAGACGGCGGCCAGGGCAGGCTCGTCGCTGCTCTATGCCTTGAGCGCAGAGGCGCTGGCGTCATGCTGAATGAGACTGGTGACCCCTTGGCCCGGATCGCGGCGGCGCTGGAACGGCTAGCCCCCGCACCCACCACGCCGATCAACTGGGCCATGCACCCGGCCTATATCTGGGACAATCACGGTGCGCGCGGCGTCAGCGAACTGATCGCCCCGCCGCTCGCCCTTTTGCGCGGCATCGATGCGCAGAAGGAATCCGCCGTCACCAATGTCGAACGTCACGCGGCAGGCAGCGCCGCGCACGACATGCTGCTGTGGGGCGCGCGCGGCATGGGCAAGTCGGCACTGCTACGCTCGGCAGTAAAAGCGGCGCAACATGCCCATCCCGGGCAGATCGCGCTGGTACAGGTCGCGCCGGATGCCCTGCCCGGGCTTTCAGCCCTGTTCGCCCAGCTTGGCGCGATGACACGGCGCTTCCTGGTCTATATCGACGATCTCGGCTTTGAAGATGGCGACAGCACCGGCCCGCGTCAGTTGCGCAGCTGGCTGGAGGGCGGGGTTGAGGCACGGCCCTGCAATGTCCGTCTTGCCGTCACTGCCAACCGCCGCGCCATCGTCTCGCGCCACATGAGCGAACAGGACGACCCGATCAATGTGCGCGACGTGGTGGATGACCGTCTCGCGCTGGCCGACCGTTTCGGCCTGTCGATCGGCTTCCATGTCTGCAATCAGGGCGATTATCTGGCGATCATTGCCGGATACGCCGCTGAATTCGGCCTGACGTTTGCCGAAGCCGACGCGCTGGAATGGTCACGCCGGCGCGGCGCCCGCTCTGGCCGGATCGCCTGGCATTACGTCACCGAGCTGGCCGGACGCGCCGGGCGAACGCTCTGACTGACCCCGGGGTCGCTACCTGATCCCGGCATCCTCGGCCTGCGGCGCAAACTTGGCGGTGGCATAGTCCTCGCTGTTCAACTGGCGCTGCGGCGGCAAGTGATCGGTGACCACTTCCTTGATCGCCGCGCGCGGAGCCGCACCCGGTGCGATCACCCGCCAGATGATCCCGGCGGTATCATCACTGACCAGCATCGCGCCGCCCGAATCGAACGTCAGCCACACCGGGCGGCCATGCGTCTTGCCATCATTGGTCAGGAAGCCGCCCAGCACCGGAACCGGCATGCCCAGCGGATTGCCGTGATCGTCAAACCGCACGAAGACCACGTCATAGCCTGACAGCGGCTTGCGGTTCCACGATCCGTGGCGGGCGATGAACGCACCGTTGGCAAAGTCCGCGCCCATCCGGTTACCCTCCCCGGCAAAGCGCAGGCCCAGCGCGGCAACATGCGCGCCAAGGGCATATTCCGGCTTGCGGACATATTCGCCCAGATATTCAGGGATTGGAGCTGTCACCCGGTCATCCAGCGTCTTTTTCCAGTAATACCACGGCCAGCCATATTGCGCGCCGATCGGCACGTTGGTCAGGTAATCGGGCACCAGATCGCCGCCAAGCTGATCGCGTTCGTTGACCACGGTCCACAGTTCGCCGGTCGAGTGGTTCCAGTCCATGCCATTGGCATTGCGCAGGCCGCCAGCGTATTGGCGGGGCCTGCCGCTGGCGAGATCGATTTCCCAGATCGCAGCACGGCCGACTTCGGCATCCATGCCATTTTCGCCGATGTTCGATGCTGAGCCGACTGCCACGTAAAGCTTCTTGCCGTCCGGGCTGAGCAGCAGATTGCGCATCCAGTGGTTGCCGCCGCCCGGCAGGTCGAACAGCTTTTTCGGCGCAGAGGAAAGCGCGGTGTCGCCCAACTTGTAATCAAACGCCAGCACGGCATTGTGATTGGCGATATAGAGCTTGCCATCGCGGAAGGCCATTCCGGACGGCGAATCAAGGCTTTGCTGGCGCAGGGTAAAGCGCTGTTCGGCCACGCCATCGCCGTTCGCATCGCGCAGCAGGATGATCTGGTTGGGCGAGGGCGAACCCGCACCGGCCTGCTTGTAGAAAAACTGGGTCAGCCAGCCCATGATGCCGCCGCCGCCAACCGGGCCTGCTGGATGGTCAGTCTCGGCCACCAGCACATCACCGTTGGGCAGGGTCAGCAAGGTGCGCGGGTGGTTCAGCCCTTGGGCAAAGCGGTTGATAGCCAGCCCCGGCGCTGTCTTTGGCGCTTCATTGGCACCCCAGCCAATGGGCGAGGCTATGCCGATGGTCGGAAAACGCTCTGGCGCGGGATCGACCAGCGTGACATCCTTGCCCATCGTGGCCGACAGGGGCCGTTCGGTGGGGTTGCCATGCGCGAGCCACAGCCCCAGCACAAACGCCACGACAACGAACACACCCAGCGCGACGAGTAATTTTCTGATGGTCTGCATCGCCGCAAGATAGGCGCGCGGCGCACCGGCGGCAACTGCCGTGTAACGATAGCCCAGTAAGGATGACAGAACGGCGCGGATCGGCCTAGACTGCGCCGATGTTCACCTTCACCCCGCCTGCCGCCACGGCCAAGCCGGAAACCTACCGCGAACTCGGCCTCGCCGCTCTGGCTCTCACCAACGGGGAGAGCGATCCGGTGGCCAATATGGCCAACCTGGCGGCGCTGATCTGGCAATATGTGCCTGGCCTTAACTGGGCGGGGTTCTATCGCGCGGTGCCTGAGGGACTGGTGCTCGGGCCTTTCATCGGCAAACCCGCCTGCATCCGCATCGCCCGTGGCCAAGGCGTCTGCGGTGCGGCGCTGGCCAGCGGACGGACGCAACTGGTGGCAGACGTCCACGCCTTCCCCGGCCATATCGCCTGCGATGCCGAAAGTCGTTCTGAACTGGTCGTCCCGGTGCTGCACGATGGCAAGGTGATTGCCGTGATCGACCTCGACAGCCCCCACCTCGCCCGATTCGATGCCGAGGATGCTGAGGGGATGGAAGTGCTGGCGGTACTGATCGCCACGGCCATATCGTGCGTAACCTGACCGGCGATTCCTGCTCCGTTTCGGGACACAGACGGTAAGCGCACCCGGCAAGCCTTGGTTTTCTGCGGGATACGATGCTAAATTCCGGGTTAACGCGCGGGCCAGGTCGTCTGCGTGAGCAACACAGGGAATTTTGCCCATGCGCCGTCGCGCTATTTCCGTCAGTGCCGCTCTTGCGATCACCATGCTTTCCGCTGCGCCCGCGCTGGCGCACGGCGCGGGCCAGCACTTTCCGCCGCCGCCGCCGGGTGCCTACAACGCGCCGATGGCCGGAAGCTGGCAGCAGAATGGGGAAGATTACGGTGCCCAACGCGACGCCTGGCTGGCCGAATGCCGCCATCGCAGGGGTGACAATGGCGTCGGCGGCGCGGTGATCGGCGGCTTGGTGGGCGGCATTGCCGGGCACGAAATCGCCGGTCGCGGTAATCGCGCATTGGGAACTGTCGCCGGAGCAGTGGTCGGCGCGGTCGCCGGGGCCGCCATCGACAAGGCTGAAGACCGGGGCCGTGTTCGCGATTCCTGTGACGATATGCTCGCGGGTTACTCATCTCAGGGCTATAATAATTCCGGCTATGCCGGATACGGCTACACACCGATGATGGTCATGGTGCCGGTTATGATGATGGCCGCTCCGCAAGCACCGCAGCAGCCGTGCAAGGAAACCGTGACCACCACCGAATATGTCACTTACGAAACGGTGCGCCGCCGCATGATCCCGCGCCGCCCGGTCTATCGCCCGGCACCCGACAAGCGCGTAAAGATGGTTCCCGACAAGCGGGATATGACGCACTGATTCGATAACTGTTTGAATTAGAAGTGTAACTGCAGTCCGAAAGTCGCGCAGCGCAACTTTCGGACCCTAGCTCAAATACCGCCGCCGGTCAGCCGCTGGCATACCAGATCAAGCTGGTCGAGCGTGCGATAACGGATCGTCACCGAGCCGGAACGCGGATCGGCGTCGGCAGTGATGCGCACGGGCAAGCCCAGAAACTCCTCAAGGTGGCCCTGCACCGCGTTGATATCGGCATCGTCGGCGGCCTGCCGTTCGCTGCGTGCGCGGCGCGGCGCGGCCACATCGCCCCGGCTACGCTGGCGGACCAGCTTTTCCACTTCGCGCACCGAAAGCTGGCGGTCGATTGCCGTGCGCGCCAGTTCGCTGGCCGCTTCCTGGCCAATCAGTGCCCGGGCGTGGCCCATAGACAGCTGGCCTTCCTCGACCATATCCAGAACCGGCTCCGGCAGGCTCAACAGCCGCTGAAAGTTGGCGACATGGCTGCGCGATTTATCGACCATGCGGGCGATTTCGGCTTGGGTCAGCCCCTCGCCTTCAGCCAGCCGGTGATAGGCGCGGGCTTCTTCAATGGGATTGAGATCCTCGCGCTGCAAGTTCTCGATCAGCGCCAGCGCCATGACTTCGCGTTCGCTCAGATCGCGAACAATAGCCGGGATTTCGTGCAACGAAGCCCGCTGCGCCGCCCGCCAGCGCCGCTCGCCCGCAACCAGCTGGTACCGCCCGTCACCGTGCGGACGCACGACAACCGGCTGAATCACACCGCGTGCAGCAATCGATGCGGCCAGTTCATCCAGCGCCGCTTCATCAAACCGGCGGCGCGGCTGATCGGGATGCGGCTCAATCGAGGACACCGGCAACAAGGCCAGACCGCCCGTGGCTGGCCTGCTCGGCGGCGAATCGCCTGCCCCAGCTGCCGTACTTACCAGCGGTTCCTCGCGCCGCATCTCCCCCATCAAAGCGCCCAGTCCACGCCCAAGTGCCAAAGGCTTGCGCTTAACGGCGTCAGGCTCAGCCTTTGGCGGAACGGAAATGCGGATTACCGGGTCATCGCTCATGCGGCTTTCCTTTGCTCGGGAAGCCGCGAAATCAGCTCCCTTGCCAGCGCCATGTAGGCTTTGCTGCCCGCGCAATTGTGGTCATAGACCAAGGCCGGCAACCCGTGACTCGGTGCTTCGGACAGGCGCACATTGCGCGGGATCACGGTATCGAACACCAGCTTGCCCAGGCAGGATCGGACATCGTCTGATACCTGATCGGTCAGCCGGTTGCGCCGATCAAACATCGTCAGCGCCACGCCCAGAATGCCGAGTTCGGAATTGAATCGCTGCTGCACCCGCTCCACCGTCTGCAAAAGCTGGCTAAGTCCTTCAAGCGCAAAGAATTCACATTGCAGAGGCACCAGCAGCGTGTCCGCCGCCGCCAGCGCGTTCAGCGTCAGCAGGCCCAGTGACGGCGGGCAATCGATGAAGCAGATGTCATGCCCGGCATGCGACGACAGGGCCTTACGCATCCGGTCCGTGCGCTGATCCACCGATACCAGCTCCACTTCCGCGCCAGACAGATCGACGGTCGCCGGGACCAGATCGAGGCCCGGAATCCGGGTCGGCTGAATACATTCGGTCAGCGGAACCTCATCCACAATCAGGTCGTATGTCGAACGCAAGCGGTCTTGCGCCGAGACGCCAATACCGGTGGAGGCGTTGCCCTGAGGGTCAAGGTCAATCAACAGCGTCCGCCACCCGGTCGCCGCCAGTGCCGTGGCGATATTAATGGCCGTAGTGGTTTTGCCCACCCCGCCCTTCTGGTTGGCGATAGCAATCTTGATCACCGCACGGTGCCCTTTCGCTTTGCGCCACTGACGCTTCCGGCCAACGTCCCTACAATAATGCCCGCTTCGGGATCGGTGAGCGATTGTTCCACGTGGAACACGTGACGCCAGCCAGAGAGCATTTGCAATTCTTGCGGCGCAGACCGGCCTTTCGGCAACAGCCAGATCGTGTCGCTTGTGGAAAACCTTGCGGATAGCGCCAGTAACTTGTCAAGCGGCGCGAAAGCCCGCGCAGAAATTGCGTCAAACGTGCGCGTTGCCACATGTTCCAGTCGCTGACCAAGAATTGATGCTCGGGTAAGCCCCAGCGCCTCAGCAGCGCGCTGCAGCCAGGCGATTCGACGCGCACGGGATTCGACCATCACCACTTCCACATCAGGACGTAAACAGGCCACCGCAAGTCCGGGAAACCCAGCCCCCGTACCCAGATCGAGCCAAGACTCTATCACAGCGCCCTGAGGTATTAACGCGAGCAACTGCGCGCTATCGGCAATATGCCGCCGCCAAACTTCGCCAAGGCTGGAGGCGGAGACCAGATTTTGGAGCTGATTCTCTTCAGCCAGCAGCGCGGCCAACTTTTCCAGCCGCGCAATGGCGCTCGCATCTACCCCGGGCAGCGCGGCAACCCAGGCACGGGCTGCTTCCTCGTCAGTGATCATGCTGCACGCCGCCGGGCATGAACCAGCAAAGCTGCCAATGCCGCAGGCGTTATCCCCGCGATCCGGCCCGCTGCTGCCAGAGTGTCCGGACTCGCGCGCTCAAGCCGCTCGACCATTTCACGTGAAAGACCGGGCACCTGAGCATAGGGAAAGCCGTCCCCAAGCATCAGCGCCTCACTCGCGCGCAAATCGCGCAGTTCGCTTTCCTGCCGCGCCAGATAGGGCGCATAGGCCGCGTCCTCGGCCACTTCCTCGACCAGATCGAGATCGTCCAGCGACACGCCTTCAAGCCAAGGCTGCAATGTGGCGATGTCCACGCCCTCATACCGCAGCCACTCGGAAAGCGTCTGACGACCCGTGTCGGCGCGCACTTGCAAGCCTGCGCGGTTGAGCTGGGAACCTGTCACCTCCCGCGCCAGCGCCGATTCAAGCTGGGCGCGCTGCTCCTCTCGCCGGGCAAACCAGCTGGCACGCTCCGCGCCCACAGTGCCAGCAGCCAGCGCAAGCGGCGTCAGCCGGGTCGATGCGTTGTTCGCGCGCAGGCGCAAGCGATACTCGGCCCGGGCGGTCAGCATCCGGTAAGGTTCGCTTACCCCGTGCAACGTCAGGTCATCGACCATGACCGCCATGTAACTGTTCGCCCGGTCAAGCGGAGCAGGCTCAGTTCCAATAGCCGCCGCCGCTGCGTGCATCCCGGCAACCAGCCCTTGCGCCGCAGCCTCTTCATAGCCGGTCGTTCCGTTGATCTGACCGGCGCAATAAAGGCCGGGAATTGCGCGCATTTCCAGACTGGTCCGCAATGCGCGCGGATCGACGTGATCGTATTCGACCGCGTAACCCGCCACAGCCATTTCGACATGTTCCAGCCCCGCCATAGTGCGCAGCATCGCCAGCTGCACATCGGACGGCAACGACGTGCTGATGCCGTTCGGATAGACCAGATGCGTATCAAGCCCTTCTGGTTCAAGGAAAACCTGATGACCATCGCGGTCGGCAAAGCGGTGGATCTTGTCTTCTATCGAAGGGCAATAGCGCGGCCCGGACGCACCGATAGCTCCGGAAAACAGCGGCGAGCGATGCAGGTTTGCGCGGATCACATCATGGCTGCGTTCGTTCGTGCGCGTTATCGCGCAGAAGACTTGCGGATTTCGCCGCCCTTTCTCGAGCGTCGACATCGTCCATTGCTCGGCATCGGATGGCTGTTCTTCAAGCCTGGCCCAGTCGATTGTCCGTCCATCAAGCCGGGGCGGTGTGCCGGTCTTGAGCCGGGCCATCGGCAAGCTCGCCTCGCGCAATTGCCCAGCAAGCACTTGCGCCGATGATTCGTCGATCCGTCCGCCCGTCAGTCGTTCTTCCCCGCGAAACAGGGTGCCGCCCAGAAACGTGCCGGTACACAGGATCACCGCGCGGCCAGACAGCACGGAGCCGTCTGCAAGTTTCAGCCCTGCGATTCGCCCTGCCGTAATTTGCAGCGAAGCTGCTTCGCCCTGCACCAGTGTCAGATTCGGCTGAGCGTGAAGCATGGACTGGATCGCAGCCTTGAACCGCTTGCGGTCCGCCTGCACACGCGGCCCCTGCACCGCACTGCCCTTTGAGCGGTTGAGCATCCGGTAGTGAATTGCCCCGGCGTCTGCAGCGCGCGCGATCAGTCCATCGAAAGCGTCAACTTCGCGCACCAGATGGCCCTTGCCGAGTCCGCCAATGGCAGGGTTGCAGCTCATTGCGCCAACGGTAGGCAGATCGAAACTGACCAGCGCGGTGCGCGCGCCCATGCGCGCCGCGACGGCCGCTGCCTCGCAACCGGCATGACCGCCGCCGACCACGATGATGTCGAAATCCTGCATGGCCGCGCAGATACCCGATGCAAGCGGGCGGGTCAAAGCGAGCGTGATTGTGTTCCACGTGGAACAACCACACACTCACTTGCCAATGCAGAACCGGCTGAACAGGGTATCGAGCATATCCTCGGTCGTCGCACGGCCAAGCAGATTGTCAAACGCACGGCGAGCGAGACGCAGGTGTTCGGCGATGAGCAGCGGGTCGCTGGTCCACAGCGCCTCATTGAGCGCTCTCGCAGCGGCGGCAAGCAAGTGATGTTGGCGCAGGTTGAGAGCAGCCTCTCCCGGCTTGGGCAAAAGCAGGCGTGCTGCATCCACCAGATCCAGACGCAGCCCTGCCATGCCTTGGCCAGTCAGTGCCGAAACACGGTGACGCGGAGCGCGCTTCGCCGCGCCGTGTCCGGGTAAGCCATCGCGGTCGCACTGTGCGGCGAGTTCCCACGCGCCGTCAGGCCCCTCCCCTTCGGCACCCAGCCATAGAACCAGATCGGCACTGGCGACCGCATCGCGCGCGCGGTCGATGCCGATGACTTCGATCGGGTCTTCCGTCTCGTCGCGCAGGCCTGCCGTATCAAAGAACTGGAAAGGAACCCCGGAAATCGCCACGGTTCGGGTGAGAACATCGCGGGTGGTGCCGGGAATTGGTGCGGTAATCGCCGCATCGCTTTCCAGTAATGTGTTGAATAGCGTGCTCTTTCCTGCATTCGGCGGCCCGGCGATCACCACGCGGATGCCCTGTTGAAGCGGTTCCGCGCGCGGGCGGGACAGCCACAGGTCAATCTCCGCCCGCAAGGCATCCAGCGCTGCCGGAAAGTCAGACGGCAACACGGCGACATCATCCTCATCGGCGAAGTCCAGCACTGCTTCTACCGCTGCAGAGCGCATCAGCACTTGCTCGCGCCAGATATCAACCTGCCGCGAAAACGCCCCTCCCGCCAGGGCCACCGCGCTTTGGCGCTGGAGCTCGGTTTCGGCTGAGAGCAGGTCAGCCAGCCCTTCGGCCTGCGCCAGATCGATACGCCCATTGGCAAAAGCGCGGCGGGTGAATTCGCCGGGTTCCGCGCGGCGCAGACCGGGAATGTCTGCCAGCGCATTTTCAACGGCAGCGATCACCGCATGGCCGCCGTGCAGGTGCAGTTCGGTGCTATCCTCGCCTGTGTCCGTGCCCGGACCGGGCAACCACAGGACCAAGGCGCTGTCGAGCATTTGCCCTGCGGGATCGCGCAAGTGCCGCAGACACGCGCGGCGGGGTGTGGGCAGATCGCCCGCTAGTGCCTCTAGCGCCGTACCGGACTGAGGGCCGCTGATCCGCACAACCGCGATGGCGGCAGGAGGAGCGCCGCTCGAAAGGGCAAAAATGGTGTCAATCATTGGCAATGGGCCGCGAGGTTGAAGGTGCGGACCGTCAGTCGCCCTTCTTGCCGCCCGCACCGCCCCCGGACATGAACTGCTTGAACAGGTTCATGCCGATTTCGCCCATCGGCGCGACCTGCTTGATCATGGCCTGCATCTGATCAACACTGCCAACGCCCTGCATCGCTTTGGCCAGGGCATCGACATAGATTTCATTGGCTTTGGTCACATCAGGAAGGCCGAGAAAGCGGCGCGCTTCTTCGGGCGTGCAATCGACTTCTGCATGAATTTTCATCGCCACACCTTTCGCCGCCGATGCGGCAGAGCCAAGCCGTGAAACTGGCACAGCCCCTTGGCAATGTCCATTGATGGGGGCAAGATACGGCTCAAACCATCTGCTGGAGAGCCTGCCATGAGTGAATCAGTCCGCATCGCCACGCTGGACGGGTCTGCCACCTTTCCCGCCTATGTCGCCCGTCCGGAAGGCACGCCGCGCGGTGCCGTGATCGTGATTCAGGAGATTTTCGGCGTCAATCCGGGGATCCGCAAAAAGGCCGATGACTATGCGGCCAAAGGCTATCTCGCTGTCGCACCGGAAGTGTTCTGGCGGCAAGGCGAAGGCATTGATCTCGATTCCGATGTACCGGATCAGTTCCAGCAGGCCATTACGTATATGATGGCGCATGACTTTGACGCCGGCATTCAGGATGTCGAAGCGGTGATCCATTGGGTGCGGCGCGAACAGGGGGTCGCCAAAGTGGGGCTGGTCGGCTTCTGCATGGGCGGCAAGGTGGCCTACCAGGCCGCCGCACGGACAGACATCGATGCCTCGGTCGGATACTACGGTGTCGGCATCGACCAGATGCTGAACGAATCGCACGCTATCGCCAAACCGTTGCTGCTGCATGTGCCCACCGCAGACCACTTCGTTTCGCCCGAAGCGCAAAAGGCAATGCACGACGGGCTGGACGGCAACCGCCACGTCACCATCCATGATTACGAAGGTCTGGATCACGGCTTCGCCGCCGAACATGGCGCGCGCCGCAACGAAGCCGGAGCCAATCTGGCAGACGAGCGGACGGATGCTTTTTTCGCGGCGAATGTGGGTTGACAAAAAGAGGGGCGGAAATGCGACGTCGCACTCCGCCCCATTACCGGTCCTACTGATTCATCGTCGCGAAGAAGTCTTCGTTCGACTTTGAATCCTTCATCTTGTCGAGCAGGAACTCCATCGAATCGATGGTGCCCATCTGCATCAGGATGCGGCGCAGGACCCACATCTTGCTGAGCTGGTCCTTGGGAACCAGCAGCTCTTCCTTGCGGGTGCCGGACTTGCCGACATCGAGCGCCGGGAAGATGCGCTTGTCCGAAACCTTGCGGTCGAGCACGATTTCCGAGTTGCCGGTGCCCTTGAACTC
>JBDTUQ010000019.1:0-32465 GCA_040007615.1 Novosphingobium sp.
TCGAAGTTCGTTCCATTAAAAGCAAACGTCATCCCGGCGGAGGCCGGGACCCAGTTCCATCAGCTAAAGTCGCGTAGCGGCACTTTTTTCTCAGGTTCTGGGTCCCGGCCTCCGCCGGGATGACGGGAATTTAACAATGCGAACTTTAGATTCAGGATACTAGGTCCCTCACGGCTGGTTGCCTCCTCAGCTAAGTGGCAGCTCCCCGAAAAGCGGCTCGTCAATGGGCAGTTGCCAGTCGACACTGCCGCGACCATTGGCTTCAAGGAAGAGGTTGGCGCGGCTGAAGTGGCTGCAGCCAAGAAAGCCACGGTGCGCAGACAGCGGGCTGGGGTGCGGAGCGGTCAGGATCAAGTGTCGCGTGCCTGCTGCAAGGCCGGGGATGCGCGCGGCCTTTTCTTGCGCGGGTTTGCCCCAGAGCATGAAGACGCAAGGTTCGGGCAGTGCGGTGACGGCGGCTATGGCGGCATCGGTAATCGCCTCCCACCCGCGCTTGGCGTGCGAGGCGGGCTTGCCGTCCTCGACCGTCAGAACCGTGTTCAGCAACAGCACGCCTTGGTGTGCCCAATGCTCCAGATGTCCGTGATTTGGGCGAGGCAGGCCGAGGTCGCGGGCCAGTTCTTTGAACACGTTGGCCAGACTTGGCGGCACTTTCACACCGGGCAAGACCGAGAACGCCAGTCCGTGCGCCTGCCCCGGTCCGTGATAGGGGTCCTGCCCCAGTATCACCACTCTGACACGATCGAGCGGGGTCAACTCCAGAGCAGTGAATCGGGCGACCGCAGGGGGATAGATGCGCTTGCCAGCCGCCTCCTCGACAGACAGAAATGCGTCCATCCGCCGCCCGGCGTCAGTCTCCAGTACGGGAGCAAGCGCGGCGCGCCATGTTTCGGGCAATGTGGGAAAGGCCATATTCGCGGGGTTAGCCCGGCACACTGCCGTCCGGCAAGCGCCGCCATCCTCCGCGCCTTCCCAAGTAGTCTGCCGCGCGATAGAACTTTGTTCACGACCAGCACAAAGGACAGACAATGTCGCAACTGAGGGTATTCTACAGGTTGAGCGACAAAGGTGAGAAGAAGGAAAAACTGCCGCAGATTTCCAACCGCGCGTGCCTGGAAAACTTCATGACGCACTTTCCGCCAAATCAAATAGCTGTCATCGCCGACAATGTTTCCGATGAGACGTTCGCATGGCTTGGCACTTACCCTTTCGCCAGTCTGAAACGAACGGCGCTGGGCAACAGCGCCAGCTTTTGGGAATCGTTTTGCGATGCACTGGCGCTGGCAGACGATTGCGCGGCCTATTTTGTCGAGAACGATTACCTGCACCGTACCGGCGCGCGCGCGGCTCTGCTGGAGGGGCTGCAAATCGCCGACTACGTCACGCTTTACGATCACCCAGACAAGTACGTTGACGGAATCAATCCGCTGGTGCGACGGGGCGGTGAGGTGTCGCGGGTGAACTTAACCGCGTCGTGCCACTGGAAGACGACCAATTCGACAACGATGACTTTTGCAGCCCGGGTCGGCACGCTGCGCAAAGACCGGCTGATCTTCAGGAACTTCACCGTCGGCACGCTGCCGGGTTATTTCCCTGGCCTTCGCCGGTTCCAGCGCAAGCGCGTGCCGGGCGACTATCCGCTGTTCCGCGCACTGGCTCGCCTGAGTGGGCGGACACTGTCCAGCCCCATCCCGGCCTATTCCACGCACGGCGAAACGGCCTATATTGCCCCGTTCTTCATGGACATGCTTGAGGGTTCGCCGGATCGCGCCTAAGACCAGCGCCATGACCGTACATTATCATGAAGAAGATCTTCCGGCGGGCGTGCTGGCCCCCGGCGCTGTCGCTGTCGACACTGAAACAATGGGGCTTGTCACGCTGCGTGACCGGCTGTGCCTGGTCCAGATTTCCGACGGGCAGGGCGACGAACATCTCGTGCGTTTCGGCCCCGGCAGCGATTATGCCGCGCCCAATTTGCGCGCAGTGCTGGCTGATCCGGCGCGGGTGAAGCTGTACCACTTCGCCCGGTTCGACCTTGCCGCGATCGAGCACTACATGGGCATCACTGCTGCGCCGGTGTTCTGCACCAAGATCGCCAGCAAACTGGTGCGGACTTATACTGACCGGCACGGACTTAAGGACCTGGTGCGCGAATTGCTGGGCAAGGAAGTGTCAAAGGCCCAGCAGTCGAGCGATTGGGGCGGGCCTGTCCTGTCAGAAGCGCAGCGCGAATATGCTGCGTCCGATGTGCGCTATCTCCACGCGATGCAGGAAATTCTTGCCGTCCGGCTGGAACGCGAAGGTCGGGCGGAACTTGCCCAGGCCTGCTTCGATTTCCTGCCCATGCGCGCGCGGCTTGATCTGGCGGGCTGGGCGGAAAAGGACATCTTCAGCCACGAATGACCCACGCCGCCGATCTTATCCGCAACAAGCGGCAGGCATTTGCCCTTCCCGGCGGATCGCACGACCGGCTGGTGCGCTTTCTGGCGATAGCTCTGCCTGCCGGGGTGGGGGCGATTGTCGCGGTCATGCTGATCGCGCCGCTGTTTCCGCGCGGTGAGGTCAGCTTCCTGCTTGATCGCAACAAGGTGGCGCTGGCGCAGGAGCGGCTGCGGCTGGACCATGCCATGTATCGCGGGCTGGACAACCGGGGGCGGCCATTCTCGGTCACGGCGGGCAACGCGGTGCAACATACCGCCAAAGTGCCGGTAGTGAACATGAGCGACCTTTCAGCGCGGCTGTTGCTGACTGACGGCCCAGCCGAACTCAACGCTCCTGACGGCGCGTTCCATTACGATACCAACATCGTCGACGTGCGCGGCCCGGTCGATTTCCGCGCGGCGCAAGGTTATCGCATGACCACCAGCAACGTCACCATCGACCTTAAGCAACAGCACGTAACCGGCTTGGGCGGCGTCGCGGGGGCGCTTCCGGCGGGCACGTTCAGCGCCAACCGGTTTGACGCCGATCTTGACGAGCGCACGGTGACGCTGTCGGGCAAGGCGCGGCTGCGTATGGAGCCGGGCCGGATGCGGATGCCCTGATCGGGCGCTGAAAGCCTGTTATCAGTCGCGTGCCAGCAGCAGCGCCGCCCCCATTGGCCCGCCGCTGGACGTTGCCACGGCGACCTTTGGATCACCCGGGATCTGCCGCGCGCCACCTTGGCTGCGCAGCTGCGTCACCGCCTCGTGCGCAAAGCCGAAGCCGTGCAGCCGCCCGGCGCCAAGCTGGCCGCCAGCCGTGTTCATCGGCAGTTCGCCATCGATGGCGATGCGGCTGCCGCCCTCGATGAAACGGTGACCCTCACCCACTTCGCAAAAGCCCAGCGCTTCCAGCCAGGTGATCGGCAGGAACGCGAATCCGTCATAGAACTGCGCAGTATCGACATCGGCGGGTTTGTAGTCAGTCTTTGCCCATAGATCGGGGCCGGTGGCATAGCTGGCCATCCATTCGGCCTGGTCCGGTTGCGGTAGAGATACGCGCCGTCGGGGGTAATGCCGTGGCGGTGCAGGTCGATGACGGCGATCATGCCTCGGTCGCGGCGGCCTATTCTGCGGCCAAGGCCGGCGCGGCTGGCTTAGTTCGCTCACTGGCCAGGGAAACCGGGCGTTATGGCATCACCTGCAACGTCGTATCGCTGTCCACTCTGGCCCCGGCACTGGAAGGCGAGCAAATGGAAGCATTCATTGCGAGTGAGCGGACGAGGGCGCAACTGACGCGCTATACAATTCGCCGTTTTGGCACACCTGACGACGTGGCGGGCATGGTCCTGTTCCTGTGCTCCGATGCGGCATCGTGGATCACCGGGCAGACTTACCCGGTGAATGGCGGTTACAGTTTTGCGGTATAGCGTGCTGGCCGGGTTGGGCTTTGCCTGAGCCTCGCCTATGGTCGCCCGGTCCGGGCAATATCGCCCGCTTGCCGTCCGAAGGTTGCCATGCAGTTCGTCCACTTTGATGCCGCCCGATTTCTTGCCGAATCCTGGCAAAGGCAGCCGCTTCTGATCCGCAACCCTTGGAAGAACTGGGAAAACCCGCTGTCGCCGGACGATCTGGCCGGGCTGGCCTGCGAGGACCATGTCGAATCGCGCCTGATCAGCGGCGCGCCGCGCGCCGCGTGGAAGGTGGAACATGGCCCGATCGCCGAGGCGCGCTTTGGCAAGCTGGGCAAAAAGCCGTGGACATTGCTGGTCCAGACTGTCGACATGTTTGTGCCGGAAGTGGCCGCGCTGATAGAGCCGTTCCGCTTCATTCCCGACTGGCGGATCGACGATGTCATGGTCAGCTATGCCACTGACCAGGGCGGCGTCGGCCCGCATTACGATCAGTATGACGTGTTCCTGATTCAGGGCGCCGGCCGCCGTCGCTGGCAGGTGGGCGGCTTGTGCGACGCCGCGACCGAGCTGTTGCCGCATGATGATCTTCGTTTGCTGGCCCGGTTCGAGCCGGAGCAGGAATGGATCCTCGAACCCGGCGATATCCTCTATTTGCCTCCGCGATTCGCGCATGACGGTGTCGCGCTGGGCGACGATTGCATGACCTATTCGATCGGCTTTCGCGCGCCCTCGCGCGGCGAACTGATTGCCGACTGGTGCGACGATTTGGTCGCCGCGATGGACGACGATGATCGCTACGCCGATCCGGGCCTGCCGGGTCAGCCAAACCCCGGCGAGATTACGACTGCCGCACTGTCCGCCCTGCACGCGATGGTGACCGAGAAGCTGCATGACCGCGAGGCGTTTGCCCGATGGTTCGGCAGCTTTGCCACCACGCGCAAATACTCTGACCTTGATTTTGCGCCGGAAGAACCAGTCAGCGTGGCAGACGTGGCTGATGAACTGGCCGCCGGAGCCGTGGTCCAGCGCAATCCCGCCAGCCGTTTTTCCTTCGTCGAACAGGGACCGGAAGCGGTGCTGCTGTTCGTGGACGGGGAATGTTTGGATTGCGCGGGCGAGGCGGCGCGCTTTGCCCGGCATCTGTGCGGCGAACCCTGTTTCGTGGCCGATTCGGAAATGGCGGGCTGCGCGGCTGTGGTGAAATTGGTTGTCCGTCTGGTCAATCAGGGGTGTATCAGTCTGGACGGCTGAAGTGGGAACCTCTTTCAGGTTCAGCCCTTCAAACCGCTACCTCCCGCCATTCCCCCGGCGCGATGCCATCAAGCGACCAATCGCCGATGCTCCAGCGCACCAGCCGCAGCGTGCCGTGGCCCGTGGCGGCGGTCATGCGGCGGACCTGACGGTTGCGGCCCTCGCGCAAGGTCAGACTGATCCAGCTGTCGGGCACCGTCTTGCGAAAGCGGACGGGCGGATCGCGTGGCCATAATTCGGGCGGGTCAATCCGCACCGCATCAGCAGGCCGGGTCATACCGTCCTTCAGGCGCACGCCCTGGCGCAGCATGGCAAGGCTGCTCTCGGCAACATCACCTTCCACTTGCACCAGATAAGTCTTGGGCAGCTTGAACCGGGGATCGGCAATCCGTGCCTGCAACCGGCCATCACCCGTCATCAGCAATAGGCCTTCGCTGTCCTGATCGAGGCGCCCAGCGGGATAGACGCCGGGCACCGAAACGAAATCCGCCAGCGTGGCGCGCTGTGTCGCGCCTCCGGTGTCGGAGAACTGGCACAGCACGCCATAAGGCTTGTTTAACAGGATCAACTGCGACACGCGCCCCCCACTGCCGACACCAAGGCCAACTGCTTGCACAAGTTTGTTGCCAATGCCGATTGCCCCAAGCCGGGCGGTTTGAAAATGCTTTCCTGTCCATCAACCAATGTGCAATGGGGTCGAGGCCGTCCGGGGGACGGACAGCGGGGCGAAAGATTTAGCGTGATAGTTTTCGGTGTGCGATCGCCGCTGGTGGCCGATCTGGAAGAAACGCTGCTGCGGCTGGACGTGGCGATTACCGCCGCAGTCAGTGTCAACGGCACGCCGCGCCTGCTCGATCGCAGCCGCCTGGTCGATCTTGCGGACTTCGTGCCCGAACCCGGCGCGCGGTTCACCGTCTGCGCCTTTGCACCCAAACGGCGCGGCGAACTGATTGAACTGGCACTGTCGCTCGGTCTAAAGAAAGCGGCAGCGATCATTGACCCCACGGCTATCGTTCCCCGCTCACTGCGCGTTGGCGCGTGCAGCTATATCAACGCCGGGGTGGTGATCGGCGCGATGTCGATGATCGGCGAGGGTGTGCTGGTGAACCGCGCGGCGTCACTTGGCCATCATACCTTGTTGGGCGACCGGGTCAGCATCGGGCCGGGCGCAACGCTGGCGGGCAATATTCACGTCGGCGACGGCGCGGTGATCGGGGCCGGAGCGGTGATCCACCCCGATGCACGGATCGGTGCCGGAGCGGTAATCGCTGCCGGGTCGGTGGTGCGCAAGTCCGTGCCAGACGGGGCATTGGTCGCGGGCAATCCTGCTGTCGTCAGGCCATTCCGCCCTAACGCTTCCACCATCAACATCGAGAATGGGGAATGACCGGGCTGACGACAGGATCGCTGTGGCAACGCCTGCAAAGCGGCAAGGCGGCCGATTTCCTCGTCCTGCCCGGGCGCACGGTCAGCTATGCCGACTGCGCCGGGGAAGTGCGCCGCTGGGTGCAGCAGTTCGATAACTTGGGCCTGCGCGAAGGCGACCGGGTGCTGATCCGCACCGCCAGCGAATCGGCGGCAGTATCGTGCTTTGTCGCCGCGCTGCTCGATGGTCTGGTGCCGGTCATGCTCACGCCAGACACGCCAGACATCAGCGCGGCGGCTGTGCTTGGCACGGTGGAGGCGGCCTGCCTGGTGGCGGACGAGGGCGCATGGCAACTGCCGCTGCCTGCCGCCACATGCCATGTCTCGCTGAGCGAGGTGGTGCGGACTGGTCGATCATGGCTGGGCAAGCGTGCGAAGGCGGATTTCCTCGGCGGCGTCAGCGAACAACCTGCCAGCCGGTCGCCCCGTCTTCCCGCCAGCGATGCCGGACTTGCCTATATCCTGTTCACGTCCGGTACGACGTCATCGCCCAGCGGCGTGATGCTGACCCGCGCCAATGTCTTTGCCAACCTTGCCACGCTGTCGCGGTTGTTCGGTTATGACCAGCAATCGCGCATTTTCAACGACATGATATTGGCTCATGCCGATGGCTTCATCCAGGGGCCGCTGCTGGCGCTTGCCAATGGCTGCGCGGTCATCCGATCAGGCGGTTTCCGCCTGCCAGAGCTTGAGCAATGGCTGAACCGGGTTCGCCAGCAACGCGCGACACACGTGATTACCGTGCCGACAATCTGGGCGATGATTGACAGCTATGCCGCCCACGACGACTATTTCGACGCGCCAGAATGCCGCGCGCTGCTGTCAGTTGCGGCGCGCTTACCCGATCCCTTGTGGCAAAAGATTGAAAGCCGGTTCAAACGTCCGGTGTTCAATCAGTATGGCCTCACTGAAACCGTTGCCAGCGCGCTATATGCCGGGCCTGCGCCGGAAATGGGCGCGTTCGGCACTATCGGACGGCCTGTCGATTGCGAGGCGCGCATTGACCCGTTGTCAGCCACGCCCGGCGAGGGCGAACTGCACTTGCGCGGTGACAACATATTCGCCGGTTACTGGGCGAACGAGACCCGCACCCGCGCCAGCTTCACCGACGACGGCTGGATGAAGACCGGCGACCTTGCCCGCCTGAGGCCCGACGGCAGCTATGCC
The DNA here is from genome assembly GCA_040007615.1 of Novosphingobium sp. Taxonomy (GTDB): domain Bacteria; phylum Pseudomonadota; class Alphaproteobacteria; order Sphingomonadales; family Sphingomonadaceae; genus Novosphingobium. The sequence goes on from JBDTUQ010000019.1 coordinate 7,679, forward strand.
ATGCTGGGCCGGATGAAAAGCGTGATCATGATGGGCGGTTTCCTGATCCGGCCTGATGAGATCGACGAGGCGATGCAGGCCCACCCTTCCGTCCGCGAAAGCGTGACGCTGGGCATTGCCGATGATCTGTTTGAGGAAGTTCCGGTCACTGCGGTTGTCTGCGATCCCCCGCTAGATGAAGTCGCACTGACTGAACATGCGCGCACCCGCCTGTCCGGGCAGAAAGTGCCAAAGCGCATCGTCGCGCTGGACGCTATCCCGCGCGGCATCTCGGGCAAGCCAAACCTTTCGGCGCTGCGCGATATCCTGACGATGGAATTGGGGGCGCAGCACAGCGTCGGCGGCGATGACGAGGATTTGCTGGGAACAGTCTTGGCCATTGCGGCAGACGTGTTCCGTGTCAGTCCGGCGCTGCTTTCGCCGCAATCGGCAACCGGTGACGTTCCCGGCTGGGACAGCTTCTCGCAGCTCAACTTCATACTGGCGGTGGAACGGCACTTCGACGTGGAGATTCCGGTCGCGCGCATGGCTTCGATGAAGTCCATCGCCGATGTCGTCCGCGCCGTTGGCGATCTGATCGCTTGACCGTGCGCCAGTTGGCAGGAGCGTGGCTGGCGGCGCTGGTCATGGCGGCGGGCGCGGTGGGCGCGGTGCGCAGCGTCGCGCCGCCCCGTCACGAGTTTTTCCAGCACGTGCAAGTGGCAGTGATCGGATCATCGTTGATGAAAAGCGCGGTTGCGCCCACCGGCTCGGGCGCCACATCGCTACTGGGTGATGGCCGGATACATGAGCGGGTCGGGGTCAATTCGGTTGAGGAATGGCAGGCCATCACGCTGGCCGCAGGCGCGGTGTCCAGCGGTGCCCGCGTTGTTCTGATAGAGGTCAATCCATTCATCCGCGACTTGCCGGCCATCGCCGCCGAGCGCACGTGCGACGCCCGCCAGACTGGCCTCAGGCACTGGCTGAAGGACACGCAGTTCACTCTGGCCAACGATTTTCACAGCGCGTTTGGACTCAGCCGGATGGAACGGCGCGGCGATGGTGATCCGCCCCGGCTGCATGAGCAGCAGCACTTCACTGCCGATGAGATCAAGGTCATGTATCCGTTAGTGCTGCACCAGCCCTATTGCGGCAGAGAGCTTGGCCGACTGGTGCAGGCGACACGCGCGCACGGTGTCACAATGGTGATGCTCCTGCCGCCACATTCCGCGGCATCCGAAGTGGTGCAAGGCAAGCGGGCGACTGCCGCGCTGCGGGCTTTGGCCAGCCAGACTGCCGCGGGGTATGGCTTGCCGCTATTCGCGCCGCAAGGACCTTGGGACAACGCCGAATTCTATGATCTGGCGCATTTGAACGTGCGCGGGCGGGCGCATTTTCAGGCTGAGCTGGCCGCATGGTGGCGCAGCCGATGATCGAGATTTCGACCCTGCTGATCCTGCTGGCGCTGGTCGCGGTGCCGATCGGCTGGCTGCTGCCGCGCGACTGGGCACTTGACGGGGTCGCGGCGTGGACGCTGCTGGTGATCGCCTGGCTGTCTCCACTGTCTGCAGTGTGGCTGGTGGGCGCGGCGGTGCTGACGCCTCTGGGCTTGCGGCTGGGCGATCAGACGCGCCATCGCGGTGCGGTCGCGGCGCTGTTGACCTTGCTACTGATGGGTGCCTTTACCGCGTCACGGCTGCTGCCATCGGGCGGTATCATGTGGATTTCGGCTGCGTTTTTCACCTTGCGCCACATCCACGTCATTGCGGAATGGTGGATGGAGCGGCTGGCTGTGCCCAGCGTGCGGGCGCACCTGCGCTATCAGCTGTTCCTGCCGGTGATGATCGTTGGCCCGATCCACCGTTTCCCCAATTTCGAGCGCCAGTCCGCCCGCCGCCGCCTTGATGGGGCAGATTTCCTGGCCGGTGCGGAGCGCGCGCTCATCGGCGCATTCATGGCCTACGTGATCTCGCGGCAAGTAGAGGGCGCGGCCTTTGCCATCGACGTGCGCCTCACGGGATCGAGCCCGTTCCTGCGTAGCTGGGCGGGATCGGCGATGAGCTGGATTTCGCTCTTTTTCGATTTCGCCGGTATGACGGCCATCGCGCTTGGCACCAGCCTGATGCTGGGGCTGCGGCTGGAGGAGAACTTCGATCAGCCGTGGCGCGCTGAATCGCTGCTCGATTTCTGGCGGCGCTGGCATATGACGCTGTCCGGCTGGTCGCTGGACTATGTGTTCCGCCCGGTCATGGCGATCAGCCGCAGCCCACTGTTGGGGCTGATCGCGGCGATGCTGGTGATCGGTTTGTGGCACGAGTTTTCAGCCTTCTACGTGCTGTGGTCTTTCTGGCAGGCGCTGGGCGTGGTGCTGACCCGGATGGCGATGCGCTGGTTACCATTGCCCCATGTTACCGGCTGGCCCCGACGCCTGCTGGCCCCGCTTTCGATTCTGCTTTGGTTGTCGCTGGCGAGGCCGGTTATTGATGTCTTGCTGAGGTTGTTGCCTTGACCGCGCTGTCCCGCCTGATCGCCAGATATCTGCCCCGGCCCTTTGTGCTGCCCGCGCTGGCGCTTGCCTATGCACTGATGATCGTCGGCCTGCTCGCCACGCGGGGGAGCGGCAAGGCCGATATCATCTATGTTGACGTGAAAGGCCGCTGATGGACGCCGCACCTGCTTCAATCCTGATCCTGGGGGCTTCCTATGGACTTCTGCCGGGGGTCAAGCTGGCACTGGCAGGCCATGCGGTGACTTTCGTGGGTCAGGCCAAAGAAATCGCGGCGATGAGCGCGGGGCCGCTGGAAGTCCGCCTCTCGCTGCGCCGGGGTGGCGGTGATGTCGCCTTGCGGGTGCCGGTCGCGCAGGCACCGATGCCGGGTTTTGCAGCACTGCGCACGCCCGAGCAGGTGAACGCAGACGATTACCAGTTCGTCATTCTGGCGATGCAGGAACCGCAATATCGCGCGCCCGCGATAGCCGACCTCATGACCCGGATCGCCGCCGCCGCGCGTCCGTGCCTGTCGATAATGAACCTGCCGCCGCGTGCATATCTGGAGCGGTTCGGCACTATCGATCCCGCCGCGTTCAAGGGCGTCTATTCCAGCGAGGCGGTGTGGCAGGGACTCGATCCCCGCCTCGTCAGCCTGACCAGCCCCGATGCCCAGGCGGTAAGGCTCGATCCCGCGCAGCCTGGACAGTTGACGGTGACGCTGGCTTCCAACTTCAAGGCCGCGCCATTCGAACGGCCAGAGGACCAGGCACTGCTGGAGCGGCTGGCCCGCGGCATTTCGGGCGTCAAGGTAATGGGGGAAGGCGGCCTGCAACGCGCACCGGTGCAGCTTCTGGCGCAAAAGTCGCTGTTTGCGCCGCTGGCGAAATGGCCGATGTTGCTGACCGGCAATTGCCGCTGCTTTTCGCCCGACGGCATTCGTTCCATTGGTGAGACAGTGTTGTCAGACCCGGCGGCCAGCGCGGTGATCTATGCTCAGGTCTTGCGCCTGCTGGTGGCAATGGGCGCGGACGAGCGGAGCCTCGTAAGCTTCGCCAGCTATGCCCGCGCCGCCGAAGGGCTGACCCGCCCATCCTCACTCGCCCGTGCGCTGGCGTCCGGCGCGAAGGCGGTTGAACGGATCGACCGGCTGGTGCTGAACCTGATGCACCTACACGGCATCACCAGCCCGGAGATCGAGGCTATCGTCGCCACTATCGAGCGCCAAATTGCGGTCAACAACGCTTCCTGAGCGTCCCGGCTGCCCGCACAGTCACAACTCGCGTGGCCACATAGCAACCCGGTGCCTGCTCAATTGATCAGTGTCGCCTCGATCGCGATGCGGATGGCTTCGGAGGTGTGGCTGGCACCCATCTTGTTCAGCATATTGGCGCGGTGGATTTCCACAGTGCGCGGGCTGATGGCGAGGCGTTCGCCGATCATCCGGTTCGACATGCCATCGGCCACACCTGCCAGCACCTCACGCTCGCGCCGGGTGAGGCGTTCGATCCGGCTGCGGGCGATGGCTTCGCGCAGTTTTGAACCGGCGAGCGAGGCAGAGCGGCTTTGCGCCAGCTCGATGCTTTCGGTCACGAGCGCAACGTCAAACGGCCAGACCAGATAATCCACCGCGCCTTGCAGCACCGATTCCACGATCTCACGCGGTGAGGGGTTCTCACCAAAGCAGATGATCGGCAGCCAGTCCCCCTTGCGGCCCATATGATCGAGCAGCGGCTGAATCGCCCGGCCATCGTCATGCACCAGCAGGATGCCGTCACGCGGATTGCGGGCGATCAGTTCGCCGGTATCCTCAAACGGTTCGACATGCAGCCCGGTGCCCGACAGGCAGTGCGAAATGGCGGCCCGACGGCGAAAGTCACCATCAACGAGCAGTATCTGGGTGCGTGTCATCATAGGGAAAATTATTAACGATAATTGCCTAGGTGATAAGCCGGTGTTGCATCCATTATGGAGCGTGAACTACGTCATAATGGCGGTAAATTCGGCGGATTTCTGCCATTTCCCATGGCAACTACGGGTAATCCCATAGCGGCGCCTGTCCGGCTATCACAGTCAGCTTTCGTGCGCCGCGCCGGCTGTCCCGCTCGCGCCGGTGGCCCGGCCGATGTTGATGAAGTCCTGCCGCAGCACGCTGACGGCGACGGCATCGAAGGCCAGCACGTTGTCCAGCAGCGTGCGGCGCGCGGATTCGTAAAAGTGGCGCAGTGCAGCGGCAACTCCGGTATCTCCGCTGACCCCCAGTTGCAGCGCGGTGAGCGAGGCCATAGCCCGCGTCATCGCCGCGCTTTTGCCGCGATTGTCGCCATGCCCGGCGGCATGGAGCGCGCTGCCCAGCGCGCTGATCATCTGTTCATAGCACAGGCTGACCAGTTGGCGGGCATCTGAGCCATTGACGCGCGCGTCCATTTCGACGCGGCGATAGGCTTCCTGCGGGGTGTGGCGGGCTAGCATCGTCATATCAGGGCCTAATTGCTCTTGGCGTTCCACGCCGCGATCTGGTTCTGGAGAAACGACAGCGTCGATTTTGATGCGCCGACGGCAGTGTTCATCTTGGCGAAGCGAGCGACAAGCTGCGTGCGCAGCGCGTCCTGCCGGGCAGCGAGATCGGTCTTGTCGGTGGCGGCTCTGGTCTTCTGCGCGGTGTAGCGAGTCACCGATCCGCCTAGCGAGCCGGGATCGCCAGTGGCGGTGGCGCGGCGGGTCAGCGCGTCAAAACTGGCGAATGCGCCGTATAGCCCGTTGGTAAACATCGCGGCGGCGCCTGCGGGATCAGCCTTCAACGTGGCGGCAAGGCGCGCATTGTCCAACTGAAAGCTGCCGTCGCGCTGGGTCGAAAGGCCAAGATCCGCCAGCGTGCGCGGCTGGGTGCCGGTCGCGCCGGGCATGATCACATTGCCCGCCAGCCCGGCCAGCCCCCGTTTCAGACCTTGCGCGCCGCTGTCGCGCGCCAGATCGCCAGACAGCGGATCAGTCGCGTCCTTCAGCGCGCTGGCGACCTGGTTCAGCGCGGTCGTCAGGTCCTGCATCGCGGAAGTGATGGCGCTGGCCGGGTCGGAAAAACCGATCTGCGTCGGCGCGCCCGTGTTGGTGGCGGTCAGGGTCAGGTTGAGGCCGGGGACGGCATCGACAATGCTGTTACCCGGCGCGGTCATTTGCAGCCCGTCGATCTTGTAGGCCGCGTCGCTGGAACTGGCCAGAATGCGGTCGGTGGCGGCAGCCGGCGGCGACCATGCCAGCGCGGAAAGACCCGGATCACCCGGCGTTTCAGTGGCGTCGAGGACAAAACCGTTGGCCGCGCCAGTCTGCCCTTTCAGCACCAGCTTAGCGCCCGCCGCCGTATTGGCAACAAAGGCCGAAACGCCTGCGCCCGCACCGTTGATGGCAGAGGCGACATCGGCCAGCGTAGCCCCGGCGGGGATGGTCAAGGAAACCGGCGCGTGGGCGGTGTCGTCGGTAAAGCCGCCGCTGGCCAGCGCGCCAAAGCGCAGCGTCAGCGTGCCCGAAGCGACCGCGCTGGTCGATGCGGCGAAGGCCGGGCTGGCCATTGTCTGACCGGCGGCGAGCGCGGTGACTTCCAGCGAAAACGTCCCGCTTGGCCGCAATGCGCCGGATAGTGACGCTTTGGCGACGCTGGCATTGGCCACGCTCGGCTGCGGCGAAAGGTCGCCCGATCGCACCCGGTCGCCCAACGAACTGGAAAGGTTGAGCATCATCGAGCGGATCGACGAGGCGGACGAAATCTGCTTGTCGAGCAAATCGCTTTTGGCGGTCAGCCGCTCAGTCTTGCCGATGAACTGCGCTGCGGCAAGGTTCTCCGCCAGCGCCGTCAGGTCGATCCCGGTGCCGCCGCCCAAAGCGGTGACCAGCGAACTTGCGGCGGAAGATGCTGATGTGACCATGCAGCCTAAGACGGCAGCGCGGGCGGGGGGTTAAGCCCGGCATTAGCCCCCTCCTCTGAAGAAGAGGGGGAGAACGTCGTCCTATGCGCCCCGCTCAGGCTTCCCTTCCGGATCAAACCGCAGTTCGACCGGCACGTCGATGGCCGGTGCCTTTGGCGTCTCGCCGCGTTTCAGCGCGAAAACGAAGGCCAGCACGCCCGCGACGGCGGCGAAAAGTTCTTCACGGATGACCTGGTTTTCGCGCGTTGTGAAATAGACCGAGCGGGCGAGCGCGGGATATTCCAGCGTCGGCACCACCAGTTCGGCGGCCATTTCGCGCATCGCCAGCGCCTTTTCACCGCGTCCTTTGGCGAGAACGATCGGCGCGGAGGCCTTTTCGGGATCATAGGCCATCGCGACCGAAAAGTGCGTCGGGTTGGTGATCACGAACTGCGCCTCGCGCATCGCGGTCTGCAATCCGCCGCGCGAAAGCTGGCGCTGGCGCTGGCGGATGGCCTGCTTGTTTTCGGGCGAGCCTTCGGATTCCTTGTTCTCGTCGCGCATGTCCTGATGGCTCATGCGCAGGCGATTGTAGCGGCGCAGCCACTGGATCGGAAAGTCGATCAGCGCGATCACCACCAGCCCGGCAGACAGCGCAAACAGCAGCGAAGTCAGCGCGCCCCAGCCCAGCGCCAGCTGCCCGCGCAGCGCAGCGTGTGGCAGCGTGGTAAAGAGCGACACATGGCTGCGCGCCCAGGTCCACGCGATCACGCCCAGCAATCCCGCCTTGGCCAGGCTCTTGCCCAGTTCGACCAGACCTTGCGAACCGAACATGCGTTTCAGGCCGGTCGCCGGGTTGATCCGCGATGCCTTGGGCGCAAGGTTGGCCATCATGAACCGGCCTTCGCCAAAGCCAAGTTGCGAGATCACCGCCGCTGCCATCACTGCCACGCCCAGCACCAGCACCGGCGGCAAGACAGTGAGCAGCGAATTGACAATCAGCTGTCCCGGCGAAAACTGGTCGAGCGCCGCATGGTCGAACGCCAGCGCGCTTTTGAGATCGCTTGACAGCCCCGCCATCAGCCACGGCCCGGCAAACTTCAGCCACGCCGCCCCGGCCAGTGCCGCCGCCGCCGTGGAAAGATCGCGCGAGCGCAGGACATCGCCGTTTTTCGCAGCGTCGCGTTTGCGCTTTTCTGTGGGGGCGAGGGTTTTTTCGCCCGATTCGTTGCCGCCTCCGCTCATCGCGCGATCACCGCTTCGGCCTGGCTCAGCATCTGGCCAGTCAGTTCGCTCATCACATCAGGCAGCAGCGGGGCGGAGATGATCAGCGCGGCCAGCCCCGCCAGCACGCCGGCAGGCAGGCCGAGCGAAAACAGGTTAAGCGATGGCGCGGTGCGGCTCAGCATCCCGGCGGCCAGTTGCACCAGCAGGAGCAGCACGGTGACCGGCAAGGCGATGGCCAGCCCGGTCAGCAGCATGTCGCTGGCATAGCTGGAAATTTGCGCGATGCGCTCCGCCCCCAGCCAGGTGTGGCCCGGCGGGAAGGCGGTGTAACTGCGCACGATCAGGCCGATGAACAGCAAGTGGCCGCCGGTGCCCAGAAAGGTCAGCGTCAGAACGACGCCGAAATACTGGCCCAGCGCGGGCGAATGCGCGCCGCTTTGCGGATCGGCGGTGGTGGCGATGCTCATGCCCATGCCCGCGTCGATCACTTCGGCGGCAATCGTGGGCGCGGCGAATGCCAGTTGCAGGACAAAACCGAGCGCCAGCCCGATCAGCACTTCGCCGCCAACAGCCAGCATTCCGGGCAGGGAAAACAGCGCAGCGGGCGCGGCCACTGTCGTCCAGCCGCAGACCATGACCGCAACGGACCCGGTGGCAATCACGCGCACCTGCATCGGCACGCTGCTTGCGCCAAAGAACGGCGCGGCCATCATTGCCGCGCCGATCCGGGTCATCACGAACAGCCAGCGCCAGAAATCTGCCTCGACCGGGCCAAAGCCGAACGACAGGCCGTTCATTTGCCCAAACCCTTCATCGGCCAAGTCCGGCGATCTGGTCGAAAATCTGGACGGTAAAATCGCTGATCAAGCCCATCATGGCCCCGCCCATCACCACCAGAACCAGCGCGGTGACGGCCAGCTTGGGCACGAATGTCAGCGTCTGTTCGGAAACTGACGTCGCCGCCTGGATCACGCCGAGCACCAGCCCGACGGCCAGACTGGCGAGCAGCACCGGCGCGGCGACCAGCGCGGTTACCCACAACATGCGGTCTGCCAGAGCGAACAGGGATGCGGTTTCACCCATCACCCAAAGCTCGCAACAAGGCTACCCATCAGCAGCGCCCAGCCATCGACCAGCACGAACAGCAGCAGCTTGAACGGTAACGACACCACAGTCGGGCTCATCATCATCATGCCCAGACTCATCAGCACGGATGACACCACCAGATCGATCACCAGAAACGGCAGGAACAGCATGAAGCCGATCTGGAACGCGGTTTTCAGCTCGCTGGTGACGAAGGCAGGCAGCAGGATCGAGAACGGCACTTCGCTGGACGCATTGAACTTTGGTGCGTGGGCCATGTCGGCAAACATCGACAAGTCGCGGGTGCGTGTCTGGCGGATCATGAAGGCGCGGAACTGATCTCCGGCGGATGAAATCGCCTGCTCGGCGTTCATCGTTCCGGCGGAATAGGGGGCGATGGCGACCGCGTTCACCTTTTCCAGCGTCGGCGCCATGACGAACAGCGACAGGAACAGCGACAGCCCGACCAGCACCTGATTGGGCGGCGATTGCTGCAAACCCAGCGCCTGCCGCAGGATGCCCAGTACCACCAGAATGCGGGTAAAGCTGGTCATCATCAGGATCAGGCTGGGCAGGATTGTCAGCAGGCCCATGATGATGAGCAGCTGGAGCGACATGGTCATGCCGCTGCCTTGCCCGCCCGTGGCGCTCGACAGCGCGCGGTCCAGCGCGCCGGAAACGGCTCCGGGGGCCGCGACTTGCGCGTGGGCGGAGGTGGCGATGAGGATGAGCGGGAGTGTGAGGGTCCATAAGCCCCTCCTCTTCAGGGGAGGGGTTGGGGTGGGGCCTCTGGTTCCACACGGCGATTGACTGAGTGGATAGGCCCCACCCCCAGCCCCTCCCCTGAAGGCGAGGGGGGAACTTATTACCCCGCTCACGATTCCACCCCGCGTGCCGGAGCCTCGGCCAGCCGCGTCAGTCCGCCGCGCGATACCGAAACCAGAATCTCGCGCCCGTGAAATTCCAGCACCGCCAGCTTCAGCGTTGGCGAAAGCATGGTCGTCTCGATGATCCGCACCGCTTTCGTGGCGTGAACGCCCGCGCCGTATCTGGCCTGCATCCGGGCCATCAATTTCAGGCTGCCCCAGATCAGCGCGCCAATCAGCGGCAGCAGGATGCACAGTTTAAGGATATACCACAGCACCGGGTCAGCCCCCGCGGCCAGTGGCGCCGCCAGAGCTGTCACCGCCAGCCAGTTCGACGATGCGCAGGCCGAAGCGGTTATTCTCCGAGATAATCTCGCCGCGCGCGATCAGGCGGCCATTGACCATGACGTCGAGCAGTTCATCCGTCAGCCGCTCAAGCATGACGACGCTGTCTTCGCCCAGCGAGAGCACGTCTTTCAGCTTCATTTCGGTACGGCCCAGCTCAACCGACAAGCGGACGTCAACGTCTTTCAGAAGATCAAAACTGCGGGATTGAGCGTTCATGTCTAGGTTTCCTGCAAGTCAGGCAAAGGCCTGGGTAATACGGATGGCAACACGGTCGTCGCTGTCGCCTACGCTGCCGGTGGCGATGGTCTTGCCGCCGATCTTCAGCGGCACATTGCGGGCGACTGACACCGGCAGGACGCTGCCCGGCTGGATCGCCGCGATCGTCGCCATCGAAATGCGCATGTCGACCAGCACGGCGGACAGCTCCAGCGGCAGGTCGGCAAAAGGCTCGTCGAACGGGCTGGCCTTGGCGGCCTTGGCGGGCGCCGTGCTGTTGCCCAGCAGGCGCGGCAGGCTGGATTCCTCGACCGCGAAAGTGATGACCCACAACTTGCGCCCCGGTTCGGCCACTTCCACACGCAGCGTTGCCAGCCCGGCCTTGGGGGGGAACGGCGACAGTGCGGCCAGATTGCCGTCGCGGCGGATCAGGCTGCATTCTGCGGCCTCCGCGCCTTCAAGTACGTCAACCAGACTGGCGGCGATCAGCGTTTCCAGCCGCGCGATCATCAGGTCGGCAGACATGGCAAAGGCGTCGGGCAGGCTGGCGGGAATATCACCGCGCCCGCCAAAGGTGCGATCCACCAGCGCCAGCACCGCCCCGCCTTCAACCGACACCAGAACCGGCACCTGCTGAGGCCCGGCGGCATAGAGGCCGTTAGCCCCCAAAGCGCCGATTTCGCCTGCCAGCGTCACAGCATCACTTGCCTGCGCGGCCTGCGGATAAAGCGTCGGCGCATGACCGCCGGTAACTGCCGCCAGCGCGCGTGCCAGACGCTTTGCCCAGCGTTCGCCAAGCCGGGTCAGCTGGGGCAACAGGTCGGCTGCAACCGGGCTAGCCGGGATCAGCGCCGCGCAATGCTGTGCGGCGGCGCGCTCGGCAACAAAGGCGTGTTCGGATTTCATGCGCCGGTTACTGGACCAGGAACGAGCGGAAATAGACCGCGTCGACCCCGCCGAAACCTTCAGTCTCGGTCAGCACCCGGTTGATGGCGGCAGTCAGGCGCTTTTGCAGATGGCCTTTGCCCTCTACCGACTGGATATCGGTTTCCGGCGTATCGGCCAGCACTTCGAGCATGGCAGAACGCACCGCCAGTTCGTGCTTTTTCAGCCACAGCAGCACCCGGCCATCGCGGCGGGTAGAGCAGGCGAGGCTGATCTGCACCAGCGCATCGGAATCGCGCAAGTTTGAGGTGAAGTCGTCGGCAAAGGTGTAATAACTGGTGCGGAACTCGCTGCCGCCGTCGCCATCGACATCGCCGCTACCTTCGCCACCTTCATGCCCGCCTTCGGCCTTGGGTGCGAAGGGATCTTCCTCGCCCTTGCGGATCAGCTTGGGGTTCTTGTTTTCCTTGGCTTCGGCGTGGGCCGCGCCGCCGATCACTCCGGCGACGACAAGCCCGTAAGCCCCGCCCGCGCCTGCGCCCAGCAGGACTAGGGGCAGGACCAGCTTCTTGACCATTCCGCCCTTCTTCGCCGGGGCGGCATCATCGTCGGGAGATTTGTCTTTCTTGGCGCTCATGGTTCAGGTTCCTTGAGGATCAGGCGAAAATGCCGGTGCGGCGCGGGGCCGGGGCGGCAGGCTGGTTTGAAGCTTCAGACGAAAGCGAGGAGCGAACGGGAAAGCGTGACTGCCCGCCATCGCTGCCGCCCTGTCGCGCACCGGATTGCGGCTGGTTATGGGGTTGATTCTGGGGAGCAGAGCCAACGCTGCCCTGAGAGGAGGCCTGAGAATCGCTGCTGTTGCTCTGGCGTTCGGCTGGGGTGGCGGCGGTTACGGCGCGGGCGAAATCGGGATCACTGCTGGCCATCGCCACGGTCAGTCCCGCTGCGTCGTGCGCGAAAGTCAGCTGCACTTGGCCGAACTCGGCGTGGGCAAGGCTGGCGTGGACCGGATGCGGCATCGCCGCCTCGCGCGCGGCGACCAGCCGGTCAACCAGTACGCTGAAATCGTGGGCCGGTTCCGCGCGGGTCTGCACGGGAACGCCTGCGCCATCGTTCATGGCAAGCGGGGCTGAGGCGAGCGGCGGAAGCGCGGCATTGCCCGGCTCCGGGGCGGGGGCTGGCAATACGGCCAAATGCTTTTCACCCGTCTGCGACAGCCCGCCCGAAACGCGCAGCTGCGTCACCGTGCCTACAATCGCCTGCGGCGCGTCGCTCAGCGTCAAGAGGGCGGATGCCACGCTTTTTGCCCGCTCGGGTGCCCCAGCCTGGGCTTCAATGACGGGGGCACTGGCATCCGCAGGCATGGGCACGAACGGCAAAACCTCAGCCTTGACCATCGGCGGCAGGATTTGCGGGTTCGTCGCTTGTCCGGCTGCAACCGGCGGCGCGGGAATCGTGCGCGGCTGAACAGCAGGCTGGGCTGACATGGTAGGCTTGTCTACCGCCTTTGGGCCAGCTTCCAGAGCGACGGGCGCGGCAGGTGACAAAACAAGGATAGGCGAGGGCGGGGCTTCGCCCACAGTTGGCGTTTCCACGGCAACATCACCTTCGACTTGCGACGGTTGGGCTTTCGCAACTTTGGCGGGCGTTTCCTCTGAAGCCAGAACTTTGCGCGGTGCGGGCCTGACATGAACGATTGCGTCCGGGCGGGCTGTCGGCGGCGGCGTCTCGGTGGGCGCTTGGTCGGCGGCGGCTTGATCCGGTGCGGGAATGGGCTTTGGCGGCACAGGCGGCAATTGGGGCGGCAATTGCGGCGGCAAAGTTTTGCCGGTCAGCGGCAAGGCGGTTGCCGGGGCTGTTGGCGCTGTTGCAGGAACCGGCGTTACTGTGTCCACCGCTCCAGTGCCTGACTCCGGCACAGTCAAAGTGGGCTGCATCGCCAGAATCCCCGCGAACAGGGCGGCACCGGACGTTGCGCCGGGGTTTTCGGCCGGGTTTTGCGCAGGCGTTTCAGACATGGCACTGCCCGGAACAAAGATCGGCAGTGCGGCGGCTTGGATCATGAAACGCTCTCCGTTTGCGGGACAGGCGTTACTTATCAAGTTCCGTGCCAAATCCCCGGCGAGCGCCCAGCGAGGCGTCTCCGCGCTTGGCAGACAGCGCGGCGGTTTCGGCCTTGGCGCGGTCTTCCACGGCCTGTCGGCGGCGTTCGGCCTGCGCAAGTTGTGCATGCTTTTCATCGGCCACGCTGCGCGCCCGCGCCGCATCAGCGCTGGTGGAGAGGGCGACGCCTTGCAGTCCGGAGCGGAACTGGCTGAGCTGCTGCAAGGCCCCAGCGTCGCCCAGATCGGTCCAGCCCGCATAATCGGCCACCAGCCTGCCAGTGCGTGCGGCGAGGCCTTCCAGTTGCGCCAGCGTGCTTTCCGCCCGCGCGGCCTCTGCGGCGGCGGCCTGTTTGGCGATGGCGCGGACTTTTTCCAGCCGCCCCAGCCGGAGCAGGCGGGCGCGCTCAGCCTGCATGGCCAAGCAGCGCCTCCAGCGCGGCTATGCTGGGTTCTAGCGGCACCAGTTCGTGCTGCCCCTGGCACAGGAACTGGCGCATAGCTTCTTGCAAGATAATCGCCCGGTCGAGCACCGGATCGGCCCCGGCACGGTAGGCACCCATCAGCACGAGATCGCGGTTGGCCTCGTAAGCGGCCACCAGCGCGCGGAACTGGCGGGCCAGTGTCTGGTGCGCGGGATCGGTCACGTCACTCATCACGCGCGACAGCGATGCGGCGATGTCGATGGCTGGATATTGCCCGCGCTGCGCCAGATCGCGCGACAGCACGACATGGCCGTCAAGGATCGACCGCGCGGTGTCGACCACCGGATCATCCTGATTGTCGCCATCGGCCAGCACCGTGTAAAGCCCGGTGATCGAGCCGCCGCTGGCCGCCGAATTGCCCGCGCGTTCGACCAGCTTGGTGATCGTCGCCAGCGCAGACGGGGGATAGCCACGCGCCGCGCCGGGTTCGCCCAGCAGCAGTGCGATTTCACGGGCGGCGTGGGCCACGCGGGTCAGGCTGTCCATGATCAGCAGTACCTGTTTGCCCTCGGCGCGGAACTGTTCGGCAAGGCTGGTCGCCAGCAAGGCACCGCGCAGTCGCAAGTTGGGCGCATGATCGGCGGGCACGGCGACAACCACGGTGCGGTCCCGTTTCTCTCCGGTCATGTGCCTTTCGACGAAATCGGAAACCTCGCGCGCGCGTTCGCCGATCAGGCCGACAACGACCACTTCGGCATCCGCGCCATTGGCGATCATGTCGAGGAGCACCGATTTGCCGACGCCCGATCCGGCCATCACGCCGATGCGCTGGCCGACGCCAAACGTGGTCAGAGCGTTGAGCGAGCGGACTCCGGTATCGAAGCTATCGCGCACCGGGCTGCGATCGAGCGCGCCGGTGCGAACGCCGCCAGCGGGCCATTCCAGCCGGTGGTGGACCGGACCAAGTCCGTCGATAGGATGCCCCTCACCATCCACCGCGCGGCCCAGGAACGCGGCGCCCACGGGCAGCATGCCGGGGCGGCCTTCTGGGCGCACCCGCGCGCCGGGGCGCAGCATGACGGTATCGCCGAGAAGCATCATCAGCGTGCGGCCATTGCGGAAGCCGATCACTTCGGCCAGCGGCTCGCCCCCTTCGCGTCGGCCATGTCCGACACGGGCGAGCGCACCGATGGGGATGGAAAGCCCGGTAACCTCGATCAGCCCGCCATCACATGCGGCGACCAGACCATAGCGGTGCGGGGCAAAATCGGGCTGCGCGGCGGCCATGTCCGCCAGCAGGCCGTCGAAAAGCTTCAACATGCGTCGAGCGCCTCGGCCAGCGCGCGCCGCCATTGGGCCGGGCCGTCCTCAACCCCGCCGTGCGAGGTTTCGATGCGCAACGCGCCGCGCGGCAACGCGGGATCAGGCGTGATCTGCCAGTCCTGCGGCAGGCGGGGGGAAACCAGTTTCAGGTCATCGGGATTCAGGCGGATAACGCGCTCATCCTCGGCGCGGGCGAGCATGGCGACGGCGCGGCTGACCCGCGCTGCCAGTGCCGCATCGTCTACCGCGAAAGGCTGCAAGGTCGCCTCGCACAGCGCCAGCACGGTTTCCTGCAACCGCTGGCGCAAGGCCTCGGCCAGTTCAGCGTCAAGCCGGGTGAACGCCAGGTCCAGCGCCGCGCGGGCCTCTGCCTCGCACGCGGCCTGCGCTGCTGCCTCGGTCTGCGCATCGTGCGTTCCGCGCAGATAGCCGTCGGCAAACGCCAGCGTGGCGGGGTCTTCGGGTTCGGGTTCCGGCGGGGCCGCTGCGCGCGCAGGCACGGGTTCAGCGCCGCGCAGATAGCGCGCGCTGGGGCGAAATCCGGTTTCATGCGGGCGGCCAGACAGCGCGGTCAGGCTAGACATAATCGTCATCGCCCCCGCCCGATCCGAACACTATGGTCCCTTCGGCAGCCAACCGCCGCGCGGCGGCGACGATCTGTTTCTGCGCGATCTGCACGTCGGCCATCTTGAGGCGTCCACGTGCCGAGATCTCGTCCTTCACGCCATCGGCGGCGCGGCTGGACATGGCGCGGAAGAACACGGTGCGCTGGTCTTCCTCGATACCCTTCAGGGCATCGATCAGAACATCGCTTTCCACTTCGCGGAGCAGGGCGCCCATCGATTGCGGATCGAGCGCAAACAGATGCTCGAACTTGAACATTTCGGCCTCGATTTCGCGCGCCAGGGCTTTGTCGAGCTTGGTGATGTCGGGCATGACGCGCTTTTCCACCGCCTTGCCCGCACCGTTGATCAGTTCCGCCGCCTCGCGCGGGCCGCCCATTGCCAGCGGGGCAGAGCCGTGGTGTTCAAGGATGCGGCGGCTGAGCAGTTCTTCCAGCATGGCCAGCGCCTCGGGCTGAACGGGGCCAAGCGTGGCGATACGGTGGACTACCTCGGACTGGGCGGCACCGGGCAGCTGAGCCAGCACTTCAGCGGCGACTTCGGGATCAAGCTGGATCAGCAGCACGGCAATCGCCTGCGGATGCTCGCCCGCGATCAATGGAATCAGCGCCTGAGGGGTTAGCCAGCGGGCCAGTTCCAGCGGGCTGGGCGGCTTTGCATCGGGCACGATGCGCTGCATCAGGTTGTCGGCCTTTACCCCGCCGACCGCCTTGGTCATCAGGCTGCGAACCTGGCCCAGCCGGTCATGCGCGGTGAGGCCAAGCTTTTCGGTCTTGCCGACGAAGGCGGCGATGGCATGGGCGATCACTTCGGGGCCGATTTCGCCCAGCGCGCACATCTTTTCACCCAGCAGGCGCAGTTCGGCGGGCTGGAGCTGCGCGAGGAGGCCAGCGGCGGCGTCGTCATCCAGCAGCATCACCATCACGGCGGCCCGGTCAGCATCGGCAAGGCTGGCGGGGTCGAGCGTGGCAGAGGTGGGCGGGGCAGAGGTGGGCGGGGCGGGCGCGTTCATGTCGCTGGCTCCGCTGCGGGGGCGAGCATCTCGCGCAGTGCCTGCACCGCGCTGTCAGGCTGTTCGGCGACCAATCGCTGCGCCAGATTGACCTGTCGGCCAAGCAGCGCGGCATCTACTGCGCCGGTGACCGGGTCGGTCATCCGCGCGGCGGCGGCGCTCACTTGTTCAGCCTCACTGGCAGGGGCGGAGGATTCCGCCGGATCGCGCTTCAGCGCCTTGATCAGCGGGCGCACGGCCAGCAGCAGCACCAGCAGCACGCCGATCAGCGCAGCAAGATAACGCACCACGGTTAGAAACCACGCCTGCTGGTAAAACGGCAGGGCATCAAGCGGTGCGGCATCGAAAGCGCGGACCATAACCGCCACCTGATCGCCGCGCGCCGGGTCTGCGCCGACAGCGGCACTGACGAGCTGCTTGATCTGGTCAATGTCTGCCGCCTTGGCCTTTTTCATCGCCGCACTGCTCAGCGCGACGGCGACGGACAGCCGCCTGATCTTGCCGGGCGTGCCATTGGCTACGGAAACCTCGCGCCCCAGTTCGTAATTACGTGTCGCGCTCGATTCGCCGTTGCCTGTGGGGGCGGGCGAGGGCGCGGCGCTCGCTGTGCCTTGCGGCGGTCCGGGTGAGGCGGTGGCCTGTGGCGGCGGGGTGTTTGACAATACGCCGGGAACGCCCGCTGCGGCGGCGCTGGTGGTGGTTTGCGATGCGGCCTGCGTTTCGGATCGCAGCACGCCCTGCTTGTCATAACTTTCGCGTGCGGAGGTGACCTGATCCATGTCGAGATCGACTTGCACTTCGCTGGAAAAGTTGCCCTCACCCAGCATCGGCGTCAGCAGCCCGTCAAGCTGGCTGCGCAGCTTGTCTTCCAGCCGTCCTTGCAGTTCCAGCCGTTCTGAACTGCCGCTGCCCTTGCCGCCAAGGTCGGTCAGCAAGCGCCCGTGCTGGTCCACCACGCGCACCGCGTCCGCGCTCAACCCCGGCACCGATCCGGCGACAAGGTTGACGATTGCCGACACCTGGCTGTCAGACAATTGCCGCCCGCGCGCCAGCCGCACCATGACCGATGCTGTGGGGGGCAGGTTATCGCGCACGAAGACTGATTTTTCGGACTCGGCCAGATGGACGCGAACCGCCTCTACCCCTTCGATTTCCATGATCGACAGGGTCAGTTCGTGTTCGCGCGCGCTGCGCAAGTGTTCACCTTCCATCGTTTTGCTGGCGCCCAGCGGCAGGTTGTCGGCGTTGGCGGCGTCCTGCGGCGCGGCGAGTGCGCCATCCGAGGCGACCAGCATCCGCGCGCGGAACAGGTCGTCCTCGCCCACGGTCAGCGCGCCGGTCTGGTTGTCGATATCGTATGAAATGCCCGATTTGCCGAGCGCGGTGACGACTTTGGCCTTCTCGCCATCGTCAAGTTCGGAATAGAGCACCCGCTGCGGCGCGGGGGAAAGCGTGGCCCAGGCCAGCGCGGCAAGGCCGATGCCCGCCATCCCGGCAAACCACGGCAGCACCCGGCGCACCGGGCCTTGCGCGGTAAACGCGCCCAGCCGGGTCAGCGCAGAGCCGCCCGCCGGATCAGTCAGCGCAGAGAACACCGATGGCACGGGCGCGCCTTGGCTCGCGGGAACAAGATCAGCCATCTATCAGACCCCCATCCGCATGATATCCTGGTAGGCAGAAAGCAGGCGGTTGCGCACCTGCAAGGTCGCTTCAAAGCCGACACCTGCCTCCTGCCGGGCCAGCATGACCTTGGCGACATCGGTAACTTCGCCGCGTTCATAGCCGTCGCTCAGCGTCTCGGCCTTTTGCTGCGATGCGTTGACGCTATCGAGCGCGTGTTTCAGCGCGCCGGTGAAGCCGTCGGCCGGGCCGGAGCTTGCCGGAACTTCGCTGGCAGGCGCGGCGGTCTTGACCTGTTGCAGCAGCGATGACCGGTCGATGATCTGCTGGCGCATGGCCAGAATCTGCTGAAGCCCGCCCGCGCCGGAAAGGCCGCCGATGCTGCTCATCGACCGGCACCGGAGATAGCGACTTTCTCAGCCCCAATACCTGCGTCGCGGAACGAGGCCAGACGGTAGCGCAGCGTGCGTTCGGATATGCCCAGCAGACGCGCGGCGGCGACCCGGCTGCCGCCGCACTGCGCCAGCGTGTCCATGATCGCGCGGGCTTCGTGCAACTGGACGATGTTTGAAAGCCTGCGCCCGCCTGCGCCCGAAACCGGGACGGACATGGTTTCAGGGCCGACGGGCGGCTCGGTGCCGACAAGCCTTGCGGCGCTGTCGAATTGAATGTGTTCGGGCAGGATCGCGGGCGAACCGGCGGCCAGCAGCAGCGCGCGGCGCATGACGTTTTCCAGCTCGCGCACGTTGCCCGGCCAGCCGTGGTGGCGCAGCATGGCCAGCGCGCTGTCGCTGATCCACGGGGCGCTCTGGCCTAAGTGCGTCTGGGCGGGGGTGTGGCGCAGCAACAGGGCAAAGGCCAGCGGGGCGACATCCTCGCTGCGTTCGCGCAAGGGGCGCAGGGTTAGCGGGAATACATTGATGCGGTAATACAAGTCGGCGCGGAAGCGGCCTTCCTGTACTTCCAGCGGCAGGTCGCGGTTGGCGCAGGCGATGACCCGCACGTCGACCTTGATCGGGGTAGTCGCGCCGATTGGCACCACTTCACCTTCCTGCAACGCGCGCAGCAGCTTGGCCTGCAGGGGCAGCGGCATTTCGGCCACTTCATCCAGCAGCAGCGTGCCGCCGTCCGCCGCGCGGAAAAAGCCCTCGCTCGCGCCCGTAGCCCCGGTGAACGCACCCTTCTGGTGGCCGAACAGCATGGCTTCCAGCATGGTTTCAGGCATCGCGGCGCAGTTGACGGCGATGAATGGCTTGTTCCGGCGCGGGCTGTGATCGTGGATGAAGCGGCTGAGCACTTCCTTGCCGGTGCCGGTGGGGCCGTTGATCAGCACGGGGATCTCGCTCGCCGCCAGCCGCTCGGCCAGCGCGAGGATGGAAAGGCTTTCAGGATCGACGGCAATCGGCTTGCCCGAAGGCGTAGCGCAGGCGACCAATGCGGCCAGTGCAGCCTCGCTAGTGGGATCGGTATAAGTCAGGGCATGGCGGCCCGTGCCGGGCCTGCGCAGCAGCGCAGGATGGTCACCGCGCGTCAGGCTGATCGCGGCAGTGCCTGAAGGGGCCGACTGGCTTTCGCCCGCGTCCATGATCCGGACTGGCGCGGAAGCATCCTGACCAAGCACGCCCAGAACGGCGGCGGCACGCTGAATCAGCGGAGCGTGGGCCTTAGCGGCAGCGGCGCTGTAATCCAGTGCGGTCATCGAATCTTCACCCTCACATTAACCATCCGGTAGAGGGCTATTTGCCGCGCGAACGACAAAGGCTTCGGTAATTTAAGGCCTAGATCAAACACCTATGGAAATGTGCGTAGGAAACGGCCTGCCCCGACCGGAGGCGGCAAGGGCGTGCGGCAAAAGTTTGCCGGGGGCGGCTTAACTTTGCCGCCGCATTGCCGCTCTTTGGGGTGGCAGCCGAACCGGACCATCCGGCCAATGACTGCTTCGGCATATTACACAGGAGTTAATCATGGCAGTTATCAATACCAACATCGGTGCAATGCGCGCCGCGAACTCTTCGAACAGCGCAGCTTCGATGCTGGGTACGGCGCAGCTGCGCCTGTCCACCGGCAAGCGCATCAACACCGCCAAGGACGACGCCGCCGGCCTCGCCATTTCCACATCGATGACCGCGCAGATCAACGGCATGAACCAGGGCGTCCGCAATGCGAACGACGGCATCAGCCTTGCCCAGACGGCGGAAGGCGCGCTCAACGAAGTCACCAACATGCTGCAGCGCGTTCGCGAACTGGCCGTACAATCGGCTTCGGGTACGTATCAGAGCGCTGACCGCACCAACATGCAGGCCGAAGTCACCTCGCTGACCACGCAGGTCGCCAGCGTGCTTGGTAACACCCAGTTCAACGGCAACGCGCTGTTCAGCACCACGGCAGGCACCAACAAGACGTTTGCCATTCAGGCGGGTGCCAACAGCACCGACACAGTCACGCTGACCAGCACCGCGATTGACGGCACCAAGATCAGCGCCACCGCGCTCGACGTGACGACTGCCGCCAAGGCAACAACCACGATGGCCAATGTCGACCTGGCGCTGGCCGACGTTTCCGCCAGCAACGCCGGTTTCGGCGCGGGTGAATCTCAGCTCAGCTCGGCAGTCAACAACCTGACATCGAACGCCACCAACCTGTCTGACGCGCGCTCGCGGATCGTCGATACGGACTATTCGGCTGAATCGACCGCAATGTCCAAGGCCCAGATCCTGAGCCAGGCATCTACCGCGATGATCGCCCAGGCCAACCAGAGCGCACAGAACGTGCTGTCGCTGCTGCGTTAAGTTTAAGCGCATACCCTTCGCACTCGATCCCCCGAGTGTGTTTGCCCGGCGGTCGCCTTCCCCCACGACCGCCGGGCTTTTTGTGTGGAGTTGAGATCGCTGAACGTGTCAAATATTGTGGCGACAAGGTCGCATAGACTCTGGGTCAAATTTGAGGGACAAGCATATCAGTCGTAAATGGGCAGTGATTCCGAGAAAATGATTAGAATCAGTTGGCGCATCGTTTTCACGGCTGCTGTAGGATTATCCTTCTATTGGCCTGCTAGCGTCATGCCGCGAGATCGCGGCGAGTTTGGTGCACTGAGCGCTCAACGCATCGAGGTTATCAAGGGCCTGAACGCTGTAAGGCTTGCTCCAGAACAAGTGAGCCGACGCGATTGCGACACGATTAAGGAATGTAGCGCTGTACAGCGCGAAAAAGACGAGTTGGTAGCCCAACAGATTGCTGCCAAGGCTGCTACCCATCAATCAGACCTCGCGTTTTGGCAAACAATTGTCGCAGGGTTGGGCGTTGTGGCTGTCATAGCCACCCTCTTTTACTCTCATCAGGCAACCAAGGCCGCCACATCAGCAGCAGCCTTTTTTGCGCATGCCGAACGCGCATATCTCGCGTTTGCGAAGGGAAAGTCGGTTGCGCCAAAACAAGGCGCTGACCATGATTTTTCCGCTCAAATTAAGAATTTAGGTAGGACTCCTGCAATAATAAAATCGAGCAGGTTCATGATGTCGTATGCCAGCGATTATTCCAACTATCACTTGGCTGAACTAAAAACCCCAGTAAATCCGTATTGCGAACCGAGTCAAATATTGACTTTTGATTTTAAAATAAACAATCCGGACAACAAGAAAATATATTTAAAAGCAATCGTAACATATTCTAATATGTTTTCTGACGATGTGTTTTCTATTGAGTCTGAATACACTATTGACCAAGACACATACAATATTACGATTTTTGGATCAGACAAAAATCCTATAGCAATTTAATCCATAAATAATTGCGGCATTTCCAAGTTATAAATATAATCCTATCTCCCCCCTCGTCATCCCGCAGCGTTGCGCAATGCCTCATTTATCCGCGATTGCCAGCCCGGCCCGGTCGCCCGAAAGCGATCCAGTATGTCGTTGTCAATCCGCAGGCTGACCAGTTGCTTGGTCGTTCCTTTGGGCCGCCCGCGCGGCTTGGGGAAGGCGGCGGCGATGTGTGCGGGGATTGCGTCGCCGGCTTTGGCGGCGGCAAAATCGGCTTCGGTCCATTCGGGATTATCTTCATCGAACATGACGGGCGGTTTACGGGGCATGGCGGCGCATCTCCTTTGCATGAGCCCGGCGGAGGCTGATCACCCGGATCGTGCCGTTACGATCCGTTCCCGCCAGACAATAGGCCTCACCTTCGATCAGTCCGTAAAGCCGGAAACGGGGCTCAGAGAATCGGTGATCCTCGATATAGGCCAGGACTTCCAGATCCACTGACCGGGCCAGCGATACGCCATGCTTGACGATGTTGGCGGCATCCTT
This sequence comes from Novosphingobium sp., assembly GCA_040007615.1. Taxonomy (GTDB): domain Bacteria; phylum Pseudomonadota; class Alphaproteobacteria; order Sphingomonadales; family Sphingomonadaceae; genus Novosphingobium. The sequence goes on from JBDTUQ010000019.1 coordinate 30,082, forward strand.
GTCCGGATCAAATTCGATTTTCATCCGTATTTCTTGTAGCTATAAAAAATAAAATGTCAAGGTGATTGGGCGCGGCTCGGTGTTTCAGCTCTGGCCAGCCACTACCATTCCCGCCACAGTCGCGCCGCTGTAACGAGGGGAAGCAGGATGAGCGTATTCACGGACTATGCCGCGCTGGAAGGGCCGCAGAAGCGGGCGATCTGGGCGGGGTATCTGGGGTGGACGCTGGATGCTTTCGATTTCTTCCTGCTGGTGTTCATGATGAAGGCCATCAGCGAAACCTTCGGCACTGATATCAAGCACGTGTCAGAGGCACTGTTCCTCACCCTGGCCGCGCGGCCTTTGGGGGCGCTGGTGTTTGGCTGGCTGGGCGACAGGTTCGGGCGGCGGCCGGTGCTGATGGCGGTGATCCTGTTGTTTTCGGGCTTTTCGGCGCTGTCAGGCTTTGCCCGCACTCTGCCCGAACTGCTGCTGATCCGGGCGCTGTTCGGCTTTGCGATGGGCGGAGAGTGGGGGCTGGGGGCCAGTCTGGTGATGGAAACGATCCCGGCAAAATTGCGTGGCCCGGTGTCGGGCCTGCTGCAATCGGGCTATGCCTCTGGCTATCTGCTAGCCAGCCTGACGTTCTACCTGTTCTTTGATACGCTGGGGTGGGGGCACATGTTCCTGCTGGGCGTGCTGCCCGCGCTGCTGGTGCTGTTCATCCGCATGGGGGTGAAGGAAAGCCCGGTCTTCATCGCCCGCGAGGCAGAGGTGAAAAAGCCCACGCTGCATACTTTGGCGGCGAACTGGAAGCTGGGGCTGTACCTGATCGTGCTGATGACCTGCTTCAACTTTTTCAGCCACGGGGTTGGCGATCTTTATCCCACGTTCCTGCAAAAGCAGCACCACTTTGATACCCACACCACCGGGCTGCTGACGGCGACGATGAACGTCGGCTCGGTGCTGGGCGCATGGACTTTGGCACGCTGTCCGAACGGCTGGGCCGCCGCCGCACGATCATGCTGGCGGCCTTGCTCGCCCTTCCGGTGGTGCCGCTGTGGAGTTATTCGCAGACGACCGCGATGCTGGCGGTGGGCGCATTCCTGATGGGTGCCTGCACGCAAGGGGCATGGGCCAACGTGCCCGCATACCTCAACGAACTGTCACCCCCGGCGGTGCGGGCGATGTTTCCGGGGCTGGTCTATCAACTGGGTAACCTGCTGTCGTCGCGCGTCACGGTGTTTCAGGCAGGCGTGGCGGAAAGCCGGGGCGACGATTACGCCTTTGCCCTCGCCTCGGTAACGCTGGCGGCGGCGCTGATGCTGGCGGTGTGGGTCAGGTTCGGCCCGGAAAAGCCGGGGGAGCTGGGGTAGTAGGATTATTCGACAGGCCCGACAATATTTTCAGCGTGTCCGATTAAATATACTGCTCTTTGGCATTCATAAATTGATTCATGAATTTTGATAGATAATAGCTTAAGGTCAAGTTCATCAGAAAGACTTAGGGAATTTTGTAAGTGCAAAGCTAATTTCAGTACTTTTTCCATCTTCTCTTCGTTTTGCATACTTAATACCTTTTTGCAGTATTTGTCTATATTAATTTATGCATTTACGATATATATGCGCCTTCAGCCAAATTTGAATTATTACAGTAAAATAATTTTAGAATCAGGTGTTTCCCTATGTGCGGAAAATTTCGGAACTTCGACTTTCTGGGTGCTTGACTTGCATTGCCATATCATCAAAGTTGTTAACCATAGATTTACAACTTCAATGGCCTATTTTCTTGGCTCTCGCGATCCTTGGGCGCAGGCGGAGTGGGTGTAATATGGATGCAAACGCAAAAAATTTCAGTGACCAAATTGGGGAACTGGAAAAAATTCGCCTGACACTAGAATCGCTTTTACTTGAAGTTCGAGCGCGGGAAACTGAAAAATTCGACAGTCTGGAATTGTGCAAAAGTTTATACAAATTCAGATCGTTAAGAGGAAAATTCCTTCCTGACGATTTGTTTGGTGAGCCCGCTTGGGATATAATGATCGATCTGTATATCGCGCATCACGAAGGCAGGAACATTTCTGTAACTAGCGCTGGTATCGCAAGCGGAGCGGCCGCCACAACTGCATTACGTTGGATTGCCCTGCTTGAAGAAAAGAAACTTATTATTCGATATAATGCATTACATGATAAGCGGATAATATATCTAAGACTGACCGATGACGGATTGCGTCAGATAGATAATTATTTTTCTGCTGTTCATGCGTTTAGACGCGCGAAAATCGATAGTAATAGTGAATTTGTCGTTGATTTTTAAACTTAAAAACAAATTACTAGAAAATTTCCGTTTATTTTAGAGGCTGACTCATAATCATTTGTTTTGATTGCAGAGGCTTGCGATTCTGC
>JBDTUQ010000020.1:0-32258 GCA_040007615.1 Novosphingobium sp.
CGGCGCGCAGGCGATAGGCGCAAGTCGCGGGCAGCCACGGCAGTTCGCGCGCCAGTTTGGGGGTCAGCCGCACGCAATCGGGCACGTAGCGTTTGCGGTCCTTGTAGTCGGAGCAACGCCCGCTGTGCAGATCGAGCAACCGGCAGGCGACATTGGTGGGCCACACGCGGCCGCTGTCCTCATCCTCTACCTTGTGGCGGCAGCACTGGCCGCAGCCGTCGCACAGGGCCTCCCATTGCTCTTTCGACAGGCTGTCTATCGGGCGTTCCCAGAACCGGTCGGCAGGCGCGCTCATCGCACCCACTGGTCAAGTTCGGCGGCGACGGCGGCGGGGCCTTGGTCCACCGGCAGCATGGCCACGGGTTGCCCCTGCCTGTCCATCAGATAGGCAATGCGGCTGTGCTCCATGATATATCCGCCGCCCGGCATGTCCTTGCCCCGGCCATAAAAGGCGCTGAACGCCTTGGCAGCGGCGGCGATCTGGGCGGGGGTTCCGGTCAGCCCCACCAGGCCGGGCGAAAACGCGGCGGCAAATTCACCCACCCGCGCAGGCGTATCACGCTCAGGATCGATGGTGATGAAGATCGGCTGGATCTGCGCGGCAAGGCCCGGTTCCTGCTTGGCGAACGTGGCCAGCCCGCGCGTCATCGCCGCGACATCGAGCGGGCAGACATCGGGGCAGAACGTATAGCCGAAATAGACGATGCGCCATTTGCCAGTAAAATCAGACCAGTGGACCGCGCGCCCCGCCTTATCAGACAGCGTGAACGGCCCGCCGATGCTTGCCCCGGCCAGCGGCGGTGGTTCGGATTTTCCGCAGGCGGACAGGCTCAGCCCCAGCATAAGTGCAATGGGTGCAGCCAGCAAAAGGCGGAACGGCGATGATCTGGACAATGTTCTGGACATGGCGCGGCGGTTAATGCTCTGCTAAACGCGGCCTTGCAAGAAGAGGCGGGCCTGCAGGGCAGGATTCGACGGATACTTGCACGGATTTCGGGCCGCGACTCCGGTCCACAGGAGGAATTGATTGTGTCAAAACTGTTGCGACCTATGCTGGCGGGTCTTTGCGCCCTGGCTGCAACCGTGGCGCTGGCTGGCCCGGCAGCGGCGCAGTCGACCGGGTACAAGTTCCTTGAGGCGGTGCGCAAGAAAGACGGTGCCACGGTCGAACAGATGCTGGGCAATATGGGCGCCAAGGGCATTCCCGGCGGCGTCATCATCAATACCCGCGACATCGGCACTGGCGATACGGCGCTGCATGTGGTTATCCTCCAGCACAATCTGGAGTGGCTGAGCTACCTTATCTATCGCGGCGCAGACCTGAACACGCGCAACAACAAGGGCACGACTCCGTTGTGGCTGGCCGTGAACAGTGCATTTACCGAGGCAGCGGAACTGCTGATTACCAAGGGCGCGCGGGTCAACGATCCGGGGCCGTCGGGCGAAACGCCGTTGATCGCGGCGGTGCATCAAAAGAACCTGATACTGGTCAAGGCGCTGATCAAGGCAGGGGCAGAAGTTGGCCGGGCCGACAATTCGGGCCGCACGGCGCTGGATTATGCTGCACTGGAACAGAATGTGGGGGCGATTGGCACCGAACTTGAAAACGCGGCCAAGACGGCGAAAGCCCGCAAGGCGCAGTCTTATGGGCCAACCTTTTAAGGCCCGATCATGACCAGCCCAAACCCGACCAGTCCGGCAGACTATACCCTTGACGAAATGCGCCTCGCGCTGGCTCCGCTGATCGCGGCGGAGGCGGCGTTTGACGGCTGGAGCATGGCGGCGGTGGACAACGCTGCTGCGCGGATCGGCGTGCCGCCTGCAAGCGCCCGGCTGGCGTTCGATGGCGGAGCGATGGCGATGATAGCGGCCTGGACACACTCTATCGACCAGGCGATGGCTGCTGCTCTACCACCCGAACGGATCGGCAATCTGCCCATCCGTGAACGCATCCGCACGCTGGTCCAGTTCCGGCTTGATGCGGTGGCTGGCAACAAGGAAGCCCTGCTGCGGGCGCTGGCGATCATGGCCATGCCACAGAACTTAGCCGCCGCCGCCAGGCTTGGCTGGCATAGCGCCGATGCCATGTGGCGGCTGGCAGGCGATACCGCTGCCGATTACAACCATTATACCAAGCGGCTGACTCTGGGCGCGCTCTATGCCTCGACTCTGGCGGTGTTTGCGCATGACCATAGCGAGGATCATGCCGAAAGCCGCGCCTTCCTCAATCGCCGAATCGAGGGTGTGATGCGGTTTGAAAAGGCCAAGGCCCGCCTGATGAAGCCCCGCGACGAACATTTCAGCCCTGCGCGCCTGCTTGGCCGGCTGCGATATCCAGCGCGATAGCAGTGGCAGGCACTCTTACTAATGCGAATGACTTGCAATTAGCCGCGCCATCTGGCAGCGCTGTTGCGATGACGCTTGATATCCTTCCTGTTGGCCGCCAGGCGCGCATTGTCGCGATCGATTGGGACGCGCTGGTGCCTGAAGAAGCGCAGCGGCTGCGGGCGCTGGGCATCGATCTGGGCGCGCGGGTCGCGGTTGCCCATCGCGGCGTCTTTGCGGGCAGTGATCCGCTGGCAATCACGGTTGGCCGCATGACTGTCGCCTTGCGGCGGGTCCATGCACGGGCGATGCAAGTTGAACCGATGGGGCAGGTAGAACCGGCATGACTCGCCGCCGCACCGCAGCCCTCGTCGGCAATCCCAACGCGGGCAAAAGCGCGCTGTTCAATGCGCTGACCGGCGCCCGCCAGAAGATCGCCAATTATCCCGGCGTCACGGTAGAGCGCAAGGCAGGCCGCATGATCCTGTCATCGGGCGAGCCGGTTGAATTGACCGACCTGCCCGGCAGCTATGGCCTCCATGCTACCAGCCCGGACGAGGAAGTGACCCGCAAGGTTATCCTTGGCGAACTGGCTGGCGAAGCCGCGCCCGAAGTGCTGGTGGTGGTGCTGGATGCATCAAACCTCGAACAGCATCTGGTCTTTGCGCAGGAAGTGATCGCGCTGGGCCGCCCGACAGTGATCGCGCTCAACATGGTCGATCTGGCCGAGCGGGACGGGCTGGTGATCGATCCGCTGGCACTGCAAACGGCGCTGGGTGTGCCGGTGATCGAAACGGTCGCCGTCCGCCGCCGGGGCATCAGCGAACTGGCGCAGGCCATTGCCGACGCCGAAGAGCGCGCGCCGCACCATGCCCATCCCCACACCGGTATGACCGAGCGGCGGCTGACCGCGCACGCGATTGCCGATGGCGCGATCATTTCCGAAACCGCGCGCCACCGGATGCACGCCCGGCTTGATCGGCTGCTGCTGCACCCGTGGTATGGCCCGGTAATCCTGTTCGCGATGCTGTTCGTGGTGTTTCAGGCGGTGTTCGCCGGAGCGCAGCCGTTCGCCGATATGCTGGATGCCGGGGCCGGGGCGCTGGGCGATCTGGCCCGCGCGGAACTGCCGCCGGGCCTGCCGCGCGATCTGCTGACTGACGGGATCATTTCCGGCGTCGGATCGGTGGTGGTGTTCCTGCCGCAGATCGTGATCCTGTTTTTCTTCATTCTGGCGATGGAGGCATCGGGCTATATGGCCCGCGCGGCCTTCCTGATGGACCGGATGATGGCCTATGTCGGGCTTTCTGGCCGCAGCTTCATCCCGCTGCTGTCCAGCTTTGCCTGCGCGGTGCCGGGGATCATGGCGACGCGCAGCATTTCCGATCCCAAGGACCGGCTGACGACGATCCTGATCGCGCCGCTGATGACCTGCTCGGCGCGGCTGCCGGTCTATGCCGTGGTGATCGCGGGGTTCATCCCTAACCGCAACGTGCTGCCGGGCGTGGGCCTTCAGGGACTGGTGCTGTTCGGGCTTTACATAGCGGGAATCGTCGGCGCGATGATCGCGGCTTTGCTGCTGCGGCGGACGATCACCAAGGGCGATGCCAGCGGTTTCATCATGGAACTGCCCAAGTATCAGATGCCGCGCGCGCGTGACATGGCGCTGGGGCTGTACCAGCGCGCGTCAATCTTTCTGCGCCGCGCGGGGACGATCATCTTTACCGTCACCGTCGTGCTGTGGCTGCTGCTGAACTTCCCGCGCGCCGGGGTGGGTGAGAACCAGGTCGATGCCTCGATCGCCGGACACATCGCCAATGGTCTTGCGGTGGTGGTCGAGCCGATCGGCTTCAACCGCGACATTGCGCTGGCACTGATCCCGGCGATGGCCGCGCGCGAAGTGGCGGTCAGTTCGCTGGCGACAACTTATGCGGTTGCCAGTTCGGATGACGATTCCGCCTCGCGCCAGCTAGTCTCGCGCCTGCAAGGCCACTGGAGCCTGCCGACCGCTCTGGCGTTTCTGGTGTGGTTCGTCTTCGCGCCGCAATGCATGTCGACCATTGCCGTCACCCGGCGCGAAACAAACGGGTGGAAATGGCCGGGCTTCATGTTGCTCTACCTGTTTGGCCTTGCCTATATTTTTGCCGGCCTCACCTTCTGGATCGCGACAGCAGCCGGATTGTAATCTGACGGTGCAAAAATATTTCCCGACTGTTGGCGAGAGGCCAGCAGGGCCGTACATCTTCGCGGGAATCACCTACTGGGGCGCGATTGCCCCGGGATTGTAGGGCAAGAGGAATCAATGGCAGGCAGCGTCAACAAGGTCATAATCGTCGGCAATCTGGGTCAGGACCCGGAAGTGAAGTCCTTCCAGAACGGGGGCCGGATTTGCAACTTGCGCATCGCCACGTCTGAGAACTGGAAAGACAAGAACACCGGCGAACGCAAGGAACGCACTGAGTGGCACTCGGTCGTCTTGCAGTCCGATGGACTGGTCGGGGTTGCCGAACGCTTTCTGAAAAAGGGCAGCAAGATCTATATCGAAGGCCAGCTGCGCACCCGCAAGTGGCAGGATGCTTCGGGCAATGATCGTTACACGACAGAGATTTCCGTCGGTGTCGGCGGCGTGCTGACGATGCTTGACGGCGCGCCTGGCGGTGCTGGCGGCGGTCAGCGCAGCGGTGGTTATGGCGGCGGCGATAGCTCGTCCGGCGGCGGCTCGTCCGAGGGAGGTCGCTCAGGTGGCGGCGGCGGCTCAGGCGGCGGCTGGAATCAGGGCGGCGGCGGTTCTTCGGGCGGCGGCGCTCCGGCAGGCGGCTTCGGTGACGATCTGGACGATGACATCCCGTTCTGATCGCGCCAGTTAAAGCCTTCCGGTCAGTTCTTCTTCAATGCGGCCAGCGCGGCGAACGGCCCGCTGGCCCCCGGATCATTAAGCCCCAGTTCGCGGCGCACACGGTCGGCTTGCGGGCCTTCAAGGAACGGGTCGATGGCCAAGGCCAGCGTTTGCGCCACCGCCTCACCCAGATCAAACGCGGTGCCGTTGAAGTCGATCACGTCGAGGTCTTTGGCCTCCAGTTCGATCTCAGCCTCGATTCGAGCAGCGGCGGTTGCGGGAACGAAACGCAGGTTCAGCGTTTCGTGAACGGTGACGGGTAAGTCATCGGCAGAGATGGCACAGCTCTGCACAAATTGGGCGTCCATCGTGCCGGTGGCCACCACCGTGTCACCCTGCTTTTCCAGTGCGATTCGGGCTTCCAGCTTTTGCACGGACACGATGGCGAATCGCCGCGCAAGGCCTGCGCATTCCCGCTCGCTGGCGACCAGATGCACTGGCAGCGTATCAATAGCGCGGATATCAGCCATGCGGCTGAATTCAGGCGTGGGGACCAAATCGCTCACAGTTCAATCTCCCCAGCCAGCAGCGCCGCTGAATCGCAGGCGGCAAGGTTCCCGGCAAAGTGGCGCAGCATCGCGGCCACCGCATCCGGCTTTGCGCCCGCCAGCAGCGTGACATTGCGGCCAACCGCTGCGGTCAGCGCGGTATCGTCTGCTTTGGCCAAGCCTTCGCGATAAGCCCCCAGCCTGCCGCCCAACACGCCCATCAGCTTGCCCATGCGCTTGCCCACCACCAGATCGCCGACGCCGCTCTGGCGAAGCTGGCCGTCCATATCGCTGACGAACAGTTCGGTCAGGCGCACCGAAGCCTCGATCAGCGCAGGTTCGCGCTCCATCCGCAGCATCACGGCAACCAGCACCAAGGTGACCGCATCGAAGCGCCCGGGCACGCTGTCTTCCACGCCCGCATCGGCATACCAGCGCGGATCACGGGCCAGCGCGACGATCCGGTGCCACAGCGGACGATAGGGAGAAAGGTCGTCTGTGCGAGAGCCAAACAGTCGCTTGAGAAATGACATCGCGGGATCCGACCTTTCGTGTTGTACCCGTTCAGCGGCAATTCAAGCCGCCCGGCCCAAGCGCCATTGCGATCCGGCGCGCATGGCCCTAAGGCAGGCGCCGATACAGGATCGGACCGGGCGCTGGCAATGCCGTGTCGACGGGTTTGTTTTTGGGCTTTGATTCCCGGCTTTGTTTCCGGGCCAGAACGTGCGGAGTTTTGCATGCAGGATATTCGGCGGATGACAGCAGGCAAGGCACCGATGTTGCTGGGCGCGATCGCCATGCTCGGCGCGCTGGCGGGCTGCGCATCGATCAAGGATCATCGCGGCTATCTGGTCGATGCGGCTCTGGTTGACGGCATCCAGCCGGGCATTGACAACAAGGTTTCGGTCGAACGCTCGCTTGGCCGCCCGACTTTTGTTGCGCAATATGGCCAGCCGGCCTGGTATTACGTGTCGACCGATACGGTGCAGGCCCCTTTCGGTCGCCCCCGCGCCAAGACGCAGCTGATCCTGCGCATCCGTTTCGATACCGCCGGTAACGTGGCCGGCATTGATCGTCGCGGCGTGGAAAAGATCGCCAGCCTCAGCCCCGATGGTCACAAGACGCCAACTCTGGGCCGTGACCGCGGCTTTCTGGAAGACCTGTTTGGCAACATCGGCTCGGTCGGTGCGCCCGGCATGGGCAGCGGACAGGGGCCAAGCGCACCGGGCCGGGGGCCAAACGGCAGCTAGTCGCTTCTGGCGGGTTGAACGGGGCTGAAAGGCACCCATATCCTCGCCATGAATGACAGCAAGGGCAGCCACGGCCTGATCCAGTGGCACGGCACCACCATCATCGGGGTGAAGAAAAACGGCAAGACGGTCATCGCGGGTGACGGTCAGGTCTCGATGGGCAATACGGTGATGAAGCCCAACGCGCGCAAGGTGCGGCGTCTGGGTGAGGGCGGCAAGGTAATCGGCGGATTCGCCGGGGCCACCGCCGATGCGTTCACCCTTTTTGAGCGGCTTGAGAAAAAGCTGGAACAGCATCGCGGGCAATTAATGCGCGCCGCCGTTGAACTCGCCAAGGACTGGCGGACTGACAAATACTTGCGCAATCTGGAAGCCCTGATGATCGTCGCGGATGCCGACGTGCTTCTGATCCTGACCGGCAACGGCGATGTGCTGGAACCCGAAGCCACAGATGGCGCGGCGATTGCGGCTATTGGTTCGGGCGGCAATTATGCGTTGTCAGCGGCCAAGGCGCTCGACAGTTACGAGGCCGATCCCGAAGTGATTGCCCGCCGGGCGATGGCGGTGGCGGCGGAAATCTGCGTGTTCACCAACGACCGAGTAACGGTTGAGGTGATTTAACAATTCTCGTCTTTCCCGCGAAGGCGGGAACCCATCTCCTGGTCGTGCGATAACCGCAACTTGGGAGATGGGTCCCCGCCTTCGCGGGGATGACGAAACAGCTATGGTAGAAAAATGATGGACAATCTCACCCCCAAAGCCATCGTCGCCGCGCTGGATGAACATATCATCGGCCAGCAGGACGCCAAGCGCGCGGTCGCTGTGGCGCTGCGCAATCGCTGGCGGCGGCAACGCCTGCCAGCCGAACTGCGCGACGAGGTGACGCCCAAGAACATCCTGATGATCGGGCCGACGGGTTGCGGCAAGACCGAGATCAGCCGCCGTCTGGCGAAGCTTGCCGATGCCCCGTTCATCAAAGTGGAGGCGACCAAGTTTACCGAGGTCGGCTATGTCGGCCGCGATGTGGAGCAGATTGCCCGCGATCTGGTGGAAGAAGCGATTCGGCTGGAAAAAGGTCGCCGCCGCGAGGCCGTTCGTGAAGCCGCCAGCAAGGCGGCGATGGACCGCCTGCTCAAGGCTCTGGTCGGCGAATCGGCTTCCGAAGCCACGCGCGAAAGCTTTCGCCAGCGTATCGTCGAAAATGCGATGAACGACGTTGAGGTAGAGATCGAGGTCGAAGATGGCCCCTCGATGCCGATGGAAATACCGGGGATGCCCGGCGGCGTCGGCATGATTAACCTCAGCGACATGATGGGCAAGGCGTTCGGCAAGCAGCCGCTCAAGCGCCGCAAGCTGAAAGTGCCCGATGCCTGGGACAAGCTGGTCGATGAAGAAGCCGAAAAGCGCATGGACCAGGACGACGTCGCCCGCGTCGCGCTGCTTAATGCCGAGAACAACGGCATCGTGTTTCTGGATGAGATCGACAAGATCGCGGTTTCCGATGTGCGCGGCGGTTCGGTCAGCCGTGAAGGTGTTCAGCGCGATTTGCTGCCGTTGATCGAAGGAACCACCGTGGCCACCAAGTACGGCCCGATGAAAACCGACCACGTCCTGTTCATCGCCTCGGGCGCGTTTCATGTCGCCAAGCCCAGCGACATGCTGCCCGAATTGCAGGGCCGCCTGCCGATCCGCGTGGAACTGCAGGCGCTGACCGAGGATGACTTCGTCCGCATCCTGTCAGAAACCCGCGCCAACCTGATCGAGCAGTACCGCGCCCTGATCCAGACCGAACAGGTCACGCTGGACTTCACGCCCGAAGCCGTGCGCGCGGTCGCCCGCATCGCCTGTCAGGTCAACGACAGCGTCGAAAACATCGGCGCGCGGCGATTGCAGACGGTGATGGAAAAGCTGCTTGAGGAAGTCAGTTTCGAGGCTGAGGATCGAGCCGGCGAAGTAGTGCTGGTGGACGATGCGTACGTTCAGCAGCGCCTGGCCGGGCTGGCGCGGGACAGCGATCTGTCGAAGTATATTCTGTAAGGCTTAAGTAACTGATTTTGAACGACCATTGCGTTTCCGAATCGATCTTCAAACAGCGTCGCGCCATCTGGGCGCGATGAAAGAGTCGATATTCCCGATTTCCTGTGCTAGGGCGGCGCTGCTGACGTCGCAATAGACGGATATCGGGCCGCTTCGGCTCAACCCTTTGTCCCCAAATAGCCTCACGAAGCCGGGATATGCGGAACCTCCGCCTATGCCCGTCAAACTTGCGGACAAGGATCGCATTATGATTACCGGAACAGTCAAATTCTTTAATGCCGACAAGGGCTATGGCTTCATCGCACCGGAAACCGGCGGCGGCGACGCTTTCGTACACATCTCGGCTGTTGAAGCTGCCGGCATGCGCACGCTCGATAAGGATCAGCGCGTTTCATACGAGCTGGAAACTGATCGTCGTGGCAAGACCTCGGCTGTCAATCTTCAGTCGGCTTGATTATACGTTGAAGCGGGGCGCCTTGATTGGCGCCCCGCTTTATCTTTGTGCACTCATATCAATAAGGACCAGGTAGAAGACGTATGGCGGGTTACAAGGAACCGAGTTTTCAGGATCGCGTTACTGCTGCGGCCCAAGCGCGTGAAAAGGCGCTGGCCAAATTGAAGGCCAAGCCCCCGGTCGATCCGGCAGAGCTGGCAAGATTGAACGAAGCACGCCTCGCCAAGGAAGCCGCAGCTGCTGAAAAGCGCGCCGCTATCAAGGCTGAGCGCGAAACGGCGAAAGCCGAAGCTGACGCCCTGGCCGAAGCTGAACGTCTGGCGGCGCTGGCGCTGATCAAGTCGCCCGATGAAATCGAAGCCGAACGCAAGGCCGCCCGCGACGCGCGCTATGCTGCGCGCAAGGCGGCCAAAACCAAGAAGGGCGGGCGGTAATTCGCCTCCCCGGCATTGACTGACTCTGCGGCGGACACTGCTCCATGATCCAGCGCGAACTGATCGGCACGGCAATGGTTCCCGGCGGCGAGGAATTGCGCCTGTTCCGCCACGGCCGCGACCATATCATCGTGCTGGACCGCAATGAATTGATGAACACCCGGATGAGCGGCTCGGAAGAGGCGCTGGCGGTGATGAGCATTGACCGGCTGAGCGCGCGCAAAACGCCCCACTTGTTGATCGGCGGCTATGGCATGGGCTTCACCCTGCGCGCGGCGCTGGGCAAGCTGGGGCCGCAATCGCAGGTTACTGTCGCCGAGATCGTTCCCGAAATCATCGAATGGGCGCGCGGGCCGATGGCGGAATTGACTGCCGGGTGCCTTGATGATCGCCGCGTGGTGCTGGTGGAAGACGACGTTTCGTGGCTGATCGACGGCGCGGACGAGGAATATGACGCGATCCTGCTGGACGTTGACAACGGACCGGACGGTTTGACGCGCGAGGCGAACGACCGGCTCTATTCCAAAAAAGGCCTGCGTCTGGCCAAGGCTGCGCTGCGCCCCGGCGGCGTGCTGGCGGTATGGTCTGCGGCGCCCGACACGCGCTTTGCCCAGCGGCTGCGCGATGCCGGATTTGCGGTTGATGAAGTGCGGGTGCGCGCGCGCAGCAATGGCAAGGGCGGGCACCACCTGATCTGGTTCGCCACCAAAAACTGAGCCGTGTTGGTCACTTCGCCGCAAGAGCTTGCATTTTCCGATCTTTGCGTCTATATGTGCCCTACTGACGTCGTTTATGACGGTCTGTGGCGCTTCCCTGATAGCATCGCCTGTTTCAAACAGGACCGATCATCGTGTGACGGAAGATCTGGCGCGTGGCTTTGCTTCCCGCCATTCATGGCCCCGAAGATCCTGCCTGACGAAATTGGCGCCTTGAATGGGCGCTTTTGCCGCATCCATGCGGCCGGGCATGGCGTCAGCCGACACTACTCAATGCGGCAAATGGTCCTGCGGGACGCCGCCCCAAGGAAACACATGCATTCTACGTTTATTTCTACAAGCCGACTGCTCGCCCCCGCCTTTGCTACATTGCGCCGGGTACTGGTTGGCGGGACTTCCCAGATGGCCATCGCGCCGGGCGTCCTGTCAGACCATGAGCTGAAGCAGATCGTTGCCGACTTGATCGGCTGATTTTCCGCCGGGCAGAGCATCCGCTTTGCCCGGCATTTTATTCTCGAATATAACAACAACAGCAGGAATTGAACCATGAGCTCCACCGACGCACCGCTTCGCCCTTTCCTTATCAACAAGGATGTGTCCGGCAATTTCCGCTTGTCGATCCGCGATACTCACTACAATTCGCAGGGCTATCCGATCATCAAGACCACGCTGCATGAAGCTCTGTTCAAGACGGCGAACGCCGCAAAGCTGTTCGCGCGCGACAATTTCAATGCCCTGCCGGGGCAATACGCTACCAAGTAAGCGGCAGTGCTATCCCGCCTCGGTCGCCGACACGCGGCCGGTGCGGACCTGCTTGCCCCAGCCGATGCCCAGCCCGGAAAGCGCCGCGCCCATCGCGCGGATGACGACGCTGTACATCAGCTGGCGATAGACGAAACGCTGGCCCAGCAGCAGCACGGCGGGAAAATGCTTTTCCCGCGCGTCTGTGCGATAGGCGATCCAGCCGCAGACCAGATCGATGGACGAAAAGCCGATCCAGTAGGCGGCCATGCGCAGGACATCGGTTTGCGTTTGCGCCCAGCCGTGCTGGATGACGCGCATCACCGTGCCGCCGATTGATACCAGCAGCGCAAGGTCGATGGCCGGAGAGATCACCGCGAACGCGATCTGGAACAGCCAGGCTTGCGGCATCCCCACCAGCGCCAGACCGCTCGGCCGCCCATTTCGCATGACGCCGCTGTGCTTCCACAGGCATTGCAGCGTGCCAAAGGCCCAGCGGAACCGTTGGCGCGACAGCGCGGCAAAGCTTTCGGGCGCTTCGGTCCAGGCAACAGCATCCTCGTCATAGGCGACCTTCCAGCCCTTGCGCTGGATGGCGATGGTCAGATCCTGATCCTCGGCCAGAGTGTCCTCGGGATAGCCGCCAACCGCCGCCAGAGCCTCTGCTCGCCATGCGCCGACCGCGCCGGGCACGACCATGATCGCATTGAACCGGGTCAGCGCGCGCCGTTCGATATTCTGCGCGGTGACGTATTCCACGGCCTGCCAGCGGGTGACCAGATTAACCCGGTTGCCGACTTTGGCATTGCCCGCCACCGCGCCGATGCGCGGATCGGCGAACCAGCGGACCAGCCGGGAGATCGTCGGCTTTTCAAACTGGGTATCTGCGTCCAGCGCCACCACGATCGCGCCCTGCGCCTGTTTCAGCGCGATGTTCAGCGCCTTGGCCTTGCCGCCGTTGGGCAGCGTGAGCAGTTCGACGCGCGGATCATGGCCATAGGCTTCGGCGACAATCTGGCTGGTGCGGTCTTTCGATCCATCATCAACGACGATTACCTGCAATTGCGGATAATCGCTTTCCAGCACCCGGCGCACCGATGCCTCGATCACTTGCTCTTCGTTGAAGGCGGGGATGATGACCGTGACGATGGGCTGGTGATCGCTGATCGGCTCTGCGGGATAGCGACGGCTGCCCGGCAGGATTGCCAGCAGAGTGAGGCTGAGCGAGCGGGCAATGCCCAGCGCGATGGCGAAAAAGAACGTCCAGTTCAGCCCGACCAGCACCATCGCCAGCCCTGAAAAGATCGCCACGTCGGCGCGCACAGCTGTCAGGTCCATGCCCGAAACTTTGGGCATCACCGCATCGGCGCTCAATCCCGCAAGCGTTGCGGTGGAGACGATGCGGTAACCGGCGGACTGAAGCCCGGTGATGATCTGCGGCAGCGCGGCCACGGTCTGCGCCCGGTCACCGCCGCCATCGTGGAGCAGGACGATATTGGCCGAGCGTTGCGAAGTGGCGTCCTGCACCTGTTGCAAGGTCTGGTCGACGATGGCCTGAACGCCGGGTCGTTTCCAGTCGCCCGGATCGACATGCAGGCCGACCACCGTATAGCCGTGCTGTTGCGCGAACAGCGCGGGCATCAGTTCGTCCGCCGTGGTTGGTTCGGCATCGCCAAAATAAGGAGCGCGGAACAGGCGGGTGGAACGGCCGGTATAGGCCTCTATCAGGCGCTGCGTGGCGTTCATTTCCAGCGAAATGCCCGTGCGCGATTCGTCCGCCATGTTCGGGTGGGTATAGCTGTGGTTGCCGATCTCATACCCGTCGCGCACCATGCGCTGCAACAGGCCGCGATTGGCGACGCCGTTTTCGCCGATGATGAAGAACGTGGCGGGGACGCGGTATTGTTCCAGGATTGACAGGATGCGCGGCGTCCACACCGGATCTGGGCCATCATCAAAAGTCAGCGCCACCAGCTTGTCAGCGGCCCCGGTGCGGTTGACGACGTAAGGCGTGGGCAGCGCCGTATAAACCTCGCTGGTTATCAGCCCGGTCTTGGCATCGGCGGTGATCAGGCGTGAGCCGGGGTGCGGGGTATCGGTGATGCGCAGGATTTCGCCCTGCCCTTCGACATCGACGTTGGACTGCTGATCAAGCCGCGACAGGTCGGGGCGGCGGTTGCCGTTTCGCCAGCCGGACAGCACCGGCCAGAAGCCGGGATCTTCGGACCCCAGCCGCCACAACGCCACGCTGCCCAGATTAAGTCGGCGAAGCGCCTGCAACTGGTTCCACGTCACCGACGCATCCAGCATCCAGACATCGTGGCGCGCGCCGTTGTCGAGATAGGAAAAGCCGGGGTTGCGGCTGGCCTTGTCAAAAACCGGCGCACTGCCGCTGTCGTGCGCTGCCAGCCAGGCTTCTTCCACGGTCAGGCTGTCAGCATGGCCATCGTGCCAGTCATAACCATAATTGCCCAGCGCGATGATCGCCTTGCCCGGCGGAAGCCCGCGCGTCGCGTTGGCCACCCGGTCAGCAAACCAGCCTTCAGAGGCGATGGGACCGGGCTGGCCGCCCTGCCAGTGCTCGTCATAAGCCATCAGCACGACGCGGTCGGCAGCGTTGGCGAAAGCGACCGGCGACCATGCCGGATTGTCGAGCGGCATAGTCAGCGTTACCACCCGGCGTCGGGGGGCAAAGGCCTTGCGCGTTTCGTTCAGCAGGGCACGAAAATCGTTGAGGCTGGCGGCGGGCAGATTCTCGAAATCGTACATGATCCCGCCATCGCCGTTACGGTCGAGGTAAGCGGAAAGCGCGTTGATCAGTACGGCCCGCTGCCGGGGATCATGGATCAGCGCGGCGGTACTGGCGCCCTCGAAATTGCCGTTGACCGCGTTTTGCAGCACGGGGACGACCAGCGGATGATGCAGGCTGGAACTGACGATGCGGCGCAGCGGCGGGTCTTCGCTGATCACCAGATGCCCGTCTGCGCCCAGTTGCAACAACGTGGGGGCCACCCAGTCAATCTGGTCGATATGCCGGGCGAGCGCGGGGGCGCTTTCATCGGTCCAGCTGGTATAGAACGCCACCGTCAGCGGCTTTTCAGTGGTCGCAGGGGCCGGACGCACGGGGCGCAGGAAGTGCGTTATCCGGTGCGACAGGCGCCCGACCTGAGCGCGAAAGGGCAGGGGCGAGAGGCGTTCAAAACCCAGCGGCAGGGGCGAGGCGGCGGGTACTTCGACGACTGTGGTGGCAAAGACCAGACACGTCAGCAGCAGGGCGGCAAGGCCCGCGAACATGCCGATTCGCGTCCAGCGGCGGCGGCGACCTGACGGATCAAAGAATACCGGACGCATCGCGTGTCATACCTGTAAACCGGGGGGTGTTTCGTCGCTGCCTAGGCTTGTCGCAGGCAGGTGTCTATTCCCCCCTACTTGACCGCAGCCGTCCCCATCGTCCAAAGGCAGCAGTAGGCAGGAGGAGCCGGTCACCATGCTATTCGCCACGCCGGGAACAGTATCGCGCCGGAATTGCCGTTCATTCTGCAGACACGGGAATGTCGCCAGTGCTTAGACGCGCGGGCCGGGGCAATAACTGCCTATTGACTGGTCGGACGCAAGATTATCGGGCCAGTATCCGGACTGGTTCCACCACCTTTGAAAGCAGGCCGCTGCGTTGAACTCGTCCGAAACAGTCCCTGGCGCCGATGTACCGCCAGCCGCCGCTGAAGTGGCGCTGCCGTTCGTCGGCCCCGGCCAGTGGTGGAAGGCGCTGCTCGGCCCGGTGCTGTCGCTGGCGATCATCGCCGCCGTGCTGTGGCAATTGCGCAAGCTCGACTGGCACCACGTATGGGCGGTAGTGCCCGAATCGCCACTGATCTGGATCGTGCTGGCGGCGGGGTATTTTTCCGGCACCTTTGCCGACTGGCTGATCTTTCGCCGCCTGTGGCATATCCCGGCCAGCGGTTTTCTTGCTTTGATGCGCAAGACGATCGGCAACGAGATCCTGCTGGGCTATATTGGCGAAGTCTATTTCTTTGACTGGGCGCGCCGCCGGGCGAACATCTCTGCCTCGCCGTTTGGGGCGGTAAAGGATGTGGCGATCCTGTCGGCGCTGGCGGGCAACGCGATGACGCTGATCATGATGATCATCGCCTGGCCGCTGCTCAGCGCGCTGGAACTGGGACGCGAGGGGCAGCTGGTGTTGATGTCGCTGGGCATCGTGCTGCTGTCATCCACCGCGATCATGGCCCTGCGTAACCGGCTGTTCAGCCTGCCCGGCAATGAGCTGCGCTATGTTTTCGCCATCCACTGCGCGCGGATTGTCGCGGGTTCCTCTCTGGCGGCGCTGGCGTGGCACTTGCTGATGCCGGGGGCGGGCTATGCCCTGTGGCTGATGCTGGCGACGATCCGCATGATCATCTCGCGGTTGCCGCTGGTTCCGAACAAGGATATCGTTTTTGCCGGGGCGGCTGCATTTCTGGTGGGGCATTCGGGCGAAATCCCGACAATGATCGCGATGATCGCCACGCTGACGCTGGCGGTCCATGTCATCCTGGGGATCGTATTGATGGTGGTTGACCTGGTTGAACGGAGGCTGGGAGCATGAAGCGTTTGGCATTGGGACAGGTGGCGGGTCTGGTGGCGGCATCGGCATTGCTGATCGGCGCAAAGCCCGTCCCCTCACACCCCGATCTGGGCAAGGCCGAAGGGCAATGCCGCCCGCACGAGACGGGACCGGCCTTCATGGTCGAGATCGCGGGGCTGAAAGACAGGTCAGGCCGCTTGAAGCTTGAGGTTTATCCGGCGGTTGACGACGATTTCCTGGCTGACGACAATATCCTCATCAATCAGGGCAAGACATTCCGCCGCGTCGAAGTCGCGGTGCCCGGCGATGCGGTGCCCCGGCTGTGCGTCCGCTTGCCCTCCGCCGGGGCCTATGCCCTGACGGTGCTGCACGACCGCGACGCTGATCGCAAGTTCGGCCTTTCGGTCGATGGCGTGGCGTTCTCGCGCAATCCCAAGCTGGGCCTGTCCAAGCCGAAGGCCGCAGCCGTGCGGATTGACGCTGGTCCGGGGATTACGCCGACGCGGATCGTGATGAACTACCGCAAGGGCCTGCTGTCGTTCGGGCCGCTGGCCGCGGCGCGGTGAGCACGCAGCCCGGCCCGCGCCTGTTCGCCTCTATCCACGACGTCAGCCCGCGTTTCGAAGCGCAAGTCGATGCGCTTTATGACCGTTTGAGCGGGTTGCTGGGATCGCCGCGCATGGCCATGCTGGTGGTTCCCGATTTTGAGGATGATGCGCCGCTGACCGCCAATCCCGCTTATGCCGCAAAGCTGCGCGGCTGGGCCGATGCCGGGGTCGAGATGTTCCTCCACGGCTGGTGCCACCGCGACGACGCGCGCAAGAAGGGCTTCATGCAAAAGCACATGACCGCCGGAGCAGGCGAGTTCGCGCAGCTTTCGCGCGAAGAGGCTGGCGCTCGGCTTGATCGGGGCCGCAAGGTGGTGGAAGACGCCATTGGCCGCCCGGTCGCCGGGTTCATCGCCCCGGCATGGCTCTATTCAGGGGGCGCGGTCGCCGCGCTGGCCGACCAGCAATTTGCACTGGCCGAGGATCACATCAAAGTCTGGTCGCCCCGCACCGGCAAGGTGGTGGCGCGCAGCCCGGTCATAACCTGGGCCAGCCGCACCCCGGCGCGTGTAGCCAGCTCGCTGATGGTGGCCGCTCTGGCGCGCATGGCGCCTTTTGCGCTGCGTGATGCCCGCATCGCCGTTCATCCGGGCGATACGACGGTGCCCGCGCTGCTGGACAGCATCGACGCGACCTACACCCGCTTCGTGCGCACGCACCGCCCGTCGCGCTATGCAGACCTGCTGGCCTGATCACGGCTTTTAACCGCAGCCGAATGTTGCTATCGGCGGCGTTCATACGTGACGCCGGAAAGACCCGATCCTTTGCAGCCTTCTCTGCCGCCACGTGATGCAGCCGACAGCGCGGGGGATCCGTTGCCCTTGGCGGTCAGGCAATCGCCGCTGTGGAAGTGGGCGACTCCCGGCCTGTCGGCAGCCCTGTTGCTGGCGGTCGCGTGGCATGTGCGCCATGTCGACATTCGCTCGGCGATCCCGGTCAACCCGCTGTTCTGGGCGCTGCTGCTGGCCTATTGGGCCGCTCCGATCGTGTCGGACTTCGTGATCTATCGGCGGTTGTGGGCGATCCCGGCCGAAGGTCTGATCGCTCTGGCGCGCAAGCAGGTGGGCAACGCGCTGCTGTTCGATCTGCTGGGCGAAACCTATTTCTACAGCTGGGCGCGCAAGAAAGTGGCGATGGAAACCTCTCCGTTCGGGGCGGTCAAGGACGTCACCATCCTGTCGGCACTGGTCGGCAACGTAGGCACTCTGATCCTGATGGCGGCGGCATGGCCGTACATTGGCGATCTTGACCTTGGCACAAAGGGCCCTGCGCTGGCCGCATCGATGGCGGTGCTGGTTGCGGTTTCGACGCTGATCATCGCGCTCGGCAAACGCCTGTTCAGCCTGACGCGCAGCGAGTTGTGGTGGGTATCACTGGTGCATTTGCTGCGCGTGTTTGTGTCCACCGCGCTGATTGCGATGGCCTGGGCGGTCTATGCCCCGACGCAGGCGCTGGGCGTGTGGTTCCTGATGGCGACCGCTCAACTGGTCGCCTCGCGCCTGCCGCTGTTCGTCAATTCCGATGTCGTTTTTGCCAGCATCGTCATCTGGTTTCTGGGCAAGGATAGCGAGATCCAGCAGGTGATCAGCATCACCACGATCCTGATCATGCTGATCCACGTTGCCGTCGCCGCGCTGCTGGCCGTTGGCGATCTGGCGACGCCGCATCGCAAGGTTGCCCCCGATGCGCATCGTTGAAGTCGCCGCGTTCTACACGCCCTTTGGCGGCGGGGTGAAAACCTACATCGACCGCAAGATGATCGCAGGGCCTCTGGCGGGGCACGAGGTTATCGTCATCGCCCCCGGCCCGGTCAACAAGGTAGAGGAACGCGGGCCGATGGCGCGCATCATCTACCTGAAAGACCCGGCCTTTCCGCTCGACCGCAAGTACCACTATTTCCGCGATGTCGCCGCGCTGCACCGCACGCTGGACGCGCTTGAGCCGGATATCGTCGAAGCATCTTCCCCCTGGCGCAGCGCGCGGCTGGTGGGCGAATGGCCGGGCAAGGCCCCGCGCTCACTCGTCATGCACGCCGATCCGATGTCGGCCTGGGTCTATCGCTATCTTGACCGGATAGCCTCGCGTGAGATCATTGACCGCAGCTTTGCGTTCTTCTGGCGGCACCTGCAGCAGTTGGATGACCTGTTTGACGGCACCATTGCGCTGATTGACCACCATGCTCGCAGCCTGCGCGCAGGGGGCCTCAAAAAAGTGGTCGCCAACACGATGGGCGTCGAACCGGGGATATTCTCACCAAGCTTGCGCGACGAAGGCCTGCGCGCGCGGATGCTGGAGCGGTGCGGACTGCCGCCCGAGGCGACGCTGCTGCTTGGGGCCGGGCGGCACGGACCCGAAAAACGCTGGCCGATGGTGATCGACGCGGTGACGGCGGCAGGGGCCAGTGCGCCCGTCGGCCTGATCATCGCCGGAGACGGGCGCGAGCGGGCGCGCATCGCCCGCGCGGCGGCGCAGAACCCGCATATCCAGCTTATCGCGCCGATTACCGACCGCCACGAATTTGCGCGCCTGATGGCCAGTTGCGACGCGCTGGCGCATGGCGCTGAAGCCGAAGTGTTCTGCACTGTGGCCGGTGAAGCGCGGGCCGCCGGGTTGCCGCTTATCGTGCCCGATCGCGGCGGCGGGGCAGACCACGCCCGCCTGGCCGAGGGGTGGATGTTCGAATCGGGCGACCCGGCATCTATGGCCAAGGTCATCCTCGATTTCATCGCCGCGCCCCGCGACCACATTCGCGAGCGGGCGCTGTTCCACGCGGCGCATGTTCGCACCATCGATGAACATTTTGCCGATCTGTTCGCGTTTTACGAAACGCTGATCGCTCAGCGCCGTGCGTCGGCTGAGTAATCAGTCCGTCAGCCAGAAGGCTATCTGCGAATCGTTGTGCCAGCCGGATATCGTCAGATCGCTCCCGGCCACGGTTTCGCGGGGGGCATCGAACGGGCAATAGCGCACCATCCAGTGGGCCAGTCCGTCACCACCCGGCGCGTTTTCATAGGTGCCGCCATCGTCAAAGCCCAAGGTAATCCACTGGATGATCCCCGTCGCCCTGCCGCCGTTTGCGGTGACGTTGGCACTTGCCCGGCGGGCGAGCGGCAGGTCGTGCTCGAAATCGAAAGCGAACAGATCGGCGGCGGTGCTGCGCATGACCAGCCGTGAACTGGCCGGGTCAAAATTGTGCGTGCGGGGGATGTGGCGCTTGAACAGAGTGAGGTCGAACCCTTCGACCAGGCCCATGTCGGCGCGGTCGTCGGCCACTTCGACCAGCGCAACGCGGATGGTCGCCGCTCCGGGCAGGATCACCGCGCCGGGTCGGCACAGCTTCGCGCGGGCGTGGGCGAGCGCGGGCAGCACGCCTTCGCCCAGCAAATCGTCGGCAAAGATTTCGGACACCACCAGATCGACGCCGCCTTCCAGATCGTGATTCCGGTCAAGCTTGCCGGAATACATCGGCAGCACGGTAATCTGGCGGGACAGGCCGTTGGCGGCGATAATTTCGCGCGCGGTGGCGGCGATCATCGGGTTGACCTCACAGGCATAGACATGAGTCGCCCCGGCCCGCGCCGCCATCATTGCCAGCAGGCCTGATCCGGTGCCGATATCCAGCACCCGCTTGCCCGGCGCCGCCGCCTCAATCGCGCGGCGATAGGCGGCGTTGCGCGCCTTGTCGCGCAGCATGGCGTCGTGGAATTCGGGCACCCGCTGGACCATGATGGCCTTGGACAGTTCGCCCAGCAGGCGGTCGTCAGGCCGCTCGCGCCGGGTCTTATCGACAAGGTCGAGCGCCTGCCGCCCCTGTCCGCTGGAAACCAGCCGCAAGCCCAGTTTCAGGAAATGCTGCGGTCGCGATTGCAGGGTGAGTTTTTCGGGCTTGTTCACTGGCATCAGCCCTTTGTAATGCGCAGCGCCGAACCCGGCCCTGCTTAACAGGGTCATAGCCGGGCCGGTACGCGATGGACAATAGCGAGTTTCAGCGTGCCGCCTGCAAGCCGACAATATGCCGCACCGCCAGCGCATAGCCGCTGACGCCAAGGCCGGAAATGATCCCGCTGACCACTTGCGTCATGATCGACTTTGATCGCCAGGCTTCCTCGCGCCGGTGAATGTTCGAGATGTGGACCTCGACTACCGGGCAATCGACCAGCTTCAGCGCATCCAGCAACGGATAGGCGGCATAGCTGAACGCCGCCGGATTGATGACGATGCCCGCCAGCCCGGTGCGCCCGCCCTGAATCCATTCGACCATTTCGTGTTCCGCATTGGTCTGGCGGAAATCCACGCTCAGGCCCGATCCCTCGGCCTCAGCCCGGCACATTTCGGCGATGTCGGCCAGCGTGGTGCGGCCATAGATCTCCGGCTCCCGCTCACCCAGCAGGTTCAGGTTCGGCCCGTTCAGGACAAGTATGGTTCCGCTCACGCTGCTGGCACTCCCGCTGTCTGGCGACTGCTTAGGGGATATTTGCGGCCAAGGGAATCACGTTGCGTGGCTGTCAGGCTGGGGGCCATAGGCGGCAACGACTTGCGCCAGAACCGACAGCGCCAAAGTCTGCGGATCACGAGCGGCGGGGATCAGGCCGATGGGGCCGGTGATCCGGGCGAGGTTTCCGGCGCTCACCCCGGCGGCGGTTAGGGTTTCCAGCCGCGAGGCCTGCGTGGCGCGGCTGCCCATTGCGCCGATAAATAGCGCGGGCTGGCTGACTGCGGCGGCAAGAAGCGCGGTTTCCCAATCGTGGTCGTGAAACAGCATGACCAGCGCGCTCCACGGATCGAGCGTCAGCGCGGGCGGATTGCTGGCCGACTTGAGCAGCTGCGTTTCACCCATGCCCGCGCAGGCATCGAGGATGCGCTGTTCGGGCGATAGGATCATGACCTCTGCGCCCCAGGCTGAGCCGAGCGCGGCCAGCGCGGTCACTTCCTCGCCGTGTCCGGCCAGCACAAGCCGCAGCGGCGGGCGCAAGTGCAGGGCAAAGCGGTCTGCCTGCCAGCCGGTAGCAGTTGGAGCGTCCATCAGCGCCAGTTCGCCGTCGCGGCTGAAGATCAGTGTCGCGGTGTTGCGTGCGGACAGGGCGGCCACGGCCTGTGCAACAGCGCGGCCGTCTTGCGGAAGAGGAACGATCAGCAAGTCCAGCCCGCTGCCGCAGGGCAGGCGAATGTCGATGAGCGGCGATCCGGTGCCGATGCGCAAACTCTCGGTGCGCCCTGCTGCCATCACCCGCTGCGCTTCGCCGACCAGCGCCGGCTCGACGCAGCCGCCTGATATCGAACCTTGATAGGCCCCGCGCTCGCTGACCCCCATCAGCGTGCCGATCCCGCGTGCCGCGCTGCCTTCGATCCCGGTGAGGATGATCAGCGCGGTGCGCTGGCCCGTAGCATTTTCAGCGGTGAGAAAACGCAGGATGGAATGGGGAGCAGTCATGCGCCATCCATGCCCGATGCGGGGTGTCAGCGCAAAAGCGAATCAGGTTGCCGGTGCGGCCGGTCCTAGCAAGTTGACCAGCGGGCGGCGATAGCTGGGATCATCCTTGCTGCGCGATGACACGCCATCCAGGGTAATATCGGGCACATCGGCGAAGGAGATCGGCAGCATTGCTCGGTATCGGGCGAAATGTTCGCCTCAATCGGGGGGCGCGTGGCGCAGATCTACATTGCCGAGACTTCGGGGGTCTACCAGCCGTCGTGGACTCTTGACGAGGTCGATGCGCGAATGCCGGAAATCATGGACCGCCGCGAGCCGGTCGTGTTCGGGCTGAATGGCCATGTTGAACACATCAACTACAGCTTCGCGATGGCCAGCAGCGCGGGCTAGGCGGGGGCTTCGAAGTTCGTTCCATTAAAAGCAAACGTCATCCCGGCCCATCGACTTCGCTCTGGATAAACTTCCGGCCCCTTTGGCCGGGAGGCCGGGACCCAGAACCTGAGAAAAAAAGTGCCGCTACGCGACTTTATCTGATGGGACTGGGTCCCGGCCTCCGCCGGGATGACGGGAATTTAACAATGGGAACTTTAGATTCAGGATACTTGAACGGGCTGCCACAAGCTGTGGTTCAGCCCCGGCCCGCCTGCTTCAACACCTGCTGCGCCCGGCTCAGAAAAGGGCGGTCAAGCATTCCGCCCTTGTAACCGATAGCCCCGACGCCGGGATTGGCGGCGAAGATATCGACGATTTCCTGAGCCTGCGCGATTGCCTCTTCTGATGGAGTAAACGCGGCGTTTATGACGTCTACTTGCGCCGGGTGGATGGCCATCATGCCCCGAAAACCGTCGCGGTGCATCGCTTCTGCCCGCTGCCTGAGGGCTTCAAGATCGCGGAAGTCGGCGGAAATCGTGTCGATAGGGGTGACCCCGGCAGCGGCGGCACCCAGCAGTGTCAGGCTGCGCGCCAGTTCATACGTGAAGCCATAGCTGCCGTCGGCGCGCTTGTTCGTGCTTGCCCCGATGGCATCGGCCAGATCCTCCGCGCCCCAGGTCAGCGCCACGACGCGCGGCGCGCCCTTGTAGCTGCCGGTGTGGAACATGGCCTCGGCGGTTTCGGTTATCAGCACGATAACCGGCGTCGAACCTTCCTCTATCCCGTTAGCAACCTCGAGCGCCGAAAGGCAGTGATCCAGCTTGTCGACATCGGCGCGGCCATAGACTTTTGGCAACATGATGCCGCCCGGCCGTGCGGGCATGATCGCGGCCAGGTCAATCAGGGTAAAGGGGCCGTCAAACGGGTTGATCCGCACCCACAGGCGGTGGCGCTGGTCGGGGTTGGCCGCGAGAAAGGCCGCCACCATCTGGCGCGCCAGCGGCTTATTCTCGATAGTGATGGCGTCTTCCAGATCGATCAGGACGATGTCCGCCGCACCTTCTGCCGCCTTGGCCATCTTGCGTTCGCTGTCGCCGGGCGCGAACAGCCAGGATCGGGCGGAAATCGGCGAATGGGTAACAGCCATGACAGCTCCTTGGATCGGGCGCGGCTTTGCGTATCAGCCGTATCGGTGCCTCACAACCGCGCGAGCGATGAAAATGGCCGACATTGTCACGCCAGTTGCCAGCGCCGAACGCACGCGCCAGTGAGTTGGGCCAACGGGTAGCTCTTTGCGTGCAAGATCGCCCGGCTGATCGAGGACCGTTCATGACCGAAAAGAACACACGCTTTGGCCCGCTACCCGCATGGGCGGGGTTTTCGTCACCACCAATCGCGGCAAGAAAAGCGTCGTCCTCGACCTGCTGACCGAACTGCATATCCCCGCCTCGCGCCTGCAGACGACTGACGAACTGTTCGACAATGAGCACCTTGCGGCGGTCGGTTTTTTGAGGAAGTCGATTCGTCCTATGGCCCGATCCGCTATCCCGGCGTGCCGTCATGGTTCTCGGCGACGCCGGGACGGGTCGCCGGGCCAGCGCCGCTGCTGGGCGAACATACTGATGAAGTTCTGGCGGGGCTGAACCTCGATTGCCGTCAAAATATTGAGTGACTCAGGCGTGCCCGGTCTGGGGGGTCAGCAGCGCCGGATCGATGCCCTCCGCCCGCCACGTCGCCGCCCAACGGCCTGTTGTCGGCGTAGTCCACAGGATATCGGCGTGCCCTGCGGCGGCGTGCCAGCCGTGGAACTGCATCTCGTTATCAAGCTGGCCGGCCCCCCAGCCTGAATAGCCCAGTGCGATGAGCCACTGGGCGGGGCCACGCCCCTCCGCGATGGCGCGCAGCACGTCGAGCGAGGCAGAAAGCGAACACAGCGGCCCTGCGAGCATGGTGTCGCCATCGCTCCAGTCAGGCGTGTGCAGCACGAACCCGCGCTGCGGCTCAACCGGGCCGCCGTTGTGCACCGGACAGTCGGGCGCGACGCCGGGATCGATGTCCAGATCTTCCAGCAGCGCGTGCATTGTCACGCCTTGCCGCACATGCCCCACGTCGATGCCAAAAGCGCCGTCCGGATTGTGCGCGAACAGGGCGATTACTGCGCGGTCGAAACGTTCGTCGCCCATGCCGGGAAGCGCCAGCAGCAGTTTGCCGGTCAGGTATTCGCCCGTTTTGCCAATCTGTGTCATCGACGGGCAAGGTAAGGTGCTAACCCGGTTTTGCAATGCGACTTGCGCCGCTCACCGGGCGGGCAAATGTCGCTGCACCGAAAATCCCGCTCCTGTCCCGCCCCCCGGCTGTGTATAGGGCGGCCCATGCGCCAGACCCCGATCCTGATTTCAGCCACCGCCCTAGCCCTTTCCGCGTCTGCCGCAGCGCGGGCTGAGGACGCGGTCATCGTTGTGACAGGACGGGGGCTGGGCGACAGTCCGGCAGTCCCGGCCTATGATGTCCAGACGCTGGACCGGGGCAGGCTGCAAGCCGCCGCATCGGGCCGGATCGAGGATGCACTTTCGGACGTTGCCGGGTTTCAGCAATTTCGCCGGTCTGACAGCCGGTCTTCCAATCCTTCAGCGCAAGGCGTGACGCTGCGGGCGCTGGGCGGTAACGCCACCAGCCGCAGCCTTGTCTTGCTGGACGGTGTGCCGATGGCCGATCCGTTTTTCGGCTTTGTCCCGCTTTCGGCGCTGTCGCCAGAGCGGCTGGCCTCTGCCCGGATAACGCGCGGCGGCGGTTCGGGCGCATTCGGCGCGGGAGCAGTGGCTGGTACCATTGAACTGACCAGCGCCGGGCCGGAAGAACTCGGCCTGCTGAATGCGGGCGTGCTGGTTGATGACCGTGGCGACAGTGAAGTTTCGGCCACCCTTGCGCCCCGTCTAGGCGCGGGCTTCGCGGTTGTTTCCGCGCGTTGGGATCGCGGACCAGGCTTCTGGACCACGCCCACGGCGCAGCGCGTTCCGGCGTCGGTGCGCGCAGCTTACGAAAGCTGGTCAGTGGCCCTGCGCGGGGTCGCGCCGATTGCGCCGGACGTGGAATTGCAGGCGGCAGGCTTGGTATTCGGCGATGCGCGCACCTTGCGCTTTGCGGGGGCAGATACCGGTGCCAGCGGGCAGGACGCCAGCTTGCGGCTGGTGGGGCGCGGGGCTTGGGCGTTTGATGCGCTGGCCTATGTGCAGGCCCGCGACTTTTCCAACGTGGTGATCAGCTCCACCACTTTTCGCAAGACGCTGGACCAGTATGCCACGCCCGCCACCGGCCTTGGCGGCAAGCTGGAACTGCGCCCGCCAGTAGGCGGTGCGCATGTCTTGCGGCTGGGGGCTGACTGGCGGCTGGCCAGCGGCACGATGAAGGAAGTCGCCTTCAGCGGCGCGATCACCGCGCGGCGCAGCGCGGGCGGGCGGCAGAGTGACGTTGGACTATATGCAGAGGATGACTGGTCCCTTGGCGCGCTTATCCTCACTTTTGGCGCGCGGGCGGACCGATGGAGCCAGTCGGGCGGCTTCTTTACAGAGGCGAACACCGCCGGGGCTGTCACCACCGACAACCATTTCGCTGACCGATCCGGCTGGCAGGCGACCTTTCGTGGCGGGGCCAAGTTGGGGCTGGGTGGGGGGCTGACCCTGCGCGGTGCGGCCTACAGCGGGCTGCGTCTGCCAACGCTCAACGAACTTTACCGCCCGTTCACGGTGTTTCCCGTGACCACGCGGGCCAATGCGGCGCTGGGCAACGAACGGTTGCGCGGGTTTGAGGCTGGGCTGGACTGGTCGCCAAGCCCCGCGCTCACCTTTACCGTCACCGCTTTTGATGACCGGCTGGCCCAGGCTATTGGTAACGTGACTATCGCGCCAAACGTGCGCGAGCGGCGTAATCTGGATGCTGTCCACGCGCGCGGACTGGAACTGGGCGGCACGGCAAATGTGGGCACGATCAGTCTGACCGGATCGCTGGCGCTGACACGGGCGAGGGTGGAGGCCAGCGGTGCTTCCGCCGCACTCAACGGCAAGCGGCCAGCGCAGACCCCGGCGGTGGCGGCCAGTGCCACGCTGGGCTGGCATCCCAAGCCCCGGTGGGATTTTGCGCTGACTGTACGGCACACTGGCGGCCAGTATGAAGACGACCTGCAGACCGATTTGCTGCCCGCCGCGACCACACTGAACGCCTTTGCCAGCCTGCCACTGCTCGGCCCGCTGGCGCTGGTGCTGCGGGGCGAGAACCTGACTGATCGCAAGGTGGTGACGCGCAATCAGGCTGGCTCGATCGACCTTGGCGCACCGCGCACGCTGTGGGCGGGACTGCGGGTTAACTGGCGATGATTTCCGCCTCAAGCGCCAAGGCAAGTGCGCCCAGCAGGCCAGACCGCTCGCCCAAGCCGGGGGCGACTATCATCTGGTGGGGGTCGCCAGCGAAATAACCGGCGGCGGATGTAACTGCCTCGCGCCGCACATGCTCGATCAACTCCGGCGTGTTCATCACGCCGCCGCCCAGCACGATCCGCGCGGGTTGCAGCACGGCCATGAAGGTGACCACGGCCTGCGCCAGATACCAGCCGATCATCAGCGCACCGGGATGTCCTGCGCCAAGGTCCGACAGCGAGGCCCCCCAGCGCGCCGTGATCGCGGGGCCGCTGGCCAAGCCTTCAAGGCAATCACCGTGAAACGGGCAGACCCCGGAAAAACCAGCGTCCTGTGAATGGCGCGGTACGCGCATGTGCCCCATTTCCGGATGGGTGGCTCCGCGCAGCAAGCGTCCTTGGGCGACATAACCGCCGCCGATGCCCGTACCTATGGTCAGATACAGTAGCGAGTCACCGGCTTTGCCCGCGCCCCACCGCGCCTCGGCCAGCGCCGCGCCGTTGACATCGGTATCGAGGCCCACCAGACAGCCAAATGCGTCGCGGAACGGCCCGACCATGTCGGCACCGGCCCAGTGCGGTTTGGGGGTGGCTGCAATGTGTCCCCATGTGGGGGAGGCGGGGTCAAGATCAAGTGGGCCGAATGATCCGACGCCGATGGCAGCGGGATCAAGCCCCTGCGCCTTGAACCACGCGATTGCTTTGCCGAGCGTTTCAGCGGGCGTGGTGGTCGGGATGCGTTGACTGGCGGAGATGCTCCCTGCCACGTCGGCAATGCCCAGCACGAACTTGGTGCCGCCCGCCTCGATCAGTCCATAATGCGCCATCATGCCATTCGGCCACGCCGCAGGGTGCGCCGTCAAGCCTTATGGCGTGAAAACAAGCCGAAGCGTCGCTGCGTCCCTCAAACGTCGAGGTTGGCGACGTTCAGAGCGTTTTCCTGAATGAACTCCCGGCGCGGCTCGACGATGTCGCCCATCAGGCGGGTGAAGATCTCGTCGGTGACATCCGCGTCTTCAACCTTGACCTGAAGCAGCGCGCGGTTTTCCGGATCGAGCGTCGTTTCCCACAATTGCTCGGCGTTCATCTCGCCAAGGCCCTTGTAACGGGCGATCGACAGGCCCTTGCGCCCCGTCGCCAGCACCGCATCAAGCAGTTCGGAAGGCCGGGTAATGCGGCCATCGTTGGCGGCGGGGCGGGTAATGGGTGCTTCTTCCTCTTCACCCATTTCGGTGGTTGCAGCTTCTGCTTCGGCCACTTCTTCAGCGGCGCTGATTTTAACCAGCCGGGCGGTGGCGGAATAGACATCGGCCTGTTCACCGGCCAGCCGCGCCATCTTGCGCGCTTCGGCGCTGGTCAGGAATGCGGCCTCGATTACGTGGTAGTCCTTGACCCCGCGCCACAGGCGCTGGACGGTGACGTTGCCATCATCAGTCATCGAAGCGGTCCACTTGGCCTCACGGTCGCCCGCATCCAGCCACAGGGCGGATTTCGCCAGCGCGGCTTCTCGGCCCTGCCGGTCCAGTTCAGGATCGAACACCCCGCCCAGCGCCAAAGCCTCAACAATGGCGGGGTTATAGCGGCGCGGAACAAAGCCCATCAGGCTGCGCAGGCGCATGGCGTGTTCAACCAGACCTTCCAGTTCCTTACCACCGCGCGCCCCGCCTGCGGTTTCCAGCACACGACCAGCCAGCCCGGCCTCCACCAGATAGCGATCAAGCGCGGCGTTGTCCTTCAGGTACACTTCAGACCGCCCGCGCGACACTTTATACAGCGGCGGCTGGGCGATGAACAAATGCCCGGCGCGGATGATGTCGGGCATCTGGCGGTGGAAGAAGGTCAACAGCAGGGTGCGGATATGCGCGCCGTCAACGTCGGCGTCGGTCATGATGACGATCTTGTGATAGCGCAGCTTGTCGAGGTTGAACTCGTCCCGAATGCCGGTGCCCATCGCCTGGATCAGCGTGCCGACTTCCTTGGACGAAATGATCCGGTCAAACCGCGCGCGTTCGACATTCAGGATCTTGCCCTTGAGCGGCAGGATCGCCTGATAGTGCCGGTCGCGCCCCTGCTTGGCCGATCCGCCAGCCGAGTCGCCTTCGACGAGGAACAGTTCGGACTTGGCGGGATCGCGTTCCTGACAGTCGGCCAGCTTGCCGGGCAGGCTGGCAATATCCATCGCCCCCTTGCGCCGGGTCAGTTCGCGCGCCTTTTTGGCTGCTTCGCGCGCGGCGGCGGCGTCGATAATCTTGGCGATCACCGATTTGCCGTGCGCGGGGTTTTCCTCAAGCCACTGGGTCATGCGGTCAGCCATCAGGCTTTCCAGCGGCTGGCGCACTTCGGAGGATACCAGCTTGTCCTTGGTCTGTGATGAGAACTTGGGATCGGGCAACTTGACCGAGACAATCGCGGTCAGCCCTTCGCGCATGTCGTCGCCGGTCAGGCTGACCTTTTCCTTTTTCAGCAGGCCCTGCTTTTCAGCATAGGAATTGATCGTCCGGGTCAGTGCGGCGCGGAACGCGGCCAGATGCGTGCCGCCGTCCCGCTGGGGGATGTTGTTGGTGAAGCACAGCACGTTTTCGTAGTACGAATCGTTCCATTCCAGCGCGACATCAATGCCGATGCCGTCGCGCTGGGCCGATATGGTGATCGGATCAGGCAACAGCGCCACCTTGTTGCGATCAAGATAGCGCACGAATGCGCCGATGCCGCCTTCGTAGAACAGGTCATGTTCCAGCACGTCGGCATGGCGATTGTCGCGCAGCAGGATACGCACGCCCGAATTGAGGAACGCCAGTTCGCGGTAGCGGTGCTCCAGCTTTTCGAAATCAAACTCCAGCACGTTCTTGAACGTGTCGGTAGAGGCCATGAAGGTGACGCGGGTGCCCTTCTTGGGCGCGCCCTTGCCGTTATCTGGAGCCGGACCGCGCACGATCAGCGGACTGACGGCGTCGCCATAGGCAAACTTCATCCAGTGTTCCTGCCCCTCGCGCCAGATGGTCAGTTCCAGCCATTCGGACAGCGCATTGACCACCGATACGCCAACCCCGTGCAGGCCGCCTGAAACCTTATAGGCGTTATCGTCGCTGGTGTTTTCAAACTTACCGCCGGCGTGAAGCTGGGTCATGATGACCTCTGCTGCCGAAACGCCTTCCTCAGAGTGGATGCCAGTCGGGATGCCGCGACCGTTATCTTCCACACTGACTGAGCCATCGGGGTTCAATTCGATCAGCACCAGATCGCAATGCCCGGCCAGCGCCTCGTCAATCGCGTTGTCAGACACTTCGAACACCATGTGGTGCAGGCCCGATCCATCGTCGGTATCGCCGATATACATGCCGGGGCGCTTGCGCACGGCATCCAGGCCTTTCAGGACCTTGATCGAATCGGCGCCATAGGCGTTCTGGTTGGGGGTGTTGTCGGGTGTCTCGTCCATGCCCAGCATATAGGCATGAAGCGGCCAAAGCGGAACAGCTAATGCGTGGGGTAATCCACAGTCACGGGCACGCTGGTGAACAGCTGCGCGCAGGGGCCTGTGCCGACGAAAACGGCCGCCCAGACATGCCGGGCGGCCGCTTCGTTGGTGGGAGTGCTGGCTGAACTAGATCAGCGTGGCGGTGAACATCAGTCCGCTGACCGAGGCCGCGAAGATCACCGGCAGCACGAAATTTGCGATATTGCGCATGATGTGCCTCCTGTTGCGTGTGCGAACTCATTTCGCACTTGCAGCATAACCAAACTAGTAGAGATTGCACGTGCGAAGGCTGCGCACCCAGTTGCATGAAACGCAACTAAGCCTCAGGCGCGAGCTTCTGGACAGCAACCGGCGGGGGCATTAGTGCGCCGACATGAGCATTCAACCTTCCGACTCCATCCTGATCGTCGATTTCGGCAGCCAGGTCACTCAGCTGATCGCCCGCCGCGTGCGCGAAGCAGGCGTCTATTCAGAAATCGCCCCATTCAGCTCCGCCGCTGAGGCTTTCGTCCGGATGAAGCCCAAGGGCGTTATCCTGTCAGGAGGTCCGGCGTCGGTCCTTGATGATGGCAGCCCCCGAGCGCCGCAAGTGGTGATCGATTCCGGCCTGCCCATCCTGGCGATCTGCTATGGCCAGCAAACGCTGTGCACCCAGCTTGGCGGTGTGGTCGAAGGCGGACATGCGGCGGAATTCGGCCGGGCGGACGTGGAAATCCACAAGGCCAGCCCGCTGTTCGATGGCTTCTGGGAAGTCGGCCAGAAATATCCTGTATGGATGAGCCACGGCGACCGTGTGACCCAGGCGCCCGCCGGTTTCGAAGTGATCGGCACTTCGCCCAACGCCCCCTTTGCCATCTGCGTGGACGAGGCGAGGCGCAACTATACCACCATGTTTCACCCCGAAGTAGTCCACACGCCCGACGGCGCAAAGCTGCTGTCAAACTTCGTTCACATGATCTGCGGTCTGGCGGGTGACTGGACGATGGCTGAATTCCGCAAGACCAAGATCGCCGAAATCCGCGAGCAGGTTGGCAGCGGCAAAGTGATCTGCGGGCTTTCCGGCGGGGTAGATTCCGCCGTGGCCGCGCTGTTGATCCATGAGGCGATCGGCGATCAACTGACGTGCGTATTCGTCGACGGCGGCATCCTGCGCATGGGCGAGGCGGAGCAGGTCGTCTCGCTGTTCCGTGGGCATTACAACATCCCGTTAGTCCACGTTGATGCGAGCGAACTGTTCCTTGGCGGGCTGGCAGGCGTCACCGACCCCGAATTGAAACGCAAGTTCATCGGCAAGACCTTTATCGACGTGTTTGAGGCTGAGGCGAACAGGATCGGCGGCGCGCAGTTCCTCGCCCAAGGCACGCTTTATCCCGACGTGATCGAGTCCGTGTCGTTCACCGGCGGGCCTTCGGTAACGATCAAGAGCCATCACAACGTCGGCGGCCTGCCAGAACGCATGAACATGAAGCTGGTCGAACCCTTACGCGAACTGTTCAAGGACGAAGTGCGCGTGCTGGGGCGCGAATTGGGCCTGCCGGAGATCTTCGTCGGCCGCCACCCGTTCCCGGGGCCGGGCCTTGCCATCCGCATTCCCGGCGAAGTCACGCAAGAACGCTGCGACATTCTGCGCAAGGCCGATGCGATCTACCTCGACGAAATCCGCAAAGCGGGCCTCTATGACGAGATCTGGCAGGCGTTTGCCGTGCTGCTGCCAGTCAAGACTGTGGGCGTGATGGGCGATGGCCGCACGTACGACAATGTCTGCGCCTTGCGCGCGGTAACCTCGACCGACGGCATGACCGCCGACATCTACCCGTTCGAAGCCGCCTTCCTCAGCCGGGCCGCAACGCGCATCATCAATGAGGTCAAGGGCATCAACCGTGTCGTCTATGACTACACCAGCAAGCCACCCGGCACGATCGAGTGGGAGTGACTAAAGTCCGTATTTACAAGCGGTTCATGCGGGCAGGCAGAGAAATGACACAGAACTGCAAAAAAGGGTTTGACCGAATCGCGGGTGGTGCCTAGAGGGCTGTTCACC
>JBDTUQ010000021.1:0-30078 GCA_040007615.1 Novosphingobium sp.
GTTCCTTCAACTCGCGGATCTGCTTGTCCATCTGATAGCCGACCACGCCGCCCGCGACGCCGCCAATCCCGGCGCCAACGATGCGCCCGGTGCTGCCACCGATCAGTCCGCCCAGCAGCATGCCTCCCAACGCGCCGCCAACGCCGCCGATGGCCGTGCGTGAAACCTTGCGTTCGCCGGTGTTGGGATCGGTGA
The DNA here is from genome assembly GCA_040007615.1 of Novosphingobium sp. Classification (GTDB taxonomy): domain Bacteria; phylum Pseudomonadota; class Alphaproteobacteria; order Sphingomonadales; family Sphingomonadaceae; genus Novosphingobium. The sequence continues at coordinate 196 of JBDTUQ010000021.1, forward strand.
CACAGGCCGAAAGGCCGACAAGCGCCAGCGCAGACGTTCCGGCCACGAGTGAGCGGTAAAAGTTCATAAGATATCCCCTTCGGTAATAATTTCGCGCCTCAAGATGAACGAACCTATCTGATCACGCGATGAACGCGGCTGGCAGCTTGCTGCAAGGAACGCATCGACTTTGCCCCTCAAGCTGCTAGTGGTGGGCAGGTGACACCGTTTCCCTGGTCCGATGTCCTGATCATTGCAGGACTGATCCTGCTCAATGGCCTGTTCGCCATGTCCGAACTGGCCATCGTCTCCGCACGTCCAGCCCGGCTGCGGGTTGCAGCGGAGCGCGGCAGCCGGGGCGCGACGGCGGCGTTGCTGCTGGCCTCCAATCCCGGCAAGTTCCTGTCCACGGTGCAGACCGGCATCACCCTGATCGGCATCATTGCCGGTGCCTATTCAGGCGCGAGTCTGGGCGGCCCGGTAGCGGATCGACTGGCCGCGCTGGGCCTTTCGCCGCACCTGGCCGACGAAGCAGGTTTTGCCTTGGTGATCGCCCTGACGACATACCTCAGCCTGGTGGTCGGTGAACTGGTGCCAAAGCAAGTGGCGCTGCGCCATGCCGAGCCTATCGCCATCGCCGCCGCCTGGCCGATGACCGGGATTGCCAAAGCCACCGCGCCGCTGGTGTGGCTGCTGGATCGCTCATCCGGGCTGCTGCTGCGCCTGCTGGGCGTTTCGCGCTCAGGTGAAAGTCAGGTGACCGCCGAAGAACTGCACATGATCTTTGCCGAGGCCACCCGCTCCGGCGTGCTTGAGGAGGAAGAGCGCGCGATCATGAGCGGGATCATGCGACTGGCCGACCGCCCGGTGCGCGAATTGATGACCCCGCGCACCGAAATCGACACCATAGACCGCCGCGCGACCGAGGCTGATATCCGCGCCCGGATCAAGGATTCGCCGCATTCGCTGCTGCCCGTTATGGATGGTGCGCCGGATAACATCGTCGGCGTGGTCAAGGTCAAGGACGTGCTGGCGCTGCTGCTGGCGGGCAAGCGAGTACAGATTGGCCGGGTGATGAAGCGCGCCGAAATCATCCCCGATCAGCTCGATGCAATGGACGCGCTGCGCATCCTGCAACAGTCGGACGTGGCTATGGCGATGGTCCACGACGAATACGGCCACCTTGAAGGCGTAGTCACCCCTGCCGACCTCTTGTCCGCCATCGTTGGCAATTTCGCCAGCCATCTGGACGACGGCGACCAGCCGATGGTGGTGGAGCGCGAAGACGGCTCGTTGCTGGTCGCTGGCGCCCTGCCCGCCGATGCGCTGGCCGACCGCTTCGCCCTCGATCTGCCCGAAGACCGCGATTACGCCACGGCGGCGGGCTATGTCCTGTCAGTGATCAAGCGCCTGCCGGTGGAAGGCGAGCATTTTACCGAGCAGGGCTGGCGGTTCGAAGTTGTCGACATGGACGGGCGGCGGATCGACAAGCTGCTGGTCAGCCCTCAGCGTGAACATGAAGCACGGATGGCAGGCGCGGGGGGGTAACTCATACGTGCCCCTCCTCTTCAGAGGTGATTATATCGTTTGCAACCATGCGTAAAATCCTCCCTGCCCGCGTAGCGGGTGGGGAGGTGGCAGCCCGCTTGGGCTGACGGAGGGGTACTTTGCCAGCGCCGAAACCCCTCCGTCAGCCGCCTGCGGCGTCTGCCACCTCCCCATCGCTTCGCGACAGGGAGGATCAAGACAGGTTGAGTTTGCAAACTACACGATCGCATATTCAGAAGAGGGGGAGGTATTGCCTCACTTCCCCGCCAGCCCGAACCGCGCCCGCCAGTCCCGATGCCCCGCCGAATCGACCGGCGCGGAGGCCATCACCGCAAGTTCCGCTTCCAGCATCCGCGCACGATCAGGCGCGCGGTCGTGGGTTGGCTCCTGCACCAGCGCCAGCAACCCTTTCGGACCATAGCGGCGCATGAAGGCCGGGGCGGCGGCGGGATTATAGCCCGCGTTGGCCATCAACCACAGGCCCAGCCGGTCTGCCTCGCGCTCGGTCTGGCGCACGGCTGCGCTGCTCCTCCCGCTCGCGTCGAGGCGGGCGCGGTGGTCCAGCACATTGTGCGCCAGTTCGTGTGCCAAAAGGAACGCCGCCTCGTCCACCGAAGCGGCGCGGGCCAAGGCCTCACGGCTGATCAACACCCGCGCACCGTCGGCCACCGCACGGTCGCCATCGGTGAGCAGTTCAAAGCGGCTGCGGCAGGCAGGCACCCCCGGCAAGGTATCGCTGCGACCCGCCAGCCCGATGGTCAACGCACCGTGGCGAGCCAGCTCGTCGTCGATCCGGTCATGCACTTTGGCCAACCGGGCAAAGTCGCCAGAGCGCGCCGCGGGCAGTGAGGCGAGCGCCAGATCAGCCACGACCACCACTTCCTCGCCCACTTTCAGCCCGGTCTTGTTCGCAGGCGATCCCGCCGCCACCGCCTCCACCGCGAAATCGCCCGCGATGTTCAACGCCGCGCGCACGGCGTCCGGCTGGCTGAAATTGCGCACATCAAGCAGCAGCAGCCCGGCTGTCGGTTGCTGGTGCGCGCAAAAGCTGGCGTTGGCGGTGACGAGGCGGAAGGCGATGTCCTGCATCCTCCCGTCATCTGCCTGCAACCGGTGCGTGGCGGCAATAAGCGCCGGACTAGCCGGAGGAGTGGCAGTTGATGTGCCCCCAGTGGCCAGCAATACCGCGCCGATGATCAGCCGCAACATCGCCGCGCCTTCCCCCTCAGCCGCGCGCGGCGGCGATGGCTTCGGCCAGCTTTTCGCGCCCCACCGCGCCTGACAGCATGGTATCGCCGATCACCCAGCTTGGCGTGCCATTGATGCCAAGCTGGCGCGCATAGTCGAGGTTCTTCGCCAGCGCCTGCTCGGTTAGCGGGTCGTCCGTCACGGCCTTGGCCCGCGCCAGATCGACCCCTGCAGCCTGCGCGGCGGCCTGAATGGACTGCGCGTCGGGGCGGCCAGCGGCGAACATCGCCTTGTGGAAGGCGGCGTACTTGCCCTGCGCGGCGGCGGCCATGCCCATGCGCGCCGCATCCGCGCTTTCGGGCGTCAGGATCGGCAACTGGCGCACGACCACTTTCAGGTCAGGGTTGGCGGCGACCAGCGCATCGACGTCTTCGACTGAACGGCGGCAGTAAGTGCAGGCGAAATCGGTGAATTCCACCAGCGTCACCTTGCCTTGCGGATTACCCAGCACTTCGCCCGGCCACGGCGTTTCCAGATCGGTGCGGATGCCCGCAAGCTGCGCCGCGTTCTGTTTTTGCTGCAGGTTTTCCAGCGCCTTGGGCAGAACTTCCGGATGTTCCAGCAGATAGTCATGGACCACCGCCTCGATCGCCGCGCGCTGACCAGAGGCGAGGCTGCCCGCAGGATTCAGCGCCGCGCGATAGCTTTGCCAGGCCATCCCCGCGATCACGCCGAGCGCCGCGATAATCAGTGGCAGACCAAATTTGCGAAAGTGCGAAGGTTGTGCGGGATTATCCATGCCCCGCTCTACTTGCGCTTTTTCGTGCGCTCAAGCGCGGCGCGCGCCTGCATGGTAATATCCTGCGCGCGCAGCCAGTCGGGCGTTCCCTTGGGCAGCGTAGCCTCTGCAGCTTCGGCATTGCGCAAGGCCTCAGCCATCTGCCCGGAAAGCGCCTGTTGCTCAGCACTGGCAAGCCGCGCGCGGGGCGTGTCGCCATTGGCGGCATAGACCATGCCAAGCTGATACCAGGCATCAGGATTTTCCCGGTCCCGCGCCACCGCGACTTTCAGCACTTTCTGCGCTTCGGCCAGATTTTGCGGGTCTTCGGTGGCGACCAGCGCATGGCCCAGCGTGGTCGCGATCAAGGGCTGGTTGGCGGTCAGTTCCGTCGCCCGGCGCAGCGGTGCGAGCGCCTCCACCGGCTTGCCGGATTCGAGCAGGACCTGGCCTTTCAGCTCAAGGAAATAGGGGTCAGCCGGGGCGGATTTAAGCAGCGCTTCAACTTCGCCCAAGGACTTGTCGAGGAACGCATCCTTGTGCCAGGCATAGGCCCGGGCATAGCGTGCGGGCACCGAATTATCGGTCAGGGGATAGACCAGCAGCGTGTTGGCCGGTTCGGCAAGATAGCCATAAAGCTTGGCCTTGGCCCGGCGAAAGCGAGCCTCCAGCGCCGGGTCGCTCGGTTTGTTCCACGCTGGGTCTTTCTCGTAACTGTCCTCCAGCGTGGCGATACGGTCAGCCTCTAGCGGGTGCGTGCTCATGAAGGTGTCCATGTCGGACTGGGCATAGCCCTGCCGATAGGCCTCGCCCGCCAGCTTCTTGAAGAATTCGACCGATCCCCGTCCACTGATGCCCGCCTTGGCAAGAAACGAAGCGCCCGCTGCGTCGGCTTGCGATTCCTGCGCGCGGCTGAACGCCAGATACTTGCCAAGCGCCGCCTGCTGCCCGGCCATGATGACGCCCATCGCCGCATCGCCCGCGCCCGCTGCCGCCGCCGCCACGCCCAGCAAAAGCGACAGCAGGGTAATATTCGTCGCCGCCTTGCCGCCTTCCGCGCCGCTGATCGCATGACCGCCCGTAATATGGCCCAATTCGTGCGCGATCACGCCCTGCACCTGATTGGCGCTGTCCGCCGCGTTGATCAGGCCGGCATTGAGGAACACCGTCTGACCATTGATGACAAAGGCGTTGATGCTGGAATCGTTGACCAGCACGACATCGACGTTTTTGGGATCAAGCCCTGCCGCGCTGATCAGCGGGGATGCCATGTCATGCAGCAGCGCCTCTGTCTCCGCATCGCGCAGCACCGATTGTGCGGCCACCGGCTGCACCGCCAGCGCCGCCGCAGCGCAGAGCGCGGCAGCTTTGGCAAGAAAGCTGGAGAACGTTCGCAAAGACCGGGACATTATGTGCCAGCTATCGTCCCGCGCGATGAACGGCGAATGAAGCGGTATGATCGGGTGAGTGGACGGCATCGCCCAAGCCTATGCCCAAAACAACCGGGGCGCCACGACCTATCCTGATCGCGGCGCCCCGGCCCTCTCGAAACTTGTCAAATATCAGCCGAGCAGTCGCTTGACCGCCCGCTCCAGCAGGCCGATGTCGCTGCCGACTTCGCCCACCAGCATGACTTCACCACTGGGGGTACGCTGGGCGATAACCAGTGTGAACTCATCGCCGCCGCTATCCAGATCGGCCAGCGGGCGCGGCGCGATTGTGCGCAGGCGGCGGGTAACTTCGGCCCTGACTTGCGCCTCACGCGGGGTGTCAGCGTGGGTTGCTGGCTTGCCGCTTTCCTCGCGGCGCAGACGGCGCTCGGCATGGACAACGCCTTTCAGCCCGCCTGGTGCAGCGGCAAGGAACGCGGCCAGCGCGCCGCGTTCCAGCCCCAGCCGCTGGGCATGAGCCATCGCGGTGCCGTATTCGGTCAGCCGTGTCTTGTCGTAATCCGCGCCGAACACCAGCTTGACCACCGGGGTCAGTGGCGCACGGTCCTGACGCGAAAGGCCTGCGTCATCCAGCAGTTCGCTGAATTCCTGCGGCGCGGCGGCAGCGGCCAGGGCAAAGTCCCAGGCCCGGCCAATCGCGGTATAAAGCGCCTGTCGGCTGCGGTCTTCAGACCCTTGCGCGGCCTGCGCCATCTCGCGCGCGGCGGCCAGCCAATCACCCAGAGACATGGTGTCATCATTGGCGGAGGCGGCAAAATCAGGCTCTGGCCATGATGCCAGGCCGCCATCGTCATTAATCCCGAACGGCCCGTTCAGGTCAAGCACGTCGCCCGCCATGTCTGCCGGACCATCGGCCCATTCGGTCAGCGGTTCGCTGGCCCGCCGGGCAGGTTTGGCGGCCAGCACGCGGTCAAATTCCTTGTGCAGTGCATCGGTGGTCTGTTCGTCCGCCAGTTCCTTCCAGCTGATCACGCCATAGATCAGGTCTATCGACGACGACGACAGGCTGCCCGAAAACGGCAGCAGGATACCGCGATACATGATCGTGCGGCCATGCAGGTTGACGAATTCCGCCTCGAAACCGATCGGCGCCTGGTTGGCGTGGATCTGCATATAGTGGTCGGTGATCCGCGACAGCAGGGTGCGGCCGGGAACGTCGCTGAGGCGGTGGATTTCACCATCACCGCATTCCAGCGCCAGCCTGCTGCCAAGATAGCGAATCGCCGGGTCTTCCACACCGCCCGAAAAATCCAGCAGCACGCTGCAGGGATCGAATTCCGGCAGATGCCCGGTTTCCAGATCCGCGATCAGCGGGAACGTGCGGTTGTCCAGCAGGCTGGCCCACAAGTTATAGGCCCGCACCTGCATGCGCCGTTCGTCCTGGCCGATGGCTGCGGGCGGCAATTCCAGCTCCGAGTCCTCGTCTGACGAATCGTAGGCATCGCTGCCCAAAAAATCTCCGCGATAATTATCCATGCGGCTTAACCTCATTGCTCATCAGCAGGGTTAATGGCGCAACATGGTGGATTAAGTGTTAAGTTGCGCGGAAATCGGCACGACTTTTATTATCCGGTGCCTCTGGGCCTTCAGAGCTTCAGGCAAACTCGACCCGCCCCTCGTGCGGCTTGGGCATCGGGGCGATCCAGTGCAGTACTATTATACTCACTGCCATCCAACCTGCTGCTGACCACAAGGCCACCGATATGCCGTGCCAGTCCGCCACCGCGCCCCACACCCACGCGCCCAGCGACATGCCGCCGAACGCGGTTGCCGAATAGATCGACAGGCAGCGCCCGAGGATCTGCTCTGGCGAGCGTAACTGCACAGAAACATTCAGCGAATTGAGGCAGATAGTCCACCCCAGCCCGGCGATAAAACCGATCGGCAGCGCCGCCGGCACGCTTGACAGCCACGGCAGAATGACCAGCGAAACGACGTATGTTGCCATGCCCACGCTGATGACCAATTCGCTACCCCAGCGCCGCCGGGCGGGAGAAAGAAAGAAGATCGATAGGATCGATCCCAGGCCGAACGTCGTTAAAAGCAGGCCGAAATCGAACTCATTGCCGTGCAGAAGGTCGCGCACCACTGCCGGGACCAAAGCCTGATACCCGGCAATGCCGAAACCGACGCAGAACCCGCGCACCAGCAGGCTGCGCAGCGGCGGTGAGCCAAAGCAGAACGTCAGACCGGCGCGAATCGAGGGCAGCATGGGCTGGCGCACGGGCGCAGGAGCCTCTGGCCGCCAGCGCATCAACACCCAGATCAGTGCGACATAGCTGACCGCGTTGACCAGAAATGCGGCGCCGACGCTGAACGCCACAATCAGCAGTCCGCCCAGCGCCGGGCCGACGCTGCGCGCCAGATTGAACGCTGCGGTGTTCAGCGCGATGGCCTGCGGCAAATCCTCGCGCCCGACTTGCGCCCGGACCGACGCCTGCCACGCGGGCGAATTGAGCGCCGTGCCGATGCCGACCGAAAGCGTGAACGCCAGCAGCAGGTACGGCCCCAGCATCGCCTTGAACGTGAGCAGAGCCAGAGCGGCAGAGACTACCAGCATGCCCCACTGCGCCGCCAGCATCACCCGCCGCCGGTCAAAATTGTCGGCAATCGCGCCTGCAATGATGCCAAACAGCATGATCGGCAGGGTGACCGATGCCTGGACCAGCGCAATCAGCCGGTGCGATGTCGTCAGTTCGGTCATCAACCAGGCCGCGCCGACAGACTGCACCGAAGAGCCGATGGCCGAGAACAGGTTGGCCGTCCAGATCGCCCGGAACGCCGGATAGCGCAGCGGCGCCAGCGTCGCTCCCGGAGCGGACAGGCGGGCAGTCAGTCGGCTAGAAGACATAACGCATGCGGATCGTCTGCTGTACCGGCTGGGCGGCAACGGTAAAGGCCGCGTCCTTGAAACTGGGCGGGCCAAAGCGCACCGGCGCATCGCGCGAAAAGCCGAAACCTTCGCGCGGGATCATCAGCATCATGTCGGCTTTGCCATTGCCGTTCTCGTCATGCAGCAGCGAAACGGCATAGACCCCCGGCGGCACCGGCCCGAAATCAAGCGTCATCCCCTCGGCAGCGGGCATGATCAGATGGCGCGCGGCGGGATCGCGGGTGCAATCGGGAAAGCCGCGCTTGGCCGTGGTCAGGCAGGCCAGCACTTGCCCGCGCACATTGCGCAGTCCGGTGACTGTCACACTGACATCGGCCCCCGGCGGCCCCGCACCGACCAGAACGGGCAGGCAGGCGAGCATGACCGCCCGCTTGATTGAAGAAACCTTCATGGCGCTGAAATCCCCCGATCGGTGCCGCACAACCTGTCCCACACGCGGAAATAGAGGCCAAAATTGCATAAGTAGCTTTCGTGATGGCGCTGGTGGTGGCTGGCCGTGATCAGCCACCCGCCAAGGCGTGAGTGAACCAGCGCTCGCGGAAACAGTTCCCAGCCCATGTGGTTGGTCACCCCCATCACCGTCATGATTCCCAGCACCGCGCCCAGCACGGCGACATGGACCGGGATGACGAAGACCAGCAGCGGCACGACGAAAGCGCCGGTCAGCGCCTCAATCGGGTGAAAGCTCATCGCTGCCCACGCGGTGGGCGGGCGGCTGGCGTGATGAACGGCATGGGCCACACGAAACCACGCCGGGCGGTGCATCAGCCGGTGCGTCCAATAGAACCAGGTGTCGTGGGCGAACAGGAACGCCAGCAGCGAAACCGGCAGCCACCACAGCGGGCGGGCGTGAAGATCGGTATAGATCAATGTCCAGCCCCGCGCCTGCCAACCCCAGGCAACGATCCCGGCAGGCACGCCATAGATCGCGGCGGAAAGCAGCGACCACGCAATCTCAGCGCGAATCTGCGGCCCCAGCCCGGCGTATAGCCCAGGCCGCACCGCGCGCGTCGCCAGCGCAAAGCCGCCGCTCGTCACCAGATAGCGCAGCGCGACGATCACCGTCATCGCCAGCGCCGCCGTGGCCGCTGCAATCAGCGAAGTGTTCATGGCAGTAAAATCCGGTCCATCGCCGGTCTATGGCCTGCTTGCGCGCGCTCGGCTAGTGCGGGCGGCGATGTATCATCCTCCGTCCCCCTGCACCGGCGTCTGCCGCTTGGAAACGCCGCACCCTGCAGGCCAGGAGCGCTGCGTCGGCTGCCTGCGCACGCTGGATGAAATCGCCGACTGGCCGATGATGAGGCCAAGCGAAAAGGCCGAACTTCTGGCGTTGCTGGCCCGCCGTTCCTGAACCCGCCTATCCGCCGAATCGCGCAACGTGCGGGTCAAGCGCGGTCAGCTGGCGGCGCAGTGCAGCTCTTGCCAGCCGCTCCGTCTCTGCCTTGCGGCGCGCGGGGGCGAGCGGCAATTGCGGGGCGGGGCGCAGGATTTCGCCGTCATAGCCATCGGCCACGATGACCCCGCACGATTGCGGCAGGAAGGCGGGTGTTTCCAGACAGGCGCGGTCAAGATCGGGCGACAGTCCCCAATAGAACCGGTCGCAATGATCGAGGTAGTCGGTCCACTTGGCATCGCCGAGCAGATCGGCACGGCTGACCTTGATCTCGACAATAACAATCCGGCCCCGCGCGTCGATGCCCATCAAGTCGGCACGGCGGCCCGATCGCAGCGGCATTTCCGCCAGGCACCAGACATCGTTGCGCGCGAACAACCGGCAGATCCCCCGCGCCACGGCAAGCGCAGCCCGTTCCTGTGCGGTATCGGCGCTGTCAGCAGCGGAAATCGGGAAAGGCGAGGCCATGCCCCGTCATAAGAACAGAAAGTGAACTTTGCAAGCGCCTCAATAGCTGCGGCGAAGCGCTCCCTCGCCATCAGGAACCAGCGCCAGCAGCGCGCCCCGGGCCGACAGGTATTCCTGCCATAAAGCCTCTGCCGCCGGACGCGCATCCACTCCGCGCGCATGAACCGCCAGCAGAGCAGCTATGCCTGCCTCAAGGATCACCGACAGGTCATCCACGCCCTGTTCGGCCACTTCGCGCCGCCAACCGCCCGAATCGCGGATCAGCGCGGGAAAGTTGCGTACTGGCAGGCTCATCGGTTCGGCGGCCAGCCCGGCCAGCGCCGCGATCACCCCGGCAGCATTGTGCAGCGCCGACCATTTCATGCTCATCGCACTGATCGCCGCCTGCCCGAACTGCGCCCGCCCCGACTGGTTCAAGGCCCCGCTGGACATGGGCGGAACGACACCGGCAAACACCGGCTGGCTGAAGGGAGTGGCTCCCGAAGGTTGCTGGATTGCGCTCATGATCGGGAGTCTTAGCCGGTGGTCCCTTGCCAAATCGCTAAAATGCCAGAAGCCTCCCGGAAGCCTTGCCGCCCACGCCCATCACGCCCGATTTCGCACAACTTCGCGCTGGCAAGCTCCGCGCACCTCTGCTAACCGCCCCATCGACGCATCCGTAGCTCAGCTGGATAGAGTACTGCCCTCCGAAGGCAGGGGTCACAGGTTCGAATCCTGTCGGGTGCACCATTGTTTGTTAGCCCTTAAGCGCCGTGCGGTCGCATTCGCGACCTTGGCTCTCCTCGCATAAGCACTGGCGCTCTGGCGGCCTTGCGAACCCTTCCGGGTTTGAAGGCGCTCCTTCGGACAATGCGCCGCGCGCCGCCTGATCCACCATCGCCCGCTTTGCATTTTCCTTTCATTCCCATAGTCTGCGCGAAAATCAGGCAGATGGCGGGGGCTGGGTTGGTGAAGGTGATTTATGCGGCGGCGCTGATGCTGGCTGCTCCAGCTCTGGCAAATCCTGCCGCAACTGCTCCGGTCGCTTTACCCGGCGCGGTGCCTGCTGATACGATGATCGACGCGATGATCGACCCTGTGGCCGCGCTGGCGCAGGCTGATCGCGTGCTGGCGCAGGCCCGTGACGAACCCGCGCGGCATGATGCCCAGATCGCACGGGCAGCGGCCTTGACCCAGCTTGACCGCAATGTCGAGGCGCTCTCCGCGCTCGACCAGGCACGCGGCGGGCCTGATGCAAAAGCTCCTGCCCGGCAGGGCCAACTGGCGCTGATGATGGCGCAAGTCCTTGCCAACCAGCAGAACTACCCCGCCGCCGAAGCGCAATTGCGCACTGCGCGGGCGGCGCGCGGCGCGGTTTATGGTGAAGACAGCGCGGAAGTGGCCGAAGTCGACAGCTTCCTCAGCGCGGTGCTGATCAGTCAGGGCAAGGGTGAGGCCGGGATCGCCGCCGCCCGTCACGGCTGGACCGTGCTGAGCGCCGCGCGGCCCCCGCAGGATGCAGGCCGCATCGCCGTCGGTCGCTCGCTGGCCCACGCGCTCAGCATCTATCGCCATGACGAGGAGTCCGAGGCGCTGTTTCGCCGCCTGATGGCCGATATCCTGCTGCTGCCGCCGGGGCACAATTACCGCATCACCCTGCCCCGCATTTTCGGCGGCGCGCTGCTGCGTCAGGGGCGCATGGGCGAGGCGCTGCCCTTGTTGCAGCAGGCGGTGGAGCAGTCCGAACAGTCCGCAGCGGTGATCAAGGGCGAGCGGGCCGACATGATGGGCGTGCTGGGCTATACCCTGCTTTCGCTTGACCGGCCGGGAGACGCGCTGCCGTTTTTTGAGCGGCAGATGGAACTGGCGCAGGAAGGGGGCGAGCCGACGTCTATCGTCCGCGCCTGTTTCGGCCTGGCGCAAGCGGCGGACCGCGCCGGGCACCGCGACACGGGGCTGGCATGGCGGCAAAAGGCCGCCGCGATCCTGTCTGCCCTCCCGCAGCCCGCGCGAGTGGAAACCGCGCTCAACAACTTCAAGCTTGGCCCCTCGCTGGCCCATGCCGGGCAATTGGCAGAGGCGGAGGCAGTGGAAAGCGCCGCAGTCACCGCCATTGCCGGGTTCCGCCCGGAAAGCCATTTCCAGACCACCAACAGCCGCATCGCGCTCGGCTGGATCAAGGCCTTGCGCGGGCAGACCACCGAAGGGCTGGAACTGGTCAGGCGCAATTTCCTGCTTTCGGTGGCAACCAACGAGCAGATGGAGGTGTCCAAAAATCAGGTCGTGGGCGTGCTCGACAATATTGAGGCGTATAGTCAGGCGCTGCAGACTGCCGTGCTGGCGGGCGACAACGAGTTTGCCTTTCAGGTGCTGCAAGTCATGGTCGAAACCGACGCCAGCCGCGCCGCGGTTGCCGTGACCCAGCGCGAACAGTCGGGCAATACCGCGCTCGGCACGCTGCTACGCCGCCGCCAGCAGGCCAGCGCCGACAAGGCCGACGCCGATCAGGTCATGACCGCGCTGCTGACTGCCGGACAGGCCAGCGAGGCTGAGCGCACAGCGGCCGTGCAGCGGCTGGCCCAGAGGACGGCGGCGCTGGCGGTGCTGGATGGTGAACTGGACGCCGCCTTCCCGGCCTTTCGCGCCCTGCTCCGCCCCCGCCGCCTGACCCTGGCCGAAGCGCAAGCGCGGTTGCGACCGGACGAGGCGCTGCTGATCAGCGCGGAAAGCGATCTGGGGCTTTATACCCTGGCGCTCACCCGCAAGGGCGTGGCCCTGGGCAGAGATCCGATACGGCGGCACGATCTGCGAGCGTTGGTTAGCCGGGTGCGCAGCGGCATAGAGATGGGGCGGGCGGAGGATTTCGACATTGCCGCCGCCGCCGCGCTCTATCGCGGGATTTTCACGCCGCCGGTGGCCGCGCTGGTCCGCCCGCATATGCGGCTGCGGCTGGCGATTGGCGACATCCTTTCCACCCTGCCGTTAAGCCTGCTGGTCAGCAGACCCTCCACGAGCCTGAAGGGGGCAAGGTTCCTGATCGAGGATCACGCCATGTCCATCGTGCCCTCGCTATGGGCGATGGGCGGCGACCGTAGCACAGGTTCGGCATCCGGGCGGCTGGTCGCGGTTGGCGCGCCTGATCCGGGTTCGGGCAACAGCGCGAAGCGAAGCCCGGGGCTGGACCTGGCGCCGCTCCCCGGCGCGGTGGGCGAGATGGCGGCGATAGCCCGCAGCCTGTCACGCTATGGCACGCCCGTAGTGTTGAGCGGAAGTGCGGCGACCGAGGCGGCGCTGCGGGCGCTGGACCTGCACAAGCTGGGCGTCCTGCTGTTTGCCACGCATGGCCTGGTGGCGGGTGCATTCGATTTGCACAGTGAGCCTGCGCTGGTGCTCAGTTCAGGAGGGAGCGGGACCGCGAACGACGGCCTTTTGAGCGCTTCAGAAGCGGCGCAACTTGATACCGATGCGCAGTGGGTGATCCTGTCAGCCTGCGACACCGCCGGGGGCAGCCAGCCAAGCGCGGCTGGCTATACCGGTCTTGCGCGGGCATTCCTGTTCGCGGGCGCGCGGCGGGTGGTGGCAAGCCACTGGCCGGTGCGCGACGACATTTCGCCGCGCCTGTCGCTGGGTATAGTGGATGCGATGCGCCGCACCGGAACCGCCGACGCGGCGCTGCGCGTCGCAATTCTGGCGGTCATGCACGACAAGACGCTGGCCGATGCGCGTAACCCGGCGCTGTGGGCGCCTTACATGGTGGTTACGCGGTGATAATCAGGCCGCATTCGCGCTGCTGACGCCGGATGAGGTCTTGGAAAACGTGCTCTTGAGCGTGGAGCCCATGCCGCCGACCGTAGTCATGATCGCCACGGCAATCAGCGCCGCGATCAGCCCGTATTCGATGGCCGTGGCACCGTGGCTGCATCTCAGCAGGAAGTGCAGATAAGCTTTCATGTCGGGTTCCGTTCAGTCGAATTGCTTGGATAGAGCTCCGCACGGGCAATCGCACGCGAAGACGGCTGTGGCTGCGCCTTCTGTCTGGATGATGCCCATAGCTCATGCTTAACGGATGGGCGCAAACGGGCAGTTGGCGGGGCCATAAGGGAAATTACGCAGGCCGGTCTGACGCTATCGCGGCGGCGATCATCGGTTCATCGGCGATCTACGAGCGCACCGGCAGTTATGACTTCGCGATCATCACCATCGCCGTCGGCCTGTTTCTGGTCACGCCGCTGGGTCTGAGGGCGCAGCGGGCGTCGCAGTGAATGAAGCGGTCTTGGCGGTTCTGAGCGGTTCAGCAGTGACCGGATAGCCCAGTCCTTCGGGAATGGTCAGGTAAAGCTCTCCATCGCGTGTGATGCGCGATGGTGAAATCGGCAAAACCGGGGTGACCCGGCAATGCTCCACCGCCTCGGCAAAGCTGCCGAACAACGCCAGCCGTTCAAGATTGCGGCGCGTAGGGAAGATGACCAGCAATTCGCCCCGGTCGGCCATAGCCAGCACCTGGGCGGCGCTGGCCCAGAACATGTGGCTGTTCTCTGTCGCATCAACGGCGATCTCGACCGCGCCTGTCCCCAGATCCGCGAGGTAGAACCGGGTGTCGAAAGCCCGGTGCATCTGCGGGCACCAATGGGCAAAGGCTTGCAGGCGGCCAAGGTCCAGCGTCCAGCCGAACTGTTCAAGAACCGGCGCCAGCTCGCCTGATTCAAGCAGATGCGCCCGCGCCTGAACCGCCGCTACGGCGCTGACAGGCTCGTTGACGGCGATCACCAGACCGGCTTCCTCCAGCGTCTCGCGCACGGCGGCGACGCGGGCGGCGGCGTCTGCGGGATTTTCGGCGTGTGCATCGGGCAGCAGCCGCGCGGCGAGCAAACGATCCGCCTCATCCACCCGTCCGCCGGGAAAAACCGCCGCGCCGCCCGCGAAACGCATGGTGCCCGACCGTTCAAGCATCAAGATCTGCGGCGGCCCGCCATCGGCGTCGCGGCGAAACACAACGACAGTCGCGGCAGGGATGGTGATCAGCGGATCGGCAGTGGAATCAGACATGGTCTTTCTCTTCGCGCGGCAGGCATGGGCTGGCAAGCGGCAAATTGTGTCGGTCTATTTTACAAATCGGCATCTTCCAGTCGGGTCGGAAACTTGTAAACCACTGATTTATCACGTTTGTTTCTGTTTGGCACGGTGCCTGCATATAGCTTGGTACCCTAAAGCAGTCTATTGAGGCGGGGCCGACCCCCCCGGTCATCCGGGTCCCGCCTCCCCAAATACCAACGTCCCACAAGAAATGGCCCGCGAGCTTCCCACTCGCGGGCCTTTCATTTTTGCGCGGGATAGAACTCAGGAAGCGCGGGCAACACCGGCGTCGGACATCAGCTGTTCCAGTTCGCCCGCCTCGTACATTTCCATCATGATGTCGCTGCCGCCAACGAATTCACCTTTGACGTAAAGCTGCGGAATGGTCGGCCAGTCGGAATAGGCCTTTATGCCCTGACGGATGTCCATATCCTGCAGCACGTCGACGCTTTGATAGCCGACGCCAAGGTGTTCAAGGATGGCGATTGCCTTGCTGGAAAAGCCGCACTGCGGAAACAGTGGCGAGCCTTTCATGAACAGCACGACATCGTTGCCGCCGACGATCTGGGCGATGCGGGTCTGGGAATCGGACATCGGTGCAGCAGGCCTTTAATGTGAATGGGGGGCTGAAAAGCCGTTAAAGCTCAGGTGGGAACGCTCGTCGTCAGTTGCAAGGCGTGGAGTTCGCCGCCCATGCGCCCGCCCAGTGCCTCATAGACCAGCTTGTGCTGGGCAACGCGGTTCTTGCCGGTAAATGCAGACGACGCGACATGCGCCGCATAGTGATCGCCGTCCCCGGCAAGATCGGTGATCGTGACCTGCGCATCGGGAATGGCCGCGCGAATCAGGCTCTCGATATCAGACGCGGTCATGGCCATCGCGCGGTGCCTATCCCTCGCCCATCAGCGCGCGGCGGGCCTCAACCTGCTTGGCCTCCAGCGCGGTGCGGATTTCGGCCTCGGTGGTATCGACTTGCGCGGCAGTCAGATCGCCGAGCAGCTTGCGGATCACGTCTTCGTCGCCCGCTTCTTCGAAATCGGCCTGAACCACGCCCTTGGCATAGGATTCGGCCTCTACAGCGGAAAGCCCCATGCGCTCTGCGGCCCATTGGCCAAGCAGACGGTTTCGGCGGGCGTGGACGCGGAACAGCATGTCTGCGTCATGGGCAAACTTGGCCTCTTCGGCGCGTTCACGGTCCTGGAAAGTCGTCATGGATAATCCCTTTGCTGATCGTGTGACAGGATAGTCCCCGGCGATGCCCCCCGCAAGCCCAAGGCAGAGCGCCAATCTTCAGGCAGCGACGCCTTGTGCCAGAAAAGGCAAATCCTGCGCGGCGCGAGCCTCGTATGCGGAAATGGCGTCGTGCCGGGCCAAGGTCAGCCCCACTTCGTCCAGCCCGTTAAGCAGGCAGTGCTTGCGGAACGGGTCCACTTCAAACGTGAAGCGGTCCTGAAAAGGCGTCGTCACGGTTTGCGTGTCAAGATCGATGGTGATCGAATCGGTCTTGGCCACTTCCATCAGGCGGTCGATCTGTTCCTGCGGCAGCGCCACCGCCAGAATGCCGTTCTTGAAGGCGTTGCCCGAAAAGATGTCGGAAAAGCTGGGTGCCAGCACCGCCGTTACGCCCATGTCGAGCAAGGCCCAGGCGGCATGTTCGCGGCTGGAACCGCAGCCGAAATTATCGCCCGCGATCAGGATCGGTGCGCCCTTGTAGGCCGGGTCTTCGAACACGTTGCCGGGTTCCTGCCGGGGAATTTCAAAGCATCCCTGGCCCAGCCCGTCGCGGCTGATCGTTTTCAGCCAGACTGCGGGAATGATCACGTCGGTATCGACGTTCTTGCGGCCAAACGGGTACGCCTTGCCGGAAATCGAGGTAACTGCCTTCATGTCAATCAGTCTCCGGTGCCTGTTCGGGGTGCGGCGGTGTGGCTGGCTTCTTGTTGCGCCGCGTGGCGTACATAAGCGCCGCAGTCAGCGCCGCCGAGCCGATTGCCGCCCCGGCGACCACTGCGGCACCGGTCCAGCTACGCTCAGCCCTGATAGGACTGGCAGGGGCAGTGCTGGCAGGGGCGGACTGATCGGGATTTTCCGGCTTTTGGCTCATGCTATCCCTATGTCCATCGCACGGCCCGCTTTCAAGCAGGCAATGCGGATTTATTGCCCTCAGGCAGGTGCTTCGGCGGTGTCCTGCGCCGGTGTGCCGCAAGTCATGCAATAGCGGAAAAACGCCATCTTGCGGGTGTTGCAACTGGGGCAATGGTTGAACAGCGTCATGCCGCAGTGGACGCAGAAGTTCGATTCTGCGCCTTCGGTGGTGGCGGTCGGGCGGTCGCAGCCGGGGCAGACCTTGGCCGCCATCTTCTTGAACGCCTCGTCATGGCTGACCAGCTTGCGGCGATCCTGTTCGGCCTGCTTTTCCACTTCCTGCCGCTGTGCCAGATAGTTGCGCATGTTTTTGATCAGGAAATGCCCGGCCGCGAAAGTGAGCACGATGCCGACGATATAGCGGACATAACCGCCATAACTGGGCAGATAGGGCACCAGCTCGACAAAGAACACAAACACCGCCGCCAGCACAAACCCGCGCATCAGCGGCCAGCTATCGCTCTTGCGCTTTTTGGCGACCAGCCACGCGGCGACCAGCAACATCGGCAGGGTAATCAGCAGGCGCAGGCCGAAAACGCGCAGTTCCTGGGCAAATTCCGCCCGTTCCAGCGCCGGAGCGGCGGCCGTGTCGATCTGCGCCTGACGATCATTGAGCGCGGTTTCCTGCTGTTCCAGCGGCACACGCTGGGAATCGAGCGCATCGATGGTGGATTGCACCGTGCGCTCGTTTGCTTTGAGCTGTTCCAGCTCGCGCGTGCGCGACAGCACTTCGGGGTCTTGCTGCGGATTGGTGGTGGCAGTGCGCGCCGCGATCCACGCCTGGAATGTCTCGGTTCCGGTGGCCGAGGCCTTTTGCGCCTGTTCAAGCTGCATCCGGGCGATCTGCAACTTGTCGTCGATTTCACCGCGTTTGACGGCAATCGCCTTGAGCTGGGTGTCGAGTGTCCGTTTGGCCGGACTGTCAGCCGCCGGGGCGTACATCACCCGCTCTTCCACTTGGGGCAAATCGCCGATGACCAGATTGCCCAGCCCGATGATGAACCCGGCAAAGACCACGGAAACGATCCACAGCACGATGCTGTACGCCCGTTCCGGCACCCGCACACCCTTCATGGCCCCACTCCCCAATTGGCCCATCGGCCGTAAAAGTGCGAGGCTAGGCAGTCACGGCCTGCCTGTAAAGCGCGGGCGGCAAGCAAGCAAAAAGGGCGGAGCCTTGCGGCCCCGCCCTTTGTGTATCTCTGAACCGTAACGCTTACTTGGCAGCAGGTGCAGCTGGAGCACCAGCGGGAGCACCAGCAGCAGGCGCCGCGCCCTTGGCATCGGCGGCAGGTGCCGCAGCGGGAGCCGCAGGCAGCGGCAGGTTTGAACCTTGCGTGTTCAAATAGGCGATCACATTGGCGCGGTCAGCCCCGTCTTCCAGACCGGCGAAGGTCATCTTGGTGCCAGCGGCCATCGACTTGGGATGCTTGAGCCAGTGGTCAAGGCTCGCCCAATCCCACTTGCCGCCAACCTTCTTCAGATCGTCAGAATAGGCGAACGAGCCAGATGCGATCGCGCGGCCGACAATACCGTAAAGATTAGGACCAATCCCCCCAGGACCGCCCGCAGTATCGGTGTGGCACGATGTGCACTTCTTGAAAGTGTTGGCGCCCTTGGCCGGATCGGAAGCGGCAAGGCGCGCCTCGATCGGCGTTTCCGCAGCGGCGCCTTCGCCACCTTCGCGGACGACGCCCGCAATCTCGTAGCCCATCTTTTCCGGGCGCTCGTTCTTGTCAGCCATGAAGTGATGCGCCGACAGGCTGGAAAGGCCCAGCGCGACGATGCCCGAAAAAAGCACCCAGCCAGAAGTAGTGTTGGTACGATCGTCCATCGAAAGTAGCCCCGAAAATTTGCCCCCGAAATGTGTCATCCGGGCGTTCGACCCGCGCTCTAGTCAGCACAGTGGCCAAGTGCAAGAGCCATTGCGGCTTTGTGCCGACACGATTAAGCGCAGCCCACCATGCACAGTTTTCCTCAGCCCGCCCTTACCCTGGTCGAAGACCTGACCCGCGCCGCCGCCGCCGATCCATCGCGGGTGGTCACGTTTCAGGGCGCGCCGGGCTGTAACAGCCACCGCGCGGCGATTGACTATGCCCCCGATTGCCTGCCGTTGCCGTGCTTCAGCTTTGAAGACGCGCTGGATGCGGTGAAAGATGGGCAGGCCGACAGGGCGATGATTCCCATTGAGAATTCGCAGCATGGCCGGGTTGCCGACATTCATTTCCTGCTGCCTGAAAGCGGCTTGCACATCGTTGGCGAATACTTCCTGCCGATCAGTTATGCGCTGATGGGCCTGCCGAACGACGATGGATCGACAGGGCCGTTCGCCGCCGCTTACAGCCATCCGCAGGCCTTGGGCCAGACGCGCAATTACTTGCGGGCACGCGGGATCGTGCCGATGGCATATGCCGATACGGCGGGCGCGGCGGCCTTTGTCAAGGAACAGGGCGACCCGCAGGCCTGCGCCATTGCGCCGCGAATCGCCGCCGAAATGTATGGATTGCAGATCGTTGCCGAAGGAATCGAGGACGCGACGGATAATACCACGCGCTTTGTCGTCCTCTCGCGCAAGCCGCTGGATTCCGGGGAACTAGCCGGGCAACCCGCGATGACCACGCTGGTGTTCGAGGTGAAGAATACGCCATCCGCGCTCTATAAGGCGCTGGGCGGTTTCGCCACCAATGGCGTCAACATGACCAAGCTGGAAAGTTACCAGAAGGGCGCCAGCTTTGCCGCGACGATGTTCTATGCCGATATTGTCGGCGCTCCGGGTGATCCGGCAGTGGACCTGGCAATCGAGGAACTGGCGTTCCACTGCAAGGACTTGCGCCTTCTGGGAACCTACCGGCAGGGCATGGTTCGCGGGTAACTTGCGCCCGCCGCGCCAGCGTGGCACCACAGCCGCGTGAGTGGTGGTTCGGCAGCAGTTTCCGGGGATACAGGTCCAGGTGCCGGGGCCAGCGAGGCGCTGCGCGACTGGCAGAGCGTGCGCGATGCCGCCGACATCCAGTTCGCGCCCGTCAAGCCGGTGGTGCAGGTGCCGCCAAAGCCGCCCGCCTGGCTTGAGGCCATCGGCAGGTTCCTCAAACGCATTCTGGAGCCGGTGGGCGAGGCTATCGGCATGTCATGGCCGATCCTGTCCAAGGTGATGCTGGCATTGGCGGCGATCGCCGCGCTGTTCGTCCTGTGGCGGCTGCTTTCGCCCCTGCTTGGCTATCGCCGCAAACCGAAGGCGGCGAAAGAACCCGAATGGGCACCCGACCGCGCCGCCGCGCTGGCGTTGCTGGACGATGCCGACAAGCTGGCCGCAGCGGGCCGTTTTGACGAGGCGGCGCACTTGCTGCTGATGCGCAGCGTGGGCGAAATCGCGCTGGCCCGGCCCGACTGGCTTAACCCCGCCAGCACCGCGCGCGAGATCGCGGGGATCGCCGGTCTGCCCGAACGCGCGCGCACCGCCTTTGCCCGGATCACCGCGCTGGTAGAGCGCAGCCTGTTCGCGCTCCGCCCGCTTGATGCCGCAGACTGGCAATCCGCCCGCGCCGCCTATGCCGATTTCGCACTGGCCGGACTGCAATGACCCCTGCAATGACCCCTGAAATGAGCGCACCAAACGCCCCTTCGGCCAGCCCCTTTGCGCCGCGTGCTGTGCTGGCGATGGTCGTGTTTGGCGCGGCGGTGTTCGTGGCGCTGCTTTACATGATCGGTTCAGGCATGACCGGTGCCGACACCAACAACGGCGGCGATCATGTCGGCGGTAAAGGGCTGAACGGCTATGCCGCGCTGGCCTTGCTGCTGGAAAAGCAGGGCTATGACGTCCACCGCGCGCAGACTCCTTCGGCACTGGACAAGCCGGGCCTGCTGATCCTGACCCCGCCCGCCAATGCCGATGGCAAGGAAATCGCCCATATCGTCGATGCGCGCCGCAACATCGGCCCGACCCTGATCATCACGCCCAAGTGGCTGGCCATGCCCGCCCGGCTGATCAACAAGTCTGCCCCGAAAGGCTGGGTGGCGCTGGACCAGATCGGTCCGCCGAACTGGCCGGGCTTCCTCGACAATGTCGGCGTCGCCGTGGTCAAGGACGCAAGCGGGCAATGGGTGGGCCACGATCTTGGCGGCACTTTGCCCGACAAGAACGTGATAGAGGTGGGCAAGGGCCGGTCGCTGGTGCCGCTGGTGATGACACGCGGCGGGCACCTGCTGGCGGCCTATGTGGCCGATCAGGGATACTCCCCGGCGCTGGATGCCCGCAGCCTCGACAATTACGATTCGTCTGATGGAGATGACGACCAGATCTATCCGCTGGTGGTGGTGTTCGAACCTGACCTGCTCGACAATTACGGCATGGCTGATCGCAATACCGCGCTGGGGGCGCTGGCGCTGGTGCGCGCGGCGGCGGGCGATGCGGGCAAGAGCGTGACGTTTGACCTCACCCTGCCCGGCTTCAAGCGCAACGCCAACCTGCTGACTCTGGCGTTCAAGCCGCCGTTTCTGGCCGCAACGCTGTGCCTGCTGCTGGCGGCGCTGGCGGTAGGTTGGCGCGCGTTCCAGCGGTTTGGACCGCCAACTGCGCCTGCGCGAGCCATCGCCTTTGGCAAGACCGCGCTGGTCGCCAATTCTGCGGGACTGATCCGCCGCAGCAGACGCCTGCACTTGCTGGGCGCGCCCTATGCCGCGCTGGTGCGGGACCGGCTGGCGCACGAGCTTGCCCTGCCGCGCCATGCCGACGCCGATGCCACCGAAGCCGCCATCGACCGCGCGCTGGCGGCCAGATCGTCAGGCTATTCATCCGATACCCCGCCTTTTTCCCTTACCGCCGCGCAATTGCGCAGCGCCCGCCGCCCGGCCGAACTGCTTCGCGCCGGACAGGCTCTCCATGCCCTTGAAAGGATGCTGACCCGATGAGCGAAGTCCAAACCCTGTCCCTCGATCAGGTCGGCCAGCTGGCCGAAGCAATTCGCGGGCAAGTGGCCAAGGCGGTGGTCGGGCAGACCGACACTGTCGATCACCTGCTCGTCGCACTGATGGCGCAAGGGCATGTCCTGCTGGAAGGCCCGCCGGGCACCGCCAAGACCCTGCTCGCGCAGTGTTTTGCCGCCAGCCTGGGCCTTCATTTCGGGCGCATCCAGTTTACGCCGGACCTGATGCCGGGCGACATTCTGGGTTCCAACCTGTTCAATTTCCAGACCAGCCAGTTCACCCTCACACGCGGGCCGATCTTCTGCGACCTGCTGCTGGCGGACGAGATCAACCGCACCCCGCCCAAGACTCAGGCCGCGCTGCTTGAGGCGATGCAGGAACGCCGGGTGACGCTGGACGGCGAATCGCAGATGCTGCCCGCGCACTTTACTGTTGTCGCCACGCAGAACCCGATCGAAAGTCAGGGCGTTTATCCCTTGCCCGAGGCGCAGCTTGACCGGTTCCTGTTCAAGCTCTTGATCCCCTATCCCAGCCATGAGGAAGAGGCGCGGATCGTGTCCCGCTTTGGCGAGCGCACCGGATCGCCCCGCCCCGCCGATTTCGGCATTGAGGCGGTGACTGATCCCGGGGCTTTGGCGGCGGCGGCGGCAGCGGTGAAAACCGTCAAGCTGGCTGACAGCGTGGTCGATTATGTCGTCCGGCTGATCCGCGCGACCCGCGACAGCGCCGATCTGTCATCCGGGGCAAGCCCCCGCGCGGCGGTGCTGCTGGCCAATGCGGCGCGGGCGCGGGCGGCTTTGGCGGGGCGCGACTATGTGCTGCCCGATGATGTGAAGGCGCTGGCCACCGCCGTCCTGCGCCACCGCCTGCTGCTCAGCCCGGCGGCGGAGATTGAGGGCAAGCAGGTTGAGGCGCTGGTGGCTGAACTGGTCGCCCAGGCCGAGGCACCACGGTGATTGCGGGCGTTGCGCCTATGCTTCGACAAGCTCAGCATGAGCGGATTGCTTATATTGCCAATATCCAATCCCCGCTCATCCTGAGCCTGTCGAAGGACGCGCGCTGACTGTGCCTCGCTCATGACCCCCATAATCCCCACCTCCCGCGCGGTGATCCTGATTGCGCTGGCGGCGCCGGTGGCGCTGCTGGTCGCGGCGATCATGCCCGGTGCATGGGTGGTTGCGCCCGCGCTGGGGCTGACGCTGCTGGTGCTGGTCGTGGCCGATGCGCTGGCCGCCGGGCCGCTGGTGGAACTTAAGATCATCGCGCCTGCCGATTGCGAAGTGGGCGAGGCCGGCCAGATCATCGCACTGGCCGACTTGCCTGGCCGACTTGCCTCCCGCGCCGAAATCGCACTGGAAGTGGCCCCCCGGCTGGTCCCCGGCGGGCGGCTGTCTTTCCAGCTCAAACGCGATGCCAGCAGCGATACGTGGCAGGGCGGTAGCGCATTCACCGCAGTGCGGCGCGGCACTGGCACGCTAACATGCGGCTGGCTGCGCTGGCAGGGTCCGCTGGGACTGGGGGCGCGGCAACATGTGCGCGTTCTGGATCAAGCGGTGCGCGTCTGGCCCAACCTCGCCCCGGTCCGTTCACCCGCCTTGCAAGCTTTCATGCGCGATGCCCAGTTCGGCATGATAGCGCGCCGGATGCGCGGCGAAGGCACCCAGTTTGAGGCGCTGGCCGAATACCAGCCGGGCATGGACCGGCGGCGGATCGACTGGAAATCGTCCGCTCGCCACGCGCATCTTTATGCCAAGGAATACGAGGCAGAGCGTAACAACCAGATCGTTTTCGCCTTTGATTGCGGGCAGGCGATGTGCGAGCCGGTGGCCGGAATGCCGCGCATTGACCGGGCGGTCTCCGCCGCGCTGGCGACGGCCTATGTCGCACTGAAAGGCGGCGACCGGGTGTCGCTGTTCGGCTTTGCCGCCAAGCCCGAACTCGCCACTCCGTTCATCAGCGATGCGCGCGATTTCCACCGCCTGCAAAGCGCCGCCGCCGCGCTGGATTACCACGCGCAGGAGCCGAACTTTACCCTCGCGCTGGCGACGCTGGCAGGCCGGCTGCAACGCCGCTCGCTGATCATCGTATTTTCCGATTTCACCGATCCCACCAGCGCCGAACTGATGATCGAAAGCGTCACCCGGCTGGTCAAGCGCCACCTCGTGCTGTTCGTCACAATGGCCGACGCCGAACTGGAAGGCATCGCCGCCGCGCCGCCGCTTGGCATGGCAGAACTGTCGCGCGCGGTGTCTGCCGACGCCCTGCTCCGCCAGCGCGCACTGGTGATCCGCCGCTTGCGCCAGATCGGCGTCGAAGTGGTCGAAGCCCGGCACGACCTGATCGGCAACCGGCTGATCGACGCCTATCTGGCGGTCAAGCGCAGGGGAGCGATCGGCTGATGGCATCGCAAGGCTTCACCTTGGCGGGCCTGTTCGGCGGCAAGCAGGCGGCGGTGCAGGACGCCGCGATTGCCGCCGCCGCGCTGCGGTCTGACCGTTTCCGGCAAGAGCGCGAGGGCGACTGGCAGCGGCTGGAGGCCATCGTGCGCCGCATGGAGGCCGGACGCCTGCGCGGCATTTCCGACGATGATCTGCTGGCGCTGCCGGTATTGTACCGCACGGTCGCCTCCAGCCTTTCGGTGGCGCGGGAAACCTCGCTCGATGCCGCGACGCTGGCCTATCTGGAAGGGCTGGTGCAGCGCGCGTGGTTTCAGGTCTATGGCCCGCGCCAGTCACTTGGCGGCTGGCTGAAGCAATTCCTCGGCGGCGGCTGGTCGGCGGCGGTGCGCGAAATCGCGCTGGATGTGGCGGTGGCGCTGGCGGTGATGGTGGCGGGAACGGTGGTCGGCTGGCTGTTGGTCGCCAGCGATCCAGACTGGTATTATACCCTCGTCCCCGGCCAGTTCGCTGATGAGCGCGTGCCGGGCGCAACCCGCGCGGTCCTGCACGGTACGCTGTTCGGCCACGGCAAGGACGATCCGCTGTCCGCTTTTTCCGCCTATCTGTTCAGCAACAACGCGCAAGTATCGATTCTGGCCTTCGCGCTGGGCTTTGCCTTTGGCATCCCTTCGCTGCTGATGCTGGTGCAGAACACGGCCACACTGGGCGCGATGCTGTGGCTTTACCACGGGCAGGGGCTTACGCTGGACATAGTCGGCTGGCTTTCGGTCCACGGCACGACCGAGCTGTTCGCCATCCTGCTCGCAGGCGCTGCGGGGTTGCATGTGGGGCGCAGCATGGCGTTTCCGGGGGACCGCCCGGTCATGGTTGCGGTGGCGCAGGCAGGCCGGCGCGCGGCGACGGTCATGGCCGGGGTGGTGCTTATGCTGATCGTTGCAGCGGTGCTTGAGGCGTTCGCCCGTCAGCTGATCGACAATACCCCCGGCAGGCTGGCGGTGGGTGGATCGATGCTGGTGTTCTGGATAGCCTATTTCGTCGCCCTGCGACCCCGCGCCGGAGCGGGCGCATGAGCGCGGCAACCGCTTCTGTACAACGCCCGCGCGGCGATGGACGCGAACGCACGCTGATCACGCCAGAGGGCATTGCCCTGCGCCTGACGGTCGCCAGTCGCGGCGCGCGGCTGGGTGCGCTGCTGCTTGATCTGATGATGATCGGCGCCCTGATCGTGGCGACGACGCTGTTCCTGATCTATCTGGCGGGCGGCGTCACCCATATCGATGCGCGGCGGGCGGCGGGCGATCCGGTCGCGCAGGCGCTGCAATTCCTGTTTGTCCTGTGGATCGCGGCGATGTTCCTGTTCCGTAATGCGTGGTTCCTGTTCTTTGAGCTAGGGCCGCGCGGAGCCACGCCGGGCAAGCGCATATCCGGCATTCGCATCGCCGCGCGCGACGGGGGCCGGTTGACGACCGAGATGGTGCTGGCGCGCAACCTGCTGCGCGACATCGAATTGTTCCTGCCGGTCAGCTTCCTGCTTTCGGCGCGTGATGGCGGCGATATGGGCGCAGCCGGAATTGCCGCCGCCGCGTGGTTCCTCATCTTTGCCCTGTTCCCCTGCTTCAACCGTGACCGTCTGCGCGCGGGCGACCTGATCGCGGGGACATGGGTGGTCGAAGCCCCGCGCCGCAAGCTGGAGACGGCGATGTCACTGGGCAACGTCGCGCGCGGGCAAGGCAGCGGGCAAACCGGCGCAGCCTACCGCTTTGGCGACAAGGAACTGGCGATTTACGGCGAGTTCGAACTGCAAACGCTGGAACGGGTCTTGCGCGAAAACCGGCCAGAGGCGCTGGCGGCAGTGCACGAGGCGATCTGCCGCAAGCTCACATGGGACCCCGGCAGCGGCGACGAACGCGCCTTTCTGGAGGCCTATTACACCCAGCTCCGCGCCCGGCTGGAAGGCAATATGCGACTGGGCAAGCGAAAGGCGGACAAGTTTTCCGGGTGAGAGATAACCCCTTCGCCTCGGCGCGCTAACCGCCTATACGCGGCGTCATGTCATCCATCAGACCCTGGCGCGATATCGCGCGACGTACCAGCCGCCAGATCATGGTCGGCGCTGTCCCGGTGGGCGGCGACGCGCCGATCACCGTGCAGACCATGACCAACACCCTGACATCAGACGCCAAGGCAACGATCGACCAGATCCGCCGCTGCGAAGATGCCGGGGCCGATCTGATCCGCGTTTCCTGCCCTGATGAAGCCAGCACGGCGTCACTGCGCGAAATCGTCCGCGCCGCCAAAGTCCCGCTGATCGCCGACATCCACTTTCACTACAAACGCGCGCTGGAAGCCGCCGATGCTGGCGCGGCCTGCCTACGGATCAATCCCGGCAATATCGGCTCGTCAGAGCGTGTCGCCGAAGTGGTCCGCGCCGCCAAAGCCAATGGCTGCGCCATCCGCATCGGGGTCAACGCCGGGAGTCTGGAAAAAGACTTGCTGGAAAAATACGGTGAGCCTTGCCCCGAAGCACTGGTGGAATCCGCGCTCGATCATATCAAACTTCTGCAAGACCACGATTTTCACGAATACAAGGTGGCGGTAAAGGCCAGCGACGTGTTCCTGGCCGTCGCCGCATATATGCAACTGGCCGATGCGGTTGACTGCCCCCTGCACCTTGGCATCACCGAAGCAGGCGGCCTGATCGGCGGCACCGTGAAAAGCGCCATCGGCATGGGCAACATGCTGTGGGCGGGGATCGGTGATACCATCCGCGTCTCGCTGTCAGCCGAGCCGGAAGAAGAAGTCCGCGTTGGCTTTGAAATTCTGAAATCTCTGGGCCTGCGCACGCGCGGGGTGCGCGTGGTTTCCTGCCCCAGCTGCGCGCGGCAGGGCTTTGACGTGATCCGCACGGTGGAGGCGCTGGAACAGCGGCTGAGCCACATCAAGACGCCGCTCTCGCTCTCGATCCTCGGCTGCGTGGTTAACGGCCCCGGCGAAGCGCGCGAAACCGACATCGGCCTGACCGGCGGCGGCAACGGCAAGCACATGGTCTATCTTTCGGGCGTGACCGACCACCACGTGCAAAGCGCCGACATGCTCGATCACATCGTTGGCCTGGTTGAGGCCAAGGCGGCGCAGATCGAGGCGGAAATGAGCGACGCCACCGGAGTTGCGGTGGTCGGCTGACGGCGATCTGCCAATTTTGGGGGACGGATATGAGAGTAATGATCAAAACTGGGTTGTTGTCGCTGATCGGTTTGCTGTCGGTGATCTTGGCACCGCTGGCACAATCCGCTCCGGCAAAAGGATTTGATGCCGCCGCATTTGACCTGGCAATCGCCAAAGTGAAGCAGGGTGACTTGTCGGGCGATATGAAATGGCTGCGACAGCAGAACTTGATCCGCTTCAATTACATGCCTTTTTTGTGGTGGGGGGACAGCAAAAAGGCGTTCGATGCGCTGAAATCTGAACCGGCAAACGCTCTGAAACTGGCGGAAACAAGGCTGGCCGAAAACTACATCGATATAGAAGCTAATTTCGTTGCCGAGCACGCGCTCAATGCGCTGGGTCGGGGGGCAGAAGCCAAACTGCATCACGATTTAATTGTAGCGTGGATCGCGTCGATCAAGGACGGAAATGACGGCCAGAGCAGCGATAAGCCTTGGTATGCGATCTCAGTCGATGAAGAATACCTCATGTTCAACTTTATGGGCTTCAAGCCAGGTATGCAATCCCTTATCAAAATGGATGGTCATGTATTCGACAAGATGGATGTAACTGACACGGCCACCGGCAAGTCAGTTACAATCTGGTTCAACATTGATTTCTTCTTCGGCAAGGAAGGGGGCGATCCGGGCTTGAAGTAGCATAATCGCATGTTCGCATTCCGGTAACGCCTTTGCGCTAACCTCGCGCGTGATGAAGCGGGTTCTGGTCTTTTTCCTCTGCGCAATCGCTGCGATGGCGGGCCTAGCCATGCAGGCGCAGACGATTGCCGGGAAAGGCCAGGGCGGCCAGCCCGGCGATACTTCGATCATTCAGCCAACCCAGTCCCCACACGGCGCGTTCTCGGTCGAACCGGCGGAGGGTGAGGGGCGCACGGTGATTGACCGTGACGACAGCGGCCAGTTCCGCCTGAATGCGCGGGTCAATGGGCATGACACCCGGTTCATGATCGACACCGGCGCGGATTTCGTCGCGCTGACGGTTGGCTCGGCGCAAGATGCCGGACTGCCGGTCGATACCGCAGCGTTCCAGCCGATCACCCGCACAGCTTCAGGCACCGGTAACGGCGCGACGTACACGGTCGAAGATCTGGAAGTCGCGGGCAAGACGTTTCACAACATGCAGGTGGTGGTGGTCGAGGGATTGCAGACCAACCTGCTCGGCCAATCGGCACTGAGCCAGATCGGCCGGGTCGAGCTGCGCGGTGATCGCATGGTTATAGAACGGGACTAAAGCGCCGTGCGGAATATCTGAACCTTCCGTCATCCCGGCCCATCGACTTCGCTCAGGATAAACTTCCGGCCCCTTTGGCCGGGAGGCCGGGACCCAGTCCAGAAAACAGAACGACGTCGCGATATGACGACTTCATTCTTTGTGCTGGGTTCCGGCCTACGCCGGAATGACGATTTAGATTTAACGCAGTTTTCTCTATGACCGGCCAGCGGAATCCGGCAGGACTGGAAAACCTCGCCCAAACCGGCTATGTTGGCCGCATTCACGCCGCGCTAAGGCGCGTTGCGGCAGGGATGCGGAATGTTGCAAATGGATCGCAGAAGCCTGATTAAGACCGGGGCGCTTTCGGCGCTGGGCCTTGTCGCCGCGCCGTCGCGGGTCTTTGCACAGACCTATTCGATCAGCGAACAGCACCGGCGAATTCTGGGCGTAGCCAAGGATCAGCTTGACCGGGTGCGCCATCTCGTCTGGCGGACGGACATGGTTGGCGTCGCTGATTTCGGCCTGCCCTCCGCCCTGCCGCGCTTGCACTTTGCCGATCTGGAAAAGGGCGAAGTGCGCAGCTTTCTGGTCGCGCACGGCAAGGGTTCAGACCCGGAACACGACGGATTCCTCAAGACCTTCTCAAACGATGTCGGCTCCTTCGCCACCTCGCGCGGGGCGTTCATTTCGTATGAGTGGTACAAGGGCAAATACGGCACATCTATCCGGCTGGGCGGCATCGACCCGGACAATTCCAACGCGCTTGACCGCGCACTGGTCGTTCACCCGGCGTGGTATGCCAACCCCGATATGCTGAGCAAATACGGCAAATTGGGCCGCAGCGAGGGCTGCTTTGCCATGAGCGAAGGCGATTTCAACGAGGCGCTGTGGCATTTGTCCGGCGGGCGGTTGCTGTATTCGGACCGGTTGGGGATTGGGTGAGTAAGCTCGTAGAGTCGTGAGTTATCTTCCCGCGCTATCTTTGCTTCCCTTCCTGCCCACTCAAACCAAACCCGCTCATCCTGAGCTTGTCGAAGGACAGGCGCAACGTCAGCATGAGTCGCTAGAGTGGAGGACCTGCAATCTGAATCCCCGCCAATCCTCCCCGCTACGGGGAGGTGCCCTGAAAGGGCGGAGGGGTCCCGCCTATCCATCGGGCGCTGCGTTTGGCGAGAGGTGGGACCCCTCCGTCAGCCGCTTCGCGTCTGCCACCTCCCCGTGCCGGGGAG
>JBDTUQ010000022.1:0-29832 GCA_040007615.1 Novosphingobium sp.
AGCGCGTCGGTCTTTTTGCGAACGTCGTCGTCCAGACCCGCCATTTCGGCAATGCCGCCAGCGTTGTCTGTTACCGGACCATAAGCATCAAGCGCCACGACCATGCCCGCCAGCGCCAGCATCGCGGTAGCCGCATAGGCGATGCCCATCAGGCCAGCGAGCTGGTAAGCGATGATGATGCCAGCGCAGATCACCAAGGTAGGCAGGGCAGTCGATTCCATCGAAATCGCCAGCCCCTGAATTACATTGGTGCCGTGGCCGGTTTCAGAGGCCTTGGCGATGGATTGCACCGGGCGGTAATTGGTGCCGGTGTAATACTCGGTGATCCAGATGATCAGGCCGGTGATGACCAGACCCAAGAGCGCGCAATAGAACAGCGTCCGGCCAGTATAGGCCTGCGTGCCGATTGCGGTTTCCATGTCTGCCCCTGTGCCGCCCAGAGCGTACTGGATAGCAAACCAGATCGCCGGAACCGACAGGATCGCCGTTACCAGAAAGCCCTTGTACATGGCGCCCATGATGTTCGTGCTGTTGCCCAGGCGAACAAAGTAGGTGCCGATGATCGAGGTGACGATGCAGACGCCGCCAATCAGCAGCGGCAGCGCCATCAGCGTCGGCAGGTTGGCTGTGCCCTTCAGCAGCAGCGCGGTGAGGACCATCGTTGCGCCAACGGTGACCACGTAAGTCTCAAACAAGTCGGCGGCCATGCCGGCGCAGTCGCCGACGTTGTCGCCCACATTATCGGCGATAACGGCGGGGTTGCGGGGATCGTCTTCGGGGATGCCGGCCTCGACCTTGCCGACAAGGTCAGCGCCAACGTCAGCAGCCTTGGTAAAGATACCGCCGCCCAGACGCGCGAAGATGGAGATCAGCGATGCGCCGAATGCCAGCGCGACCAGTCCGTCGATCACCTTGCGGCTATCGGCAGCATAGCCAGCAGGTCCGGTGAGATACCAAAAGAACACCGCAATCGCGAGCAGCGCGAGGCCTGCGACCAGCATCCCGGTGATGGCCCCGGCGCGGAACGCCAGCGTCAGACCCTGTTGCAAACCGGCTTGTGCGGCAGCCGCCGTGCGGACGTTTGAACGCACCGAGATGTTCATCCCGATGAACCCGGCCGCACCCGACAGGATCGCGCCGATCAGAAACCCGGCGGCTGAAATGGTGCCGAGGAAATAGGCGACGATCACCACGACGACCACGCCGACAATGGCGATGGCGGTATATTGGCGCTTCAGATAGGCTTGTGCGCCTTCCTGAATTGCTGCGGCGATTTCTTGCATCTTTGCATTGCCGGCCGATTGGCTCAGCACCTGACGACTGGTGAACGCGCCGTAGACGACGGCTACCAGCCCCAGAATTATGGCTATCGTGACGAGATTCACGCGCTGCCCCTCCATTTTTGTTGTTACAGAGATATCCCGCCCGGAATAGGCAGTTCCCCCAATTGAAAAGGCTATCGGGCAGGGCAGGGGTGTCAACCTTTAATCGCAGGTTAATTTGGCGCAGTTGGCGGGCATCAGGGGGCAGCAGCCAGAACGTAGTTCAACCGGCGTGCTGAAACCCCAGTTTGTCGCCTGCCTTGGGCGGAATTTCGTCGATCAGCAGGGCATGGCCGCAGTCTGCGCGTATATCGCCCATGCGAAATGAGGGGGCGGCGGGGGCGGTGCCCGGCGGCAGAGTGAACAGCAGTTCGTAATCATCGCCCCAGCGCAGCGCCTCTGCCCGTCGATCCTCCGGCGCGGCAAGGGGCACGGCGGCGCTGGTGATGGCGATGGTCACGCCGCTGGCCCGCGCCATGCGCGCAGCATCGAGCAGCAGTCCATCCGATACGTCCATCATCGCGCTGACTTGCCCGGCCAGCGCCAGCCCTTCGGCAAGGCGCGCGCGTGGCCGCAGATAGGCACTGGCGTCGCCGCTTCCTGCCCTCAGCGCCTCAAGCCCCAGCATCGCTGCGCCGACAGGGCCGGTGATCCACAAGCCGTCGCCCGCCTTCGCCCCGCTGCGCGATGGGACCGGGCGGACGGTAGCGCGGCCCAGCGCGGTCATACCCAGCACCTGCACTCCGCCGCCGGGGCTGACAGTATCGCCGCCCAGCAGCGGCGCTCCGTAATGCGCCAAGGCCTCCTGCAAGCCGCTGAGGAAACGCGCGTCGTCCGGCCCCAAGGTATAGCCCAGCAGCACGCCCAGCGGCTCTGCGCCCTTTGCGGCCAGATCAGATATATTGGTCGCCACCAGCTTCCACGCCACGTCCGCCGGGTCTTGTCCGGGCAGGAAATGCACCCCTTCCACCAGCATGTCGTGGGTGAGGACAAGTGCCTCGCCGCCAAGGTCCAGCACGGCGGCGTCGTCGTCCAGATTGCGCGCCGCCGGATGGGTGGCGATGGCGCGCAACATCTGGATCAGGGTGAGTTCGGCGGACATGGCCGGGCGATCAGGCCCGCATCAGCGCACGGGATGCGGCGGCGGTCAGCGCGTCGCGCACTTCCTCGGGCGGGATGCCGTGCCCGGCCTGCTCCAGTTCGGCCATTGTCCGCGTGCCGTCCGCCGCCATCAGCAGAGCGCGCAGTTCGCTCTGGTCTATCTTGAGCAGGCCGTGGTCGAGCGTGCAGATCATCCGGTCGCCGCCCTCCAGCATGGATCGGATCAGCGGGCTGGTCTGCGGATATTCGCCCGGCCGGTCAGGAAAGGGCGTCGGCGCGGGGTGCAGGTTGACGTACCATTCGGCATAAAGCTGAAGGATCACGCGCAGTTGGACCGGAGTCGTGGCGATTTCAGACACCGGCACCCGGCGCAGTCCACCCGCCGCCGCGCGTGCCAATGCCTGGGCCATTTCCTCGTCGGGGATTTCGATGGTGTCCTTGTTCAGCATGAACGTGCCATCCTCCTGCCGCTTCATCTTGGTGGTCAGGTAAAGCGGCGCGATGCGGCTGGCGTTCAATTGCCGGTCTGGCTGCTGCTCTGCACGGACGAAGGCCGTCTGGCGAAAATAGCGCATGTCGGTATAGTCTGACAGGATTGCCGAGCGCAGCGCCTGTTCATCGGGATCGTCCGACAGCACCTCATCCTCGATAAACCCGTCAAGGTGGCGGTTGCGGCCCGCGTCTGTCAGGAATTTTAGGCCAACCGCCTTGCCTGCCGCCGCGACATCGGCCAGCGTCTGCGGATAGAAACACTCGCCCAGTTCATCGTGGAACAGCACTGCGTCTGCCCGCTCCAGCATCGCGGTTGCCTGCTCGCGCAAGGTGCGGGTCAATAGCTGGTCGGTTTCCAGCGGCTTGGCGAACTGTTCCAGAAAATCGCGGGTGGCGGCGATCTTCTCGTCCGGGTCTTCGATGTGGCCGATCAGGTTCGTCAGCATCTCGCGCATGATCAGCCGGACATGGCCGCCGGGCATGCAGTTATAGCTGACAAAGGCAACGCCCCGGTCGGACAAGGCGTGGCCGATCAGTTCCATCGTCGCCGCGCGAACGTGGTCTGGCACCCAGGCATAAACGCCGTGGGCGATGACATAGTCGAACGAGCGGGCCGGATAGCGCTTATGCGCCTCGCAGATGTCTTCCACCGCCAGCGACACGTTGGCAAGGCCAGCGCGCGCCGCAATGTCGCTGCCGCGCGCGATGGCGGTTTCGGAAAGGTCGAAGCCGTGCGCCTCGCATTCCGGCCATGACGTGGCGATAGACATCAGGTTCATGCAATTGCCGCCGCCAATCTCAAGGATGCGGGCGCGGGCAGGCTCTACCGGATCAAGCCCCGCCAGCCGCGCCAGCACCGCCAGCCGCTCAGGATGGGTCTGCGCGAACACAGCGGTGGGATAGGCAACGCGGTCATAGGCGGTGGTCAATGGCGGTTTCCTGTCAAAGGGGCGGGGCGGTTATTCAATGGCCGTTTACCGACCAGTGCGGAGCGTCGGACAGCAGCTTTATCACGCCATAGCTTTTGCCGATGGCGTGCAGCGCGGCGCTGCTGGCTCCGCTGCCCGGCCCGCCGATCACATGCTGGCGGCGGAATGCGTCCTCTACGGTGATGTTGTTTTGCCAGCTGATCGTCATGTCCACTGCCTCACCGGTAATGTGCAGCGAACGGAGCGAGGGCTGGTAAACCACGCCGAACAGGTCGCGCATCTGGGCTGCTGAGCTGCGTGACGCAAGCTCGTCGCCATGATCCCAGATAATGTCGCAGCCATCTATCGGTGGAACGTGGCGGGGGTTCAGATCACCGCGCGCCAGTTGAAAGCTGTAAAGCATCAGGTGCGCGCGAACCCGGTTGCGTAAGGTTGATCCGATGGACACGATGGCCCCCGCCCTGCGCAAGGCAGCAACGAAATCGTACACTTTTTGCGCAAATGCTGGCCGCAAGGCGTTGATTTCACGGCTGTTGGGATATTTCGCCTCATTCGCATGCCACCAGGCCTCGCCGCTGAGGTTGGCAGGTTTGCCAAGCGCCGTCAGGCTGAAAGGCTGGTTCGCCTGCAATTCGCCAAGGAACTCTGCCTGTATCGGCGCGGTCAGCTCGATCTGCCACGCGCCCCAACCGGCGCGATAGCCGCTTTCGTCGGCAACTTTGCCCTCGGGCGGCGCTGCGCCATCTGGCAGCGTGGTAAAGCCGCGCACCTCGAACTGGTGTGCAGAGGGCAGGGCGCGCAGGCGATAGACGTGGGCGCCGTGCAGCAGGTCAGTGGCGCGAAGCCCCAGGATCGTCGACATCTGCGGCGGCGTCTGTCCGGCAATCGCGTTGATGTGCGTCACATAGCCTTTGACCGAGCTTTCGATCCGGCCCGGACTGGTGACTTTCACCAGATTGCGCGCGCCCCATTCGGCCATCAATTTCAGCGCGTCAGGCTTTGCCGTCGCCTGCACCTTGCGGGCCGAATCCACATTGGCCTTGCGCTGGTCGCGGTCGCTCTGTGTCCAACTGTTGGTCATGCCCGCCGTTCCGTGTGATTCGTCCCCCGCAGCGTCATTCGATATGCTTCTCATAGCCTGAAAGCGCGGTGATGACGCGGCGATCACGGGCGTAACGGTGACGCAGCCGAGCCAGCGCCGCGTCGGTGCCCTTGCATGACGCAACGACAGCTGCGGCGATTTCGCGGGCGCGGGCGGCATCATAGGGATCCTCGCCGCGCCAATGATCGCAACTATCGCGCCGCGCGATATAGTTGCGCACGTCGGCGGGCAGCGCGCGGGCGTGACGCAGCGGCCGAGCTGCCGCCTCGGTTGCGCCGGTTGCAACGACAAGGCTGGCCAGTGACAGCAGGATGGCAAAGAGGGGCGCGGCTTTTCGATTCATGGCGTCTCGTCCCGCAGCGATAGGGGCAGCCCGAATATACCATTGTCGGACCCTGCCACCAATGCTTCCTGCCACTTCTTCTGAGAGCCTACCCAAAGGTATATCCAAACCCATCCCCCTCGACCGCAACCGCGATTTCCTTCACTTCCTCGCCGTTCATCTGGCGGTTCAGTAGTTCGATCGACAGTTCGGGCAGCATGGTGTTGGTCAGGATCGCGTCGATCAACCGCCCGCCGCTGGCGACTTCGTTGCAGCGTGACACGATCAGATCGACCACTTCGTCGCCATAAGAAAACGCGATGTCGTGACTTTCGGACACGCGCTTGACGATGCGGTCAAGCTGGATGCGCACGATGCCCTTCAGCATGTCTGGCGACAGCGGATAATACGGCAGCACGAGCAGACGGCCCAGCAGCGCGGGCGGGAAGGTTTTTAGCAGATCAGGGCGCAACGCGGTGGCCAGGCTTTCGGCATCGGGCTTCATCTCCTCGTCTTCCGACAGGGTGGTGATCAGCTCAGTGCCGACGTTGCTGGTCAGCAGGATCAGCGTGTTCTTGAAGTCGATATAACGCCCTTCGGCATCGTTCATGAAGCCCTTGTCGAACACCTGAAAGAACATCTCGTGCACGTCAGGATGCGCCTTTTCCACCTCATCGAGCAGCACGACCGAATAGGGCCGCCGCCGCACTGCCTCGGTCAGAACGCCGCCCTGGCCATAGCCAACATAACCCGCCGGAGCGCCCTTGAGCGTCGATACGGTGTGCGCTTCCTGAAACTCGCTCATGTTGATGACGATCAGGCTGTCATCGCCGGAAAACAGCAGTTCCGACAGGACCATCGCCGTCTCGGTTTTGCCGACGCCGGACGGGCCGCAGAGCATGAACACGCCCACCGGCTTGTTCGGATTGTCCAGCTTGGCGCGGCTGGTCTGGATGCGCTTGGCGATGGCGTCCATCGCGTGATCCTGGCCGATGACGCGCTTTTTCAGCTGGTCGGCGATGGTCAGGACGCTCTCGATCTCGTTCTTGACCATGCGGCCCATCGGGATGCCGGTCCAATCGCCCACCACGGCGGCGACCGCATCCTGATCGACCACGCCGAAGACCATCGGGTTATCGCCGCTGGCATCACGCATGGCGGCGATGGCGGCGGTAAGGTCGGCCTTGAGCGCGTCTTCGTTTTCAACGGCGGCACCGTCTTCAGCGGCGGCTCTTGCACCTGACAAGGCATCGCGCGCGGCAACGACACCGGCCAGAGCGGCGATTTCAAGCTCCCACTTGGCGGAGACTTCCTCCAGTGCTAACTTCGCTTCGGCAATTGCCTCGTCCAGCTTGGGCAGGCGTTCTCCGGTGGTGTATTGCCCGCCAGCCTCACGCGCGGCAATTTCGCGTTCGACTTCCAGCAGTTCCACCTTGCGCTTGCGGTCCTCGACCTGGGCCGGGGTGGCGTGCTGCGAGACACCAACGCGGGCGCAGGCGGTGTCGAGCAGGCTGACCGCCTTGTCAGGCAACTGCCGCGCCGGGACATAGCGTTGTGACAGCTTTACAGCGGCCTCCACCGCCTCATCCAGCACGACCGTATTGTGGTGCTTTTCCATCATCGGCGCGACTGAGCGGATCATGGCGATGGCCTTGTCCGTCTCCGGCTCGCCCACGTCGACGGTCTGGAAACGGCGGGTGAGGGCGGGGTCTTTTTCAAAATACTGGCGATATTCGGCGTAAGTCGTCGCCGCCACGGTGCGCAGATTGCCGCGCGCCAACGCCGGTTTCAGCAGGTTGGCAGCATCGCCGGTTCCCGCCTGTCCGCCCGCGCCGATCAGCGTGTGGGCCTCGTCAATGAACAGGATGATCGGGGTAGGGCTGGCCTCAACCTCGTCAATCACCTGCCGCAGGCGCTTTTCAAACTCGCCCTTCATGCTGGCCCCGGCCTGCATCAGCCCGATGTCCAGACTGCGCAAGGTGACGCCTTTCAGCGCCGGCGGCACATCGCCATCGACGATGCGCTTGGCAAATCCTTCGACCACGGCGGTCTTGCCGACGCCAGCTTCGCCGACAAGGATCGGATTGTTCTGGCGGCGGCGCAGCAGAATGTCGATCACTTGCCGGATTTCAGCATCGCGGCCGACGATCTTGTCGATCTTGCCGCTGCGGGCCTGTTCGGTCAGGTCGACCGAGAACTTGGCCAATGCCTCACCCTCACCAACCGGACCTGCGCCAGCATCGCCGCCGCCGCTCGTTGCCGCGCCGCCAGTGTCGCCCTGCGTGGTTTCGTGTGAGGACGCGCAGACGCTTTCAAATTCGGCGGCCAGCTTTTCCGCCTGAATCTTGCGAAACTCGCCGCTGAGCGAGAACAGCGCGTTCTTCAGAGTCGCGGTTTTCAGCATTCCGTAAAGCAGGTGCCCGGTGCGCACCCGGCCCGCGCCGAATTGCAGCGAGGCATAGAGCCAGCCTTTCTCGATCGCCTCCTCAATCTGCGGTGAAAAGTCCGAAATCGATGTCGCCCCGCGCGGCAGGGCATCCAGCGCAGCCACCACTTCGCGGGCCAGCTTGGTATCATCAAGGCCGAACGCGGTACGGATCGCGGAAACGTCGTTCTGCGGGTCTTGCAGCAGAATATGCACCCAGTGGACCAGCTCGACATAAGGATTGCCGCGCATCTTGCAGAAACCGGTGGCATTCTCGACGGCTTTGAGCGCGGTCTGGTTCAGGCGGCCAAACAGGGCGCTGCGGCTGATTTCGGTCATGGGGCCGGTTTCCTCTTTTTCATGCTGGATTTGCGAAGATGGGCGTCAGCGCGGATCGCGCCGCTGGTTTCGGGCTGGGCGGATTGCTGCGAATTGCTGCGCTTGCGGGCGCGGGCGGGAACGGGGCGCTTGGTCCAGCTGGTCCAGCCAAGGCGGCTGCGGCCATCAAGGCGCGCGGGGGGAGCATCGGCGTTGTCGATTTCCACGCACAAGTCCCATTCCAGATGGCTTGGCTTGAAAGCCTCGATCGCTTCGGCGGCGACGGCAAAGCGTTCGCCGCCCGGCAGCATCGACAGGTAATCGCGGTAACTGGTGGCGCGCACGACAACGCGAAAGGCATCTGCGGCACTGAATATGCGCGCGCCCAGCACCGCGTCGCTGCCCAGCGTGTTGAACGACCGGCCCAGCCGGGTGCAATCCTCAGGCTCAAAATCGCGCCACTTGGGCATGTATTCGATCACCCGCACCGGCTGGCGGAGCAGGTGGCTGAGCGCGTCCTGTATGGCGATGGCGCTGCGTGATCCCGCAAACAGCGCGGCATAATGAACGCGGGCGCGGCTGAAAAACGGGCTGTCATCGCGGCCGCCTTCCATCGCGCCGGAAAGCGCCGACAGCCACTGGGCAAAGCGGTCATCCCCCGGCCGGTCTGCCTGCGCGGCTGGCTGCGATTCGGCCCAGGCGCGGTAGAACAGCTGGAGCATCCGCCCGGCGATCATGTCCAGCCAATCGCCAAACGGATGGCTCTTGGCATAGCGCCGCTCAAACACCGCGAACTCGGTCAGGTGGATCGGCAGCGGCCCCATTGGCCCGGTCATCCCCAGCCAGTGCCCGCGCACCCGCATCCGCCCTTTGGCCGGTTCGGCTGTGGTCAGCGTGGTGCTGGCAAAGCCCATGTTCGGCTCTTGCGCCAGATCGACGATGCTGTGTTCGGGCCGCTTGGCAGTGCCCAGCCGGGGCTTGTCACGCGCGCGCGATTCCAGCTGGCGCACCAGCGCAAACAGACCCGACCGGCTGATATCCTGCGTCTGCAGGAACCGGGCGGTCAGATCGTGTGTCGGCGTCCGATCCGTGCCGGCCATTTTGCCACAATCCCTTCCCCGGGGGTTTCGATGATGGTTTCGGTAAAGCTGTTGATCGTCGCGAATTCGGCCAGAAACCGCTCGATCACGGCGGCGAACAGGAACAGCCGCCCGTTTTCGAATGATCCATCGTCCAGCGTCAGCGTGATCCGGCTGCCGCGCGCCACGGCCATCTGCCCGCGACCTGGAATGCGGCGGATGATCGCGGTAGAGCGCACCGCGCTGATCCCGTCGATCTGGCGGCGCATCACTGAATCGTCGCGGCGGCCATAAAGCGCCAGATGGTCGCGCAGCATCGATGGATCGTCGCCATCCTCAGGCGCTAGGCTGGCATAGTTTGGCGTCAGGTGCGCGATCACCCGCCACGCACCATCGTCCAGCCCCAAGGGCGGGCGCGGCTTGCTGGGGCTGCGCAGGACAGAGACTGTGCGCACCGGGCCGCCCGGCGGGACGAAGTGCTGCGTGCCGCGAAAGGTCAGGTCGCCTGCCAGCTCGCGGTTGGTCACCAGCGCGCGGATCGACAGTTCCTTGATGTCGGCAATCCGCTCTGCATTGCCCGGCGCGGTCAGTGAAATCCACGTCTCGGTGCCGGTATAATCGCCCCGTTTCTGCAACTTGCGCATCTTGGTTGAGAGGCGGCGCAGGCTGATGCGCGGCACATAGAAGATCGCGTCGTGCCAGTCATACAGCAGCGCGCCAAGGGCATAGAGCGGGGCAACCGGGCGCGGCTCAGTCTCATCACGCAAATGGGCCTGCACATCGAGCAGCCGCCAGGTTTCGAAATCAAGCGGGCGCGTCCGGTCTGGCACGACGTGGAATTCGTGATCGGTGGTGGTGATCTGCACCCGACCGAGCTGCTTTTCAAACAGGTTGATCGCCGGGGTGGCAAACAGCCGGAAATTGGCGGGAGAGAGCGCGCCGGTCAGCACATCGGATGCGCGGTTGAACAGCAGCACCACATCGCAAGCTCCGCCCCCCGATGCGGCAAAAGCCTTGTCGATGCCGCGCAATTCGGCAAACAGGAACCGTTCAGGGCAGGCGAAAAATTCGCTCAGGAGGCGATAGCCGCGAAACGAGCGTTCTTCTGCGGGCAGCAGGGCTTCCTCGTCGGCGAAACCGATCTGCGCGGGCAGGGGCAGCGATTGCGGTTTGGCCGATGCCGACGCGGCGGGCTTGCTGAGGACGGCCACAGCATCGCCGATGAAATGGCGGTACAATTCGCCCGGCACCGCTTCGGACCCGTCAAGATAGATCGGCAGCGAGGTGATCTTCAGCTTGTCTAGCGGGATCGCGCCGGTCGCCTCGAACCGCAGGCGCAGGCCCGCTTCAGCCCGCACATTGGCGGCGCTGGCGTAACTGGCAACCGCCGTGCGCGAACCGAGATATTCGACCTCGCTGATACGCACCGGGTACAGCGTTACCGGGTGGCCAGTGCGGAAGGTGACGGGGGCATTGCCGTGGTCAGTCGCGGTCGCCACCAGTTCGGTGCCCTGCGGGATGACATAGCCCTCAGCCAGCGCGGGGTCGCTTTCCTTCGGCTCAAAACCGGCGATGCAGATCGACGGGGTGGGGGCAAGGTAGTGCGGCTGGACTGCGGAAAGCAGGTGCTGGGTAAACTCGGGATACTGGTCGGCCAGTTTCAACTGCACCCGCGCGCCCAGGAACGCCACGCCTTCCAGCAGGCGTTCGACATAGGGATCGGGATCGTTGGGCGTCTTCAGGCCGAGCGATCCGGCGACGGTTTCATGCTCCTCGCCAAATTCGCGCGCGGATTCGCGCAGATAGGCCAGTTCGTCATTGTAAAAACGGAGAAGGCGGGGGTCCATCGGCCTAGTCCCTGACCGTGACCGAGGCTGAATCCGCCTCTACATCGGTACGGAACTTGACCGGAATCGCGCGGACAGCCGAAGTCACGTCGGCCTGAATGACATAAGTAATCGCGTTTTCGCGCTCCATCTCGTCGGCTACGTCGACGTCCAGCGTAGTCGGGTCGATGCGCGGCTCGAAAGCGACCACGGCGTCGCGCATGTCACGCGCGCGCTGCTGGATCAGCCGGTTATTGAGCGCTTTGCCTGCCATGTCCGGCACGCCGTAATTGAGCACGCTAGTGCGCACATGGGGAAAATCATCGAGCGGAATGCACGATTCGAAATTGGTGGTGTTCAGCAACCACGCCAGTTCGCGGCGGACTGTGGCGCGCAGTGCTTTTTCGGTGAACCGCTTGCCCTGATCGACGGTATAGAACTGCAAGGCGTTGCTTTGCTGTTCAACGCTCTCGATTTCGGCCCCGCGCATGCCGACAATTTCATGGCCGGTCAGCAATTTGTCGAACAGGGTCGGATTCAGCCGCCCGCCGCGCTCGTCGGCAGCCATCAGTCGAACACGATGCTGCGGACATCCAGGATGCCGCGATCGTCTCCCTCGGACAGGCTGAGCAGGCGTTGGCCCATGCCTTGCTGGCCCCATTCCTGATCGGTCCAGCTGGTGGCGCGCGCCAGTTTTACCGCGCCATCTGCAGAGGCTTCGCTGCCCGGATAGCGGGCAAGCAGGAATGCCGCCGCCGATTGCCCGCTGCGCAGGCTGATCTGGACCGGATACCACAGGGTATCGCGCAAGTCCTGCGGGCCGGTGGACGTGACCGATGCCACGCAATCGAACGGGATCAGGCCGTATTTGCCGCCGATAACGATCTCGAAACAGGGGCCGAAGCGGCTGTCAGCGTCGGTGATCCAGTCAAACTTCACGCCATCGATAGTGCCCGGCATGTCGGGCGCATTGTCGAACGCCTCGTCGCGGGCTGCGATGGCCCCGGCAACGTCACCGCGCGCGAGCAGGTTTATGCCCTTGGCGACGCCTTCAGCCCAGCCGCCTTCACCGGCCAGCAGGACGATATCCTGTGCCCCGTCAAACACGGCAGAACGCTGTTTTTCGGCGTCGAGAACCTGATTGTAAGTCGCCCCCAGCATCTGCGCGTCGGCAGCAAGCTGGACCAGCGAGGAAAGCTGGGTGCGGGCCTTGTCCCACTCGCCCGATATGGCGAGCAGTTGGAACAGGAACATCCGCGCCTGTTCATTGGCGGGCTGCGACCGGACGATGTCGACGAGCGCGGCACGCGCACCCGGGACATCGCCCTGACGCAACAAGGCGTCGGCATTACTCATGTCAGACGCCCCTTGAACGATCAGCCGCCCTTGTTGGCCTTCAGATCCCACTTGGTGGTGACAGCACCGCCCAGCGAACCGTCAGCCTTCTGTTCCTTGTACGTGAACTCGATCTTGGCATAGTTCAGCGAGAACTGATCAGTGGGACGCGGACTGCTTTCGTGGGCGCCGCTCTGATAGCTTGAGATCAGCACGTCTTCCAGTTTCACCGTGTAGGCTTCCTGCTGCTCCGTGCCGGCCTTGCGGACGACCAGAACGGCCGATTTGATGTGCTTGCCCTGTGCGCATGCCACCATCAGTTTGGGCGAAGCCTTGCTGACGAACGAGGTGAAGTGGATGTCCTCGAGCGCCGCCTTGCCCGCGCCGCCGCCGCCGCCAGTGGCGAAGGTGCCGCCATTGCTGACGCCCCAGCTGAACGATTCTACGTCGATCTCGCCCTTGTGCTTGTCGTCTGTCGATTCCCCGTCAATCCCGTCGATCTTGAGGAAAAAGTCTACTTGAGCCATTGCTATTCTCCAGTGCGCCTAGTGTAATTCTTGCAGGTAATTAACGCGACCAGTCGTTATCTCGATCAACCTCCCTTGGGGAGTCTTGATACCATGCTCAACGCTACGTCCATTCCTTCCAGCTGATGATGCGGGATGAA
The DNA here is from genome assembly GCA_040007615.1 of Novosphingobium sp. Lineage (GTDB taxonomy): Bacteria > Pseudomonadota > Alphaproteobacteria > Sphingomonadales > Sphingomonadaceae > Novosphingobium. Next base: position 12,919 of record JBDTUQ010000022.1, read on the forward strand.
CAGGAATTTCCCCTTGTAGTAACCCGGATTCTCTTCGTCCGGAATGATTTCGATCTTGGCATCCTTGAGCGGCAGCCGGGCCTTCGTTTCTTCAGATGAAGTCTCTGGCGCGCCGTCGATATAGTTGCTGATCCACTTGTTGAGGTCGCGCTGCAATTGTGGTGCTTCGCGGTTGCCGCCCACCCAGTCACGCACCATGCATTTCAGGTAGTGCGCGAAACGGCAGCTGGCAAAGATATAGGGCAGGCGGGCCGAAAGATTGGCCGACGCCGTGGCTGCCGCATCATCGTACTTGGCGGGATTGTGGACCGTCTGCGCGCCGATGAAGGTCGCCTTGTCCGATCCCTTGCGGTGGATCAGCGCGAGCAGGCCTGAGCTGGAAAGCTCAGCCTCGCGGCGGTCGGAAATGGCGATTTCGGTGGGGCACTTCATGTCCACGCCGCCGTCATCGGTGGGGAACATTGCGGTAGGCAGGTTCTCTACCGTGCCGCCGCTTTCCACGCCGCGAATGCGTGTTGTCCAGCCGTAAGTGCTGAACGCTTCTGTAATGCGCACGCCCATTGCATAGGATGCGTTGACCCACAGGTGCTTGTCGTGATCGCCGCCGGTTTCTTCTTCGAAATCAAACTCGTCGACAGGTTCGGTCTTGGCGCCATAAGTCTGGCGGCCAAGGAAGCGCGGCATGGCTAGCGCCAGATACCGGCTGTCCGAAGTGTCGCGGAACGAGCGCCAGGCGGCATAGTCGGTCGCGTCGAACAGCTTGCCCAGATCGCGCGGGTTGGACAGTTCGGTCCAGCTTTGCATGCCCATCAGCGCGGGAGCCGCCGCTGCCACGAATGGGCAGTGCGCCGCCGCGCCGATCTTCGACAGGCATCTCATCACTTCGAGATCGGGAGCCGAGTGGTCAAAATTGTAATCGCAGACCATCGCACCATAAGGCTGTCCGCCGAGCTGGCCGAATTCGGATTCATATATCCGCTTGAACAGGGGGCTCTGGTCCCAAGCGGCGTCGCGGTACTGGCGCGACATCTTGTAAGCCTCGGCCTTGCCCATGTTCATCACCCGGATCTTCAGATCCTTGCCGGTGGAGGTGTTCATGACCATGTAGTTCAGCCCGCGCCAGGCGCTTTCCAGCTCCATGAAATCGGGGTGGTGAATGATCTCGTTGACCTGTTCGGTCAGCTTTTTGTCAATTGCAGAGCGCAGCGCGTCCATTGTCGAGAACACGTCGCTGCCGATGATGCTGGAATCCGACAGCGCCTGCTGTGCCAGCGTGGCCACCGCCTGATCAATGCGGCTGGCCCGTTCATCAGAACCGGGCTTGAATTCCTTGCGCAGCAGTGCGGCAAAATCGTCGGGCGCGAATTCGGTCTCGGTCGCCGCGCCCGTGGACTGGAGCTGTTCAGTCGCCATGTGAAACTTCCCTGTAAACGAACTTCGGTCAAAAACGGTGGTCGCGCCGCAGCGCGCCGCCGGAAAATTCAGCCTTGGGCTTCGCCTTCATCAGCGGAACCTTCGGAATTCTGGCGGGCAGAGGACAGCGCCTTCATCATGTCCGGATTCTTGAGCAGGTTATCGAGCAGTTCCTGCGCCCCATCCTTGCCGTCCATGTAGAGCATGAGGTCGTTCACCTGCTGCCGCACTTCGAGCAGCTGGGCCAGCGCAGGCACCTTTTTGGCGACGGCACCGGGCGAGAAATCTTCCATCGACTTGAATTCAAGGTCTACCGAAAGCTTGCCTTCGCCGGTCAGCGTATTTTCGGTATTGAAGGCGGCGCGCGGGGCGATTGCGGCCATGCGCTGATCGAAATTATCCATGTCGAATTCCACGAATTCGCGGTCATTGAGCGCCTTTTTCGCGACGTGGCTCTTGCCTGAAAGATCAGACATCACACCCATCACGAACGGCAGCTCAACCTTCTGGCTGGCGCCGCCGGTTTCGACTTCATATTCGATGTGTACCCGGGGTGCCCGGTTTTCCTTGATGAAGCGCTGGCCACTTTTTGCCATCGAAATTCTCCGAATCGTGCGTTGTGCCTTGCGGCAGGAAAAAAACCTGGATCAGTCGCCGGATCGAAAGCTCACCAGCCGCCCTTGTCGCGGGACGCGGTGGTATCGTCCTGGCTGTCTGTATCACTAGAACCCCAACTGACACCCCCGCCGTCATTACTTTCACCGGTGCGGGTTTTAAGAACCCGTGTCGCCTCATCAAGGCTGCCCGGCGCAATGTCGGCAAGTACCGCCATGAAATCGAGGCTAATCCAGTCCTTGGCCCGACGCAAGACAAATGGGACCGGGCTGGCTGGTTCAAAATGGGCATAATAGGCGCAGATCGCGTCCAGAGCCTTCACCACGTCATCGCGGCTGCTGATGCTGCCGGAAAAGCTGCTGGCGGCTGCGGTGTACTGTGTGGCAGACGGCGCTGATGCCCCCGCTGATGTCGCCGCCTCTGCCGGGGATGCCGCCACGACCACTGCACCGGGAACCAGCGCGGCCACGGCGGCACGGATCTTGCCAATCATGTCATGGGTGGGGGCAAAGTTCGTCGCCGTATCGCCGTCCGCGTTGGCGGTCAGCGCAGTGTCGGTACGCCGGATCGCGTCGCGAAGATCGTCCATCTGCGCGAGCAGGGCTTCGAGTTCGTCAGCCGGTGTTGCGTCAACCACGGCGCGGAAACTGCCATAGTCGGCGGCCTGACTGCCCTGATCGGCAAGGCGGATCAGGTCTGCACCCGAAAATTGCCCCAGCCGTGAGTGTTTCAATAAAGGACAGCGTTCGAGCGGGCCAAGAAACTCTGCAATGCGCGTCAGCGACTCGCACGGCGTCTTGCGCCCAATGAAGCCGAGTTCCTCAAGCTGGGGGTGCACATCGGCCCAGCGCTCTTCCATCAGCGCCGCCAGCAGCCGCGCGCCATCGACCAGAAGGTCCATCTGGCCAGACCGGGCGGCGGCGCGCATCAGGTAGGCGGCCAGCCACAAGTCGCGCGTGCGATTGCACTGGTCGATGATCAACTTGATCGTCGTCCGCCATTCCGAAGCAGAGCTTTCTTCGGCATTGTCATCGCTGACCGAACGCGAGAACGCATCCTCGATGGTCATGCGTTCGGGATCGTCACACAAGTCCGGCCCGGACGGTTGCTCATCCGAAAGGGGGGCAACCAGCGCGGCGATATCCAGTGCCATTCAGTTGCCCCTGCCCGATTTCAATTAAAGTGTGTTTTTGAATTACTTAAGCTTGACGATGTCGACCCGGCGATTCTTCGGGTCAAGCCGTTCTATGCCCACCAGCGGCCGTTCAAAGCCGAACCCGTGCACCACCAGGCTCGACCGGTCGATACCCTTTGAAACAAGGAAGGTGGCCAGCGCCTGCGCCCGCTTTGCTGACAGGTCGCGGTTGTAGGCGGCGCTGCCGACAGCATCGGTATGGCCCGAAATCTCAAACTTGCCCGCTGCCCATTCCTCAGGCTTCAGGGCGGCATACAGTTCAGTTGCCTGCATGAACCCGGTTTCGTCGATTGCCGCCGAACCAGAGGCAAAGTTGATCCAAAGCCCGCTGCCCGACACTTCGATGATCTTATGGCCGACGCGCATTTTCATCTTGGTGGGCGCTATGCGGGCTGGCTGGGCGCGGGCGGCAGTGGGCGATGCCTGCGCAGCAGAAGTGCGCGCCGTGCGTTCAGCCGGGCCTGCCAGCGGATCGATCCAGCGGCGCGAAGCGGGCAAGGGCTTACAATCGTTGACCAGTTCGCAGCGGATCTGCGCCGCGCTCTTGATCTGATCGGTCGCGTCCGAATTTTTTTGTGGTGCGGATTGGGCGAAGGCAGTTGCCGGCATCACGATTGCGGCGGCAAGAGCCAAAAATTTAGCGGATGTCATGGTGTGAACCCCTATTACAGCGCCGACGAAAGACGCAGGACGCAGGAACTCTACTGAATCCCCCTATCGCTTCTTCATAAGTCCACTACGATCTGGTAGCAATGGATTAATCAGGAATCGCAAGCGCACACCTGCTCGCCTTGAATTGATGCCTGATTTTTGCAAGATGCCTTCCAAGGCTGTTCGCAGGGGGATTTACCAGTGGCCGTCAATGTTAAGCGACAGACTGCCCTGACCCTGAAATTGGGGGGCGAAAAACTCAACCTCGTCAGTCTCGATGCCCATGAGGGCTTGAGCGAACGGTTCGTCATCTCGCTTGATGTTCTGGCCAAGGCCGAGATCAAGCTGCTTGACAATCTGGGCAAGCCGGCGGCCATCAGCGCCAGTCTGGACGGCGAATTGCAGCGCTATTTCAACGGTATGGTTATAGACGGCCGGTTCGTGGAAGAAGTCAACGGCGAAGGATACCTTTACCGGATGACCTTGGCTCCGTCCTCGTACTTCCATGAGCAGGGCAGCAATTACTGCATTTACCAGAGCAAGTCGGTGATCGCCATTGTCGAGGAAGTGCTGGAGAGGTGCAAGATCCCGTTCAAGGTCGTCGCCAGCGGCGGCAAGCGCAATCTGGCCTATTGCGTGCAATATGGCGAAAGTGATTTCGCCTTCGTCTGCCGCCTGCTCGAAGAAGAGGGGCTTTATTACTATTACCAGCACGAAGCATCCGCGCACCGGATGATGATCTGCGACAAGCCCAGTTCGCACCCCGCGCTTTCGATCGGCAAGCTGCATTACAATCCGCTGAGCGATTCGGTGGAAATCGTCGATTCCGGACTGCGCGCGGGGCTGCGCGCCTTTGTCCAGTCGTGGCACGAACATGCATCGAGCGGGGCCGAGGCCAAAGTGACGATGCACGACTATGATTTCACCAAGGCTGACCGTCCGCGCAAGGCAACGGTAGAAGAACACAAGGCCCACGATGAGGATGTGATAGAGGTCTATCGCTGGCCGGGCCGCTTTTTCGAAGAAGCAGACGGCAAGGCGCTCAGCCACGTCCTGCTGGAATCGCGCCGCGCGCAGCGGCTGCGTTATGAAGGTTCCAGCCGTTACGCCGGGATTCAGCCGGGCCATACCTTTGCGCTTGATCGTCATCCCAACAGCCGCTTCAATCGCAAGTACCTGATCACCAGTTGCCGGACCCATCTCGCGGACGAGAACTATCGTTCCAGCATGGGCGGCAACGAGGGGCAGGTGGAGTTTCAGGCCATCCCCGACGATGTCCAGTTCCGCGCGCCAATCGTCACCCCGCGACCGCTTGCCAAGGGGCCGGAAACCGCTGTCGTTACCGGCCCTGCGGACGAGGAAATCCACGTCGACGAATTTGGCCGGATCAAGGTGCAGTTCCATTGGGACCGCAAGGGCAAACTTAATGACAAGAGCAGCTGCTGGCTGCGCGTTTCGCAGACCGGCGGGCTGGGCAACATCATCATTCCGCGCATCGGCCATGAAGTGCTGGTCGATTTCATTAACGGCAATCCGGATCGGCCTATCGTTGTCGGGCGGGTGTTCAATTCCGGCCACAAGCCGGTCTATCCGCTGCCCGCCAACAAGACCCGCGCGCTGTGGCGGACCAAGACCTACAAGCAGGATACCGGGTCAGACCTGGGCGACGCGGAACAGCTGGACACCGGCAAGCCCGGCGCCAACGAAGTGCGGTTCGAGGATGCGACCGGCAAGGAAGAGCTGTTCATCCATGCAGAGCGTGACATGAACACGCGCATCCGCCACGATGAAAGCCACCACGTCGGCAAGGACGTGATGATCAAGGTCGGCAAGAACCGTACCGAGGAAGTCGGCGAAAACGAAAAGATCACGATCAAGCAAAACCGCGAGGAAGAGGTCAAGGGCACCGAAACGGTCACCGTGACCAAGGATCGCAAGGTCAAGATCGATTCCAACGATACGCTGGACGTCGCCAAGTCAATCACCATCGACGCGGGGACCGAGATTACCATCAGCGCGAAAAGCAAGATCACGCTGAAAGTTGGCAAGAGCACGTTTGTGCTCGATCCAGCGTCTATCAATCTGGTGACCGGCATCCTCGACATGGCCGCCAAGGGCACGGCGGACATCAGCAGCACGAAGACCCAGATCGAGGGCAAGGCCGCACTGATCGCCAAGGGCGGCATGGTCATGATCAACTAAGGTGCCGACGATGACTGCCTGGAACCATTCCCCGTGGACCGATGCGGGCCAGCTTACGCTGGTGATCGATCCCGACAACCCGGCGCAGGACGCGCAGGGCCAGACCTTGCCCGCATGGTTCGCGCGGCTGAAGGATGACGGTGATCTGGATGGCGCGCTGGAGTTTCTGGCACACGCTCTGCCGCGCTATGAATGTGTCGTCTGGGCCGCGCAGGCATTGCTTGAAACGGGCATTGCCAATCGCAATGATCCGCTGATGATCGCGGTGCTGCGCTGGATTGACAGCCCCGACGACACGATGCGCCGCACTGCGGGCGAGGCGGGGGACGAGGCGAAAAAGACGACTCCCGCCAAGCTGTTGTGCGATGCCGTTTTCCTGTCGGGCGGATCGCTGGCGCCGGTCGAATTTCCCGCCGTTCAGCCGGACCCGTACTTGTGCGCCCGGATGGCGGCGATCAGCGTGGTGCTGGGCGCGCATACCTTGCCCGATCCGGACGGGGCAATGCGCCGCGCGCTGGCCATTGGCGAGGCGATGGTGAGCGACCATTGATCGGGCCGGCATAGTGTCGGCAGAGAAAGTCGGGCAATGACATGACGCCCAATAACCGATAGGCTTGCGACGTGCCGCTGACCCTTACCATCCGTAACGTAACCTCGCTGGACAACGGCTCACCCGCTTCGCTGGTGCTGGACCGGCGCGGGGCCAAGATCGGCCGCGCCGCGACGTGCGACTGGGCGCTGCCCGATCCGACGCGCTTCATCTCGTCAAACCATTGCGAGGTGCGCTGCCTGGGCGAGCAGTACGAACTGATCGACGTGAGCACCAACGGCACCTTTCTGAAAGGGCAGGACGCAAGGCTGGCGGCTCCGCACCTGATCGGGCAGGGCGACATATTCATCATTGGCCGGTTCGAGATTGTCGCCGCGCTGGATGAAGGCTCTGCTGCGGCGGCTGCCGCGCGCAATGCCTCGCCGCAAACACCCGAATGGCAGGGCTGGGCCGCCTCTGCCCCGCAAAGTGCCGCCGCGCCGCATATCGCCGCCTCAAGCTGGGACGCGCCGCCTGCCGCTTCGGCGATTTCAGGCGGCGGGCCGATGTCGCAGGCCTGGGCCGCGCCGCCAGTTGCGTCCGGCGTAGAGGCATCCGGCGGTGGTTGGGGCGCTCCCGCTGCGCCGCCTGCCAGTCCCTCCGCTACGGACGGCTGGGGCGCACCACCGCAGGCTTTCGTGCCGCCAACTCCTGTTGCTACGCCATCGGCATGGGACTCCGCGCCCGCGCCGGTGACGCCCGCGTCATCATGGTCCAGCCCCGCCGCCGCTGCGGCAACGCCAGCGGCAGACGACATCTGGGGCCAATTCGCGCAGAGCAACGTGGTGGATTGGGCGCGCGGCGGGTTTGGCTCGCCGCCTGCCAGCCCGGTTCCCGTTTCCACCCCAGCGCCTGCATTTGCTCCGGCACCGGCTCCGGTATTCGCCGCGCAGCCACCGCCGCCCGCTGCCGTACAAGCGGCCCCGCCGCCTCAGCCGCAAGCAGCGCCGCCACCACCTTCCACCGACATTTCGGCCCTGTTCGCTGCTGCCGGTATCGATCCCGCGCAGCTCAACCCGGACACGGGAAGCGTTCTGGCGGCGGCGGGCGATCTGCTGCGACGGCTGGTTGCCGGGCTTTACGTGCTGGTAGAGGCGAGGGCGCGGGCGAAGAGCCAGATGGGCGCGCAAGGAACCAGTTTCGAGATCAACGGCAATAACCCGCTGAAGTTTGCGCGCACGCCCGAACAGGCGCTGGTCCAGTTGCTCAACCCGCCCGAACGTGGCTTCGTATCAGCGGACGCGGCGGTGGAGGATGCCTTCAAGGACTTGCAGGCGCACCAGATGGCGACGCTGAAGGCGATGCAGGGCGCACTGCGGGCGACGCTGGACCGTTTTTCCCCCACTGCCATCCGCGCGCGGGCTGACAAGCAGGGTTTCCTGGCAAAAATCCTGCCCGGATCGCGCGACGCCGCGCTGTGGGCGGCTTACGAACGCGAATTTGGCGGCGTCGTCCACGGATCAGACGAGGCGTTCATGGACATGTTCGCCAAGGAATTCCGCCGCGCCTATGATGATATCGCGCGGGGGCGTTAGGGGAAATCGCTCCTCCTCCTCTTTAGAGGAGGGGGAAGAGTCATCCTCAGCGAACCGCCTTGGCCACTGCGTCCAGAATGCCGTTGACGAACTTTGCCTCGCGCGTGTCGAAAAAAGCGCGGGCGACGTCGATGTATTCGTTGATCGCCGCCCCGGTAGGCACATCGGCGCGGGCGAGCAGTTCGTAAGTGCCCACGCGCAGCACTTGCAGCATGGTCTTGTCCAGCCGGGCGAGCTTCCAGCCTTGCGCCAGCTTGCCCTCGATCAGGGCGTCAATCTCGTCGCGGCGGGCGATGGTGCCGCTCACCAGATCATCAAAAAACGCGCCCTCAGCCTCGGCATAAAGCGTGTCGTCCACTTCGTCGTCGATCTCGCCGCCCAGCCGGTGCTGGTGAAACTCGTCCAGCAGGCGGGGCAGCTGCGTGCCCTCCATGTCATGCTGGTAAACCGCCTGCACGGCGGCAAGGCGCGCGACGGCGCGGGCTTTGGAATTAGTCGTCATATACCGAGTCTCGTTTCGATTGACCGGGCATGGGCGGGCAGGCCCTCCGCTTCGGCAAGGGCAATGGCCGCCGGGCCGATGGCCGCCAGCGCGGCGGCATCAAGCTGGATAAAGCTGGTGCGTTTCATGAAATCCAGCACTGAAAGACCGGACGAAAACCGCGCCCGGCGTCCGGTGGGCAGCACGTGATTTGGCCCGGCGACGTAATCGCCGACCGCCTCTGGCGTGTGGCGGCCAAGGAAGACGCTGCCGGCGTGGCGGATGCGGGCAAACATCGCTTCTGGATCGTCCACCGCCAGTTCGACATGTTCTGCCGCCAGCGCGTTGGCAAGGGCAGGGGCTTCGTCAAGACTGGCGACTTCGATGATGACGCCGTGAGTGTTCCAGCTTTCGCGGGCGACCCGCGCGGTGGGCAGCATCGCCAGTTCCACGCCGATGCGGTCAGCCACGGTGTCCGCAAAGACCGGGTCGTCTGTGATCAGGATCGACTGGGCCACCGGATCGTGCTCCGCTTGGCTCAGCAAGTCAGCGGCGATCCAGTCGGGATCGTTTTTGCCATCGGCGATGACCAGGATTTCGCTTGGCCCTGCGACCATATCAATGCCGACGACGCCGTAAAGCTGGCGCTTGGCCTCTGCCACCCAGGCGTTGCCGGGGCCGGTTATGACATCGACCGGGCGAATGCGTTCAGTGCCATAGGCCAGCGCGCCTACCGCCTGAGCGCCGCCGATGCGCCAGATCTCGTCCACTCCGGCAAGGTGCGCCGCCGCCATGACCAGTTGATTGACCGCGCCTTTTGGCGTCGGGGTGACGACGACCAGCCGCCCGACGCCCGCGACTTTCGCGGGGATAGCGTTCATCAGCAGCGAGGAGGGATAGCTCGCCCGCCCGCCCGGAATATACAGGCCCGCTGCGTCCACCGCGTGCCATCGCGCGCCAAGGCGGACGCCCGCAGCATCGGTATGGTCGCGGTCATCCGGGCGCTGAGCCTCGTGATAGGCGCGGATACGCTGGGCGGCCAGTTCCAGAGCGGCGCGCAAGTCTGGCAGCAGGTTGTCAAACGCCTCGCGGCATTCTGCCCGATCGATCCGCCAGTCGGCCTCGCTGGTCAGGCTGTGGCCATCAAACCGGGCGGTGTAGTCAACCAGCGCATCGTCGCCGCGCGCACGCACGTCTTTCAGGATCAGCGCGACATCGCGTGCGACATCGCCATCGCTCTCGCGCCGGTCTGCCACCAGACGGCGGAAGGTGGCGGCAAAGCCGGGGTCGCGGGAATTGAGGCGCAGCATCAGGCGGGCACTGTTAAAGCGGGCTGGGCCGAGGTAGCCAGCGCGCGGAACCGTTCGACCAGCGCCGCGACCCGCTCGTCGGTCTTGAGCGCAGCGCGGTTGACGATCAGGCGGGCGGAAATCTGCATGATCACGCTGGTTTCGACCAGCCCATTGTCCTTGAGCGTGCGCCCGGTGGATACCAGATCGACGATCCGGCTGGCAAGGCCAAGGCCCGGCGCCAGTTCCATCGCCCCGTTCAGCTTGACCACTTCGGCCTGAATGCCCATCCGCTCAAAATGGCGGCGGGTCAGGCTGGGGTACTTGCTGGCGACGCGCAAGTGACTGACGCTGCCGGTATCGTCCTGGCCCACGGGTTCGGCCACTGACAAGCGGCAGTGCCCGATATCGAGGTCTACCGGCGCGTAAAGGTCTGGATAGGCAAACTCTTCCACCACGTCAGAGCCGACAATGCCCAGTTGCGCCGCGCCGTGGGCGACGAAAGTGGCGACATCGAACGCGCGCACGCGGATAAGGCGCATGTCGCTGTCCTCGCAGGCGAAGGACAGCGCGCGGCTCTTCTTGTCATGGAACTCTGCCTCGGGCACGACACCGGCACGCGCCATCAGCGGCAACGCTTCGTCAAGGATTCGCCCCTTGGGCACGGCAAAGATCAGAGGTTCAGCCATAAGCCCCGCGCATTAGGGCGCATGGGCGAAAAGGGCAACCGGGGGATGGATAGGTGTCGCTCACCCTCAAACAAACCATATATCTTCGGCTGGCTGTTCTATATCGGAAGGTGTTGAGCGTTAGGGGAGCATAGTGTGAGAGACCAGATAGCACGCATTCGGCAACGACTGCTTCAAGGCTCCTACCCGAATGAGGCTGCTGTTACTCACGGGGTAGTCAGTCCTATATTGTCTGCGCATGGATGGGACACCACTGATCCAGATCAGGTAATGCCCGAACATAGCAGTGGTCGTGGCCGGGTTGACTTTGCTTTGTTAGGCAGCGCGCGCCGTCCCTCGGTATTCATAGAGGTGAAGGGTGTCGGTCGTTCCATAGAGGGGGATCGGCAACTTTTTGAATACGCCTTTCACGAAGGCGTACCTCTTTGTGTGCTCACGGATGGGAGAGAGTGGAGTTTTTATCTGCCGAGCGGGCAAGGCACTTACGATGATCGTAGAGTGTATCGGCTCCAATTGGATGATCGCGAGCCATCCGAATGTGAGCGCATACTCATTCGCTATCTTGAATATCAAAGGGTTAGATCGGGGGATGCCTTTGAAGACGCGCAACGTGACTACCGAGACCTTGCAAGTAAGCGGGAGGCAAAAGATGCCTTGCCGAAGGCTTGGTCGGAATTGGTAGCCGAGAGGGAAGAACTCCTGCTGGAACTGATTGCTGACAAAGCGGAGGCGCTTTCCGGATTTCGACCTTCCTTGGATGATGTTGCGCTTTTTTTGCAAAACGAGGGTGGCCAGGCATCAGTGCTGCAGTCCAACCGGGGCGCGCGGCGCGATTCCGGTGAAATCGCGAATAGAAACGCTCCGCGCGCTCGTGAAATTCCGTCGAGCAGTCTTAATTCGTCTGCAACGGCGCTGCGATACCAACCCACTCCTGCGACACGCACAGTTACGTACATTGTACTGGGCGACACTAGGACAGCGTCCAATGCGAATGCGGCGTTCGTTGATATTCTGAAATCACTGGCAGCCCACAACCCCGGAAAATTGCATGAATTGGCTACTGCTGTGCAGGGAAGAAGTAGGAACCATATCGCGCGTAGTGTGGAGGAAATATATCCTGCACGGCCTGATCTGGCGAGGGCCGCGGAGATCGCACCGGGTTGGTTGGTCGGCTTGAATATCGCAAACCGCGAGAAAATGGCTATCACCAAGACTGCATGTGACGTTTTTGGACTTTCATTCGGAACCGATGTAGCAATTGAACTTCCCAATGTTGCCTGACATTTATGGCTGGGTGGCTCGCAGCCTCGCATCGGTCAACAATCGTTTCAGGACATCAAATGTCATTTCAGATGGTTGAAACGAAAAAAGGGCCGCTCGTCCTGCTGTTCTACGACGGTTATGAATGGCGCGCGCGCGATGGGTTTCTGCCGGGATGGCAAGCGCAGGCGCGGCGGTTGGCGCGCTATGCCTGGCGCACTCTGCGGCGCAAGCAGGTCTATACCGGCTTTTACACCGCGTTTCTCGCCCTGCGTACCGCGCTTGAGCGGCACGGCTGCGATGTGCGCGTCAACGATTTCAAAACAGCGCGGGCAATGCCGGATTATCCGATCGGCATTGCTGGCTATGACACTGTGCTTGATGCGGTAAAGCTGGGCAATCCGGCCATCTTCGGCCCCGGCGATTTCGGTGATCCGGAACCTGCCCGGCAAGTCGCTGCCCGGCCCGATATCAAGCTGATGATCCAGCCTTCTGAGTGGTTCTGCGAATTCTACCGCCCGACTTGCGGCAACAAGATGGTCGTCTGGCCCGCCGGGATCGACATGGACCGCTGGGCTGACCGTTCGGGCGATGAAAAGTCGGTCGACGTGCTGATCTATGACAAACTGCGCTGGCACCGGGCAACGCGCGTTCCCGAAGTGCTTGATCGGCTGACCCGGCACCTCGACGCGCGCGGGCTGACGTGGAAAGTGCTGCGTTATGGCCACCACCACCTCGCGCAGTTCGAAAGCGCGCTGGGGGAAAGCCGGTCAATGGCGTTCCTGTGCGAACATGAGACGCAAGGGCTGGCCTGCGAGGAAGCGATGGCTTCAGGTGTGCCGGTGTTCGCCTGGGACGAGGGCGTATTGGTCGATCCGCGCCAGGTGAAGCACGCCCGGCCTGATCTGGCGGTCAGTTCGGTGCCCTATTTCGATGACCGTTGCGGCCGGCAGTTCAAACTGGCGGCGATGGAGGGCGAGTTTGACGCCTTCTGGGCCGCGCTGCCCGGCTATGCCCCGCGCGCATACGTGGCGGAAACGCTGTCATTTGAGCAGTCGGCCAAGGCCTATCTGGAACTCTATCAGGCGGCGGGATCAGCTGCCTAATATAACCCCTAGCCCTTTTGCCCCCGCTTGATTACATGGGCCGCCACGAATCTCCCTGTTCCTTTATTCCCGGCGGCATTGTGGCAATCATCGATATTCCTCTCGGCCTGACTTTCGACGACGTACTGTTGCGTCCTGCCGAGTCCGACATTGTCCCCTCGATGGCTGATACCCGCACCCGGCTGACCAAGGGGATCGCGCTCAACATTCCGGTCATCTCGTCCGCGATGGATACCGTGACCGAGGCGGACATGGCGATTGTCATGGCGCAGATGGGCGGCATCGGCGTGCTGCACCGCAATCTTACCGTGGAAGAACAATGCGCTGCGGTGCGTGCGGTAAAGCGGTTTGAAAGCGGCATGGTCGTCAATCCGATCACCATCACCCCGGATGCCACACTGGGCGACGCGCAGGCGCTGATGGTCGCCAACCGGATCAGCGGCATCCCGGTGGTGGAGGCCAGCGGCAAGCTGGTCGGCATCCTCACCAACCGCGACGTGCGCTTTGCCAGCAATCCCGCGCAACCCGTGCGCGAACTGATGACTCACGAAAATCTGGCGACGGTCGGGCTTGGCACCGGCGGTGACGAGGCCAAGCGCCTGCTGCACCAGCGCCGGATCGAAAAGCTGCTGGTGGTTGATGAAGGCTATCGCTGCATCGGTCTGATCACGGTGAAGGACATCGAAAAGGCCGTCACTTACCCCAATGCCACCAAAGATGCGTCTGGCCGCCTGCGCGTTGCCGCCGCGACCACTGTGGGCGACAAGGGCTTTGAACGGACCGAGGCGCTGCTTGAGGCGGAATGCGATGTCATCATCATCGACACCGCGCATGGCCATAACAAGGACGTGTCGCGCGCGGTCGAGCGGGTGAAGCGTCTGTCACCCAACGCGCAAGTCGTTGCCGGGAACATCGCCACTGCAGAGGCGGCGCGGGCGCTGATCGATGCCGGGGCGGATGGTCTGAAAGTGGGCATCGGCCCCGGTTCGATCTGCACCACGCGCATCGTCGCCGGTGTCGGTGTTCCGCAGCTTTCCGCTATCATGGAAGCGGCGGAAGAGGCCGACAAGTCAGGCGTTCCAGTGATTGCCGACGGCGGCCTGCGCACATCGGGCGACGCGGCCAAGGCACTGGCAGCGGGCGCATCATGCGTGATGATCGGATCGTTGCTGGCTGGCACACAGGAAGCGCCGGGCGAGACGTTCCTGTATCAGGGCCGCGCCTACAAGAGCTATCGCGGCATGGGTTCTGTCGGCGCAATGGCACGCGGATCGGCGGATCGCTATTTCCAACAGGATATCAAGGACCAGATGAAGCTGGTTCCCGAAGGTATCGAGGGCCAGGTTCCGTTCAAAGGCCCGGCCAAGGACGTGATCCACCAGCTTGTCGGCGGCATAAAGGCGGCGATGGGCTATACCGGATCGGCCACCATCGAAGACTTGCGCACCAAGGCGCAGTTCGTGCGGATCACCAATGCCGGCTTGCAGGAAAGCCACGTGCATGACGTGACGATCACGCGCGAAGCTCCGAATTATCCCTCACGTTAAGGTATACCAGTAAGCTGCGTCTCCACCCCAAAACCGGCTACCCTGAGCTTGTCGAAGGGCTGTTCTTATTCTTTGAGGTGAGCGGTGAGGCCCAAGAAAAATCAGCCCTTCGACAAGCTCAGGGTAGCCGGGTTATTATGCAAATTTGTTCTTTAGCTTAAGGAAATACAATGACCCCCGCCGCACGAGTTCAGGCGGCCATCGAGGTGCTCGATCTGGTCATCGCCGCCGCGCGCAATAACGGCGCTCCGGCGGATCGCATCGTCTCCGAATGGTTCCGCACCCGGCGCTTTGCCGGCAGCGGGGATCGGCGCGCTGTGCGCGAACTGGTCTATCGCGCGATCCGTACTTGCGGCGAATTGCCCCGCGATGGCCGGGCGGCAATGCTGCTTATGGCGCAAGGGGACGAGGCGCTGGCGTCGCTGTTCGATGGGCGCGGCCACGGCCCTGCTCAGATCAACCCCAACGAGAAGGCAGCCAGCGCGGGGATCGCCCCGGCCTGGCTGGAAAAGGCTCTGGCCGAGTCCGGTATCGCCGGGGAAGAGGCCGCCGCGCTGCTCTCCCGCGCTCCACTGGACGTGCGGGTCAACGCCCTGCGAGCGGGCTCGCTTGACCTGCCGGAACCGGGCGAGCCAACCGCCGCGCCGCACGGGCTGCGCTTTGCCCACGGCACGCCGGTGGAACAGTGGGAGTCCTTCGCCGACGGCACCATCGAAGTGCAGGACACCGGATCGCAGCTGGTGTGCGAGGCTGTGGGCGCGCAGCCGGGCGAGACGGTGATCGATTTGTGCGCCGGAGCGGGCGGCAAGACGCTGGGTCTGGCCGCCGCTATGGACAACCGTGGCCGCCTGATCGCCAGCGATACCGACCGCACCCGCCTGTCGCGCCTGACCCCACGTGCCGCACGGGCAGGGGTGACGATCGCCGAAACCGTGCTGCTCAATCCCGGGCGCGAGGCAGAGGCCTTGGCCGAATGGACCGGCAAGGCTGACGCCGTGCTGATCGATGCGCCGTGTTCGGGCACCGGCACCTGGCGGCGCAATCCTGAGGCGCGCTGGCGCCTGACCCCGGCGGGGCTTGAGCGGCTGAGGGACTTGCAGGAGCGCCTGCTGGAACTGGCTGCCACACTGGTCCGACCGGGCGGGCGGCTCGTTTATGTCACCTGCTCGCTGCTCGATGCCGAGGGTGCGGGGCAGACCGCCGCGTTCCTGTCGCGGCACGGCGGCTGGCGCGCGGAGACGCCGGAATTGCCTGCCGGACGCCGCCACGGGCCGGGCCTGCGGCTGACCCCAGCGCATGACGGCACTGACGGATTTTTCGTCGCACGCCTCACGCGGTTGTGATAGCGGTTAGGCTGATGTTCACTTCGCGACCCATATGAATGGCCGCCAGCCCATGAAAATCGGGGATCAGTTGATGCGATTTCTGCCCGCCACTCTGGCGCTCTCGCTGGCCGCGATGCTGACTGCCAGCGCAAGCTATTCCGCCCCCGCCGCCGCCGTGATGGACCCGCGCGCCGCCGATCTGGTGGCCCAGGGCCGCGCTGCGCTGGCTGCGGGGCAGACCGATCAGGCGATAGACGCCTATGAAGCCGCGCTGGCCATCCAGCCCGGCAGCGTTGTCGTGACGATGGACCTTGCCGACGCCAACCGCCGCGTCGGCCTGCAAGGCAAGGCGCTGCACTATTACCGTGAGGCGCTGGAACGCGATCCGCAGAACGCCTTGGCCATCGCTGGTGAAGGCGCGACGCTGGTGGAAAAGGGCGCGATGGAAAAAGCCAAGCGCAATCTGGCGCGCCTCTACGCCCTGTGCGGCAACGATTGCGACGCCACCCGCCAACTCACCGCCGCCATCGCGAAAGGCCCGCCCGCGCGGGTGGTGACTGCCGATGCGGTGAAGCCTGAGCCAGTGGTGACGGCGAACTGAGGTTTCGCAGGCGGCCAATGTATCCTTCGTCATTGTGAGCGTTCGCAATGACGAAAGTTGACGCGCGTGCTCGTTCGGACCTTGGCAAGATGGCAAAAAAGCACGGCGAGTGGACGTACTACCCTGCGAGAGCATTTCATGTTAGCCATTGTCAATGAACGACGGGGACGACTGGATGGCGCGTTCGCCTTGGACGATGGGCATACGACTTTTAGTCGTATTTAGCATCGGCGTTGTCGGCATCGGTAATATGGTTAAGGCTTTGATCACGGGCGGACTAGATTGGCCCGGAAGGGGTAATACCTTTGTGTCTTGGGTGAATCATCCGGTGTTTTTTATCGCTGCCTTTGCCGGGTGGTTGCTAGGGTCCGGACCCAATAAGCGGATTCCCACAGCGCCTGGAGTGTGATTCACTG
>JBDTUQ010000023.1:0-29669 GCA_040007615.1 Novosphingobium sp.
TAAGGAATCCGATGGCCGCGCAATATGCCTACGTCATGAAGAGCATGACGAAGACCTTCCCCGGTGCCCCAAAGCCGGTGCTGAAAGACATCAGCCTGCAATTCTACCAGGGCGCCAAGATCGGCATCGTCGGGCCGAACGGCGCGGGTAAATCCACGCTGATCAAGATCATGGCGGGCATCGACACCGATTACACCGGAGAAGCCTGGGCGGGTGAAAACATCACCGTCGGCTATCTGGAACAGGAACCCCAGCTGGATACCAGCAAGACGGTGCTGGAAAACGTCAAGGACGGCGCACGCGAAACCGCCGATCTGGTTGACCGGTTCAACGAAATTTCCAACCTGATGGCTGATCCGCCAGAGGACGCGGACTTTGATGCCCTGATGGACGAAATGGGCACGCTGCAGGAAAAGATCGACGCGGTTGACGGCTGGACGCTCGACAACCAGCTTGAGATCGCAATGGAAGCCCTGCGCTGCCCGCCGGGCGATTGGCCGGTAGACAACCTGTCCGGCGGTGAAAAGCGCCGCATCGCGCTGACCCGCTTGCTCATTCAAAAGCCCAGCATCCTGCTGCTCGACGAACCGACCAACCACCTTGACGCCGAATCCGTGCTGTGGCTTGAAACCCACCTCAAGGAATATGCCGGTGCGGTGCTGATGATCACCCACGATCGCTATTTTCTGGACAACGTCGTCGGCTGGATTCTGGAACTCGATCGCGGAAAATACTTCCCCTACGAGGGCAATTATTCGACCTACCTTGAAAGCAAGGCCAAGCGGCTTGAGCAGGAAGAGCGCGAGGATTCCAGCAAGCAAAAGGCCATCAAGGACGAGCTGGAATGGATCCGCGCAGGCACCAAGGGCCGCCAGACCAAGAGCAAGGCGCGTATCAAGGCGTTCGACGATCTGGTCAAATCCAGCGAAACCCGGATTGCGAGCAAAGCCCAGATTATCATTCAGGTGCCCGAACGCCTTGGCAGTCAGGTGATCGAGGCCAAGGGCCTGTCGATGGCTTATGGCGACAAGCTGCTGTTTGAAGACCTGAACTTCCTGCTGCCACCGGGCGGCATCGTTGGCATCATCGGGCCTAACGGGGCTGGTAAATCGACTCTGTTCAAGCTGCTGACGGGCCAGGAAAAACCTAATTCAGGCGAAATCGTAATCGGCTCCACCGTGCGCCTCGGCTTTGTCGACCAAAGCCGCGACCACCTTGATCCGACAAAAAACGTCTGGGAGGAAATCTCTGACGGGCTGGACTATATGACTGTCAACAAACAGGAAATGTCCACCCGCGCTTATGTCGGCGCATTCAACTTCAAGGGGCAGGACCAGCAGAAGAACGTCGGCAAACTGTCCGGCGGCGAACGCAACCGCGTCCATATCGCCAAGATGCTGAAGGCCGGCGGCAACGTGCTGCTGCTGGATGAGCCGACCAACGACCTCGACGTGGAAACGCTGCGCGCGCTGGAAGAAGCCATCGAAAACTTCGCCGGCTGCGCCGTGGTAATTTCGCACGACCGTTTCTTTTTGGACAGGCTTGCAACGCACATTCTGGCGTTTGAGGGCAACAGCCACGTTGAGTGGTTTGAGGGCAACTTCGAAGCTTATGAGGAAGACAAGCGCCGGAGATTGGGCGACGCGGCGGATCGGCCGACTAGGTTGGCGTATAAGAAGCTGACTAGGTGAACGATTTAATTCATTATTCGGTTAGAATGGAGAGTCCGTGAAGATATTTATCAGTTGGAGCGGCGAACGAAGCCTTGCACTTGCGCAAGCGTTACATGGGTGGTTACCGCTCGTGTTACACTACGTCGATCCTTGGCTCTCAAAATCTGATATTGATGCCGGTCAGAGGTGGGATGACGAGCTTTCCAAAACCCTCAACGAGTGCAACTTTGGAATTTCATGCGTAACAAATGACAACCTACTTGCACCTTGGCTTCTTTTCGAAGCTGGAGCACTTGCCAAATCAGTTGACGAGGGGAAGCTTGTCCCCCTTCTGCTCGGTTTAGATATGAAAGATTTATCCGGGCCGCTTACAAGATTTCAAGCCAAAAAAACGGATAAGGCAGGCATTTCCGAAATTCTAACAAGCATCAACAAAGCATCGTCAACAGCAATTCCAGACTTTCGTTTAAATGACCTGCTGGATATGGCGTGGGACAAGCTGGAAGAAAAAATTGCTGCAATACCTGATGCCCAGTTGCCAGTGAAAGCAAAGCGCGATCAATCGGAAATATTGGAAGAACTAGTTTCCGGCGTACGCAGCGTGGAGTCCCGCGTCCGAGATATGTCGGACGATGATCCGATGATATATCGAAAGCGGCGGCGTATGAAAATGTTTCCGCCAATGATTGATGAACTAGTTCATATGGTTGGACAAGGCCCCGACGATCCGATACAAATTATTGTTATTTCAAGTTTTTTTCGAGATGATGCGCCGTGGCTTTATGAAATCGGACTTCTGGCATATAAAGCCATTCGCGAAGGCAATTTGGCCGAGGGACGACAGAGCTTGCGAGCATTTCAACGCGGATTCGAGATGATGATTCACGGACCTTTTGGACGTGAGGTCGGAATTGACCGCGAAATGATGCACATGTTGATGAGAGATATTGAACCATTTATAAATGGCGACTTCTCAGAAAGGTTTCTCGGAAAATCGCGAACAATCAAACGAAAAATGCCAGATGTTGACAGAGAGGCAGAGTGATCTGCACTCACCCCATCCCCGCCGCCTTGCGCAACACCCGGTTGATCTCCGCCTTATACCCCCGCCTACCAGCGCGCGCCTTGAACCATTCGATCACATCGACATCAAGCAACCTTGCGCACCAAATCGAGCCCCAACTCCCCCTCATGCAATCGCGCTTGTGCCAAGTCCCATGCTGCCTGCATCCGCATCATGGTTTCCGCTGAAATCCCGAAGGCCTTCTCGAAACGCAGCGCCATCACTGCGGTCAGCGCGGCGTGGCCGTTGAGCAACATGGACATATTCTGGCGGCTAAGCCCAAGATTTTTGGCAACTTCGGTGATCGTCAGGCCAAAATGATCGACATAGGCCCGCCGCAGCCAAGGCCCCGGATGAACATAGATGGAAGGGTGCATTTCAAGACCCATCAGTGATAATCCTCAAGATCAAGATCGGCGATTGTATGATCGTCGATTCGGTTAAAGGTCAGTCGCCAATTCTTCGTAACAGTCATGGAATATCTGTTTTTTCGATCACCGGTCAGAGCATGAAAACCGAAATTGGGCGGCTGGGCGAGGGCCTCGAAATCTCTGGCGACGCGAATGAAAGTCAGCATATCAAAAAGCCTTTGCGGCTCAATCAAACCCTTAGTCCGGCCATCAAGAAACAGCTGCCTCAGCGCCTTATGGCGAATGCTCTCGACTTCCATAGATCGTCATGTATGACATGACGCCATGCGCGTCAAGTCACGCATGACAAAAATTGACCTCACCCTTGCGCAAAACTGTATGTAGCCCCATGCCCCAACTCAACATTTCCGTCCCAGACGCCCTCAAGGCATGGACCGACACCCGCGCGCCGAAGGGCATTTCTCCAACGTCAGCGACTACGTGCGTGATTTGATCCGCCGGGATCAGGATGCGGTGGCGGAACTGCGCTGGTTGCAGGGGGAGATCAACAAGGGATTGGCCAGCCCGGTCGACCCGCGATCACTCGATAAGATTTTCAGCGACATAATGGATGCAGGTCGGGCAAGCATCAAAGAAACCACCTGACCACCCCCATCAAGCCGTAGCAAATGCCTCCACCGGCAGCGCCATCATGCTCTCCGATCCGGCCTCGATCTTGCGCCTTAAAGCGCCCGCATCGGGGGTATAGCGTTCGCCGAAATAGCGAGCGGTGATCAGCTTGGCCTCGTAAAACGCCTTGTCCGCGTCCCCAGCGGCCAGCGCGGCGGACGCCGCCCTGCCCATGCGCAGCCACATCAGGCCCAGCGCGACAATGCCCATGATGTGCATGTAATGATGCGCGCCCGCACCGACGTTGTTCGGCTTGGTCATGCCGTTCTGCATGAACCACATGGTCGCCGCTTTCAGTTCGCCATTGGCCTTTTCCACCCGGCCCGCCAGATCGGCCAAATCCTGATTGGGGCTTGCCGGGTCGCCCTTGGCGGCGGCGCATTCCGCATCAACGAGCGCGAAAAACGCCTGAATCGCCTTGCCGCCATTCAGCCCCAGCTTGCGGCCGACAAGGTCCATCGCCTGCACGCCATTCGCGCCTTCATAGATCATCGCGATCCGGGCATCGCGGACGAACTGCTCCATGCCGTTTTCGGCGATGTAGCCGTGGCCGCCCCAGACCTGCTGCATGTTGGTGGCGACATCATAGCCCTTGTCGGTGCCGTAACCCTTGATCACCGGCGTCAGCAGGCTGATCATCTCGTCCGCCGCCACGCGCTCTTCATCGCTCGCTGCCTTGTGCGACAGGTCAACCAGCAGCCCGCCCCACAGGTAGAGCGCGCGGAACCCCTCGGTAAACGCCTTGGCGTCCATCAGCATCCGGCGCACATCGGGGTGAACAAACAGCGGGTCAGCCTTTTGCGTCGGCTCTGCCGGTCCGGTCAGCGCCCGGCCTTGCCGCCGCTCCTGCGCATAGATCACCGCGTTCTGATAAGCTACTTCGGCCTGACCCAGCCCCTGAATGCCAACGCCCAGCCTGGCCGCGTTCATCATGATGAACATCGCGGCAAGGCCCTTGTTCTCCTCACCCACCAACCAGCCGGTCGCGCCATCGTAATTCATCACGCAGGTGGCGTTACCGTGGATGCCCATCTTGTGCTCGATCGCGCCACAGCTCACCGCATTGCGCGCACCCGGCGAGCCATCGGCATCGACCAGGAACTTGGGCACGATGAACAGCGATATGCCCTTGGTGGAATCAGGCGCATCCGGGGTTTTCGCCAGCACCAGATGAATGATGTTGTCGGCCAGATCATTCTCGCCTGCCGAAATGAATATCTTGGTTCCGGTAATTGCATAGGCCCCGTCGGCCTGTTGCAGCGCCCGCGTGCGGATAAGGCCAAGGTCCGTACCGCACTGCGGCTCCGTCAGGTTCATCGTCCCCAGCCATTCGCCAGAGATCATTTTCGGCAGGTATCTCTGCTGCAATTCAGGCGAGGCCTTGGCTATAATCGCTGCCACCGCGCCGCTGGTCAGCCCCGGATACATCGCGAATGCCTGGTTGGCCGAGCACATGTATTCCTCGAACACATAGCCCAGCACATGCGGCAAACCCTGCCCGCCAAACTCCACCGGCTGTGACAGCGTGCCCCAGCCCGATTCGCGGAACGCGGCAAAGGCCTGTTTGAACCCTGCTGGCGTGGTGACGCTGCCGTCTGAATTGCGCGTGCAGCCTTCCCGATCACCGGGCAGGTTCAGCGGCGCCAGCACTTCGGCGGCGAACTTGCCTGCCTCTTCCAGCACCATTTCGACAACGTCGGGCGTCGCGGCGTCAAAGCCGGGCAGCGCGGCATACTGCGCGATATCCAGCACCTCGTTAAGAACGAAGCGCGCATCCCGCGCAGGGGCTTTATAGCTTGGCATCGCAGTGCTCTCCCGTTGGCCTGGCCCGAGTTCACCCCTTGCGGAGCGGCAGTTCCAGCGCTTCGATTTCGGTGACAAAACCCGACAGTTCGGCAATCGCAGCGTCAATGTCGGCGCGTTGGCGTTGCATAAGCCCGATACGCTCGCGGCATTTGTGCGCGGCGACCCGGCGCTGTTCAACGCGCCCGTCGCCCAGGTCATAAAGGTCGATCATCTCGCGAACATCGGTCAGGCTGAAGCCTACCCGCTTGGCCCGCATGATCCACGCCAACCTGGCCCGGTCGCGCTTGCTGTAGATGCGCGTCAGCCCTTGGCGGGCGGGTGAAATCAGCCCCTCGTCCTCATAAAACCGCAGAGCGCGCGCGGTGACGCCGAATTCTCCGGTGAGGTCCGAAATGGTGAATGTTTCGCGTTGCAGTTCGTCCGGCATTTCGAGATGCGCGCCGACGTGCTGCCTGAGTGCTGTGCTTGCCATGTGGTCACTCTAGTTGACCTTTACGTTAACGTCAATCAGTTATCGGCACGAGCCCTTCACCGTCCAGCCGCCGGTAAAAGCAGCTTCTCGCACCAGTGTGGCAGGTTGGCCCCTTAGGGATCACTTTCAGCACCACCGCATCCTGGTCGCAATCGACAAGAATATCCTGCACTTCTAGGACATGGCCTGAACTTTCCCCCTTCATCCACAACCGCCCACGCGAGCGGGAGTGGAAGTGCGCCAGGCCAGTTTCCCGAGTTTTTACCAGGGCCTCAGCATCCATGAACGCCACCATCAGCACCTCGCCGCTGCCCGAATCGAGCGCCACCGCTGTCAGCAAACCGCTGGCATCGAAACGCGGCATGAAGACCGCGCCATGTTCGCGCTGGTGAGTGGAATCGTCAGTCATCCGGAAAACCCTGCATTTCTTTACTTGGCCGCTTAATGCTTGTTGCACGATAACCACAGATGCCGGACAAAATCCACCGGATCGCAACGATCCACTTTTCATCGCAGGCAAATAAGACGAAACAAACTGCGTGGTCTGAAAAAGATCGCGCGCCGGAAAAGCGGCGCCGCCAAAGAGCGTCATGGTTCAGGGGTTATCGCTTCGCCCGCCGTCAGAGCTGGGCAGGCAAATTAATTGAGGGATAGGGCGAGCAGGCGTGGGGACGCTTGCTATTACCGCAAAAGCGGAGCCCGTACAGTTTCGTCACGAGAGCGCCCGGAACTTCGGTTTCGGGCGTTATCTCGTTCAGGCTTCCCGAAATAAGCAGGCCTAATATGCATCAAGTATGCGGAAGGGCCTCGTCCAAGGCTCTGGCAAAGCAGGTAATCATCACCTTTGCAGCGCCTGCGCGCTTAAGCGCGGCAACGCAGTTGTTGCTGGTCGCGCCGCTTGTCAGCACATCATCCACCAGCAGCACGTTCGCGCCCTTCAGCCGGGCAGAATGACGCGGGCTGACGGTAATTGCCCCGACCAGCGCCCGCGCGCGCGCCTTTCGGCCCAGACCGCCAAGCGAAGGCGTCTGCTTGCGGCGCTCCAGCGCATCGGGCAGGACTACACCGCCCCGATGCCGGGCGATCTCGCGCGCCAGCAGAGCCGCCTGATTGAACCCGCGCCGCCACAGCCGCCAGCGGTGCAGCGGAACCGGAACGATCAGCCAAGCCTCGCCAGATCCTCCCAGATCGCGCATCCGGGCCGACATCAGCCGACCCAGCAGCGGCGCCAGGGCGATGCGGCGTCCGTGCTTGAACGCTAGAACCAGCCGCCGCGAAGCATCGTTATACAGCGTCCCGGCAACAATGCCGTCATGCCGGGGCGGATCGGCCAGGCATGGCGCGCACAGGGAGCCGCTCGCCGTGCTATCGGGAAAAGGCCGCTGGCACAGACCGCAACTGGGATCGCCGGGTATGGCCAGTTCGCCCCAGCAAGTCGCGCACAGTCCAGCCTGAGCCGAAAGCCCCTCGCCGCACAGCGGGCAACGGGGCGGAAACACAAGGTCGACTACCGGGGCAAGCATGGCGGACACAGACATGGCGGCACCTTATCGCTCCGCGTCGATGCAGCAAGCACTTGCACGCTGTTGACTGGGACGGCAGTGCAGGCCGATGAGCCAGACTGCCCCGCCCCAAGCCGCCCCACCCCTGATCTTTGCCCCCCAGCGCCGCCTTGCCGCGCGGCGTCGGATGGCGCAGCTTCAGTGCCTATCCGATGCCGCCAGCTACATGGGCGAAGATGCTGCCGAGGATGTTCTGGACCGGCTGGATTTTCTGCGGTTCGCGCCAAAAAATGCGCTCATAATCAGCAGCTCAAGCAGCATACTTGCCAAGAAACTTGAAGCGCGGGGTGTGGCTGTCACCTTGCGTGATCCGCTGTCACTGGATGAGGAACAGCCCTATCCTGACGGCCAGTTCGATTTCATCGCCAGCCTGTTCACGCTCGACACGGTGAACGACCTGCCCGGCGCGCTGATCCACTTGCGCGGCGCGCTGGCACAGGGCGGGCTGGCGATGGTTATGATGGTGGGCGCGGGCAGCCTGCCTGCCTTGCGCGCCGCGATGCTGGCCGCCGACGCCGATCGCCCTGCCCCGCGCATTCATCCTATGGTCGACGTGCGCGCTGGCGGGCAGTTGCTCCAGCGCACCGGCTTTGCCCGCCCGGTTGTGGACAGCCGGACCTTGCGCGTCCGTTTCGGCACGCTGGCCAGACTGGTGGACGATCTGCGTGCGCAGGGCCTTGGCAACGTACTCGTCCAGCATGGCCCGCCGCTCGGCAAGGCGGCGCTCGCCAGGGCGCAAACCGCCTTCGCCGCCGGGGCAGACGACGAAGGCCGGGTTACGGAAACGTTCGAGATATTGACGCTAAGCGGTTGGCGAAATTAGTTTAATGCCGCCTGTGCCGCCGCCAGCCGGGCAATCGGAACGCGGTACGGCGATGCGCTGACGTAATCCAGGCCGACCGTCTCGCAGAACGCTATCGAGGCCGGATCGCCGCCATGCTCACCGCAGATGCCCAGCTTGATATCAGGCCGGGTCGCCCGCCCGCGCTCTGCCGCCATGCTGACCAGTTGCCCCACGCCGTCGATGTCCAGCGTCACAAATGGATCGCGCGGATAGATGCCCTGCTCAACATATGGCGTCAGGAATCGCGCCGCATCATCGCGCGACACGCCCAGCGTAGTCTGCGTCAAATCATTGGTTCCGAACGAGAAGAACGTCGCCTCCTCAGCGATCTCACCCGCCATCAGCGCAGCGCGCGGCAGTTCGATCATCGTGCCCACCAGATAGTCCAGCGTCTGTCCGGTTTCGCCAAACACCTGTGCCGCAATCCGGTCGACCAGCGCGCGCAGGATTTCCAGTTCGCGTTTGGTGGCGACCAGCGGAATCATCACCTCAGGCACCACCGCCGCACCGCTTTTCGCGGCCACTTCACAGGCCGCCTCGAAAATGGCGCGCGCCTGCATTTCGTAAATTTCCGGGAAAGTGATCCCCAACCGGCAGCCGCGATGGCCCAGCATCGGGTTGAATTCATGCAATTCCCCAGCCCGGCGCTTCAGGTGATCGACGCCAATGCCCAGCACGTTCGCCAGATCCTCAAAATCCGCGTCCGCATGGGGAAGGAATTCATGCAAGGGCGGGTCGAGCAAGCGGATCGTCACGGGCAGACCGGCCATGACCTCAAAGATCGAGACGAAATCGGCGCGCTGTTCGGGCAGCAACTTGGCCAAAGCCTTGCGCCTGCCAGCCTCATCATCGGCCAGAATCATCTGGCGGACGGCTGAAATGCGGCCCGCATCAAAGAACATGTGCTCGGTACGGCACAGGCCGATG
Organism: Novosphingobium sp.; assembly: GCA_040007615.1. Taxonomy (GTDB): domain Bacteria; phylum Pseudomonadota; class Alphaproteobacteria; order Sphingomonadales; family Sphingomonadaceae; genus Novosphingobium. The sequence goes on from JBDTUQ010000023.1 coordinate 9,388, forward strand.
CCTTCTGCGCCGAACTGGCGGGCCATGCGGCAATCCGCCGGGGTTTCGGCGTTGGTGCGCACTTTCATGCGGCGGTGCTTGTCCGCCCAGACCATCAGTGTGCCGAAATCGCCGACCAGTTCTGGTTCGATGGTGGGCACCGTTCCGGCCATGATTTCGCCTGTGGTGCCGTCCAGCGTGATGACGTCGCCCTCTTTCAGATCGCGGTTGCCGATCTTGAGCGTGCGAGCGGTCATGTCGATGGACACGCCCGACGCGCCGGAAACGCAAGGGCGGCCCATGCCGCGCGCGACGACCGCCGCGTGGCTGGTCATGCCGCCGCGCGCCGTCAGGATGCCGCGCGCCGCGTGCATGCCGTGGATGTCTTCGGGCGAGGTTTCAACCCGCACCAGAATCACCGCATCGCCGCGTTCGGCCAGCTTTTCGGCCTTGTCAGCATCCAGCACGATTGCGCCCGATGCCGCGCCGGGAGAGGCGGGCAGCCCCTTGGCCATGACATCGCGCGGGGCCTTTGGATCAAGCGTGGGGTGCAGCAACTGGTCGAGCGCCATCGGATCAATGCGGCGGATCGCGCTCGCCTCGTCAATCAGGCCCTCAGCAACCATGTCGACCGCCATCTTGAGCGCAGCCTTGGCAGTACGCTTGCCACTGCGCGTCTGGAGCATCCACAGCTTGCCGCGTTCTACCGTGAATTCAATGTCCTGCATGTCGCAGTAGTGCTTTTCCAGCAGATCGAACACGGCTGCCAGTTCGGTATAAGCCGCAGGCATCGCCTCTTCCATCGACAGCGGCTTGGCCCCGGCCCGTTCGCGCGCGGCGAGAGTAAGATACTGCGGCGTGCGGATGCCCGCGACCACGTCTTCGCCCTGCGCGTTGACCAGCCATTCGCCGTAATAGGCCCGCTCGCCCGTCGCCGGATCGCGGGTGAAGGCAACGCCGGTGGCCGACGTGTCGCCCATGTTGCCGAACACCATCGCCTGCACGTTGACTGCGGTGCCCCAATTGCCGGAAATGTCATTCAACCGCCGATAGACCTTGGCGCGGTCTGAATCCCACGAATCGAACACGGCGGCGATGGCGCCCCACAACTGTTCGTGAACGTCCATCGGGAACGGACGGCCAAGCGCCTTCTCGACAATGGCCTTGTATTCGCCAACCAGCGCCTGCCAATTTTCAGCCTGCATCTCAACATCGGTGAAGAAGCCATTGTCTTCTTTCACGATTTCAAGTGCATCTTCGAACAAGTGATGGTCGATCCCCAGCACCACATCGGAATACATCTGGATGAAACGGCGGTACGAATCCCAGGCAAAGCGCGCATCGCCCGATGTTGCGGCAAGGCCCGCGACCGTCTGGTCGTTCAGCCCAAGGTTAAGCACGGTATCCATCATCCCCGGCATCGACACTCGCGCGCCAGAGCGGACGGAGACGAGCAGGGGATCAGCGGCATCGCCAAATGACTTGCCCACGGCGCGTTCGATATGCCCCAGCGAGGCGGCGACATCTGCGCGCAGTTCGTCGGAAAAGTTCGCGCCTTCCGCCAGATAGCGAACGCATTCTTCGGTGGTGATGGTGAAGCCGGGGGGTACCGGCAGGCCGATTCCGGCCATCTCGGCCAGGTTCGCGCCTTTGCCGCCGACAACCGTCTTGTCACGCGAACGGGGATCATCGCTACGGGCACCGCCGCCGAAGTTGAATACGTATGCGCTCATGACGAATCAAGGCTCCCTGATTTATCGACTTTTTTCTCACCCGCCGCCGACAGGCGAGTGCCTCTTAGCCTTCGATCCGCGAAAAATCTGCAACTTTGTGCACTGCAACACGGAATTGATCAAGCAGTCCCAGCCGGGCGGCGCGCTTTACCGGATCAGCGTCATTGACGGTGACGTTTTCAAAGAAGGCGTCGATGGGCGCGCGCAGGGTAGCGAGTGCCGCCATAGCCCCGGCGAAGTCTTCGCTATCGACCGCAGCGGCGGCCTTGGGCGCGGCAGAAGCCAGCGCATCGATCAGCGCCTGTTCGGCGGGTTCAAAGTCCCCCTCCCGCTCGCGGGAGGGGTTAGGGGTGGGCGTGTCCGAATATGGCGCAGTGCTGAGATCAACAGGCCCACCCCCAGCCCCTCCCGCAGGCGGGAGGGGAGCAGAAAAGCCCTCCTTCTTGAGGATGTTCGCGGCGCGCTTGTACCCGGCGAGCAGGTTGGTGCCATCCTCAGTGCTGACAAACGCCTGCAGCGCATGAACGCGGGCGAGCAGGCGGACGAGATCGTCCTCTCCGCCAAGCGCGAACACGGCGTCGATCAGGTCGTGGCGGACGCCTGCTTCGCGTTGCTGGACCTTAAGGCGGTCGGCGAAGAAGTCGAGGATGTCTGCGGTGACGCGAATTGCTTTGCGCCCCCTTCCTTCTGCGTCTGTTTGGATTTCGCTCGACATTTCATCAAGATTTGACACGATAAAGTCGCTGGACGAATTCGGTGCGAAATGCTGGAGCGCAGCGAAGAAGGGCACCAACTCATCGCGCATACGTGTGCCAAGTTGATGACCAGAAAAGAACAAGCTCCACTGCCTGACTGCGGGCCAAATTGGCAATCGGATACCATTTCGCGTGAGTAGCGCCAGCACGCCAAGCGCTGATCTTCTCAGTGCAAAAGGATCTTTGGATCCAGTTGGCAGCATGTCTTCATAAAAGAAACCGGCCAACGTATCCAGCTTATCCGCCAAACTCACCGCCACAGTCACCGGCGCGGTGGGCACATCATCGCCCTGCCCGACCGGCTTGTAGTGATCGCGAATGGCGTCAGCTACCGCGTCGGGAAAGCGCCTTAGTCCATTCTCGTCCGTTTCAGCGCGGGCGTAGTAGCCGCCCATCAGGCCTTGGAGTTCCGGGAATTCGCCGACCATTTCGGTGACGAGATCGGCCTTGCATAGACGCGCCGCGAGTTCGGCCTGATCGGCTAGTGCTGCTTGATTAAGCCCCTCCTCTTCAGGGGAGGGGTTGGGGTGGGGTTTCTCGGTTAGCTCGGCGTCAGGTTGATAGACCCCACCCCCGGCCCCTCCCCTGAAGAGGAGGGGGGAAGATGTGACGATACCTTGTTCGACCAGCCACCGCGCCAGTTTGGCGACCCGTTCCACCTTGTCGGCCACGGTGCCCAGCTTTTCGTGGAAGGTAATCCGCGACAGCTTGGTCGCCTGCTCCTCCAGCGTGTGCTTGCGGTCCTGCTGCCAGAAAAAGCGGGCGTCTGACAGACGCGCGGCCAGCACCTTGCGGTTGCCCGCGATGATCGCCTCGCCGTGGTCTGCCGCCTCGATATTGGCGGTGCAGATGAAGGCGTTGGCTAAATCCCCCTCCCGCTTGCGGGAGGGGTTAGGGGTGGGCTTGTCAGAAGTAGCGGCGCTGGCGGAGACTGCCCCACCCCTGGCCCCTCCCGCAAGCGGGAGGGGGGATTTGCAGATGAAGTATTTCTGGTTAGTACGGGCAGTTAACTGGATAACTTCAGGTGGAACCTCAAGATATTCCTCGTCGAAACGGCCGAGCAAAGGCACCGGCCATTCGGTCAGCCCGGCGTTTTCAATCACCAGCCCTTCGTCCTCCACCAGCACCAGCCCGGCGGCCTGAGCAGCAGCAGCGGCGCGGGTGCGGATCAGGGCTTCGCGTTCGGCATGGTCAACGATGACATGGCAGGCGCGCAGCTTTTCGGCATAGTCCGCCGCGCTGCCGATGGTGATCGGGCCGTGGTGGTGGAAGCGGTGGCCCATCGTTGCATAGCCAGAGGCAATTCCGCCGATCTCACACGCCACCAGATCCTCACCCAGCAGCGCGACGATGCCTGAAAGCGGGCGCACCCAGCGCAGCGATTCCGTGCTGATCGAGGCGGCGCCCCAGCGTTGGGATTTGGGCCACGGGAAGGCGCGGATGATCGCCGGGATGGCTTCGGCCAGCACGTCGCTGGTGGCGCGGCCGGGCTTTTCGCTGATGGCGAAGTAGATGCCATCCCGCTCGGTCAACTGGTCTTGCGTCAGGCCGGTCTTGCGCAGGAAACCTTCGAGAGCTTGCGGCGGCGCGCTGGTTTTTGGGCCTTTGACTTCTTCGCTCACCGCCGCAGTTGCCAGTGGCAGGTCACGCGCGATCAGCGCAAGGCGGCGCGGGGTGGACCAGACGGTGATTGCGCCCAAGGTGACGCCAGCAGCGGCCATCTGTTCACGGAACAGCTTTTCGAGTGAGCCGCGCGCGCCGGCCTGCATCCGGGCGGGGATTTCCTCGCAGCGCAGTTCGAGGAGAAAGTCAGTCATTACAAATTCCTCCCAAGTCCCGCTCATCCTGAGCTTGTCGAAGGACACGCGCTGGGCTGGCGTTGCGCGCGTGCTTCGACAGGCTCAGCATGAGCGGGTTTGGGTGTTTTGGGCGGTCTGGCTGGTTCATACCGTCCACCCCGGAAACTTCGCTTCCCATTCGGCGGAGTTCTTTTCAATCCATGCGGCGCACGATCCCTTGGCCAGATCGCGCACCCGGCCAATGTAGCTGGCGCGTTCCTGAACCGAGATCACGCCGCGCGCCTGCAGCAGGTTGAACAAGTGGCTGGCCTCGATCGCCTGCTCATAGGCGGCGAGCGGGATGGCCGCATCAAGGCAGCGTTGGCATTCTGCCTCAGCCTTGGCAAAACCATCAAACAGGGCGGCGGTGTCTGCCACTTCAAAATTGTATTTTGACAGTTCCTGTTCGTTTTTCAGGAACACGTCGCCATAGCTGACGCCTTCGTTGTTGAACCGCAGGTCATAGACCCGGTCAACGCCCTGGATATACATCGCCAGCCGTTCCAGCCCGTAAGTCAGCTCGCCCGCTACCGGCTTGCAATCAAAGCCGCCGATCTGTTGGAAATAGGTGAACTGGGTGACTTCCATCCCATCGCACCACACTTCCCAGCCCAGCCCCCAGGCGCCGAGCGTGGGGCTTTCCCAGTCATCCTCGACAAAGCGGATGTCATGCGCCAGCGGATCGATGCCGATGGCGGACAGGCTTTGCAGGTAAAGCTCTTGCAGGTTCGCCGGATTGGGCTTCAGGATCACCTGATACTGATAATAGTGCTGAAGCCGGTTGGGGTTCTCACCATAGCGGCCATCCGTGGGGCGGCGGCTGGGCTGCACATAGGCGGCCTTCCACGGCTCCGGCCCCAGTGCGCGCAGGGTGGTGGCGGGGTGGAACGTGCCCGCGCCCATGCGCATGTCATAGGGTTGCAGGATCAGACAGCCCTGCTCGCTCCAGAAAGCATGCAGGCGCAGGATCATGTCCTGAAATGAAAGGGGCGCAGGTGTTTCGGCCATAGACCGCGCCTTTGGCCGATGGGGAGCGGCAAATCAACCGGGGGATAGGACCGCAAAGGTGCATTTCGTTCATCGACTGGTAGGGACTGGGGCTATAGGCACGCCTCATGGCCAGATTCATCCGTACCCTCGCCCTTTCCGCAACCGCCCTGTGCGTCTGTCTGACAGCCACTGCCGAGGCGAAGCCGCGCGCGCCTGCGCCGGTCGCAGAACCGGCGTCGCCCTCCGCACCCGCCGTCGCAAGGCCCGCGCTGTGGAAGGTTTCAGACGCCGACACCACGATCTACCTGTTCGGCACGATTCACGCGCTGCCGCCGGGGATCAAGTGGCTGGAAGGCCCGGTGGCCAAGGCAATGGCCAGTTCGCAGACGCTGGTAACGGAAATCCCGCATACCGATCCCGCCGCGATGCAATCGGTGGTTGCACAGATGGCGCTGCTGCCTGCGGGTGAGAACCTGCACGCTCTGCTTCCCCCCGCCGACCGGCCGAAGCTGGACAAGGCGCTGAAGGATGCCGGGCTACCGACGACGACGCTTGATCGTTTCAAGCCGTGGTACGCGGGGGTGCTGATCTCGCTCATGCCGCTGATCAAGCAGGGTTATACGGCAGAAAACGGCGTCGAGCCGCAGCTTGAGGCGCGGGCGAAGGAACTTGGCCAGGTGCGCGAGGGGCTGGAAACGCCGGCCTATCAGCTGGGCCTGTTCGATTCACTGCCGCGCAAGGTGCAGCTCAAATACCTGCATCAGGTCTTGCAGAACCTGCCGACGATGGCTGCGGAACTCGGTCAGTTGGTGCAGTATTGGAAGGTGGGTAATGCCGACAAGCTGGCCGCTCTGATGAACCGGGGCGAGGATGATCCGCAGATGGTCAAAGTGCTGCTGGTCAACCGCAACACGGCCTGGGCCAAGTGGGTCAAGGCGCGGATGGACAAGCCGGGCACGGTATTCATGGCCGTTGGTGCGGGGCATCTGGCGGGCAAGGATTCGGTGCAGGCCCAGCTTGCTGCGAAGGGCTTGCGCGCGGTGCGTATTCAGTAAGCGATGCGCTGGCTTGCACCGATTGCCGCTTGCCTGCTCCTGCTGGCGGGCTGCGCACGGCCTGATCCGGCCAACCCGGCGATGTGGTTGGTCAGCGGGTCTGATGGCGCGCAAGGCTGGCTCTTCGGCACGATCCACATGCTCCCGCGTGAGGCGGACTGGCGCACGCCTGCGGTGGGCCGCGCGCTATCGGGCGCAGACATGCTGGTGCTGGAAATCGCCGCGATCGATGATGACGGCAAGACAGCGCAGGCCTTTGCCGAGCTGGCGCACAGCCCCGGCCTGCCGCCGCTGTCACAGCGCGTGGCCCCTGCCCTGCGGCCTGCGCTCGCCCGGCTGCTGGCGGACAGTCACCAGAGCGAAGCAGCCTTTGCCGATGTGGAAACGTGGGCCGCCGCGCTTACCTTGGCGCAGTTGGCGCAAAAGCAGGGCGACGTCGGCAACGGCATTGACCGGGCGCTGGTCAAGGCAGAACCGGGCCTGCCGCGCGCCGAACTGGAAGGCGCGGCGCGGCAGTTGTCGATTTTCGACCAGTTGCCCCAGCCTCAGCAGACCGCGCTGCTTTCTGCCGTGCTGGCCGATGACAAGGACAGTCTGGACGAAACCCAGCTTGCCGCCGCGTGGCGCCGGGGCGACATGGCCCTGCTGGCGCGTGAGACGCGCACCGGAATGCTCGCCGATCCGGGACTGCGGGCGGCGCTTTTTACCAACCGCAACCGCGACTGGACGGGGCAACTGGATGCATTGTTGCGGTCGGGCCGCCATCCGTTTGTGGCCGTCGGCGCGGCGCATCTGGCGGGGCCGGACGGGCTTCCCGCCATGCTCGCCGCGCGCGGGTGGAAGGTGACGCGGGTGCAGTAGGTCGAAGTTTCAGCAACCTTGACACAAAGTTCTCGTCATCCCGGCGTAGGCCGGGACCCAGTCCGCAGAAAACAGACGCCGCTTCGCGACTATTTTTGCAAATGCTGGGTCCCGGCCTGCGCCGGGATGACGAATTGGCCCAGATGGCTAATTTCCCGGGATGACGAAGATTGTGGCGGATCACCCGCAACCCCACCACGCTTGCATTTGCGCGCCGTTGCTATAAGGGCGCGCGCTTCCCGTTATGGTCATCCCTGGAGGCGTGACGGCGAAGTTGAACCAAACTTACGCTTTTTGAAAGGCAAGTACCATGAGCGATACTCATACTCTGCCGGCTGAAACGCGCGAACGGGCTGGCAAGGGAGCCTCCCGTGCGCTGCGTCTTGAAGGCCGCGTCCCCGCCGTAATCTACGGCAACAATGAAGCCCCGATCAGCATTCACGTCGAAGAAAAAGAACTGCGCCGCCAGCTTGGCACCGGCCACTTTTTCAACTCGATCGTCGAACTGGTTGTCGGCGGCACCACAGTGCGGACGCTGCCCAAGGACGTAGCATTCCACCCCGTCAGCGAACGCCCGCTGCACGCCGATTTCCTGCGCATTTCAAAGGACCACAAGGTTCACGTTGAAGTGCCGGTGCTGTTCATCAACGAACTCGCATCTCCCGGCCTGAAGCGCGGCGGCGTGCTGAACATCGTTCGCCACGAACTGGAACTGGTCTGCGATCCTGATCGTATCCCTGATGATATCCAGATCGACGTTACCGGCCTTGAAGTCGGCGCGGCGATCCACATCAGCCACATCACCCTGCCGGAAGGTTCGGCCTCGGCCATTACCGACCGCGACTTTACCATCGCCACAATCGTTGCCCCGTCCTCGCTGAAGAGTCAGGAAGGCGACGCCGAGACTGTCGAAGCGTAAGTATCAGACTGCCGACGCTGGCTTGACCGGCGCGGCAATCCAGTCAAATGAAACGCCGGGTCGCAGCAATGCGGCCCGGCATTTCGTTGGGGTGGACATAACCACCCCCAACCCGCCCATGCTGAGCCTGTCGAAGCACTGTCCTTTTCTTCGCCTGCCTTGCGCAGCCCTTGCGTAAGCAAGAACGATCCTTCGACAAGCTCAGGATGGACGGATATGGGCGGGGTGTGGGGCTGATCCCACGAATTGCGAATTGAGCTTGCGAGGACGTATGAACGCCGGATTCCGCCCTGCTCTACTGCTCGCGGCACTCTCACTCACCGTTTCGCCGGTGCTCGCGGCGGACAGCGCGCCTGCCCGCCCCGTTGCCCTACCCGGCGATCTGGGCTGCGCCATGCGTCTGCTTAATCTGGCCGGGCTGGTCAGTCAGGCGGCCAACGATCCCAAGGCGACCGATCAGGTGCGCAAGCAGGCCGCCAGCGCGTTTTCAGAGGCGATGAGCTCGCTCGGCTATTACCTTGGCCGCCTGTCCGCCCTGCCCAATGGCAACCGCGCCGCCGAAAAGAAAGCCGTGATCGCAGGCATGTCGGCGCTGCCGCCGGGCCAGCTGGAGCAGGAAATGCTCGCCTGCGAAACCTCTGCGCGCGCCAACCTGAACGCCCAGCTCGCCACCTTGCAGCCGGGGGGCTGAGTTGCAAATCTGGGTCGGCCTTGGCAATCCCGGCACGCAATATGCGCTGCACCGGCATAACGTGGGCTTCATGGTGGCCGACACGATGGCCGAAGTGTGGGATTTCGGCCCGGTGAAAAAGCAGTTCCTGGGCTGGACTCAGGAAGGCCGCATCGGCGGGAGCAAAATCCTGCTGCTGAAACCGGCGACCTACATGAACGAATCCGGCCGTTCGGTGGGTGAGGCTTTGCGATTTTACAAACTCGGCACCGATGCGCTGACGGTGTTCCACGACGAACTTGATCTGGCCCCGTTCAAGGTCAAGATCAAGCAGGGCGGCGGCACCGCTGGCCACAATGGCCTACGATCAATCGACCAGCATCTGGGCGCAGATTTCCGCCGCGTGCGCCTCGGCATCGGCCACCCCGGCCACAAGGACCGCGTAACTGGCTATGTCCTTGGCAACTATGCCAAGGCCGAGCAAGACGAACTAGCCGATATGCTGGGCGCCGTCTGCGCCGAGGCGGAGTGGCTGGCGAAGGGTGACGATGCGCGGTTTATGAATGATGTGGCTATGCGGTTAGTTTAGCCTTCCTCGGTAAACCTCGAATAGTGTTGTGAAACAGCGCCAGGCGTTATTTCCAAAAGTCGTGCAATGTCTGCAGCTTTGACGTCGTTCCTTGACTCAAACCCAGCTCGAAGCACCGCCTTTCCAAATACGCTCAATCTGGTGCCGTTTTCGTTTTTGGCATAACCCCGAAAGACGGCAAGAAGTTCAGCATCGCTTTCTAGGCGCTTTAGCTCTCGAAGAATAATTTTCCTGGGGGACGGGGCCATATCTAAACTCTTTTAGACTTGAAAATGATTAGAAATGCCTGTATATCGTTTAGTACGCCACGCCCACCCGGCGTGGTCAACGCTAGAGAGGTATACGATGCGCAAGTCTGGTGAATATCGCGGAAGCTGCAAAACACTCTGCAAAACCATCCAAAAAATGAGGACAATGCTGGGAACAAGGGGGCGATGGAGGCGGAAAATCACACTACGACAATATCACGACTACCTACTAGAAAAAATCGCTAGAACGCCTAGGAGCAGGCTAAATTTAGGCTGACTATTAGGATCAATTATGGGTTTCAAATGTGGTATCGTCGGGCTGCCTAATGTCGGCAAGTCCACCCTGTTCAACGCGCTGACAGAAACGCAGGCGGCGCAGGCGGCGAATTATCCGTTTTGTACGATCGAACCGAACGTCGGCAATGTCGGCGTGCCCGATGTGCGGCTGAACGAACTGGCGCGCATCGCGGGCAGCCAGAAGATCATCCCAACCCAGTTGGGCTTTGTCGACATCGCGGGCCTTGTTCGCGGGGCCAGCAAGGGCGAAGGGCTGGGCAACCAGTTCCTTGGCAACATCCGCGAAGTCGATGCGATTGTCCACGTTCTGCGCTGCTTTGAAAACGACGACATCCAGCACGTTGAAAACAAGATCGATCCGGTGTCCGACGCCGAAACGGTTGAAACCGAACTGATGCTGTCAGACCTTGAATCCCTCGAAAAGCGCGTCCCCGCCGCTCAGAAAAAGGCGGCGCAGGGCGACAAGGAAGCGAAAATCACCGCATCGGTGCTCGGCCAGGCGCTCGATCTGCTGCGCGAAGGCAAGCCCGCCCGGCTGACCCAGCCCGCTGATGACGAGGAAGCCCGCGTGTTCCGTCAGGCGCAGCTCATCACCGCCAAGCCGGTGCTTTATGTCTGCAATGTCGATGAAGACTCAGCTGCCACCGGCAATGCGTTTTCGGAAACGGTGTTCGCCAAGGCCAAGGCCGAAGGCGCCAGCGCTGTCATCGTCTCCGCCGCCATCGAAAGCGAACTGACCGGCATGGAAGACGATGAACGCATGGTTTTCCTTGAGGAAATGGGCCTGCACGAAACCGGCCTCGCCCGCATCATCCGCTCTGGCTATGATCTGCTACACCTGCTGACCTTCTTCACCGTCGGCCCCAAGGAAGCCCGCGCGTGGACCGTTCACAAGGGGGCGACCGCACCCAACGCAGCGGGCGAAATCCACTCCGACTTCGAAAAGGGCTTTATCCGCGCGGAAACCGTCGCCTACGACGATTTCGTAACGCTAGGCGGCGAGAGCAAGGCGCGCGAAGCGGGCAAGCTGCGCGCGGAAGGCAAGACCTATGTCGTGCAGGACGGCGATGTGATGCACTTCCTGCATAGCTGAGGGGTGACGGCTTCCCCCCTCCTCTTCATAGGCGGTCGTGTAATTTGCAAACTCAACCGGGGATTGCAGAGGATCACGCGAAGCAAGCTATCTTGATCCTCCCTGTCGCAAAGCGATGGGGAGGTGGCAGACGCCGCAGGCGGCTGACGGAGGGGTTTCGGCGCTGGCGAAGCACCCCCTCCGTCAGCCCAAGCGGGCTGCCACCTCCCCACCCGCTACGCGGCCAGGGAGGATTTTACGCATGTTTGCAAACGATATAATCGCCTCTGAAGAGGAGAAGGGCAGGATATCACTTCCGTCCGAACAGCTTCTCCACATCGCTCAGCGCCAGCTTTACCCATGTCGGGCGGCCGTGGTTGCATTGACCGGACCGGGGCGTGCGCTCCATTTCGCGCAGCAGCGCGTTCATTTCCGCCACGGACAACGAACGCCCTGCCCGCACCGATCCGTGGCATGCCATCGTCGCCAGCACATGATCCAGCCGCTCGCCCAGCAACAGTGCGTCACCGTTCTGCGCAAGGTCATCGGCGACGTCGCGCACCAGTGCCTGCACGTCGCCTTGCGCCAATACAGACGGCACCGCACGGACAAGCATGGCCGCCGGGCCGAACCGCTCCATCACCAGCCCGAACCCGGCAAGCTGGCCGACGCGCTCTTCAAGACGGTCACACGCCGGCTCTTCCAGTTCGACCACTTCGGGGATCAGCAAGGCCTGCGAGGCATTGATCGCCTCCCCCGCTCCCGCCGCGCGCAGGCGTTCCAGCACCAGACGTTCATGCGCGGCGTGCTGGTCAACCAGCACCAGGCCATCCGCCGCCTCAGCCACGATATAGGTGCCCGCAACCTGCCCGCGCGCCACGCCGAGGGGATAAGTGGCGGCTTCTTGCGGGACTTCCTCGGCAACTTCGGCGCGGCCTGCCAGCACCGCCGCCTCATATCCCCGCCATGCCGTTCCAGCCTCGCTGACGCGCGGGGCTGAATATTCACGCGCGAACAGTGATTGCAGAGCAGGAGCCGGGGTCACCGGTTCAACCTGCCAGTTGCCCATCGCCGACACCGCCGGAGCCTGTGCGCTGCGGCGGTCGCCCGTGTCGAGCGCATGGCGGAGGCCCCCGACGAGGAAACCGCGCACAAGCGAGGAATCACGGAACCGCACCTCGGTTTTCGCGGGATGGACGTTCACATCCACTTCCTCAGGCGGAAGATCAAGGAACAGGGCCAGCACGGCATGGCGATCGCGCGCCAGCATATCGGAATAGGCCCCGCGCACCGCGCCGATCAGCAGCCGGTCCTTCACCGGGCGGCCATTGACGAACAGGTACTGGTGATCGGCCACGCCGCGATTGAAGGTCGGCAGGCCCGCCACCCCGGTCAGCCGCATGGTCCCGCGCTCAAGGTCGATCACCACGCCGTCGGTGGCCAGTTCGCGCGCCACCAGACGGGCGACTCGCTCCGCCAACCCCTCGCCCGGTTGCACCGCCAGCACGCGGCGGCCATCGTGCTCCAGCGTGAAGCCGGTTTCTGGCCTCGCCATCGCGAGACGTCGCACGACATCGAGGCAGGCGGCATATTCGCTGCGCGCAGAGCGCAGGAACTTGCGCCGTGCAGGCACTTGTCCGAACAGGTTTTCCACCCGGATGCGGGTTCCGGGCGGCAAGGCGGCAGGGCCTTCGCCTGTAAGCGTTCCGTGATCGACCACGCGCCGCCAGCCATCGCCGCCCCCATCACCACTGCCGCGCGGGCGGCTTTCCACCGTGAGGCGCGCGACGCTGGCGATGGAGGGCAGAGCCTCACCGCGGAAGCCCAGTGTGGAAACAAGTTCGATCGCCTCGTCCGGCAGCTTTGAGGTGGCGTGGCGTTCCAGCGCCAGGGCGATTTCATCAGGCCTCATGCCGCAGCCGTCGTCCGTCACCTCGATCAGGTCGAGGCCACCGGCGGTCAGCCGCACGGTGATCTGGGTTGCGTCGGCGTCAATCGCGTTTTCGACCAGTTCCTTGAGCGCGGCAGCCGGGCGCTCGACCACTTCGCCCGCCGCAATGCGGTTGACCAGCGTTTCGGGAAGACGGCGGATGGTCGGCATTGGGGGGCCTAAGTTTGGTGGGTTTGACGCTCAATCTATCAAAAATCACGTCATCCCGGCGAAGGCCGGGACCCAGACCTCGAAAAAAGAACGTCGCCTCGCGACCTTATTGTTTATGCTGGGTCCCGGCCTGCGCCGGGATGACGGATTAAATAAACTGTGCACTTCAGAATCGCGACTTTAGCGGTGAACTGCCGGGAATTCGAGACGAACCCGCGAACTTTACACCGCATTCGCGACAAAATTTTGGCCTTTGTGCAAGGGTTGGGTTAATGGGGCGCCTTCCAATCCCCTTGACTGCCCCATCGTTGATTCAGCGAAGGCAGTCAAAGCTATGCAATTGCACGGAAAAACAGATGTCATCGATCTTCTCGCGATTCTTCAAATTTGGCTCTCAGAACATGGCCATCGATCTGGGGACCGCCAATACGCTGGTCTATGTGCAGGATCGCGGCATCGTGCTGAACGAGCCTTCGGTCGTCGCGATTGAAACGATCAACGGCGTCAAGAAGGTCAAGGCCGTTGGCGATGACGCCAAGCTGATGATGGGCAAGACCCCGGCCAGCATCGAAGCAATCCGCCCGCTGCGCGATGGCGTGATCGCCGATATCGAAGTGGCGGAAGAGATGATCAAGTACTTCATCCGCAAGGTCCACGGTGGGCGCAACCCGTTCCGCCGTCAGGAAATCGTGATCTGCGTGCCGTCTGGCTCCACCTCGGTTGAGCGCCGCGCCATCCGCGATGCGGCGTCGAATGCCGGTGCCAGTGAAGTGTTCCTGATCCTTGAGCCTATGGCTGCGGCAATCGGTGCGGATATGCCGGTGACGGAACCAGTCGGGTCGATGGTCGTGGACATCGGCGGCGGCACCACTGAAGTCGCCGTGCTGTCGCTGCGCGGTCTGGCCTATACCACTTCGGTCCGCGTCGGCGGGGACAAGATGGACGAAGCCATCGTCAGCTATGTCCGCCGCCATCACAACCTGCTGATTGGCGAAGCCACGGCAGAGCGGATCAAGAAAGACTATGGCTGCGCCACCATTCCGGCTGACGGCATTGGTGAGACGATCCACATCAAGGGCCGCGATCTGGTCAATGGTGTGCCCAAGGAAATCATCATCACGCAGGCGAATATCGCCGAAGCCCTGTCCGAACCCATCGGCCAGATCGTTGAAGGCGTGCGCATCGCGCTGGAAAACACCGCACCTGAACTGGCCGCCGACATCGTCGATCAAGGCATCGTCCTGACTGGCGGCGGCGCGCTGATCAGGGGCCTGGACGAGTATCTGCGCGAAGAGACCGGCCTGCCCGTCAGCGTTGCCGACGATCCGCTGTCCTGCGTTGCGCTGGGCACTGGCCGGGCGATGGAAGATCCGATTTACCGGGGCGTCCTGATGACGGCCTGAGCGCCAAAATGCATGGCATGACTGCGACTTGAGGAGAGGTGCATGGCGCCGCCGATCAACCGGCGCACCGGTTTTTCCCGGCGGGCGCAATACACGACATTCTTCGGCTATATCGCGGGCATAGTCGGCGCAGTGCTGGGCGCTGGCCTGCTGATTGCCTCGATCATCGATCCGTCGGCGTTTTCGGGCCTGCGCGGCATCGCGGCTGACGCGGCGGCGCCGGCTGGCCGCGCGGTGGCCAGCGGGCGCAACGAAGGACGCACGGCATTCGCCATAATAGGCGGCTTTTTCATGTCCGGCGCCAACAAGGCACGGCTGGAAAAGGAAGCCCAGCTGGCGCGCGTCCGACTGGCCGAGGCTGAGGCCGTGGCTGACGAAAACCGCCGCCTGAAGGCGCTGATGAACTTGCCGCAGGACGAAGCCCTACCCGTGGCCCGCGCCCGCCTGATCGCCGCCTCCGCCAGCAGCACACGGCGCTTTGCCACGCTTTCCATCGGCAGCGAGGCGGGGGTGACAGCGGGAATGCCGGTCCGGTCGCCGCTCGGTCTTGTCGGGCGGGTGCTGGAAGTGTCTGGCCAAACCTCGCGCGTCCTGCTGATCACCGATGCTGAGAGCCTGGTGCCCGTGCGCCGCGCCCGCGATGGGGTGGCGGCTTACGCCACGGGGCACAGCGACGGCACGCTGCTGTTGCGCCTGATCGACCTTGGCATCAACCCCCTGAAGCGCGGCGACGTGTTCGTGACTTCCGGATCGGGCGGGCTTTACCGCCCCGGTATCGCCGTCGGCGTGGTGTCCGAAGTTACCCGCGACGGCGCAATCGCCCGCGTGCTCAGCGATCCCACCAGCAGCGAATTCGTCGCGGTAGAGCCGGTATGGAACGGCGAAGCAGTGAACGCTGCCGCCAAAGTCGCCGCGCCAACCGGCGCAGGCAAGCGCTGATGCCGCCGCTGCTTCCCGTGCGCAAACCGCAGGGCCGTGGCGGCAAGCAGATCAACCGCGCCCACTCGCCCTTGCTCGCCCAGGTGCTGCCGTGGCTAAGCGTGCTGGCGGGCAGCCTGATCCCCGGCTGGATGGTGATCGCCTCTGCCCCGATTGCGCCGCCGCTGGGCTTTCTCGCGCTGCTCGGCTGGCGGCAATTGCGCCCCGGCCTGCTGCCGGTGTGGGCCGGACTGCCGCTTGGCCTGTTCGACGATTTGTTCAGCGGCCAGCCGATGGGCTCTGCCGTGCTGCTGTGGTCGCTGGCGATGATCGTGATCGAACTGGTCGAGCGTTTTCGCCCGTGGCGCAGCCCAGCGCTGGACTGGTTGCTGGCAGCGGGGCTGATCGCGGCATACCTGTTCCTGTCACTGCTGCTGGCCAATGCGGCGGGCGGCTCTGCACGGCTCGCGGTGCTGGCCCCGGGCATCCTGATCGCGGTTCTGGTCTATCCCCTGATCGGACGGCTGATCGCGTGGATAGACCGGCAGCGCCTCGCCCGGTTCCGGGTCATCGCCTGATGCTGCGCCGCCTGCGCGACCGGTTCACCCAGCGCACCGCCCGCCATGTCAGCAGCGGCACGCTACACAACAGCTTTGACCGGCGCAGCGTGCTGATCGGTTCTATGCAGGGCGGACTGGGCGTGCTGCTGGCCGTTCGCATGGGTTATATCGCGCTGGCCGAGAATGCGCGGTTCACGATGATGGCGGAGAGCAACCGGGTAAACCTGGCGCTGATCCCGCCCCGGCGCGGCTGGATACTTGACCGCCACAACAATCCGCTGGCCAGCAACCGCACCGACTTTCGCGTTGACCTGATCCCCGAGCGGCTGGTCGATGCCGAAGCAACCTTGGCCGAGCTGGGCCAGTTGCTGAAACTCGATCCTGTCGACGTGCAGGATCTGCGGGACAAGATCGATAAGTCGCGCGGTTTCCAACCGGTGGAAGTGGCGACCGGGCTGGACTGGGACGATTTCGCCGCCATCAGCGTGCGTCTGCCCGATATGCCCGGCGTGATCCCCCAGCGCGGGTTCAGCCGCTATTACCCTACGGGTCCATCGGTGGGCCATCTGGTCGGCTATGTCGGCCCTGCCTCTGCCAAGGATTATGAGCGCGAGAAGAACCCGCTGCTGATCACACCGGGCTACAAGATCGGCAAGGACGGGCTGGAAAAGCATTTCGAGCCGCTGCTACGCGGCGTGCCGGGCGCGCGGCGATCCGAAGTAACCGCCAGCGGCAAGATCGTGCGCGAACTGGAAACGCGCGAGGACGTGCCCGGCCACCCGATCAAGCTGACCATCGATGGCGGCCTTCAGGACTATGCCGCACGTCGCATCGGCCTTGAATCCGCTGCCGTAACGGTGATCGATTGCCTGACTGGCGGGATCCTTGCGCTGACTTCGATGCCCTGCTTCGATCCCAACGCCTTTGGCAGCGGGATCGGGCGCTTGCAGTGGAAGATGCTCAACGAGGATGACCATATTCCCTTGTTGAACAAGGCATTGCGCGGGCTTTACCCGCCCGGATCGACGATGAAGCCGATGGCCAGTCTGGCCCTGCAAATTCACGGCGTTTCACCTGACGAGAGGGTGAACTGCCCCGGCGGCTATCAGCTTGGCAACCGCTTCTTCCGCTGTGACGCGGTCCACGGCGCGATGGATATGCGATCCGCGATTGAGCATAGCTGCAACACCTATTTCTGGAGCATGGCCCACCGGGTTGGCTACGATGCCATTGCCCCGGTCGCCCGCCAGCTGGGCCTGGGGCAGGAGTTCGATCTGCCGGGCGCGGCGCAGCGTTATGGCACCGTTCCCGACGCCGCCTGGAAAATGCGCCGTTACAAGCAGGCGTGGAGCGTGGCGGATTCGCTCAATGCCTCGATCGGACAGGGCTATGTCTCCGTCTCACCGCTGCAACTGGCGGTGATGACCGCGCGCATCGCCTCGGGCCGCAATCTGGTGCCCTCGCTGATGTTCGGCCACGCCATGCCCGAAGCCCCGCACTTGCCGTTCACACCCGAACAACTCGCCGTGGCGCATGATGGCATGTTCCGGGTGGTCAACGGTTCGGGGACGGGGACGGGCAGCAAGTTGCAGGTCGCAAACGTGATGATGGCGGGCAAGACCGGCACCGCCCAGGTGCGCGCGCTGACCAGTCGCGGCCATGTCGGCGACTGGAAATCGCGCGATCACTCGCTGTTCATCTGCTACGCCCCCACTGATGCGCCGCGCTATGCCATGTCTGTCGTGGTCGAACACGGCACGTTTGGCGCGCGTGCTGCGGCCCCGATCGCGCGCGATGTGATGACGTACCTGTTCGATCCGGGCAAAGCCTGGGCCGTGCTTGAGGAGCTGGAAAAAGGCTGGGGCGGCACCCCGCAACAGCGCATGGACGCCCGCTATAACGCCTATGTTGCCAAGTTTGGCGTCACCGCGCCCAAGGTGGACGACGAAAGCGCCGTGGCTAACGCGGAAGCCAGCGCCGAGGCTGCCGTCGCTCCTCCCCCGCCCGCCCCCAACGCCGCCGCCGCGCCAGCGCCCGAAGTGCAGGTCGTGCCCGATACTCCGCCAGAACCTTTGCCCGCCACCCCCTCCCCGCCTGCAACCCCCAAGCCAAATGGGGTGCAGCCATGAGGATCGGCGAGATCGTTCCCGACACTATCGCCCGCCAGCCGTGGCGCGTGATCGTGCCGCTGACACTGTTGGTGCTGTTCGGATCGACGGTGCTCTATTCGGCTGCTGGTGGCTCGCTAAAGCCTTGGGCACTCAACCATTTCCTGCGCTATCTGGTGTTTCTGGGCATGGCGCTGACGTTGTCATTCGTGCCCCGCGATTACTTCAAGGCGGCCGCCTATCCGCTCTACGGCGTCATCATGGTGCTGCTGGTGCTGGTGGAGCTGATCGGCGGCATCGGCGGCGGCAGCCAGCGATGGCTCAACCTGGGGTTCATGACGCTGCAACCGTCCGAACTGATGAAGCCGGTGATCGTGCTGGCAATGGCCCGATATTACGACGATCTTCCCCCATCGATGACGGTAAACTGGCGCGCCCTGATTCCTGCGGCGGCGCTGCTGGTCTTACCCGCCGGGCTGGTCATCATCCAACCAGACCTTGGCACTGCAACGGCGATCTGCTTTGGCGCGGTGGTGGTGATCTTCCTTGCGGGCGTGCCGATGAGCTGGTTCATCGCCGCAGGCCTTGCCGGAGCCATCGCCGCGCCGCTGGCGTTCTTCACCCTGCTGCACGATTATCAGCGCCAGCGGGTGTTCGTATTCCTTGATCCGCAGTCCGATCCGCTGGGCACCGGCTATCACATCCTGCAATCGAGCATCGCCATCGGTTCGGGCGGCTTCTTTGGCAAGGGCTTCATGAACGGCTCACAAAGCCATCTTGATTATCTGCCAGAGGCACACACCGACTTTGTCTTTGCGACGATGGCCGAGGAATGGGGCATGGTGGGCGGGCTGTTCGTGCTAGGCGTATTCGCCATCCTGCTGCGCTGGGGCATGAACGCCGCCCGCCGCGCGCCCGACCGCTTTTCGCAGCTGCTGGCCGCCGGCATGACAGCGACGGTTTTCTTCTACGTCGCGATCAATCTGATGATGGTCATGGGCCTCGCGCCCGTAGTCGGCATCCCCCTGCCCTTCGTCAGCCACGGCGGTTCATCGATGATGACCAACATGCTGTGCATCGGCACGATCATGGCGATCGAACGCTGGTCGCGGACCGGACGGAGATCACTTTCCTAAGTAATTTCAAATTATTACCTGCCATTTCGCAGAATCCCGAAAAAACCCCTTCCGTTCATCGCAGCAGCCGCTATAGGGAGCGCTCCCGAGATTCGGGGCGCTGCCGGGACGAAGATTTGTTCGATCCGGACAAAGTGTGGACGCATAGCTCAGTTGGTAGAGCAGCTGACTCTTAATCAGCGGGTCCTTGGTTCGAGCCCAAGTGTGTCCACCACTTTTTCCATTTATAATCAATATATTATAGTTCGCTTCGTTCGGCGTTTTTGGCAGCTCGCGCCCTCTAGGTAGCTTTCTAGGTAGCTCGGGGAACTGGATGAAAAAAGTCTCGACCACTCGGTTTGGGTGGGATTCGGGCCACGCTGATCGGCTGATATTCGCTCTGCGGCCAAGTTAGGTCATTTTGGCGTCAAACTTCCGATGCCACGAGCGACAACTCGTTCATGGTTGTTTGCTGGCGGCGATGAACGACCGGGATTGGGACAAATCCGCCGATCATCAGCCTTGCCGGGAAGGACTGGGTGCGCTGCAACCTGTCATCTTTGAGACAGCAATAATGGTTCCGACGAACCGCAGTTGGGCTGTTTGCTGACTGGCGGCTTTCAACAACTCCCGCAGGGTTAGCCGACGTTCGTCTGGCCAGATGTTGAACAGGTCCTGCCAACTCCGCTTCGATCTTCTCACGTTTGGTCACGCAATTCCCGGATAAATTGCGTCGTAATCCATTCGCTGAATTGCCCTTGTAGAGCTTGATCAGCACCGTTCCGTTTGCACAGAATGCACGGGGCTCTGCGTAGATTCCGGTGCTATCCTCCGACGCATCGTGATCTGATGATACTGATCGGGCGCGCCGGTATTTTTCTGCGTCTGCAAACAGGCATGCACCGGCTGCACCTTAAAGGAGAGACGTCATGGTTCGCGATGCTTTGAAGATCGATGACATTGGACCATTGCCGCAGACGTTCGATATCGAGCGCGCGACGACGGAAAACCCGGAATATCGATCAGTTGCGTGGAGCGGTCGGTATCTTCAGGTCACGTTGATGTCGATTC
>JBDTUQ010000024.1:0-28718 GCA_040007615.1 Novosphingobium sp.
CGGCTTAAGCCAAACAGTCGCGATGGAGCGAGTTTTGTTCCAAAGTGATCGGATGTCAAGCGTTGCTGCAGACGTCAAATACTGAATGAGGTGGTACCCTACACTACCTCATTCAGTAACTACATTGCAGAACGTCCCAAGAGGTCATGCAAACTGCAACAACACCCGCCCCGCAGATTGGCCGCTTGCGGCAAGCTTCATGGCGGCGGCAAAGTCTTCGAATGCAAATATCTGTGCGATCTTCGGCGACAGGGCTCCGGTCGACCACATGGCAAACAATGCTTCCGCTAAATGTTCTTTCAAAAATGAGTCGTGTGAGAGGGCTTGTCGGTAATCGACTCCTACAAGGGCCGCGCCTTTCAAAAGAGGCAGATTCACGGGCAATTTTGCGATCGTTCCGCTGGCAAAGCCAATGACCAGATAACGGCCTCCCCAACCCAAAGATCGGAATGCGGGCTCCGTGGCGTCCCCAGATACGGGATCGTACACGACATCGACGGGCCGTCCTCCGTTTGCCTGCTTTACCAGGTTGCGCCAGTCCGGCGCGTGACTGTCGACAGCAGAGTCTGCTCCGCTGGCGAGTGCCAGGTTTCGCTTGTCCCGGGTGGATGCCGAAGCGATAACAGAGGCACCAAGCGCTTTGGCAATCTGTACCGCAGCCATGCCGACCGCGCCGCCAGCTCCCAGAACGAGCACCGTCTCTCCAGCTTTTACTTGAGCGCGATTGACCAGAGCGTAATAGGAGGTGCTGTAACTTGCCAGAAAGACAGCCGCATTTTCGAGGGGCATGTCATCAGGAACATGCCAAGCTTCGGCCGCTGGCACAATGATACGCTCCGCAAAGGCGCCGCCTTCGGTCAACGTGCAAACCCGTTCGCCGATCCGCGTCTCGGAAACGTTGGCGCCGACCGCATCGATCACCCCAGCCACCTCACTCCCCGGCACATAGGGAACAGGTGGCTTGATCTGATATCTGCCCGCAGCAACGAGCACGTCCACAAATGAAATGCCTGCAAAAGCGGATGCCAATCGCACTTCATTCGGCCCCGGAAGAGGTGCATCGGTGCTTTCGATCGTGAAAGTTTCCGGCGGGCCAAGTTCATGCACTGTGATAGATCGCATAATATGTTCCTTATTGATCTCTGGCCTTGGAGTCTGATCGATCTGATCGTGTTTTGAAGGCCTCAAGCGCAAGCCGAACTTCGTCGCCGGTGGACAATTCGACCGCCAGCGTACGTTCAAGTTCAAGGCCGGCTTTCAAATCCAACAACGCCCCGCCATGTACAGCCGATCTTATGGCGCGTTGTGCATTCTCACGACCGGCGGCGCACGTTTGCGCCAGATCGATCGCCGCGCGGAGCGGATCTTCATCGATAGCAGTCACCAAGCCGAAGCTTAGCGCTTCGGCGCCATTGACTGGCTCGCCGGTAAGCATCATTGACAGAGCGCGGGAGGTACCGATCAGACGTGGAAGCAACTGCGTACCTCCATAGCACGGCATCGCGGCAATTTTGATCTCAGGCAGCCCCAATTTTGCACCGGGAGCCGCTATCCGAAGGGCACATCCCAAAGCGAGTTCAAGACCGCCGCCAAGCGCCATACCGTTGAGCGCCGCGATGGTGAGCTTGGGATATTCGACAAGGCGCTGCACGATCGCGTGCATCTCGCTTAACTTGCCGAGGACATCGACATTTTTCTCACCCAAATCCGATCCGGCGCAAAAGGCGCGACCAGCGCCGGTGATCACCAAAGCGATACTTTGATCCGATTCGATCTGATCCAAGGCGCGCATCAAAGCGTCGGCCGTAGCCATGTCAATGGCGTTGAGCACTTCAGGCCGGTTGAGGGTGAGGATGGCCACGTCTGCCTCGTGGCTGATCATTATCGTCATTTTCGGCTTCTCATTAAAAAACCGCGATTCAGTGATGCATCGCGGCATTCAGTGCTGGTTAGGTGCTGCGATGTCCAAACGTCTACCTCAGGTGAGCGTCCACGTAAAGTCAATTGAATGATTAGTTAATTCAACGTGGCGACTCAATTGCTAAAAGTCACGGCGCATCTTCGTCACGCCCTGAAAATAGTCACATGTCAACCAAACGCACCTACATTAACTGATTAAATAATCGACGGTTTGGACGTTGTGAGCCCTACGATCTTATGTTACGTATAGGCAATTGCGTAAGGCTGTACCGTGGTGCGCTCGGCACATTTTTGGAACGCGGCTGCAGCAAGCGCATGCGCTCGCTAGCTGGGCTTGGGTATCTTTATCCCCGGGAGGCACTGTTATTTCTGGACCATTGAATGGTGTACGCATCATTGAGTTCGAGGCGATCGGACCTTCTCCGTATGCCTGCATGATGCTTGCTGATAATGGTGCGGATGTGATCCGCATCGGTCGGGTTGGGGGTTCGCCGGGAGACGATATCCTCGACGTGTCGAAGGATATCCTCAGCCGCTCTCGCCGGGTCGTACGTCTTGATCTGAAGACACCACAGGGGGTTGAGAGGGCACGCGAACTTGTACGCACGGCTGATGCGATCGTCGAAGGACTTCGTCCCGGAGTCATGGAAAAACTGGGTTTAGGGCCCGATGTTCTTCTCGCTGATCAGCCCAAACTTATCTATGCGCGCATGACTGGCTGGGGGCAGAGCGGACCCTATGCTGCTGAGGCTGGGCATGACATTAACTATATTGCGCTGGCCGGCACACTTCACGCGTTGGGTCGCGAGGGCGAAAAGCCAACGCCGCCCATAAATCTGGTGGGAGATTTTGGTGGCGGCGGCATGCTGCTCGCCTTTGGTATTGTCAGCGCGATTCTCAATGCCCGTGTGACGGGCATGGGACAGGTTATCGATTGCTCCATGCTCGACGGCTCCGCTTCGCTCATGAGTATGATCTGGTCGCTGCGTGCGGCGGGGCAGTGGCGAGATGTTCGTGGAGTCAATCTGCTCGATACCGGTTCGCATTTCTACGACACCTATGAGACTTCGGACGGAAAATATGTCGCCATCGGCTCGGTCGAGCCGCAATTCTATCGCAAGTTACTCGACGGTATCGGGATTACCGATCTAGCCTTCGATTCCCAGATGCGCTCGGCATCGTGGCCCGAACTCAAGGTGCGTCTGACGGAAATTTTCAAGACACGTACGCGTGCCGAGTGGTGTGAGGCCCTAGAGTACCGGAATGCATGCTTCGCGCCCGTGCTTTCAATGGCCGAAGCGCCTCATCATCCCCACAACATCGAACGAGGGGTATTCGTCGAGGTTGATGGCGTGGTTCAACCTGGCCCTGCTCCTCGTTATTCCCGTACGCCTAATGCCACGCCTCGCATGATGACGCGAAACCAGGACGATACGGATGACGTTTTTGGGGGTCTGTAGCGGCGCTGCGGCAATACCGGGTCAGTCACCGCAATGGGTCGAAGGGTATTGCAAAAATGGCGGAGGGCGACTGGCATGATCTGGTGAAAGTCGATCGACTGCAAGAGTGGATGGACGGGCAGGGGCGCTGCCGCGTCCGAGGTTGCCGCGCGACGTTTGGCATCGCTGCCACTTCAAATGAACTTATGCAGTCAATCCTGACCGGCCATAGCGTTGCTCTCCGCTTCCGTGAACCGACATGTTGGCAAATCGCAGCGAGTTGTCATCCCTGAAGAAGTCCTCGCCGCCATGCGCTTCGGGCGGGAGCAGGGCTGTGACCATCTGCTGTTCGACTGTGATGCTGGTGCATTGATGCCCTTGCGAGTTTCCCCTGGTAAGTTTGGAGCGAGCCCCAATCCCGGTGTCTCGATTTTCATTTGTACGCATTACAGGTGTACAAAAAGATTGAAATGAGATCCCGATTCGTGTACGTCATAAATAAGTACAAAGGAGATGGCGTCATGCCCCGTGTTGCAGTTCAGGATAGCGAGCGCATGAACCTGCGTGTGAAAGCGGACCAGAAGGCCCGTCTGCTGCGCGCGGCGAGCTTGCGCAATACCGATCTGACCGACTTCGTGTTGCGCCAGGCGCTGCGCGAAGCCGATGCGGTGATTGAGGAAGCCGAACGGGTTGATCTGTCGCGGCGCGATCATGCGCGCGTTATGGAGCTTCTGGAAAACCCGCCGGTGCCCAATGAGAGGCTGCGCGCGGCCGCGGCATCTTTGCCCCGGTCTGTATGAACCTTCCAGCCTGGCACGAAGAACCGATTGCGAAATCGCATGATCGCAGAGGTTTCGATTGCGGCGACGCCGACCTCAATACCTACCTGCAAAAGCACGCCCGCCAGAATCACGAGGCGGGTGGATCGAAGACCTTTTGCGCGATCGACGATGCCGATCCCAAACGGGTTCTTGGGTTCTACAGCCTCGCGCCGATATCGGTTGGCCATGACCCGTTACCCGAAACCGTTACCAAGGGACTGCCGCAGCACGATGTCGGTGGTTATCTCCTGGCGCGGCTTGCCACGAGCCAGGACCTGCAGGGGCAGGGACTCGGCGGTCAGCTGCTTCTCGCTGCGGGCAAACGGTGTCTGCGAGTGGCGGCCGAAGCTGGCGGCGTCTTCCTCTTGATAGATGCAAAGAGGGAGCGGGCAGCTTCCTGGTACGAAAGCTACGGAGCCGAGCGTCTGAAGGACATGCCGCTCAAGCTCGTGATTTCCCTGGCAACGATCCGTGACACGCTGGAGGCAGCGGGAAAGTTCTGACGGTTCACCGTCGGGATTCATTGGCGGACAACGGCGGCTCTCTTTTGCCCGACGCTTGCATCGACACCGTACGCCCCTACCTTGCCCAGTCAGGTGATACAGCATGCCGACTGCCGACACCTTGCACATGCTGTCGCCCCGCCGCGCTCAATTGGCGAGCTTCGCGGATGCCTATCAGCCGACGCATGGCCGAAAACGAGGTGAACAACGCGGGGATCAAATCTGTGACCCTGCACAGCCGTGATGATGAGGTATCAACCTACACCGCCGCCGCCGATCAAAAGCGCCTCAGTAGGGGTGCAATCGACAAGGTTTCGGCGTGGGAATTGTCTAACCTAGCTGCCGCGAATTTGGCTAACCTAGAAAAAAGGAAGCAAAATAAGTGTTTAGAAACGTAATGGCTCCCCGAGTAGGATTCGAACCTACGACCAAGTGATTAACAGTCACCTACTCTACCGCTGAGCTATCGGGGAGCAACCCGTTGGGCAGGGGTGCGCCTATAACAGTGCTGCCGCGTTTGGCAAGCGGGGATGGCAGCGTTTTTTGCCGTCGCCCTCCGGCCTGATCAAACCTGGAACTGTTCGGCAAAGATCCGCTCTTCCAGGCTCTTGCCTGGATCAAACAGCAGAGTCAGCTGATGTTGGCGGGCAACGGCGATGCGCACTTCGGCCACGTCGCGCACTTCCTTCTGGTCGGCCACGGCGGCGACCGGGCGCTTGTCAGGCTCGCGCACGCGAAACACCACCTCGGCGCTGTCTGGCAGGATGGCGCCTTTCCACCGGCGCGGGCGAAACGGGCTGAGCGGGGTAAGCGCCATCATCCCGCAGCCCAGTGGCAGGATCGGGCCATTGGCTGACAGGTTATAGGCGGTTGACCCGGCAGGCGTGGCGACCAGCACGCCGTCTCCGGCCAGTTCGGCCATGCGGACCTTGCCGTTGACCTTGACCTCCAGCTTGGCCGTCTGGCGCGTTTCGCGCAGCAGCGAGACTTCGTTGATGGCGTAGTAGCTTTGGCTTTGCCCGTCGCGGGAGGTCGCGGTCATTTCCAGCGGCACCACGGCCACCTCGCGCGATCTGGAAACGCGCTCGTGAATGGTGCGGTTGCCTTTGCTGCGGTTCATCAGGAATCCGACGGTGCCCAGATTGAGGCCATAGACTGGCATCACCCGCCCGCGATCAAGCATTTCGTGGAGAACGTGCAGCATGAATCCATCGCCGCCCAGCACCACCAGCACGTCAGCTTCCGCCTGATCGACCCAGTCGTGCGCATCGCGCAGCGCCGCCGCGCCGTCTTGCGCCTTGTGCGTATCGGATACGATCAGCGCCAGTTTGCGGTGCTTGCTCATGCTGTTCCCGTCAGTGGCGGCCAGCCTGCCGCCTTCTGGCCGACTGGTATAGCCCGCTCAGTCGATTGGCAACGAATCTGCTGGAAAGTTGAGAGTTTCGCAACCACGCGCAGGGTATGTCGCGCGCGATGGATGTTTTCTTGCATGACGAGCGCGATGCGCTGACCGGCCTGAATGGCGCCGATGCGGCACGCCGCAAGCTGGAGCTGTGGCTGCATGAAGGCCCGGTCCACGCCGCGCTGCTCGCCTTGCCGCGTCTGGATGCGGTGAACCTGGCTTATGGCAATGCCGCAGGCGACGGCGCGCTGGCCGAAGTGGCGGCGCGGCTGGTGCATTTTGCGGGCAACGATCTGGACGGACCGTGGTTTGCCGCGAGGCTGGGGGGCAGCAGTTTTCTGCTGGCGGGCAAAGAGCAATGCAGCAGGGAGCGTTGGGCTCTGTTGGCAGAGGGGCTGGCCGATACCATAGCCCGACCGATGCTGGGAACTGCTAGTGGCGGCGGCAAGCTGCGCCTTTCCCCGCGCATCGCCCTGTTGCGCGCCTTGCCGGGCGAAGGCGCGGAGTCGGTGATTGACCGGCTGGGCCAGGCCCGCACCGCGCTGGAAGGGCGCAGCGGCAAGCGCGTCATGTGGGCCGACGGCAGCATGACCCGCCCCGGCCAGAGCGCCGCCCGGTTGGAGGCTGATCTGTTGGCCGCCATCGACAATGACGAGATCGAGATCCTGTTCCAGCCGCAGTTCAGCTTGCCCGATGACCGGCTGGTGGGGGCAGAGGCGCTGGCCCGCTGGCAGCATCCCCGGCTGGGCCGGATCGGCGCGGGGGCGCTGTTTGCCGTGGCCGAGCGGGCCGAACACGTCGCGCCCCTGTCTCGTCATATCGCCGCCAAGGCGCTGGGTCTGGCGGCGCTGTGGCCTGCGGGCCTGCGCATGTCGCTTAACGTCACACCTGCCGATCTGGCGGCAGAAAGCTATGCCGATGTGCTGCGGGGCATCATCAAGGCCAGCGGCTTTGCGTGCGATAGGCTGACGCTGGAGGTGACCGAACAGGCCCTTCTGGCCGACATCGCGCTCGCCCGGCGGACGCTGCTGGCGCTGTCGGCCGAGGGGATGCGGATTGCGCTCGACGATTTCGGCGCGGGGTTCTGCAACTTTCGCTACCTGAAACTGCTGCCGCTCAATTACCTGAAACTCGACCGCGCGATGATCGACGGCATCGCCGAAGACGAACGCGATCTGGCCGTTTTGCGCGCGATAGTCGCGATGGCCGGGGCGCTGGGGCTGTCGGTCATTGCCGAAGGAATCGAAAATGAGGCGCAGCGCGCGCTGGTATCGGATGAGGGCTGCGCGGCTTGGCAGGGATTCCTGCGGGCTGAACCGATGGGGGCGGGGGAGTTTTTGCGGTTGGCTGGGGGGTAAAGGGAGGGAACGAGGCCATTTTGCCCTCTGCGGAACTTAGCCTTTTCGATGAGTTTGATGCACTGCACCCTGGTTAATACCAAGGTGCAGTGATCCTGACCCTAAATTACATGCGCTATCCTGTGCCAAATCACCTCAAGCGGATCGGCACGTAAACCGCTGACGAACCCGGCGGTTGCAGCTTTAGCAGGATAGCCTCGCGGCCAGCCGCCTTGGCGGCGCGGATCTGGGCTTCCAGGGCGGCAATTGAGGTGACCGGGCGGTAGTTGGCCGACAGGATGATGATCCCGCCCGACAGCTTTTTGGTTGCCGCGTCGGACGACGTATCGACGCCGGTGATGACCAGGCCTTGCGTATCCTCGTTCGCGCCAAGCCTTGCGGCGATTTGCGGGGTGAGCGGGATGACCGACAGGCCCAGCGATTTCTCGATCACGCTGGACGGGGCAACCGGAGGGGCCGGGCGCGGGGTCTTGCCCTGCTGGGCGCCCTTGCGCGGATCGAAGGCCTGCTGGGCGAGTTCTTCATCGGTCGGGCGCTTGCCGACGACTGCGGTGACAGTGCGCGACTGGCCTTCGCGGTTCAGTTCGATCTGGATGCGCTTGCCCGGCGGAATGTTGGCGACGATGAAGGACAGCGTCTGTTCCTGAGTGACCAGCTTGCCATCAACCTTGGTGACGACATCGCCTGCCATCAGCCCGGCCAGCGCCGCGCCCTGGCCCGGTTCCACGCGCTGGACGAAGCCGCCGTGATCGTGCTGGAGGCCCAGCGAATCGGCCAGATCGTCGTCAACCGGCTCGACCACCACGCCCAGATAGCCGCGTTCTATCGCCGCACCGCTACGCAGCTTTTCCACGATGGGGGCGGCGATGTCCGAAGGAATGGCAAAGCCGATGCCGATGTTGCCGCCAGACGGCGCGATGATCCAGTTGTTGATGCCGATCACGTTGCCCGCCATGTCGAACATCGGGCCGCCGGAATTGCCGCTGTTTATCGAGGCATCGGTCTGGATGTAATGATCGTAAGCTCCGGCGCCGGTGTTGCGATAGACTGCCGAGATGATCCCCGCCGTCACCGATCCGCCCAGTCCGAACGGGTTGCCGATGGCTATCACCCAGTCGCCAGCGCGCGCCTTTGACGATTGGCCGAACTTGACGAAAGGCAGCGCCTTGCCGGGGTTTATCTTGAGCACGGCGATATCGGACGCGGTATCGCGGCCGATGATCTTGGCGGGATATTCGGTGCCGTCCGCCATCTTTACGGTGATCGTGTCGGCCAGCCCCTGACCGCCCGCCGTGATGACGTGGTCATTGGTGACGATATAGCCATCGGGCGAGATCACGAAGCCTGAGCCCTGCGCCTGCGCCTGCTGGGTCTGGGTGCCGCCGCCCCCGCTCATGCCGAACATTTCGGCCAGCGGGTTCGATGCCTGCACCTGCACCTGCTGGCGGGTGGCGATGTTGACCACGGCGGGCTGCAACTGTGCGGTAAGGTCGGCAAAGCTGGCCGGGGCACCACTGCGCGGCGCGACCGTTTGCATGGTCTGCGCATCGTTCTGGGCGACTTGCGCGCCTGCCGGAAGGCCGGTGACCAGGGTCAGGGCGGCACCGCCAAGCAGCAGCGCCGTAGTTACTCCATATGCATATCGCACGGGCATCACGTCCTTTGTCTTGCATTGAAATTTGAGCGCAGCGGCCCCGTTTACGGTTTCAACCTTTTCGGCATGAACGGAGTTTGAACCACATAAGCTTTCGTCATCCCGGCGAAGGCCGGGACCCAGACCTACAATCAACAACGGCGCTACGCGACATTATATGTTGGGAACTGGGTCCCGGCCTGCGCCGGGATGAAGAGAGGTTTTGATGAGAAAATCCAATCCGCGCATCGGGCATCACTTTCCCTTGAACTGGCGCAAGTAATCGTTGTCTGGCGACAGGATGAGCGTGCTCTTGCCCGCATTGGCCGCGTTCGAGAACGTCGTGTCATAGCTCTGCATCGCCCGGTAGAAGTCATAGAAACCGGGGTCTTTGCCAAAAGCTTCGGCATAAGTCTTGGCGGCCTGAGCTTCTGCTTCGGCGCGGATGATCTGCGCGGCTTTGAGGCCCTGCGCCTTGATCGTCGTCGCTTCCTGTTCGCGTGCGGCCTGCATGCGGCTGAACGCGCTGTCGAGCGGGCTGCCATCAGGCAAGTCGGCGCGCTTGATCCGCACGTCGATCACTTGCGCGCCATATTCGCGCGCCTCACGGTCAAGCCCGTCGCGGATGTGGAGCATGGCCTGCCCGCGTTCTGCCGTTAGCAGCGACTGGAAACTGCGCTTGCCCAGTTCCTGCCTCAGCACGGACGAAAGGATTGGCTGGAGCTGTTCCTCAACCTTTTCGGTGGTCCCGGCGGACTTCACCATGCGCACCGGATCGATAATGCGGAACCGCGCATAGGCGTCCACTTCCAGCGGTTGCTGGTCGGTGGAAAGCACTTGCTGGCTTTCCATACTGACGCTGAGCATCCGCTTGTCGATCCGCACCAGCCGTTCAAAAAACGGGATGCGGAAGGTCAGGCCCGCGCCGGTATTGCCGTAATCAACGCGCGGCTGGAAACGGTTGATAACCCGCACCGGATCGCCCAGCCGAACGACCACGGCCTGCTCGGTTTCCGGCACTACGACCACGCTGGAAATCAGCACCAGCGCGCCTGCGGCCAGACCGATGAGCAGCGTCTTCTGTTCTTCAAGGAACGTCAACATCACTGGCCCTCCTTCGGTTCGGCAGCGCGCTGCTTGATTTCGGGCAGCGGCAGGTAAGTGTTTACCCCGCTGCTTTGCAGGATGACCTTGTCATTGGCGGAGAGCACCCGTTCCATCGTTTCGTAATACATACGGCGGCGGGTAACGTCCGGGGCCAGCTTGTACTGGGCATAAACCTTGTCGAAAGCGGCGGCATCGCCCTGCGCGCGGGCGGTAACCTGCTGTGCCCACGCATTGGCGTTGCTGATGTCGCGGTTGGCTTCCTGCTGCGCGGCGGACACCTTCTGGAAGGCATCGTTGACCTTGGCAGGCGGGTTGGCCTTCTTGATTTCAACACCCTGAATCAGCACGCCCGAATGATAGGCATCAAGCACCGCCTGCATTCGCTCGCGCGTTTTGGGTTCCAGATAGGCGCGCCCTTCGCCGCCCATTGCGGCCTTCAGCGGCACTTCAGCGATGGAAGCGCGCATCGCCGCCTCGGCCACTTCCTTGACCGTGTCTTCGGGATCATCGAGCTGGAAGGTGTAAAGCTTCAGGTCCTTGATGTTCCAGCGGACGATATAGCTGATGTCGACAAGGTTCTGGTCGCTGGTCAGCATCAGCTTTTCAGCGTCGCCTTCGGGAATGGAATCGCGGCGGATAGAGGTTACGTCCTCTACCGTCACCGTCTCGATTGGCCAGGGCAGGGTGAGCGAGACGCCGGAATAGATCGGCCGAGAATAGCGGCCAAAGGTGCTGACAAGGCCCTGTTCGTTGGAGCCGAGCATGTGCGCGGTGGATGTAAGCAGCCACAGGCCAACCACACCGCCTGCCACGATGGGTAGCCAGCTGCGGCCATCGGCGCGGCGCGGGAAGGGCGGCAATCCGCCACGTCCGCCGCCGCCGCCAGAGCCGCCGGGGCCTTTGATCCGGGCGCGCAGGATATCGTCCATGCTGGCCGAGCGGCGCGGCGGTTTGCTGTCAGAGCCGGAAAGCCACGGATTGCGCGGGCCGGGCGGGGGTGGCGGGGCAGGATCGCCAGCGGACTTGTCTCCGCCTTCGGTGCCCTCCTTCGCGGGATCGGATTCGCCCGAAGCCTCGCCGCCGTCCGAACCCTTGCCAGAGCCAGAGCCGTCGCCACCAGAGCCACCCCAAGGCGATTTCCCGCCCGCCATTGCCGCCCAGCCAAGGGCAATTGCATCGCTTATGCTTTTCATGGACAACACTATAGGAACGACCTGTGCACAAAAACAGTGCCCTACCTGCATTTTCCTTGGGTCTATTTCCTTGCTAGAGCGCGGGCGTGCAAAAAGATCAGGGCAGCAACCATTCCATGAGTGAACAAGACGATAACAATCTGAAGGCCCTGTTGCCGCCTCTGGCGCAGGCGCGGCTAGGGACGCTGCGCTTTGCCGATGGCGTGGCCACCGTGGTGCTGGACGTTTCCGGGCTGGACAAGGTTGAGCGTGAGCGGCTGGAAGCGGCGGTGAAAGAGGCGCTGGGCGGCGCGCAAGGCGTGAACGAAGTGCGCGTGGCGATGACGTCTGAAAAGCGTGTGCGCAAGATTCTGGCGGTCGGTTCGGGCAAGGGCGGGGTCGGCAAGTCTACTCTCTCGGCCAATCTGGCGCTGGCGCTGGCAAGGCTGGGGCGCAAGGTCGGGCTGGTCGATGCCGACATCTACGGCCCGTCGCAGCCGCGCCTGATGGGCACAGAGGGGCGCAAGCCCGCTGCGCGCGACAGCAAGATGATACCGCTGCAAAGCCCGCACGGCATCGGCGTCCTCTCGATGGGCAACCTGATCGATCCGGATAAGGCCATCGCCTGGCGCGGGCCGATGGCCAGCAATGCGCTGGGGCAACTGATCGAGGCCGATTGGGGCGATGTCGAACTGCTGGTGGTCGATCTGCCGCCCGGCACCGGCGACGTGCAGCTGACGATGTTGCAGCGGCACAAGCCAGTGGGCGCGGTGATCGTCTCCACCCCGCAGGATCTCGCCCTGATCGACGCCGCCCGCGCGATGCACCTGTTCGAGCAGGCCGGGGTGCCAATCGTCGGCATTGTTGAAAACATGGCCGGTTACGTCTGCCCGCATTGCGGCGAAGTAAGCGATCCGTTCGGTTGCGGCGGGGCAGAGGACATGGCCGCGCGCATGGGCGAAAGCTATCTTGGCCGTATTCCGCTGACGTTGAAAATCCGTCAGGACAGCGACGCGGGCCTGCCGCCTGCGCTGGGCGACGGGCCAGAGGGCCAAGCCTTCATGGCCATAGCGCGACGGGTGGCGACGTGGCTGGATAATCAGTGATCAAAGACCTTCAACTCTCACCCGCCTACCCTGAGCTTGTCGAAGGGCCGTTCTTGTTCTTCGGTGCGGCACATGGGCGAAGTGAAGTGCAGCCCTTCGACAAGCTCGGGGTAGGCGGTTAGGGATGGGATTGCGCGATATTCGGAGGTCAGGGACGGTACTGTGGGACTAACCAGGCGCAATATCCTGATCGGCAGCGCCGCAGGGGGCGCGCTGATCGTGGCCTATGCCGCCACGCCGCGCCGGTTCGCCCTGCCGCTTGATCCGCGCGAGGGCGAACATGCCTTTGGCGCGTGGATCAAGATCGCCGGGGACGGTATGGTCAGCATTGCCGTGCCGCAGCTTGAAATGGGGCAGGGGGTCAGCACCCTGTTGCCGCAGATCGCGGCGATGGAACTGGGCGCAGACTGGCGGCAGGTCGCGGTAGAGCCTGCGCCGATCAGCGGGGCCTATGCCAACGCGGTGCTGGCCGCGCGCTGGGCGCCGCTGTGGATGCCTTTTGCCGACTCGCTGGCCGAAGGCGACGATGCGCTGCTGGCGCGCAGTTATGCCGAGCGCAGTCGCTTTACCGCCACCGCCGATGGCACCGCCCTTGCGGCCTATGAAATGCCGCTGCGCATCGCGGCGGCCTCTGCGCGCGAGCTGCTGGCCAGGGCAGCGGCAGACCGCTGGGGTGTGGACGCGGACCGCTGTGTTGTCGCAGGGGGCTTTGTCAGTAACGGGCATGTCGGTAACGAGCAAAGGCGCCTGCCGTTCGGCGCGCTGGCAGAGGCGGCGGCAGGCTTTGATCCACCAAGCCGCCCCGTCTTGCGCGCAGAACCGCCGCAGGAGCGCCCGTCGGCCTTCCCCCCCGGCACCCCGCCGCGCTTTCCCCGGCTGGACGCGCCCAGCAAGGCGCGGGGCAGCGCGATTTTCGCCGGTGACGTCCGCCTGCCCGACATGCTGTTCGCCGCCATCGCGCACGGTCCCATCGGCCAGTCGCACCTTGCCGCCCACGATCCCACCAGGCTGGCCGATGTGACGGGCGAAGTCCGGATGGTGAAGAACGACAACTGGCTGGCGGCGGCGGCGAACAACTGGTGGGCTGCTCACCGCGCGCTGGAAGTGATCGCGCCGCAGTTCGGATTCAGTAACGCGGCGCAGAGCGAGGAAATCGACGCCGCGCTTGACCGGGCGGTGCGCAAGGCGAAAACGCACCGCATCGCCACCATTGGCGATCCCGATGGCGCGATGGGCGCAAAGCCGACGCTGGTGGCGCGCTATGACGTATCGCCCATGCTCCACGCCGGGCTGGAAACGGCAAGCTGCACCGCGCGGCTCCTGAACGGCAAGCTGGAGCTTTGGCTGGCGAGCCAGGCCCCCGAAGCCGCCCGCCGCGCTGCCGCCAAGGCAGTCGGACTGCACGCGCGCGACGTGGTGGTCTATCCGGTGCTGGCGGGCGGCAGCTTTGATGCGCGGCTGGAACATGACCACGGGGTAGAAGCCGCGCTGATCGCGCAGGAACTGGGCCGCCCGGTGCAGCTTACCTGGTCGCGCTGGCAGGAACACATCGCCACCCGCCCGCGCACCCCGGCGGCGGCAGTGCTATGGGCGACGACACAGGCGCAGGGCGGGCAGGTGATCGCGTGGAAAACCCGCATCGCCGCGCCCGCCACCGCCCGCGAATTTGGCGAGCGGCTGTTCGGCGATGCCGATCCCGTGTCGGCCATCGCCGCCAGCAGCGGCAAGGCCGATCCGATGGCGGTGGAAGGCGCGCTGCCGGTCTATGGATTGGGCAACGTCTCGGTCGATCACGTCCCCGTCAGCATCGCCCTGCCAACGGGCCGGATGCGCGGCAACGCCCACGGTTATACCGCGTTCTTTACCGAGAGCTTCATCGATGAACTGGCCCACAAGGCCGGGCGCGAGCCGCTGTCTTACCGGATGGAGATGCTGGGCGGCGATGTGCGCCTCGCGACCTGTCTCCAGCGCGTTTCGACGCTGGCACAGTGGAACGGCGGCAGTGACGCCAGCGGGCAAGGCCTCGCCTGCCACCGCATCGGAACGATTGAATCGGGCGGCCGCATCGCGGTGATCGTCACCGCCCGGCGCGACACAGGCGGGGTGCGGGTGGAAAAGATCTCCGCTGCGGTCGACATCGGGCGTATCGTCAATCTGGACATTGCCCGCCAGCAGATAGAGGGCGGGCTGATCTTCGGCCTGGGGCTGACTGTCGGCGCGGGCAGCACGTATGTTGATGGATTGCCGGTGCTGGGGCGGCTGGCGGATATCGGCCTGCCGGTGCTGGGCAATACGCCGCAGATCGAGGTCGAATTCATCGACAGTCAGGCACAGCCCGCTGATCCAGGCGAACTGGGCGTGGCGGCGATTGCCCCCGCCGTCGCCAATGCCCTGTTTTCGGCCACGGGCGTGCGTTTCCGCCGCCTGCCGCTGCTTGAGGAAAGCGAATGAGCGTGAATCTGGATCTGCGCCCCGCCGATCACCCGACGGCTCCGGTGGGCAAGGTTGGCGTGCTGCTGGTCAATCTGGGCACACCCGATGCGCCCACCCCGGCGGCGGTGAAACGCTATCTGGCGGAGTTTCTGATTGACCGCCGTGTCGTGGAAATCCCGCGTCTGGTGTGGTGGCCGATCCTGCACGGGATCATCCTGCAAACGCGGCCAAAGAAAAGCGCCCACGCCTATGCGCAGGTGTGGACTGATGAAGGTTCGCCGCTCGCCGCTGTTACTGCCTCACAAGCACGCGCCTTGCAAGCGCGGCTGGGCGCAGGCGTGCAAGTCGGCTGGGCGATGCGTTACGGCAATCCGGCGATGGGGGCAGAGTTGCAGCGGCTGAAGGATCAGGGCTGCGACCGGGTGCTGATCGCCCCGCTTTATCCGCAATATTCCGGCGCGACGACGGCCACGGTGATCGACGAGATGGGCGCGGCGCTGGCGGCGATGCGCTGGCAACCGGCGGTGCGCACCCTGCCGCCTTATTATGACGACGCGCACCATATCGCCGCGTTGAAGGCCGACACCGCCCGCCAGCTAGCCGCCTTGCCATTCGTGCCGGAAGTGCTGCTCCTCTCCTTCCACGGGATGCCTGAACGCACGCTGCACCTGGGCGATCCCTATCACTGCCAATGCCGTAAGACCGCGCGCCTGCTGGCCGAGGCGCTGCGCGCCGACTGGCCGAACTTGCGGGTGGAAACCAGCTTTCAGTCGCGCTTTGGCCGCGCCAAATGGCTGGAACCGGCAACCGACGCGGTGCTGATCGCAGAGGGCGCGCGCGGCACCCGGCGGCTGGCGATTGCCGCACCGGGCTTTTCCGCCGACTGCCTTGAAACGCGCGAGGAGCTGGCGATCCGGGGCCGTGAGCAGTTCATCGGCGCGGGTGGCAGCGACTTCGCCGCACTCGATTGCCTGAACGATGGCGAGGCGGGAATGGTGATGCTTGAGGCGCTGGTTCGCCGCGAACTGGCGGGCTGGCTGTAACGATTGCAGGTATGCCCGGCGTTTGATAGTCTGATCGGCGTGGGTAAAGCAGGGGCAGGCGGCATGGCGCGTAAGTATTCAGGCATCGGTTGGAAACATGCTGTGGTGGCGGCGATCTGCGTGGCTGACGCCGCCGGGATTTACGCCGTGCGCTTGCGGCTGAACGCGCCTTCGCCCGCCAGTCAGCGCCAAGATGCCGTCGCCTATGGAGCGCCTACACAGCAGTTCACTTTCCATCCCGATACAAGCCTCGCCGCCGCTGCACCGCCTGCTAAGCCGCGTTTCGTGCGCGTCGAACTTTCTACGGCGACCGTGGTAAATCAAGTGGCGGAAACACCCGCGCCCCGGCTGGCGATGCCCGAAGTGCGCCTCACAGCCCGCGCCGAACAAATCAACGCGCCGGTTGAAGCCCCGCGCACCGCGCACCGCCAGCGAGCCAGCCATGATCAGGCCTTCAACGCCGCCTTTGCCGACAGTGACAGCCTTGGCGTGATCCCTGACCTGACGTTCGATCAGCAAGTCGCCATTGCCGATGGCAAGGCCGATCCCGCGCCGGAAACCCCGGCAATGGCCAGCCTGACGCCCGGAGACCGGCAGTTTTCGAGCGCGCCTGAGGGGGAACTGCCCGCGTTGGGTGATGCTGTGTCGGCGGCGCAATTGGTGAATTGACGAAACCCTTACATTTAAGTAAGTGCTTGATATAACTAACAATAATTTATATTCGTCACCCTGAACTCGTTTGGACATTATCCCCTTTACATACGTAGAACAAACTGGCATACAATAGGGCATGAGCAAGCCCCAGACCATCCGCGAGTTTTTCAAGCAGTTCCCCGATGATGAGGCTTGCCTCTCGCACCTGTTTGAAGTGCGGTTCGGCCAAGGTTACGCTTGCCCGTCATGCGAGCGCCCTTCAAACTGGTATCGGATCAAGGCAGAGCGCGCTTATTCCTGCCAGTGGTGCGGTCACCATCTGCACCCCACGGTCGGCACCCCGTTCGAACAGACGCGCACCCCGCTGCAACTGTGGTTCTATGCGATTTTCCTGTTCACCACGACGCGCAACGGCGTTGCCGCCAAGGAATTGCAGCGCCAGCTAGGCGTGACCTACAAGACTGCGTGGCGCATGGCTGGGCTGATCCGCGAACATATGGCTGACGTTGACGGCGATGTTCTACTGGGCGGCGAAGGCCAAGTTGTCGAGATTGACGAAACGCTGATCGGCGGCTCGGTCGAAGGCAAGGGCAGCGGCTACAAGGGCAACAAGCATGTTGTCGTCGGGCTGCTTGAGCGCGGCGGCGAAGTCGTCACCAAGGTTGTTACGAGCCGCCACCGCGAACCGATGGAACGCCTTGTGCTGGATCACGTGTATCAAGGAACGACCGTGGCGACCGACGAGTTCGGATCGTATCGTCGCCTCGACACGCTGGGCTTCAACCACGTAACCGTACGCCACAACAAGGGCCAATACACCACGCACAACGGCGGCGGCGTCAACGGTATCGAAAGCTTCTGGGGCCAGTTGAAGCGGTCAATCAGCGGCACTCACGTTCACGTTAGCGGCAAGCACCTGTGGAAGTATGCCAAGGAAGCGGAATACCGCTTCAATCGTCGGGACACGCCTTCTTTGATGCTGCCGGAACTGCTTTCGACGTTCGGGCCATTGAAGCCAGAGCGCGATTGAACGCTTCCGCATCGCCGGGGGTGGCGGCTTCACGGTCCTTGGCGAACTGGTCCAAGTTACCGTTTTGGCGGGCTTGCTTCAGAGTGTTCATTTAACTTCTCCAAGACAGACCTAACATCGCCCCTCTGCCCTTCAATTCCAACCCTCAAGTCGGCTATTTGGTCTGAAAGATGGGCTGATTTATCGGTTACGTCCCTTGAAACACCAGAAATCTGACTGCTCAAGGTAAAATACAACGCAATGATTGCACCTGCTGCGCCACCCGCGACCCAATTCAGAAAATTAACATTCTTTTTGATTTCAGCGATGGTCACTTCATGGCCTCCCGTTGGAGGAGAACCACTGCCGCTTGTTTGCGCTGCAAAACTTGTGGCAGGGCTGGAAGTGGTTCCGCCTCCAATAGTTGTCGAAGGCGCGGGGTTTGTCCCCGGCCCAAAGGGGACCACGTTCGACGCATTCGTCATTTACTTGATTTCCGGCAATGGCACGGCGACAGCTCGATTCAACATCTCCACAATCTTTTCGAACTGGTCGTTTTGCATCACCAAAGTAGCGACAAAGCGTCCCGTTACAATGTCCTGGTTGGGGATGTGCTCGACGAGCATGATTTTCGTCAAATAAGCAGACCTCGTTATTCCATTGACCCCATCGACTAATATCGTGGGGCAATTTTGCGGCCCGTTTACCATTTCGGGCACTACCCCACTTGGGAGAGCCTTCACGCCGGTCTGACTTTCTCCAGCATCTGTCACGAATCTCTCCCCCTTGTGAAAGGAGGTTGCTATGGCGTAACCTCATCATCGTCAATCTCCGTATGCTAACGGGATAAACCCCAACTCGTTTCAGGGCCCATTTCTCCGCCCGCCAAACGCACGCGATTTTGAGCAAACCGAGGGCCATGCCGCCTCTCCGGATGGCTTCAGGTTTGCGGCACGATGGACCCTGAAACGAGTTCAGGGTGACGATGACTGGTGAGTTTATTCTTGTGTCCAGTTTCCGGGCGATTTCAAAAATCCACCGCAATCCCGGACTTAACCCAATCGCCATAGCGCGTGGGCGACAGGCCGTCGTGATCGCCGTCTTGCGGATCGCCCGGTTC
The DNA here is from genome assembly GCA_040007615.1 of Novosphingobium sp. Classification (GTDB taxonomy): domain Bacteria; phylum Pseudomonadota; class Alphaproteobacteria; order Sphingomonadales; family Sphingomonadaceae; genus Novosphingobium. The sequence continues at coordinate 18,721 of JBDTUQ010000024.1, forward strand.
CACCACGGGTGCGGGCGGCGGAGCGGGATCGTTGCTCCAGTGCGCGGGCTTGGTGAAGGTTGACGGACGCTTGGTTGCTCGCTGGGTCATGTGCCCAAGATAGTGGGCTGGCAGGCGGATGCAAACTGTCAGTCATTTGTGGCCGCATTGCTCGATGCAAAAAACCGGTTCCCACTTTTTTGCGCAATGCTCTAGGGGGCGGGCATGGATATTCCCGGCCTTCCCGCCCGCCGCGCTGCCTTGCGCCTGACCGATGCAGTGCTTCGGCGCGGCGAAACACTCGATCAGGCGGCGCACAATGCCTGCCAGGGCATCGTCGGCAGTGCGGATCGCGCTCTGGCACGGGCGCTGGCCGCCGAAGTTTTGCGCTGGCTGGGCGACATTGACGCGCTGATCGATTCGGCCACGCGCATGCCGCTGGCCGACGATTCAAAGGCGCGCGCCGTGCTGCGGCTGATGATGGCGGGCTGGTTGCGGCTCGATACCCCGCCGCACGCGGTGATCGCCACCGCCCTGCCGCTGCTGATCGGCGGGCCGCGCAGGCTGGCGCACGGGGTATTTTCCACGCTGGTCAAGCAGGATGTAAAACTGCCCGCCGCGCCCAGTCTGCCAGAGGCAGTGGCCGCGCGCTGGGGCGAGCGTGTCCCGGCCATCGCCGCCGCTCTGGCCCTGCCGCCGCCGCTCGATCTGGTGCTGCGCGATCCCGCCACTACGGCCGAGTGGACGGAAAAGCTGGGCGGGTTGTCGGTCATGCCCGGCCATGTCCGCCTGCCGCGCGGCGATGCGGTGGAGAATCTGGAAGGCTTCAATGAGGGCGCGTGGTGGGTGCAGGATCTGGCCGCCAGCCTGCCAGCGCGGCTGCTGGGGGCGGGAGAGGGGCGGAGCGTGCTCGATCTTTGCGCTGCCCCCGGCGGCAAGACGCTGCAACTGGCCGCCGCTGGCTGGCGGGTAACCGCGCTGGACGCCAGCGCCAAGCGGCTTGAGCGCCTGTCCGCCAATCTGGCGCGCACAGGCCTGTCAGCCGATGTGATCGCCGCCGACGCGCTGGAGTGGGAGCCTGAGGCACCGTTTGATGCCGTGCTGCTTGATGCGCCGTGCACCGCCACCGGCACCTGCCGCCGCCACCCCGACGTGCTCCACCGCATCGCCCCGCGTCACATCGCCGAAATGGCCGAATTGCAGGCGCAATTGCTTGCACGCGCCGCGCGGTGGGTGAAGGCGGGCGGGGCGCTGATCTATGCGGTATGCTCACTTGAGCATGAAGAAGGGGAGGAGCAGGCGGCTCGCGTGGCTCTGTCGCCCGATCCCATCCGGGCCGATGAATTGCCCGCTGGTATCGCGCCGACCAGCGAAGGCTTGCTGCGCACCGATCCGGGGATGCTGGCGGAGGCGGGGGGGCTTGACGGGTTCTTCATCGCGCGCTGGCGGGCCTGAACTTTCAATAGAATTGTTTCGCGCGGAGACGCGGAGGAGCGGAGAAGCGCAGAGCGGCTGCGACTCTCCGCTCCTCCGCGTCTCCGCGCGAAACCGCTTTAACCTGACCTAACCCCTGACCCGATCCGCAAAACTCTTGCGCAATTTGGCCAGCTTGGGCGGGATTATCGCCAAGCAATAGGGGTTCCGCTGGCCTTCGCCCTCCCAGTATTCCTGATGATAGTCCTCTGCCGGATACCATGTCGCCGGGCCTTCGATGGTGGTGACTACCGGCGCGATGCGTTCGGCTTGGGCGCGGGCGATTGCGGCCTCAGCCTCTCCCCGCTCGCTATCGTCCATCAGGAACAGGGCTGAACGATACTGCGTGCCGACATCGTTGCCCTGCCGGTTCAACTGCGTCGGGTCGTGTGTGACCATGTGGATGTCGGCCAGATCGGCATAGGAAATCTGCGCCGGATCATAGGTCACGCGGATAGCCTCGGCATGGCCGGTGCTGCCGCTGCACACCGCCTTGTAAGTGGGATCAGCCACGCTGCCGCCGATATAGCCGCTTTCCACTGCGCTCACCCCGATGAGGTCGCGGAACACAGCCTCGGTGCACCAGAAGCAGCCGCCTGCGAAAATTGACTCTGCCATGAAAAGCTTCCGTTCTTGAAAGAATGCGCGCACCAATATGGTATCGCGGGATGCGTGTGCAATGGAGAGTTATATGCGATTTAAAGTCCTGTGGCCTGCGTTTCTCATGTTGTCAGCTTGTGGTCACGATCGTCCTCCTGATCCGCGCGGGGTCGATCACGATGAAACACTACTGTCGTTATCTGCTTCGGGTGAGGCAGAGGCGGTTCCGGACATTGCGACTATAGAGATCGGTGTCGAAACTTACGGCCAGACTGCCAAGGCTGCCAGTGAAGCAAGCAGCCGCAAAGCCGCCGATATCGCCAAAGCGCTGAGCCAGTTTGGAGCGGCGGAAAAAGATATTCAGACTCGCAATTTGTCAATTAGCCGCGTGTATTACGGCGCGCGTAAAGGCCAGTTCCAGGCCAACAACACGCTGAGCGTTCGTCTTCACGATGTACCCAAGGCAGGCGAGGCGGTGGCTGCTGCAACCAGCGCTGGAGCCAATGTGCTTTCCGGCCCGTCGCTGGAAATTGCTGATCCTGAGAAGGCCAACCGTGGGGCATACATCGCCGCTTACCAAGCAGCGCGAACGCGCGCGGAAGCCTATGCTGAAGCGGCGGGCAAGCAGATTTCGCGCGTGCTGGCAATTCGCGACGGCGGGCAAGACGGTATGCCGATGCCTGCGCCAATTGCCTACGCTCCTAGGCTGGCATCGGCCGAAATCTCTGCCGCACCGCCGCCGTCGATCCGCCCCGGCACTACGCGAACCAGCGTGTCGGTACAGGTGGACTTTGCCTTGCGCGAGAAATAGAGCGCAGCCCATGACCACACTCACCGTCGCCGCGCTGCAACTGCCGCTGGGCTCGCCCGATGAGGCCGAAAACATCGCCGCCGTTGCCGCGCTGGTGGAACAGGCCGCCGGGCAGGGCGCGCAAGTGATCTTGCCGCCAGAACTGTTTTCCGGCCCCTATTTCTGTAGCCAAGAGGATGAGGCGCTGTTTGCCCTCGCCCGTCCGGTGGCGGAGCATCCATCCGTGATCGCGATGCAGGCGCTGGCGGGCAAGCTGGGTGTCGCCATACCGACCAGCTTTTTTGAGCGCGACGGCCACCACTACTACAATACAATGGCGATGATCGGTCCGGACGGCGGCATCATGGGCACGTACCGCAAGAGCCATATTCCCGATGGGCCGGGTTATGAGGAAAAATTCTATTTCCGCCCCGGCAATGATGGGTTCAAGGTCTGGCAGGTGTTCGGCCACACGCTGGGCATCGGCATCTGCTGGGACCAGTGGTATCCTGAATGCGCGCGGGTGATGGCGCTGATGGGGGCCGAAGTGTTGCTCTATCCCACCGCAATCGGCAGCGAGCCTTATGACGCCGATCTTGACACCAGCCGTATGTGGCGGCGCGCGATGCAGGGCCATGCGGTATCGAACTGCATGCCGGTGATCGCCGCCAACCGTATCGGCACTGAAAACGGCCAGCGCTTCTACGGCCACAGCTTCATCACCGACGAATGGGGTGACCTGACGGAGCAATTCGGCGGGCAAGAAACCGGCGTGCTGATGGCAACGCTGGACCTTGACCGCGCGGCGACGCACCGGGCGGGCATGGGTTTTTTCCGCGATCGCCGCCCGCAGCTTTATGGCCGGATCAGCCAGGACATCTAGGGTCAGGACTTGGGCGTGAAGCATCGTTACATCGTCGCGCTGGGATCGAACATGCGCCACCCGCGCCACGGTGCCCCGCGCGCGGTGATCGCGGCGGCACTGCGGGCGTTGGACAGTAAGGGCGTGAAGGTGAAGCGCATATCGCGCATCATCGATTCGGCCCCAATCGGGCCGTCGCTGCGCCGTTATGCCAATGCAGCGGCAGTGGTTAAGACCGCACTTGACCCGCCCGACCTGCTCGCCCGGCTGCACCATATCGAAGCCAGGTTCGGCCGTAAACGGCGCGGCACAGCCTGGCGCGCGCGGGTGCTGGACCTGGATGTGGTGATGTGGAGCGGCGGCGCATGGGCCTCGCCCGGCCTGATCGTGCCGCATGTAGAGTTCCGCCAGCGTCGTTTCGTCCTTGGACCGGCCAGCACAGTTGCACTCGGTTGGCGCGATCCTGTCACCGGCTTTACACTGCGCCAGCTTCATGCCCGCTTGACCCGCCCCCGCCCACTCCCCTAGGGGGCCTTCACGTGGGGCCCATAGCTCAGTCGGTAGAGCAACTGACTTTTAATCAGTAGGTCGCTGGTTCGAACCCAGCTGGGCTCACCACGTTGCGCGCGATCTGAGTTTTCGTGCGATCTGATCCGCAGCAGATCCCGATCTTTGCGCGCGGCGGAGTCGGCGTAACCCCCACTCCGACCGTTTCACGTCCTAAAATCGACCCGTAGCGGCGATAGTCGCCCAATTCAGTCACAGTTTTGTGTCGGAAACCATAGACCTCGGGCGATTCAGCGGCTATTCGGCCAGCCTCATCAAAAAGGCTTCATAAAAGAAGGATGCCCCGTACATGAACAACAGTGACCTGGCCGATACGCTTGCCGCCGCCCATGACCTGACCAAGGCCGACGCCCGCAAGCTGGTTGACGCCGTTTTCGGCGCGATTGCCGATGCTGCTGCCAAGGGTGACGAAGTTTCGTTGAACGGCTTCGGCAAGTTCAAGGTCAAGGCTACCCCGGCCCGCGAAGGCCGCAATCCCTCCACCGGCGCGACGATCCAGATCGCTGCTGCCAAGAAGCTGACGTTTGCCCCGGCCAAGGCCGTCAAGGACAAGCTGAACGGCTAATCCTTCCTGCAATGCCCCGTCCGGCAAACGGGCGGGGCGTTGCACGATTTACGCATCAGATATGGACGACGCAGGAATGGAACAGCCCGGGTTTGATCAAACCACAGGGCCGGTCTGTGTCGCTGCGCTTTACCTGTTTACCCGGTTTGGTGATTGCGCCGGGGTCCAGGTACCGCTGGCCGATCTCTGCGCCCGGCTGGGTGTCAAGGGCACGCTGCTGATTGCACCGGAAGGGATCAACGGCACGATTGCCGGGTCTGATCAAGCAATTGCCGAAGTGCTGGCACATATCCGCCAGCTTCCCGGCTGCGACCGGCTGGAAGCCAAATTCTCACGCGCGCCGTCGATGCCGTTTCACCGCTCCAAAGTGCGGGTGAAGCGCGAAATCGTTACAATGGGCCAGCCCGGCATCGATCCCACCGCCAGCGTCGGCACTTATGTCGATCCGCAGGACTGGAACGCGCTGATCGCCGATCCCGGCACAATCGTTATCGACACGCGCAATGATTACGAGGTTGCGGTCGGTACTTTTGCCGGGGCGATTGATCCCAAGACCCGCACCTTCCGCGATTTTCCAGCATGGTTCCGTGCTGAGCGCGAGCGTCTGCTGGGCCGTGGAATTGCAAATGGGGGCACGTCCCCCAAAGTGGCGATGTTCTGCACCGGCGGCATCCGCTGCGAAAAATCGACCGCCTTCCTCAAGGGCGAGGGCGTGGACGAAGTTTACCACTTGTCGGGCGGCATACTGAAATATCTGGAAACCGTGCCGGCCGAAGACAGTCTGTGGCAGGGCGAATGTTTCGTCTTCGATCAGCGCGTCACGGTGGGCCACGGTCTGGTGCCCGGATCATACGAACTGTGCCACGCCTGCCGCCGCCCGGTTGATGCGGAGGCCAAGGCCTCGGCGCTTTATGAGCCGGGGGTAAGCTGCCCCGCCTGCCACGGCGAACGCACCCCAGAACAGCGCGCCGGTGCGCGGGAACGGCAAAAGCAGCAGGCGCTTGCCGCCAGCCGGGGTGAGGTTCACATCGGCGCGGATTTGGCGGCGCTGCGCGGGCGGGATGGCTGATCCCATCCTCTACAGCTTCCGCCGCTGCCCCTATGCGATGCGGGCGCGGCTGGCGGTGGCGGTGAGCGGGACGCTCTGCGAACTGCGCGAGGTCAAACTTTCGGCCAAGCCGCCCGAAATGCTGGTTGCCTCACCCAAAGGGACGGTGCCGGTCATGGTCATGCCGGACGGCGAAGTGATCGACCAGAGCATTGACATCATGCGCCGCGTGCTTTCGCAATCTGACCCGGAAGGCTGGCTGGAGCGTGAAGATCACGCGCTGATTGCCGCCAATGACGGCCCGTTCAAGCATGACCTTGATCGCTATAAATACCCCCATCGCCACGGATCGGACCCTGAGAATCACCGCGCTTCGGGGCTGGCGTGGTTGCAAATGCTGGAGTCGCGGCTGACCACTTCGGCCCAGTTGTGCGGGGCGCAGATGGGGCTGGCGGACGCCGCGATCATGCCGTTCGTCCGCCAGTTTGCCGCCACCGACGAGGCCTGGTTTGCAGCGCAAGCCTTGCCCCACGTGCAGGCATGGCTGGCGCGGCATCTGGCCTCGCCTCTGTTCGCGCGCGTCATGGTGCGGCACCAGCCGTGGCAGCCGGGCGACGCGCCGATCCTGTTTCCGACGCCTATCCTGTTCCCAAAGGAGGCCAACCCATGACCCGCCAGCAAGCCCCCGCCGCCCAGCGCAACCGCGATCCCATCCTTGCCGTGCTGCAGTCCGTGCTGGCTGATGCCAGACTGGTGCTGGAACTGGCCAGCGGCACCGGCGAGCACGCGGTGCATTTTGCGCGCAATCTGCCGGGGCTGATCTGGCAGCCAAGCGATCCATCGCCCGCCGCGCGAGCTTCCATTGCTGCATGGGCGGCCAGTGAGGGGCTGGGCAATGTCCTGCCGCCGCTTGATCTTGATGCGGCAAGCGAGCGGTGGCCCTTGGCCGGGGCGGCGGCTATCGTGTGCATCAACATGATCCATATCAGCCCGTGGGAATCGACGCTTGGCCTGATGCGCGGGGCGGGCAGGGTGTTGCCAGCGGGCGCGCCGCTGGTCCTCTACGGACCCTACAAGCGAGCTGGCCACCCGCTTGAGCCGAGCAATGCTGATTTTGACGCCAGTTTGCGCAGCCGCGATCCGCGCTGGGGGCTGCGTGATCTTGACGCGGTCGTGGCGGTCGCGGCGGAACAGGGATTGGCGCTGGACCGGGTGATCGAAATGCCTGCCAACAATCTGTCGGTCATATTCCGCAAGTCCTAGCGCCAGCTACTCAGCAACATCCACGCCTGAAACGATGAGTGGTTGGCCAGCTTGGCCGCAGAGATCACGGGGAAGAAATAGGCGAACGCCAGCAGCGCCAGCCATACCGTGCCCACCGCCGCCCAGCGCCCCCGCCGCGCGTTTTTGCCCCGCGTGTGCCACAGCCGGTCCAGCGCCAGACCCAGACAGGCCATCAGGAACGTGCCCGGCAGCAGGTAGTGGTAATAAAACTGCACCGGCTTGCCATTGGAAACCCACATGCCGATGCTGACCAGATAGAACACTGCGGCGGCCAGAGCATCATGCCGCCGCTGCCTGATCCCGGCCCACAGGCACCAGCCAAGTGCGGGCAGTCCCGCCCACATCGCCACCGGATTGCCGATCAGCACAACCCCGCGCTGCGCGCCGTCGATATCCTCGTACAAGTACCAGATTGATCGGTAATCCAGCACCCACTGCCACCACACGCTCATGTAGTTGTGCTTCTTGACCACGCTGTCCTGCAGCTTGATCATGTATTGCTGGTAATCGATCAGGTGCAGCGGATTGACCGGGTTGTGGGCGTAAAAGAACGTCGGCAGGAAAGTGGCGAAATAGACGATCAGCGGCACACTACCCAGCCACAGCGCCGCTTCGGCCAGGCTGATGCCGGGAATAGGCGCACCGCGTGTGGTCAGCAGGAATTGCCTGCCCGCGCTGCGCAGGCGGATGATCAGGAACGCCAGCCCCGGCACCACAGCCGGGCCGACCGCCGACCATTTCGATCCCAAGGCCAGCCCAAAGAACACCCCCGCCAGTGCCAGCCGCCAGCGCGCTTGTGCGGGAAACCGCACTGCGCCCGCCACTTGCCAGCAGGCCAGCATGGTAAAGCAGGCCATGAAGATATCGAGCATGGCGATGCGGCTCTGAATGTACCAGGCAAAGTTGGTCGCCAGCAGCACCGTGGCGGCAATCGTGGCAAAGCGGCGTTCGCTTGCCAGCCACATCGCGCGCGAGACCGCGAACAGCCCCAGCGTGCCGAACAGCGCCGGAAATATCCGCCACGCTTGAGGGTAATCGCCAAACAGCCAGATCCCGGCGGCCAGGATTTCCTTGCCGACCATTGGATGCTCGGCATTCTGCGGCTTGGCCATCGTCAGCAGCGTGCGCGCGGCCTTCACGTAATGCACTTCGTCAAAATAAATGCGCGAGGGTACGTGCAGGCGCAGCCAGACGAGGCCCAGAAACACAGCGCAGATCGCAGCGCACCAGCGCCACGGGTCGCGATCCGGGTGGAGGGTAGAAACGGACTGCATCCGGTTGCGGATAGGTGGACGAGAGTTTACGTGCAACACCAGATCCTCCCCATTTGTGCTATCGCAAAAACAGGGAGGAGCTGCGGTCTCGCTTGCCCGCAGGCGCCACGCGGCCTAATGCGCAGGCATGAAACGCACCACCGGACAAGATCGCAGCATCACCACCAACTGGCGCCCCGCCACGCGCGCTGTGCGCGGGGGCACCTGGCGTTCTGACCACGGCGAGACCAGCGAGGCGATCTATCTCACCTCCGGTTATTGCTATGAGGATGCGGCCACCCCGGCAGCGCGCTTTGCCGGGCAGCAGGCGGGAATGACCTATTCGCGCACGCAGAATCCATCAGTGCAGATGCTGGAAGAGCGCATCGCCCTGATGGAAGGGGCAGAGGCTTGCCGCGCGCAGGCCAGCGGCATGGCGGCGATGAGCTCGGCCCTGCTGTGCCAGCTTTCCGCCGGGGACCACATGGTCATCGCCCGCGCTGCATTCGGCCCGACTCGCTGGGTGACGGACAACCTGTTGCCGCGCTTTGGCATAAGCTGCACGGCGATAGATGGCCGCGATGTGGATGCGTGGAAGGCGGCGATTCAGCCCAATACCAAGGTGTTCTTCTTTGAAACGCCTGCCAACCCGACGATGGACGTGGTCGATATCCGCGCCGTCTGCGCTCTTGCACGCGAACATGGCATCCGTTCGGTGGTGGACAACGCCTTTGCCACCAGCGCCTTGCAGCGCCCGCTGGAACTGGGGGCGGACGTGGTGGCCTATGCCGCGACCAAGCTGATGGACGGGCAGGGCCGGGTACTGGCCGGGGCGATTTGCGGTGATGCCGATTTCATCAACAATGTGCTGCTGCCCTTTCAGCGCAACACGGGAAACACGTTGTCACCGTTCAACGCCTGGGTGGTGCTGAAAGGCCTGGAAACGCTGGACCTTCGCGCCAATGCTCAGGCCGATGCGGCGCTGGTCGTGGCGCGCTGGCTGGAAACCCGGCTGCCGCGCGTGCTGTTTCCGGGCTTGCCCAGCCACCCGCAGCACGAACTGGCGCTGAGCCAGATGAGCAAGGCCGGGTCGATCTTCTCGTTCGAGATCGCCGGTGGCCGCGCCGCTGCCCATGCTGTGCTGGATGCGCTGACGCTGATCGATATCTCGAACAACATCGGCGATACCAAGACACTGATCACCCATCCTTCGTCGACCACGCACTCCAGCCTGACCCCTGCCGTGCGGGCCGACATGGGCGTGAGCGAGGAAATGCTGCGGATCAGCATCGGACTGGAAGACACGGCTGACCTGATCGACGATCTGGATCAGGCACTGCGCAGCGTGGGGCTTTGACAGGGAAAAAACTGCCATCTTAACTTTTGCGTGAAACAACATTCTTGCCGTGGCGCGGAAATATAATCGTTCATACACATATACTTAAATTTCAATCAGGTAAAAATTAACCGCTTCTGTTTAGGTTTGTAAAGCCAGCCCGGTTAAGGTTTGGCTAGCAGTTGGCAACTAGGGTCCGGACCCAATAAGCGGATTCCCACAGCGCCTGGAGTGTGATTCA
>JBDTUQ010000025.1:0-27766 GCA_040007615.1 Novosphingobium sp.
TCGGCCATCTCAATCACTCGGCCATCTCAATCACTCGGCCATCTCAATCACTCGGGCGTCATTTACTGCGCAGCCTGCGCCGTGCCACCGGCACCAGCAGCTTCGTTCACATCGTCTATGGCGTCAACGCCCAGCAGGCCCGCCATCTGGCGAGTACGGCGGCGCAGCGAATCGGGCGCGGTCTTGTCGCGCGAGATCGCCGCGAACAGTGGCCCGGCCAGCGTATTATTGCCCTGCTTGACATAAGCCAGACCCAGCAGTTCCCCGGCGCTGCCGAACCACGGCTTGCCCGGTTCGGCCAGCGGCTTCATCAGCGCGATCACGGTTGCGGGCGGCAGGGTGTCAAAGCGCAAAGCCACACTGCGGATTGTCGCCAGATCGCGGAAGGGCTGCGGCGCGGAGGTATCAGCGGCGACCGCGTCAAAAGCCTTGGCTGCTTCTGCCGCCTTGCCCTGTTCCTCGGCAATGCCCGCCTGCAGCATCCGCGCTGCGGCCTGTGTGCCGTCTGAGCCATCAGCGGCCAGCGGCGCGGCGGCCTTTACGGCTGCGTCCAGCCCACCGGATTCGAGCTTGTCGAGCGCGACGGTGAACTTTTCCGCCCGTTCGGCGCGGGCGGCATCGCGGTAATGGTCCCAGATCAAATATCCTGCGAACAGCGCCAGCGCCAGCAGCACCGCCGCGCCCACCGGCTTGCCGTAACGCTTGTAAAGGTCAATCGCCTCATCCTGACGCAGCGCATCATCGACTTCGCGCATAAAGCCCTCGCGCTGCGCCAGATCGCGCGGATCGCCGGTCGTGGCTGGCGAAGTGCCTGTTGCTGGCGAAGATTCGGGGGGACGGAGGGCCAAGGCGGGGCTTTCAGGATAATGATGGCAGGGGTTTGCCGGGATTTCCGGGCTGTTTAGCGGATGGGCGCGCCTTTTCAACGGCAATCATGGTGAAGCGGCGCTGAATGACCGGGTTTGTCACCCCTTTGGCCGCTCGCGCCTAGGGAAACGAGGCGCTGCCGATCGCCTCAGCGTAGATAGACCGATAGGCGGCGATCATGCCGCGCTCGTCAAACTGCGCCCGCGCCTTGATCCGGTTGGCCTCGCCGATCCGCTTGCGAGAAGCAGGGTCTAGCGCGAGGCGTTCCAGCGCGTCGGCCAGATCGCCTTCCTTGGCCGGGGGGGCCAGATAGCCCCGGTTTTCTTCGGCCACCATCGCCGCGATATCGCCAACGTCGGTCGATACCACCGCCAGACCGCTGGCCATCGCCTCTACCACCGAAAGCGGAAACTGCTCGCTGTCCGACGACAAGGCGAACAGATCGAACAGGCCGACTGCCTTGGCGGGATCAGCGATGAAGCCGGGCAAGTGAACACGCTCGGCCACCCCCAGCCGCGCCGCCTCGGCCTGAATCGCCGCGCGCTCGCTGCCTTCGCCCAGGATCACCAGCTGCCACTCGTCGGGCAGGGCGGAAAACGCACGGACCAGTCGCGGCAGGTTCTTGACCTTGCGCAAGCCCGCGATGGTGCCCAGCCACAGCTCGCCCTTGCGCTTGACCAGCCGGGGCAAGGCGTCGGGCCGGGGCTTGGTGCCATAGGCATTGGTGGCGATGCCGTTGGCGATGCGGTGAACGCGACCGCGCGGCTGGTGCCATACATCCAGCGCGATAGCCTCCAGCCGGGTGGAGGGCACGACCAGCGCCGAACAGCGCCCCAGAGCGATCCGGCGATACCTGTTGCGCGACGGTTTCAGCCGCTCCGCCTCGTCCTGATTGAAGCCGTCTTCATGGTGGACCAGCGGCGGCAATTTCAGCGCCTCGGCAAACAGGGTGTGCGCCAGAACCGCGTCCATCGCGCCCCAGTTGTAAGTCAGCACCAGGTCGAAGCCCTGCATCGCGCGTGCCAGCCGCAGCAGCCGCCCCGGCCAAGGCCGTCCGGAAAGCGCGGGGAAATCCGCCGGATAGCTAACCGTCATGCCCGCCGCGATGGCCGATGCCGCGCCCAGTTCGTCTGGCTGGGCAGAGACGATGACATGCTCCACGCCCTTGCCAAACGCATTGATCAGCCGGGCGCTGCGCAATTCCTTGCCGCCGGCGTGAAAACTGGAATGGAGGTGGAGCAGCCGCAAGATCGAATCAGGCCAGCTTTGCCAGCATACGGTCGATCGCTGCCGTGACTTCGGGTTCGTCCAGTGTCGGCGCATGGCCCACGCGAGTCACAATCACCCCTTCAGCATCGGTGGCTCGGCTGAGCATCTTCTGCATCGTGCCTTCCGAAAACAGGTCGGACAAGGCCCCGCGCACCACGACCATCGGCTTGTCAGCCAACGCATCAAAGGCAGGCCACATGTCAGGCTGGTTGGTAAAATCCATGTCCGCGAATGGCTTGGCGATCTTCATGTCGTAATCGAAAACAATCCGGCCATTGCTGCTGAGGGTCATCACCCGTTTGGCCATAGCCAGCCAGTCACCCGCCTGCGAATCGGGAAAGGCACTGCCCTGGCTTTCCTTAAGCGCGCGGGCGGCGTGCATCCAGGTGGGGAAATTGCGCCCCTGGCCGACATATTCCTTGATCCGTTCCAGCCCGGCCAGTTCCAGTTCCGGCCCGACATCGTTGAACAGGCAAGCCGCAAGTCGCTGAGGCGCTTGCCAGCCCATCACCAGCGTCATCAACCCGCCCATCGAGGTGCCGATACTGACGAAGCGGTCAATCGCCTGATCCGCCAGCAGTTCGCCCACGTCCTCGACATATTGGAGCGGGCTGTAAGTGGCCGCATCCTTTGAATAATCGCTGTCACCGCGACCACGCATATCGGGGCAGAGCACCCGCCATTCGCCCGCCAGCCGCGAGGCCAGCGTATCGAAATCGCGCGCATTGCGGGTCAGTCCGTGCAGGCAGATCACCGGCGGGCGATCGGCGCGCCCGGCATAGTCGCGGTAATGCAGACGCAGCCCATCCTTGCTGGTCCAGTAACGATCTTCAAATGCGCTCACTTTTGCCCCTTGGCGGATGTTTCTGCGGGCACGTGCCTTGCGCCGCGCCCTGCCCGGCCCCACTATTGCCATATGCGAGCCGAACCGCAAGTAAACGCCTATCACCCCGATCCGCAGATCCTTGAGCTGGCCAGTTGGCTGGGCGATCCGGTGAGCGCGGCGGACTTTCCGGCAACCACGCCGCGCTTTCGCAATGATCGCTGGGCGGTGGCGCTGGGCCTTGATGGCTTGGACGAAGCGGGCTGGACGCGCCACTTCGGGCGATTCGGGGCCCTGCCCGCCAACCTGCCACAACCGCTGGCGCTGCGTTACCACGGCCACCAGTTCCGCCAGTACAACCCCGAAATCGGCGACGGTCGCGGCTTTCTGTTTGCTCAGATGCGTGACGGCGCAGGCCGCTTGCTCGATCTAGGCACCAAGGGATCGGGCACGACTCCGTGGAGCAGACAGGGCGACGGACGGCTGACGCTGAAAGGCGCGGTGCGCGAGATCATGGCCACCGAAATGCTGGAGGCATTGGGCGCGAACACCAGCAAGACCTTCTCCGTCATCGAAACCGGTGAGAGCCTGTGGCGCGGTGACGAGCCAAGCCCGACACGCTCTGCGGTGCTGGTCCGCCTCAGCCACGGACACATCCGCATCGGCACTTTCCAGCGCCTGCTGGCCTTGCAGGACCGGGATCACATGGCGGACCTGGTCGACTATTGCCTGCGCAATTACCCCGGCCCGCCGCCGCCCGATGATGCGCCCGACCGCGATAATCCAGCGGTTATCCTGCTGCATCAGGTGGTCGAGCGGCTGGCCGACCTTGCCGCTTCGTACATCGCCGCCGGGTTCGTCCACGGCGTGCTCAACAGCGACAACATGAACATTTCGGGCGAAAGTTTCGACTATGGTCCGTGGCGCTGGCTGCCCGCATGGGACCAGACTTTTACCGCCGCGTACTTCGACCATTCTGGACTCTATGCCTTTGGCCGCCAGCCATCGGCGATCCACTGGAACTGCGGGCAATTGGCCGTCTCGCTGCGGCTGCTGGCGGAAACCGAACCGCTGATCGCCGCGCTTGACCGGTTCGGGCCGCTCTATCAGGCCAATATCGCGCGGCGGTTTTGCTGGCGGCTGGGCGTCGCGCAGCAAAGCCTTGAGCGCGACACCGCGCTGATCGCCGCCGCCGAACAGGCAATGGCCGCAACCGGGGAAAGCCCGGACGCCTTTTTCTTTGCCCACCGTGGCGGCAGGTCGCGCGGGGCGGGCGAATTTAGCGCGCTGCTGGCCGACTACACGGCCACCGATGGTCTGGACGATCCCTTCTGGGCAGAGCCAGCGCCGCCCACCAATCACATCGACGAAGTGGAACGCATCTGGTCAGCCATCGACAAGGGCGATAACTGGGCTCCGCTCGCCGATCACATCGCCGCGATCCGCCGCATGGGCAGCGCGCTGGGCGAGCCGCCTGTGCCTGCCGGGCACGGCTCCTCAGTGCCGGGTTAATCTGCTGTTATCCACTTGTCAGTAATTAGCCCGTAAGTAATCCACTGGACAGAACAGTCGCTTAGGATCGGTAATTCACCGAAATGGAAATCGTTTCAATCGAACCCGCGACCGGCGCGGAAGTGTGGCGCGGCAAAGTCGGCGATGTCGACGACCTCGTTTCGCGCGCGCGCCGGGCATGGCCAGCATGGGCAGCGCAGTCGCTTGCCAACCGTATGGAACTGATGCGCCGGTTCGCCAATGAAGTGCGCAAGGAAAGCGACAACTTCGCCCAGCTGATCGCCCGCGAAACCGGCAAACCCCTGTGGGAGGCCCGCAGCGAGGTGGAGAGCGTCATCGCCAAGGTCGAAATCTCGATCCGCTCCTATGCCGAGCGTACTTCGCAGCGCAAGCTGGACAATGCCCTGCAAGGCACGATGGCCGTGCGTCACAAGCCGCACGGGGTCATGGCGGTCATCGGCCCGTTCAATTACCCGGCCAACATCCCCGCCAGCCACATCATCCCCGCGCTGATCGCGGGCAACGCCGTGGTGTTCAAGCCGAGCGAAAAAGCCCCGGCCTGCGGCGAGTTCCTGCTGCAATGCTTCCACCGCGTCGGCATCTCTGCCGCCGTGGTGCAGATGCTGACCGGCGGCCCGGCAGAAGGCCAGGCGCTGGCGGTGCATGACGGGGTCGACGGCGTGTTGTTCACCGGATCATCGCACACCGGCATCGCCATCAACCGCAAGCTCGCCACCCGGCCTGACAAGATCGTCGCGCTGGAAATGGGCGGCAACAACGCGATCGTCGTGTGGGACACGCCCAAGATATCGGATGCCGCCGCGCTGGTCATCCAGTCTGCCTTTTCCAACGCAGGGCAGCGGTGCAGCTCTGCACGGCGGTTGATCGTCAAGGCGGATATGTATGACGCCGTTATCGACGCAGTAAAGCGGCTGGCCGACCGGCTGGTTGTGGGCGCTCCGTTTGACGATCCCGCACCCTTCATGGGGCCGGTGATCGACAATCACGCCGCCGACGGCCTGACCGAAAGCTTCGTCTATTTGCTGTCCAACGGCGGCCGCCCGATCAAGCACATGGTCCGCACCCACGATGCCCTGCCGTTCCTCTCGCCCGCGATCATCGACACTACGGCGATGGCGGAGCGCCCGGACGTGGAACTGTTCGGTCCGCTGCTGCAAGTCATCAAGGTGGATGATTTTGACGGGGCGATTGCCGAGGCCAACAGCAGCCGGTTCGGCCTCGCCGCCTCGCTGATTGGCGGCACGCCGCAGGAATACAACCGCTTCTGGGCCAATATCCGCGCAGGCGTAGTCAACTGGAACCGCACCACCACCGGCTCGTCCAGCGCCGCGCCATTTGGCGGCGTCGGGCTATCGGGCAATCACCGCGCGTCGTCGTACTACGCAGCGGACTATTGCGCTTATCCGGTGACCTCGGCGGAACTGGAACAACCGCGCGCCACGATTGGCGTGGGGCTGCGCGAGAGCTGATTTTCGGCGCCGTCTACCAGCCAGCATCGGCCAGTCGGTTCGAAATCAGCCGGTAACGTCAGCCGGTAACATCAGCCACGGCGGCAATGAACTGGTCGATGTTGCCCGTGGTCAGCCCGGCGACGTTGATGCGGCCCGAACCGGCCATATAGACGCCGTGCTTTTCGCGCATCGCCAGGATCTGCTCTGCATTCAGCGGCACGATCGAGAACAGGCCGTGCTGCGATCCCAGCGGTGACAGGTTTACGCCGCCAGCCATGCCCGCACCCGCCAGCTTCGCGCGCACTTGCGCCATGCGGGCGCGCATCTGGTCAAGCTCGTCCAGCCACATCGCGGTAAGGTCCGCATCCTCAAGGATGATCCGCACCGCCGCCGCGCCGTGATCGGGCGGCATCGACCAGTTGGCGCGGGCGAGCGCGTGGCCGTTGGACAGTGCTGCGGGCACCTGTGCGGCATCGGCCAGCATCAGGTAAACCGCGCCAACGCGGTCGCGATAGAGGCCGAAGTTCTTGTCACAGCTATAGGCGATCAGCGCCTCGGGAACGGCGGCAAGAACACGGCGCAGGCCATAGGAGTCTTCCTCCATGCCCGCGCCAAGGCCCTGATAGGCCAGATCGATGATCGGCAGCACACCCTTGGCGGCCAGCAGCGCCGCGATCTCGTCCCAGTCGGCGTTCGAATAATCGATGCCTGTGGGGTTGTGGCAGCAGCCGTGCAACAGGATCGCGTCGCCCGGCAAGGCGTCTGCAATCGCGCTGCGCAACGAGGCCATGTCGACCTTGCCGTCGGCCCCGCTGTGGACAAAGCCCTTCAGTTCCATGCCAAGGTCGGCAACGATCTGCGCGTGGTTTGGCCAGCTGGGCGTGCCCATCAGAATGCGGGTGACACCAGCGCGCTTGGCCAGCGCCGCCGCAATGCGTACCGCGCCGGTGCCGCCGGGGGTCTGCATGCCTTCGATCCGGCCGTTCATGGTCGGGTTCGCCTTGCCGAATACCCACGGCATCAGCGCATGGACAAAGCCCATGTCGCCTTCCGGCCCGAGATAGGCCTTGGAATTCTGGCCATCGACCAGCCGCTGCTCCGCCGCCTTGATCGAGGCGAAGACCGGCGTGCCGCCATCCTCGGTGCGGTAGACGCCGACGCCAAGGTCGATCTTGTCGGCGCGCGGGTCCGCGTTGTGGAGCTTGATCAGCGCAAGAAGCGCGTCGGCGGGCTGCTGCTGCAAGTTGGTAAGCATGGCTGCGCCTTTGCCTTCATGCACCGGGCGGGGCAAGGGGGTTTGTGCTGATATCGCGCCGCCACCGCGTAACCGGCAGCTTGTATCGAAACAGGATCAGGAATCCGCAGCGCCGCGCACGCGGTCATGCACCTTCACAAAGTCGCTTTCGAACTTGGCCTTCAACTATTTCTGCGCCCCGCCGATCACAACGCCTGAAAACGCCAGACTGACGACGGCGACAACGGCTTCAAAGCGGAACTGCTTCCACTTGAAACCCTTTGGCTGCACCTTGCGCGCCTTGAAAAAGCCGGTGGCGATGCCGATCACCAGCACTACGGCACCCAGCCCAATGTAGCTGATCAGCCACCAGTCCAGCACTTTTTCCCCGGTGAGCAGATCGGGCATTGCGCGATCCCGGCGCACCAAGTCTGTGGGGCCTGCTGAATATCGCCCGCGCGTCGCCGCGGCGCAGATGCCAAGGCTCTAAGCACTGACATAAGGTTCAGCCGGTTCAGAACGGCAGCCAGTTGGCCTTGCGCGTGATCTTCATATAACCGGCATTGATCCCCAGCCGCAGGCCCACGCCCACCCGCACGGGTATCAGCACGACATCGCCTCTGCGCAGATAGCTGACGTGAAAGCCGCCCAGCAGATAGGCCTGCCCCTCGCCCGCGCCGAATCGGTGATAGAGGTCGTCGGTATTGTAGAGGTTGTAGACGAGGACAAAGGTGTTCCCCGCATTGGCCCCCGCATCCAGCCCAATAGAAGGCCCGGTCCAGTAAACCGGCTTATTGCCCTCTACTTTGTGGTACAGCGTGCCCGAGCCATAGCGTAGCCCGAATACAAACGCCCCGCCGCCCTCACGCCCGATGATATAGCCATTCGGCTCGCCCTGCTTTTTCAGCAGATCCTTGATCACATCGGCCAGCCCGTGCGCCCCTTTGCCAAAGACGCCTTCGGCAGCGCCGATCAGATCATCCTGATGATAAGTAGTTTCGCCTGCCTTGGCGGAGGCGGAGGCGGAGGCGGAGGCGGGCATGGGCGTGCCGACATCCTGCTGCGCGACAGGCGCAGTGGCGATAACCGGCGCTGGCGCGGCGGCAGTCGCCTGTGGCTGCGCGCGCGGTACTAGATCGCCGTTCATCCCCTGGTCGGGATTGACCGCCTGGACTTGCGCACCAGCCACACCCGCCGTGCACAGCAAGGCCGCGCCTGCCAGTACGGCCAATCTGGACCGAAGGCCCCGTCCAAAGCTTGCGCCCACAAATCCCATCATCATCCGCCTCGAATTTCCCACCCCGCACCGGGCCCGGCCCCGCGGCCACCACGATTTCAGGCGATCCCGATTACAACAGAGTCCATGCCTGCCTGTCGATCAATGAACCGGCGATGAGCCGACTCGCGTTTGCGACCGGACGAGTCGGCGCGCGTCTTCTCGCGGAAAATGGGCAACTCAGCCGGGGCCTCACAAAAACCCTTCCACCCCCCTTGTCCCCACCCAACCCCCCGTCTATAGCCCGCGCTCGCTGCTGCGATCCGGAGACGTGGGTGAGTGGCTGAAACCAACGGTTTGCTAAACCGTCGTACGGATACATCTGTACCGAGAGTTCGAATCTCTCCGTCTCCGCCAAAATCCTTTTTCTTGTTGCCTTTAAGCGCCTTATTGGGCGCTTTCGGTGCGTCAAAAATCCTGGAAATCAGCCATTTATGGGGAACGCACCAGCCCTTATGCGCCTCTTTGCAATTTCTGCTCCTTTTTTGCCCAAGTCGGGGGATAGTCGGGTGAAAAATCCGATAAGGTTTCAATGGCACGTGGGCAGCAAGAGCTGGCTGTTCATTTACCGCCGCCTTGGCCGGGATCGGATGCGGGGGTTGGGTTCCTAACGCAACGTCAGCATAGAAGATGCACGGGAGAAAGCGGCGGATTTTCGCGCTCTGCTGCACCAAGGGATCGAGCCGCCTGTCACCCGTGGCGCGGTCCAGAAAAAGGAGGAACACCGGACGTTCGCTCTGGTGAATGAGCGGTATCTGACCGAACATAAGGATAGCTGGCGCCACCCGGATAAGGCCGAAAGCTTACGACGCCAACAGCCTGTGCGACAAGATCGAGGCACAGGGTGGAGCCGTTGTCATTACGCATAGACTGCCGCGAAGTGGGATCGTCATGCACTTCCGAGCGGCGTGCGATTGAAATGATCGACCACGGCGCGGCGGCCACTTCATTCATGCGGTTTGGCGATACCGTGTCGATGGCGGGCGTCATGGCTGACCGATCACAACCGTTTGGCATAATCCACCAGAGCGTGATCCAGGCAAGCCAGGCGGGTAAGTATTAGCCGCATTTTAACCGTATTTGCCTAGGCGGGAATGATGTCGAGTGTCAGCCTTTCGCGCGGGTCGTTTCTGGCCGGACCTGCAATTCCCGCAGGGCAGCGGCAGGCGTTGGGGGTTATCTTGGCGACGGCAATGGCGATTGCCGTGGTCGCGCCGTTCGATGTCGCGTTCACAGCTGCTACGCTCGGTTCCCCGTTCCTTCGCGCGGCGCTGATCGCGCTGCTGGCGCTGGTGGGCGCGCGTTGTGCGCTGGCCAGCGGGCTTAGCCTGACGGGCACGGGGCGCTACCCGTCGCTGCTGATCGGAATTGCCGCCGCTGCCGCGATGGCGGCTTATGTGCTCAGCCTTGATTGCTGGCTCTATTGCGGCGCAATCGACACCGGCTATGCCGCGTTCCTGCATCTGCCGCTGCCTTACCGTCTGGAATACTTCATGCTGCGCGCGTTCAACGAGAACGTGATCTACCGATTGTTCGTGTTTCCGGCGCTGGTCTGGCTGACCAGCCGCGCGATGGGCCTGCGTGCCTTGCCGACGGGAATCATGATCGCGCTGATGGTGCTGGCGCAGGCGCTGAACATCGGCATGAATGTCATGGCAGGCAGCGACCACCCGCTTACGCCCGCGTTGCTGGCTTACGATTTCCTGCGCTATATCGTTCCCGGAGTAAGCTGGGCGATGCTGTTCTGGCGGTTCGGGTTTGTCTCGGCGGAAGTGGCGTCGGTCGGTTGCCACCTGTTCCTGCAACCCGGCTTCAGTTACTTTCTGTAGGCCCCGCATCGTCGCTCGGTCCGCGCGTAAAGGTGAAGCGGATGCGCACCCAGGTGCCGATCTGCGGCTTGCTGTTGATGCGTGGCGGGCGGACGAGGAACTGCCAGCCCGCCTGACGCAGCGCGCGTGACAGGCCGGAACCCGGCGGCGATTCACCCAGTTCGCGGCAATCTTCGACATGGAATTTGTCGATCGTGCGGCAGGCGATCTCCCCCCACGATCCCGGCGGCGCACCGCGCGTGAGATAGGGCGCAAGTTCCGCGTCGGTAGGCTTGCGGTACCAATCCGCGCGGTACAGATGCGCGCCGTCCGGCCCATCGCCCGCCCCGGCCCCTGCACCGCCGCCTGCTGACGCCTGAGCGGGCGCGGCGGCAGCGGCGCTGGCAGGGCGACTTGGCATTTTCGAGATATCCGCCGACGCCATTTCCGAACGCGACAGATGGATCAGCACCAGCGGCGGCAGGGGTTTTTCAACCTGGCGCGGCACGGGGGGCTGGATGGTCGGCACCTTGCGGGGCGGAGTGACCTGCTTTTTCACGGTCGCGCGTTTTTGCGGCGCTTTTGCCTGCGATTGGGGCTCGATATTCACCGCCACCAGGTTTGATCCACCCTTCATTTCGCCGCCATTCCTCGCCGCCATCATGATCAGGACCGCGATGAACAGCGCATAGACCACCAGCGTCAGACCAAACGCGGCAAGCCTGCTGCGAAGCGATGGACGGTGCTGATAGGGAGAATAAAGGGGCGGCACGAAAGACATCCGTTCCGCGCCTACACAGGCGGGGCAGCGGCGACAAATGAAACAATGTCGCGGATTGGTCAGGTTTGCAAAGTGGACCCGGCTCGCTCTTGCGCCCCCACACCCTTGCACTGGGCCTGCCCGGACGGCATAGCCTGCGGCCATGCATGACATCCGACTGATCCGCGAAAATCCCGAAGCTTTCGACGCTGGCCTTGCCCGGCGGGGGGTGGCCGCAATTTCGGCTGACATTCTGGCGCTGGACGCCCGCCGCCGCGCTGTCGCCACGCAGATGCAGGTCGCGCAAAGCCGCCGCAACGATGCCTCGAAGGCCATCGGCGCGGCAATGGGGCGCGGTGCCAAGGATGAGGCTGAGGCACTGAAGGCCGAAGTGGCCACGCTGAAAGACACCTTGCCCGCACTGGAAAACGAAGAGCGCGATCTGACGGCACAGTTGCAGGACGAACTGGCCCGCCATCCCAACCTGCCCGATGCCGCAGTGCCCGATGGCGCTGACGAAGCCGGAAATGTCGAGGTTTCGCGCTGGGGAACCCCGCGCTCGTTCGATTTCACGCCGCGCGAACATGCCGACATCGGCCCGGCGCTTGGCCTTGATTTTGAAACCGGGGCGCTGATTGCCGGCGCGCGGTTCACCTTCCTGCGGGGCCAGATGGCCCGACTGCAGCGGGCGCTGGGGCAGTTCATGCTCGATACCCAGACCGCGACCAACGGCTACACCGAATGCGCGCCGCCGCTGCTGGTGAAGGACGAGGCCGTGTTCGGCACGGGGCAATTGCCCAAGTTTGCCGAGGATTTGTTCAAAACCACCGATGGCCGCTGGCTGATCCCCACTGCCGAAGTCAGCCTGACCAACGCGGTGCGCGAACAGATTCTGCCCGGCGCGGACCTGCCGATCCACATGACCGCGCTGACCCCATGTTTCCGCTCAGAAGCAGGCTCTGCCGGGCGCGACACGCGCGGCTATATCCGCCAGCACCAGTTCGACAAGGTTGAGCTGGTGACGATCTGCACACCTGACCAGTCCGCCGCCGAGCATGAGCGGATGACGGTGGCGGCGGAAGGTATCCTGCAGGCGCTGGAACTGCCCTATCGCAAGGTCTTGCTATGCGCCGGGGACATGGGCTTTACCGCGCGCAAGACTTTCGATCTGGAAGTCTGGCTGCCCGGCCAGAGCGCCTATCGCGAGATTTCGAGCATATCCAACTGCGGCGATTTTCAGGCGCGGCGGATGAACACGCGGTTCCGGGCCGAAGGATCGAAGGCCAACGAATTCGTCCACACGCTCAACGGATCGGGGCTGGCGGTGGGCCGTACGCTGGTCGCGGTGCTGGAAAATGGCCAGCAGGCCGATGGCTCGGTAGATCTGCCCGCCGCGCTGCATCCCTATATGGGCGGCGTGACGCGGCTAGTCCCGGCGGGAGAAAACTGATGCGTATTCTGCTGACCAATGATGACGGCATCAACGCCCCCGGCCTCAACGTGCTGGAACGCATCGCCCGGCAATTGTCGGACGACATCTGGATCTGCGCCCCCGCCGAAGAGCAATCAGGCGCGGGCCATTCGCTGACCCTGACCCGCCCGGTCCGCCTGAACAAACATGCCGAGCGGCGCTTTTCCGTGAGCGGCACGCCGACCGATTCGGTGACGCTGGCGCTCAAGCACCTGATGCCCGATGCGCCTGACCTGATCCTGTCCGGCGTCAACCGGGGGGCCAATCTGGGCGACGATGTTACTTATTCGGGCACCGTCGCCGCCGCGATTGAGGGCGCGCTCGCGGGCATTCCATCCATCGCGCTCAGCCAGGTCTATGCCAAGGAGGGCATGGCCGATACCGTACCGTTCGGCGCTGCAGAGGCGTGGGGGGCCAAAGTCATCGGCGGGCTGATCGGCGCAGAATTTGCTCCGCGAACGCTGATCAACGTCAACTTTCCGCCGCTGCCCGCCGCAGACGTGCAGGGCATCCGCGTGGCGCGGCAGGGCTTTCACGATTATGGCCGGGGATCGGTGGTCAAGGGCACAGACCCGCGCGGCTATCCCTATTACTGGTTCGGGCTTTACGGCATCGAACATACACCGGGCCATGAGACGGATCTTGAGGCGATTGCCGATGGCTATGTTTCGGTCACGCCGTTGCAGCTTGATCTGACGCATCAGGCCTCGCTCGCCATGCTGAAAGCGCGCTTCGCTTGAGGCGGGCGCTGGCCCTGCCGCTGCTGGCCGCGCTGCTGATCGCGGCGGGTCCAGAGGCGGGCCGCGACCCTGCTGAAGAGGCCATGCACACCGTAAAAGCGGGAGAAACGCTGGGCGGCGTCGCCAGCCGCGCCGTGGTGCCGCGCGTGCTGATCATTGAGGCGAACGGGCTGAAGCCGCCCTACAAACTCCACGCGGGCCAGCAACTGGTGATCCCGCGCCGCCGCAGTGTGACGGTGAAGCCCGGCGATACCGGGTTCGGGATTGCTTATGACGCCGGGGTGCCGTGGTCTGCGATTGCAACTGCCAACGGGCTTGATCCCAAGGCTCCGCTGAAATCGGGCAAAGTGCTGGTGATCCCCACGCTGAGCAAGCTGCCGGTGGACGCGGTGACGCCTGCGCCGGAAGCTGCCCCTGCTCCAGCACCCAGGTCCACCCCCATCCCGCGCCCATCCATCGGCGATCCGGCGACGGGCGATGACGCGCCGATCTTCACCTGGCCTGCCCCCGGCGAAATCCTGCGCCCTTATACCCGTCGCGGCGCGAAATCCGCGCATGACGGCATCGACATTGCTGGCGCGGAAGGCAGCGCGGTGCGCGCCGCGCGCGCCGGCCGGGTCACTTTCGCGGGGATGGAAAGCCACCGCTTCGGCAATCTGGTGGTGATCGACCACGGCAAGGGCTGGCACACCGCCTATGCCAAGTTGCAAAAGGTCACCGTCCGGCTGGGCGACAAGGTACGCATGGGCGAGCGGGTCGGACTGCTGGGCCATACCGGCGAAACACCGCGCACCGAGCTGCATTTCGAACTGCGCCGCGATGGCCGCCCGGTCGATCCCGAGGCTTATCTGCCCCAAGACCGCCCCCGGTAACTACTCAGGATAGCGCCCAGAACACCGTCCCGGTGGCCAGGTACGTTACCAGCCAGAACCCGCCATCGACCAGTGCCTCGCGCCGGGGCGTGCGGTGCCGGGCATAGCTGATCCACAGCGCCGGGATGATGAAGGCCACCGCAATGCCGCCCGATTGCATCCAGTAGAGCCACGGCTTCACCGCCAGCGTCGCCGCGCCGATGCGGGCAAAGTTGTGCGCCAGCATCACCGCAGACAAGGCCTGCAGCAGCACGGCCCCCAATACCGAACTCACCAGACTTTGGCCGCCGCCCTGTTCGCCGGTCTTGCGTCCAAAAACAGACGCGCCGCCAAACAGCGGGCCATACCAGACGAACCCCACCGCCATCGCCAGATTGGCGGAAAAGAACACAGCCAGCCAGTTGATCGGTCCCATGATTACCCCTTCATCGGCCATCCTGACCGCATCTGCGGCCCTTCCGCCCTTGCAGCAGTAGCGCGTTCACACGCTTCGGTGTAGGGGGCGGCGATCATGACCACCCAGATTCCCCCGTCACCCGCTTCGCTACCGCGATCCCTGCCCGATGCCAAGCGCGTCGGCATGGTCAGCCTTGGCTGTCCCAAGGCGCTGGTCGATTCAGAGCGCATCCTCACCCGCCTTCGTGCTGATGGCTATGCCATGTCGCCCGATTATGCCGGGGCCGATGTGGTGCTGGTCAACACTTGCGGCTTCCTCGATTCGGCCAAGGAAGAAAGTCTTGCCGCGATTGGCGAGGCGATTGCCGAAAATGGCCGCGTGATCGTAACCGGCTGCATGGGCAGCGAGGCAGATGTGATCCGCGCCCGCTTTCCGCAAGTGCTGGCGATCACCGGCGCGCACCAGTATGAGGATGTCGTCAGCGCAGTGCATGAGGCTGCCCCGCCCAGTCAGGGTCCGTACCTTGACCTGATCCCGCAGCCGTCGGACATCGACATCAAGCTGACCCCGCGCCATTACAGCTACCTCAAGATTTCGGAAGGTTGCAACCACGCCTGCGCCTTTTGCATCATCCCGCAACTGCGCGGCAAGCTGGCCAGCCGCCGGATCGACGCGGTCCTGCGTGAGGCGGAAAAGCTGGTCGCGGCAGGCACGCGCGAGCTGCTGGTGATCAGTCAGGATACGTCCGCCTATGGCGTCGACGTGCGGCACGAGGAACGCCTGTGGAAGGACCACCCGGTCCGCACGCACATGACCGATCTGGCGCGCGAACTCGGGGGCCTGCGCACACCAGAAGGCCGCGCGCCGTGGGTGCGGCTGCACTATGTCTATCCCTATCCGCACGTCGACGCGGTAATTCCGCTGATGGCCGAGGGGCTGCTGACACCTTATCTGGACATTCCGTTCCAGCACGCCAGCCCCAGCGTACTGCGGGCCATGAAGCGCCCGGCGAACGAGGCCAAAGTGCTCGACCGGCTGAAATCGTGGCGTGAAATCTGCCCCGATATCGCCGTGCGCTCCAGCTTCGTCGTCGGCTTTCCCGGCGAGACAGAGGCCGATTTCCAGTACCTGCTTGATTGGCTGGACGAAGCCCAGCTTGACCGGGTGGGCGCGTTCCGTTTCGAACCGGTCGCCGGGGCCGCTGCCAATAACTTGCCCGATCAGGTGCCCGAAGCGCTCAAGGAAGAACGCTATGCCCGGATCATGGAAAAGACCGAGGCGATCAGCGCCGCCAAGCTGGCCGGAAAAATCGGCCGCGTTCTTCCAGTAATCATCGACGAAGTGGGTGAGCCTGACGAAGACGGCGACATCGGCGCCACTGGCCGTTCACAAGCCGACGCGCCCGAGATCGATGGCGCAGTCTACTTGCGCGATGTGCCTGAGGGACTGCAACCGGGCCAGTTCGTCGATGTGCTGGTGGAAGACGCCGATGCGCATGATTTGTTCGGAGTGATCGCGGGGGAGTGATTTGGGGAATCTCAAGAACCCTGCATGATTACGCGCTACAAATCCTCCCCTTTTGGGGGAGGTGGCCCACCGCAGGTGGGTCGGAGGGGGCGTCAGAATTAAAGAAAGCCCCCTCCGCCTTCACTTCGTTACGGCACCTCCCCCAATGGGGGAGGATTTGACATAGAAAGTTGCATTTCTTGCAACTCACACCGCCTATTTCGCACTTGCAGCATAGCCGAGTCGGCGGCACACAGGGGGTGCCTTTCAGGCATCCTCTCCCAAAACTTTCATAGCCCGGTCAGAAATGGCCGGGCTTTTTTTGCGCTAAAAATCCTCAGAACAACCGCGTCAGGTAATAAAACACCGCACCTACCGCCGCGCTGGCGGGGATGGTGATGAACCATGCCGCCACAACGCGCAAAGCGACCGTCCAGCGCACGGCGCTGACCTTGCGGGCAGCACCGGTGCCGACAACGGAGCCGGTAATCGCATGTGTGGTCGATACCGGAATCCCCATCGCGCTGGCGCCAAACACCACGATTGACCCGGCGGTAGAGGCGCAGAAGCCTGTGTGGTGGTTGAGCTTGGTCAGCTTGGTGCCCATCGTCTGGATGATCTTCCACCCGCCAGAGAGCGTACCCAGCGAAATCGCGGTATAGCATGACAGCACGACCCATTGCGGCACGTGGAATTCACCGTGAAGCTGCCCGGTCGAATAGAGCAGCACCGCGATCACGCCCATCGTCTTTTGCGCATCGTTGCCGCCGTGGCTGATCGAATAGGCAGCGGATGACAGCACGTGGAGCGATTTGAACACCCCCTCGGCCCGGCGCGGCTGGAAACCGCGAAAGCCCCAGCTGGTCACCAGCATCATCAGCATCGCCAGCAGGAAGCCGAGCAGCGGCGACAGAAAAATCGCCACCAGCGTCTTGATCGTGCCCGCACTTTCCACCGCGCCGAACCCGGCATGGGCAATGCCCGCGCCCAGCAAGCCGCCGATCAGCGCGTGGCTGGATGACGAAGGGATGCCGCGCAGCCAGGTCAGCACGTTCCAGAACATCGCGCCCACCAGCGCGCCGAACACCACGGCGGGCGTCACCACGTCCTTGTTGATGATGCCCTTGCCCACGGTTTCGGCAACGTGCAGCCCCATGATCCAGTAAGCGGCAAAGTTGGCCACCGCCGCGAAGACCACCGCCTTGACCGGCGAGATCAGCCGGGTCGAAACGACCGTGGCGATGGAATTGGCGGCGTCGTGCAAGCCGTTGAGAAAGTCGAACGCCAGCGCGAGCATGATCAGCCCGACCAGCAGGGGAAAGGCAAGTTCATGCATGATGGTCGCGCTCCTGTCGCCAAAAACGCATCAAGCGTGATCGATGACGAGTGAATCGATTTCGTTGGCGACGTCTTCAAAAGCGTCGGCCACCCGCTCCAGATGCTTGTATATCTCGCGGTTGACGAGGAAATCGAGCGTCATTCCGCCGCCCCGCGCGGCCTGATAGTGTACCTTCAGCCCTGATGCGTGCAGCAGATCGACCTTGCCTTCCAGCGCCACCAGTTGCCCGGTCAGTTCGTGCAGGCGGTGGCCGTTGCGATCCACCTCACGCAGCAGCGGCATGGCCTCGGCAATCAGGCGCGATGCCTCGACGATGATCGCGGCGATTTCCTGCATCTGCGGATCGAACGCGCTGAAACCGTACATGTCGATAGCGGTGGCGACCGCGTTCATTTCGTCAATCGTGTCGTCCATCTTGCCGATCAGCGAGGTGATCGCGCCCCGGTCAAACGGAGTCAGGAAGGTCTGGCGGACGACGTGCAGGCATTCGCGCACGACTTCGTCAGCGACATGTTCCTGATCGCGGATCGTGCGCAGATGCGTGGCGGCATCGCCCTTGCCGCGCGCCAGCTCGTCCAGCGCCTGCGCCGCGCCAACGATGGCCGCTCCGTGGCGTTCGAACATGCCGAAGAAGTCGCCCGTCTTCGGCAGCAGCCGCTGGAACCATGCGAACATTGAACGTCCCCCAAAAAACCCTCTGTGCGGCCAACCAGCGGCGGCGCAAATGCGCGCTAACTATCCGTGGCGTTTCAGGCAAGCGGAGTAATCAGACAATCGTGACAGCAAGCCATTCCGGCGATCAGACCCGCGCATCGCCGGGATCGCAGGGGCGCACGTAAACCCGTGCGACGATGGGAAAATCCTTTGCCACTTGCGCTTCTATCGAGGCTACGATGCGTTCCACCTGCCGGGCTGTGATCGTGTCGTCAAAGTCGGCGCTGATGATCACGGTGACCATTGTGGGCGCGGAATGGAGCGTCAGCACCTCGTTCACCTTGACCACCCCGGCATGTCCGGCGGCAAGCGCACCAATCGACGCAACGAGGCGGGGGTCCGCCGCCTCACCGATCAGCAGGCTTTTCGCCTCGAACAGCAGCAGCAGCGCCAGTGCGCCGAGCACTATGCCAATCAGCACCGATGCCAGCCCGTCCCAGAACGGATTGCCGGTGATCAGGCTGACCACCAGCCCCGCTGCCGCCACGGCCAGCCCCACCAGCGCACCTGCGTTTTCCAGCAGCAGCACGATGGTCGGCGCATCCTTTGACTGGCGGATCGACTGGAAGAGGTTGCTGGTGCCGCGCGCCGCGTCGAAATCCTTCTTCGCCGCCCAGGTCGAATAGCCTTCCAGCACCGCCGCGATGCCCAGCACGATGAAGGCCACCAGCGGGCTGCCCGCCTTCTCAGGGTGGTAAATATGGTGGATGCCTTCGAATACCGAGACGCCCGCACCCAGCGCGAAGACCAGAATGGCGACGATGAAGCTCCAGAAATACAGCTCTCGCCCGTGCCCGAAAGGATGGAGCGCATCGGCCGGCCGCATCGATCGCTTGCGCCCGTAAAGCAGCAGCAACTGATTGGTCGAATCGACCAGAGAATGCACACCTTCGGTCAGCATGGCAGATGATCCGGTGATCGCCGCCGCCACGAACTTGGCCACGGCGATGGCGACATTGGCCCCCAGCGCGATCAGGATAGTGCTTTGCGATCCGCCTGACATTCGGCCTCCTATGAGTTCGTCTGATGCGTAGGGATTTGAATCGGAAATGCACAATAAAATCAATTCGTCATCCCGGCGAAGGCCGGGACCCAGAACTTAAACAAACAAACGCCGCTTCGCGACCTTATATGCTTGGACGGGGTCCCGGCCTTCGCCGGGATGACGAGGTTTAGGAAGATCAAACGACGATTTTGTGCATCATCGCGCCCGCTTCAGCACCACATAAACCGCGCCCGCGCCGCCATGCCGGGGATGCGCGGGGCGGACGGCGGCGATCTGCCCGGCGTGGCGACCGGCGGCCAGCCAATCGAGCAGCTTGGCCCGGATCGCCCCGCGCCGCTCTCCCCGATCGGCGGCTTCAACCGGGCGCGGCCTGCCGGTGACCACCAGAACCACGCGCGCTCCTTGAGAAGCCGCGAGGTGCAGTCCGTGTTCCAGCCGTCCGTGCGCCGCGTCCAGATTGCAGCCGTGCAGATCAAGCGTGAAATCAGGCGCAATCGCTGCCGTGGCCAGTTTTCGGTCCCATGTGCCATCCAATCCGTGGCGATCAAGCGGGCGGGGCTTTGCCGCTGGTTGCGCAGGTTTGGTCGGCGCTGCGACGGGGGGAGCGGGTTTGCTCCGCTTGGCAGGTGGCGGCGGGGCCGCTTTGGGCAAGGGTGCAGGTTCAATCTGCACCACCTTGCGCGGGTTCAGCGGTTTGACCGTCGCCGCCACGCGCGCCCACATGGCGGCTTCATCCGGGCTAAGCCCGCGCGGCGCACGCATCAGCGCGCACCCAGACGGGCGAGCGTTCCCCTGGGCAGGAACAGCAGCGCATCGCCCCGCGCCGACATGCCGCCTGCAATCGTCCGCGCAGAGGGACCAGCGCCCCAGAAACTGTCAAACCGGTTGGCTCCTTTGATTGCGCCGCCGGTATCCTGCGCCACCCACAGCCCGCTGACCTCGGCGCGGTCAACGCTGAGCCACAACGGCGCGCCCAGCGGCACAAAGAGCGGATCGGCGGCGACGCTGGCCTGCCCGCGCACCGGCACACCCAGCGCACCGATTGGCCCGTCGCCGATCACTTCGCGGAAGAACACATAACTGGGATTCTGCCGCATCAGCGCCCTGCCCTGATCGGGATTGGCGCGAAGGTAGGCCATGATCCCCTGCATCGAGCCGGGATATTGCCCCGGCCCGCTGCCGATCAGCCCGGCCGCGCGCATCTTGCTGCCGATGCCGACGTACTCACGCCCGTTCTGCCCGGCATAGCCGATTCGCATGACCGAACCATCGGGCGCGATCAGGCGGCCCGAGCCTTGAATCTGGAGAAAGAAAAACTCAACCGCATCGGCGGCATAGGCCAGTTCCAGCCCCCTGCCCGCCAGAGCGCCATCCTCGATCGCGGCGCGGTCGTAATAGAGCACGACCTTGCCGTTTTCGTCGATCCGGCCCAGAGGCGGCGTGCCGGTGCGCTGCTCGGGCGGCACTTCGTCTGGCCAGGCGCGCACAAGGTCGCCCGGCAGGCGGTAAACTTGAACGGCAAAACCAGTCTGTGCGCTGCGTGTACCCGCGATTTCCGGCTCGTAATATCCGGTGACATACGTGCTGCCATCCCCGACGCGCGCGGTTTCAAAGCTCTGGACGAAGAATGCCGCCGCATCGCCGGAAGGCCACGTCCGCGCGGCATTGCAGGCAGGCTGCCAGTCCTGCGTCCGGGTCAGTCCGCTGCTGTCATTGCGCGCAGTCAGGCGCGGACAGCTTTCGATGAACGAGCGCAAGGCAGCGGCGGCACGGCCAGAGTACAGCGGCAGCGTTTCAATCGCCGGTCCGGCCCGCACCCCCAGCGTCAGGGCGGTTGGCGGAGGTGGTGGCGGCAATGGCGCAGGAAACGGCGGGGGCTTGGGGATAGTCGTTCCGGCAGGCGGATGCGCGGCGGGAATGACCGTACACGCGGCCAGCACATTCAGTGCAAACAGCGCAACGGCAAGCCTCGTCCTGAGGAACCCCCGCACAGCCCCCGCCTAGACCTCGTCGGTTTCGTCCAGCAGCCAGTCAGGATCAGCCGACTTGAGGTTGCGGCTAAAGGTCCACAAGTCGCGCGCCTCAATCGCGTCGTCCAGCGATCCGGCGATCATCGTGCCGTTGGCGTCGCGGGTAACGGCGGCGATGTCGGCAGTGAAACGCACGGTGATCCGGGCGATGGGTGCGGCATAGCTGGCCTCGGTAATCACCGCATCCTCTATCCGCACAAGGCGGCTTTCCACCTTCTCACCGGCTTCATTGCGCGCGTCGATGGCGTCAACGAAACCGGCCAGAACGTCGGTATCGCACAAGTGTTCAAGATCGTGCTTGTCGCCGCGCCAGAACGCTTCCAGCACCATGCGATAGGCACCGCGCGCACCGCCAAGGAAAGCGCCCAGATCAAAACGGCGGTCGGCAGCGGCAATTTCGTTCAGACCGCGTTCGGCAATGGGCAGCACGCCCGCCAGTTCACGCTCGCCGGGCACGGCAGCCTGCACCGGGCGATCAGCAGCGCGCAAGGCTGGTCCGCGCGGCAGGGATTTGGTTTCTGAGGCATCGAAACGGGCCTGGATCGGCTCTTCCTCATGCTCGGCACGGCGTCCGAGAACGGAGTAGAGTCGCAGGCCCAGAAAGGCTGCGATCATGGCCAGAATGACGATTTCGACGGTCACGCCTGTGATTCTTTCTGCTCTGCTGCATCAATGCAACGCTGGTATAGTGCCCCAGATAGGTAATCTTGACAAATGAACAACGTGTGAGCGGCCACATTCGTGCATTTTTCACGCCCAGCCGATGGCGGCGGCTTAGTGCGGACGCGCAGAGCGACTTGCTACTCCACTCGCCCTGCGCGTTTACCCGAACGCTAGTGATTGCCGCCCGCCCCACGCAGTGCTAGTCGCGCGCCAAACCACGCTCACATCAAGCTAACCAGAAAGTCTCAGTCATGGCCGAAGATGGCAACGTGATCAGCAACCTGAACCTCGACGACGCCTCCTCGGGACCAGTCCCCAACGGCGCAGACACCGGCCCGGCAGCGGGGATCATCTCGCAGTATATCAAGGATCTGTCGGTCGAAAACCCGAACGCACCGACCAGCTTCCAGTGGACTGATGCGCCGCAGATTGACGTGCAGTTCAACATCATCGCCACCGCCATTGACGAGGAAATCCACGAGGTTAACCTCAAGGTTTCGCTGACTTCCAAATGCGAAGGCGGCACCGCGTTTCTGGTCGAACTGGCCTATTGCGGGCTTGTCGGCATGCGCGGTCTGGCACCCGAACAGATGCACGCCTTCCTTTATGCCGAAGCCCCGCGCATCCTGTTCCCCTTCGCCCGCCGCATTGTAGCCGATGCCGTCCGCGACGCCGGTTTCCCGCCGGTGATGCTGGAGCCGATCGATTTCAACGGCCTCTACATCCAGCAGCTTGCCCAGCAGCAACAGGTTGCCGAAGCCGAACCGGCCGGCAACGCCTGAGCTGGTTCCGGCCTCTGACCTGAGGAGGCGGCGACCATGAACCTACTGAAAGCCACCGGCACCATTGGCGGGCTTACCCTCGCCAGCCGGGTGCTGGGCCTTGTGCGTGACAGCCTGTTCGCGCGCTATATCGGCGCAAGTTTTGCGTCAGATGCATTTCTGGTCGCCTTCCGCCTGCCCAACATGTTCCGCGCCCTGTTTGCTGAGGGCGCGTTTGCATCGGCGTTCATCCCGATGTTCAACCAGAAGGTGAGCGACCCCGATGGGCCGGGCCTGCCCGCCGGGGTGCAGTTTGCCGAGGCGGCACTTTCGGTGCTGCTGCCGGTGCTGCTGGTGATGACCGTGATCCTTGAGATCTTCGCCTGGCCGGTGACTTTCGCCCTGTCGGGCAAGTTCAACGGCGTCAGCCATGATCAGTTCGCCTTTGCGGTGCAGCTTTCGCGGATCACCATTCCCTATCTGATGCTGATCAGTCTGGTGTCGCTGCTGGGGGGCATCCTCAATTCGCTGCACAAGTTCTGGGTCAACGCCGCCGCGCCAATCCTGCTGAACCTGACACTGATCGCCGCACTGCTCGGCTGGCATTCGCCTGACCCGCTGATAACTGCGCGCAATCAGGCGATTGCTGTGAGTGTGTCGGGTCTGCTGCAACTGATCTGGCTGGCGTGGTCGTGCCGCCAGAACGGCATCACCCTGCGCCCGCGCTGGCCGCAGTGGACGCCAGAGGTCAAGCGCCTGCTGTCGCTGATCTGGCCTGCTGCCGCCGGAGCCGGGGCGGTGCAGATCAATCTGGTGATATCGACCGCGCTTGCTGCGTCGCTGCTGGCGCATGGTTCGGTGACCTATATCTACATGGCGGACCGCCTGAACCAGTTGCCGCTGGGGCTGATCGGCATCGGCCTTGGCACCGTGCTGTTGCCGACGATCTCACGCCAGTTGGGCAGCGGGCTGCATGCAGAGGCGATGGAAACACAGAACCGGGGCATGGAACTGGCGCTGCTGCTGACGCTGCCCGCCACGGTCGCTCTGGTGCTGTGCGGCGAACCGATTGCCGCCGCGCTGTTTGGCTATGGCAAGTTCGATGCCGCCGACACCCATGCCACCGCACAGGCGCTGGCGGCGTTTTCCATCGGCCTGCCAAGCTATATTCTGGTCAAGGTGCTGACCCCCGGCTTCTATGCCCGGCAGGATACCAAAACCCCGGTGCGCTATGCGATGATTTCGATGGTAGTGAACCTGATCGGCAATCTGGCGCTGATCGTGCCGCTGCAACATATGGGACCGCCACTGGCGACCGCCATCGCCTCCACCGTCAACGTCGCCATGCTGTATCATACACTGCACCAGCGTGGGCATTTTGAACCAGACGCCCGCCTCCGCCACCGCGCGCCCCGGCTGGCGCTGGCGGCGCTGGCGATGGGCGGCGTGCTGTGGGCGGCGCAGGGCTATCTGATGCCCTATGTCCACGGGACATGGCTGGTGCGGCTGGCTGCGCTTAGCCTGTTGGTATCATCGGGCGCGCTGGTCTATGGGCTGGCGACCATCGTGCTGGGCGCGTTTACCCGCGACGACCTGCAATTCCTCCGGCGCAAGCGCGTCAATTAAACTGAGTACCGTCCAATGCGTATCGTTTCCGGCATCCAGCCGACCGGCAATCTCCACCTTGGCAATTACCTGGGCGCGATCCGCAACTGGGTGAAGATGCAGGACGAATACAGCACGGCGGGGGGCGAGTGCCTCTATTTTCTGGCTGATCTGCACGCCATTTCCATGCCGCACGTGCCTGCCGATCTTGCGGCTAACACGCGCGAAATGGTCGCCGCGCTGGTCGCCTGCGGGATTGATCCCGATCGCTCGACCCTGTTCAATCAGGCGCAAGTTCCCGCTCATGCCGAACTGCAATGGCTGCTGACCGGCACCGCCCGCATGGGCTGGCTGAACCGCATGACCCAGTTCAAGGACAAGTCGGGCAAGAACCGTGAGGGCGCGTCCATCGCGCTCTATACCTATCCGGTGCTGCAAGCTGCCGACGTGCTGCTCTATCAGGCGACCCATGTTCCGGTGGGCGAAGATCAGAAGCAGCATCTGGAACTGGCCCGCGACATCGCGCAAAAGTTCAACAACGACTTCGGATCAGAAGACGCGCCGGTATTCACGCTGCCCGAACCGATCATCCCGCCCGAAGCCGCCCGCATCATGAGCCTGCGCGATGGCAGCGCCAAGATGAGCAAGTCCGACCCATCGGACATGAGCCGGATCAACCTGACCGACGATGCCGACACGATCATGGCCAAGATCAAGAAGGCCAAGTCCGACACCGATGTCCTGCCGGGCGAGGCCAAAGGGCTGGAAGGCCGCGCCGAGGCTGCCAATCTGGTTGGCATCTACGCCGCAATGGCCGGGACCAGCGTTACCGAGGTGCTGACGGAGTTTGCCGGCAAGGGCTTTGGCGCGTTCAAACCGGCGCTGGGCGAACTGCTGATCGACAAGCTGGCCCCCATCAACGCGCGGTTCGTGGAACTGCGGCAGGACCAGGCCGCGCTCGATGCGATCCTCCGCAAGGGCGCGGCAAAAGCGCGAGCACTTGCTGCGCCGACGCTGGAGCAGGCTTACGCGGCGCTGGGGCTGGTGCGGGATTAGGGTAACCGGAACAATCGCGCTTCATCGGCATTCAACCACTGTTCAGCGCAAGTTGGCTAGTGCAGGTTCTGATCGCACGAGAATCGCAAAGGTCCGGGATATGGCTAATAGCAGCAAGACATCTATCGGCTCCCTTCTGAAACTGGCGGCAATCCCGCTGGTGCTCGCCAGTCTTTCGGCCTGCACGCAGACTTTTGACGCCAATGTGAAGCGGTTCCAGAGCGAACTGCCTGCGCCTGCCGGACAAAGCTTTGCCATTGTCTCCGATGACCCGGCGCTGGCGGGCGGGCTTGAGTTTTCGCAATATGCCCGGCTGGTAGAAGCGCAGATGGTGCGTCTGGGCTATGCCACTTCCGATCCGGCGCATGCTTCGCTGATCGTCCGGTTTGACTACGGCGTCGACAAGGGGCGTGAACGGGTGCAGCAGACCAGCATCCATGATCCGTTCTTCTCGCCCTGGTACGGCTATCGCGGGATCGGTTACGGGGGCGGCTACGGACGCGGGTATGGCCGCTATGCCTCGCACGGGCTGTGGGGATATGGCTGGTATGATCCGTGGTTCGATGGCGGCTATGAAAGCTACACCGTCTATACTAGCGGGATCTCGCTGAAGATTGACAGCCGTAACGATGGCCGCCGCCTGTTTGAAGGCAAGGCAGAGGCTGTCAGCACATCCAACCGTCTGCCGTATCTGGTACCCAATCTGGTCGAGGCGATGTTCACCGACTTCCCCGGCCATTCCGGCGAAACCGTTCGCATCTCTGTCGCGCCTGAGAAAAAGACCCGGTAACCTTCCGGCAACCGCGCTGGCGATCAATGCATGGCAGTCTGCGCCGCGCCCCCCGCTGGAGGCGCGGCGGCTTCTGCCTTGGGCAGACGCCACAGCATCGTTAGCGGGATCGCAAAAAAGCTTAACAGGGCGATCATCCAGTAGACGTCGATATAGGCGACCATCATCGCCTGCCGCATGACTTCGCGGGTTAATCGCCCGGCGCCTTCCATAGTAGTCAGATCGACGCCGGGATTTGCCCAGTCGAGCATTGGATTGTCTGCCCTCACCCCTTCGAGCAGCCGCGATTTGGCAGCCGCGATGTTTTGGGTAGTAAACATTTGCACGACGGAAATTCCTGCCGCAGCACCGACATACCGGAACAGCATCGAAATGGCCGCAGCCTCGTCCAGATAATCACGCGGCAAGGTCGAAAACTGCATGACCGACAACGGCACGAATAACATGCTGAGGGCCGCCCCGGTAAGAAATCCCGACCATACGATGACAGAAGTATCGGATTCGAGCGACATGCCCGCCAACGCCGCCGATGCTAATCCAATGCCGAGAAACGCGGCGGCTGCCATGATACGCGGGTCTATTTTGCCAATCAGTCTTCCGACCAGCACCATCGAAATGCAGGTTCCCAACCCTCTCGGCGCCATAGCCAGGCCGACGGCCATGATCGGCTGGCCGAACAGACCGGCCAGCATCGGCGGCAACAAGGCGGACGTGCCATAAATCAGCACGCCCATGACGAGGCCCACCACAATGCTGATAAGGTAATTACGGTCGGTAAACATCTCAAGCCGGACAAATGGATTGGCGGCAGTCGAGACATGGACGCCGAACAGGAACAGCATCAGCGCGGCGGTGCCGGCCTCGATGCAGACTTCGGTCGAATGGAACCAGTCCTGCGTGTCGCCGCGGTCCATCATGAGCTGGAAGGCGCCCACCGCCACCGCCAGCAGGGCAAAGCCAAACAGGTCAAAACGCCGCGGATTTTCATCGCGGTAATCAGGCAGGAATGTTGAAATGCCCAGAAACGCAAAAACGCCCACTGGCAGGTTTATCAGGAATACCCAGTGCCATGTGAAGTGTTCGGTCAGCCACCCGCCCAGCAGTGGTCCGATCAACGGCCCCAGAACAAAGCCAAACCCGAATATCGCCATCGACCGCGCGCGTTCTTCGGGAGGGTTGATGTCAATCAGCAGAACCTGACTGATCGGAATGAGCGCCGCGCCGGAAATACCTTGGAGAATCCGGAATGCGACCAACTCTTCCAGTTGCGTCGACATGCCGCACAGCCCGGACGAAATCGTAAAGCAGACGATCGATGTCAGCATCACCCCGCGTCGGCCAAATCGCTCTGCCAGCCAGCCGGTGAGCGGCGTGGTGATGGCCATAGCGATGATATAGGATGTCAGCACCCAGGCGACCTGTTCGCGCGACGACGAGGTTGTCCCCTGAATGTGCGGCAGGGCGACATTGGCGATTGTCGTGTCTACCTGATTCATCATCGTCGCAGCCAGGACCGATAAGGTGATCATCGTACGCGTCGATTGGGGCAGGTAAGTGCGGTTCACTGATTGACGAATTCCATGACGTGGCAAGCTGGGTTACGCTGGGCGGAGCGGCAGCCGTCCAAGCGGCAGTCCTGGACTGAACAGTCGCGCGGCGCAACAAACTGTAAGCAGAATGCCGCTGTCATGCGGACAGCCAACGCCTATTTGGCAGACTTACCCCGAGGTGAGCGCGCTGACCCCGCCGGTCGATCCAAATCCGCCAGCTCCGCGCAGCGTTTCGTCCAGTTCGG
>JBDTUQ010000026.1:0-27179 GCA_040007615.1 Novosphingobium sp.
GAAAGAAGACCAATCCCCGCGGCTTGGCTGCAAATTAGAGTTCCGTCCTTGCCGAGAAATGGGCCCTGAAACAAGTTCAGGGTGACGAAAAAGGTTAGTTGGGGCGTAGTTTTGGGTGGGACTACTGTTGATCCAGGCCTATGAAATCAGCCCAGTTCCTCAGGCCAGTAAAGCCGCATCGGGTTGTCAATCAGCAGCTTGCGTTGCAGTTCCGCCGTGGGCGCGATGCGGGGGATCATGTCGACGAGGTGGCCGTCATCGGGCACGTTGTCCTGCATGTTGGGGTGCGGCCAATCGGTGCCCCAAAGCACGCGGTCCTGGTAATCGGCCACCAGCGGGGCGACCGCGCTGGCGAATGCGTCCCACGGATCGCCCCCGCCGCCTTCGTTAATCGCATCCAGGCGGTCTGGGCAGGTCGCCTTGAACCACACATCGTCCCGCGAATCTAGCAGCGCGCGGAAGGCTTTCATGTCCGCGCCGTTCGGGCCTTGCGTCACATCCGGTCGGCCCATGTGATCGATCACCAGCGGCACGGGAATGGCGTCCATGAACGGGCGCAGTTCTTCCAGAATGTCCGCCTCGAAATAGATTACCACGTGCCAGCCTGCGGGCAGGCGGCTGGCGACTTCAAGGAACTTGTCCTTGGGCGCGTCATCCACAAGCCGTTTCAGGAAATTGAACCGGATGCCGCGCATTCCGCCAGCGTGAAGCGCGGCGAGGCCTTCGTCCGAAATTGCCGGGTCGACCACCGCGACGCCGCGCGCCTTGCCGTTCGAGCGGGCGATGGCATCCAATGTGGCACTGTTGTCGGTGCCGTGGCAGCTGGCCTGAACAATGACGTTGCGCGAAAAGCCCAGCTGATCGCGCAAGGCAAACAGCATGTCCGGCCCGGCGTCTTCGGGCAGATACTTCGCCTTGGCGCTGAACGGGAACTGCGCCATCGGCCCGAAAACGTGGCAATGCGCGTCGATAGCGCCTGGGGGCGGGACGAAGCGCGGCTGTGATGGGGCAGTGTGCCAACTGACGATCCGTGGCTCATTTTGAGCTGTCATGCGAAAACCACTCCATCCATCAATTTGCGCGCGGTGCGCAGCAGGGCGGCGCTGGCGACTGCGCCGGTTGCGTCAATCTCAAGCACGCAAGACATCTCACCGGTGGGATGCTCCACCGACAGCGTCTTGCGCGCGCCTTCGGGGATCACCGCCACTTCCGCAGCGGGAGAGCCGGGGATCAGGCACGCGGTCGCCACGCTGACCGCGCCCAGCACGCCGATGGTGGCGTGGGCGCGGTGGGGGATGAAACTGCGCACGGTAACCGCGCCGCCCTGGCGCGGCGGGGCGACGAGCATCATCTTGGGCACGGATTTCTCGCGCACATCGCCAAGGTTCATCCGCTCACCCACGGCCAGCCTGATCGCTTCGATCCGGGCCTTCAGGTCAGTTGCATTGTCGAGCCAGTCGCGGTCCTCGTAGCCGGTAATGCCAAGGTCTGCCGCCTTCATCACCACGCAGGGCATGCCGTTGTCGATCAGGGTGACGGCCACGCCCTCTACCATGTCCACTGCATTGCCGGTGGGCAGCAGCGCTCCGCATGATGAACCGGCGGTGTCGCGGAACTCCAGCGGGATAGGCGCGTGAGTACCGGGAACACCGTCAATCGCCGCGCTGCCCGCGTAAGTGACTTTGCCGCCGGGTGTCTGCACAGATGCTACCGCGACCTGACCGGTGTTCTCCATGTAGATCGCCACGCTGGTTTCGTCACCCGTGGCCGCAATCAGGCCGCGCTCGATGGCGAACGGACCTACTCCGGCCAGGATATTGCCGCAGTTCTGCGCGTCTGTGACGGTGGCGGTATCGACGAAAACCTGCAGGAACAGGTAATCGACATCGATCCCGGGCCGGGCCGATTTGCTGACCACCGCGACCTTGCTGGTCAGCGGATCGGCACCGCCCATGCCATCAATCTGGCGCGGATCGGGCGAGCCCATCACAGCCAGCAGGAAAGCATCGCGCGCGGCCTTGTCGGCGGGCAGGTCGCTGGCGAGGAAATAGCCGCCTTTCGAGGTGCCGCCGCGCATCCACATGCAGCTGGCCCCGTCTGACTTGATGCTATCAGACATATTTCAGGCCTTCACGCTCAAGCCGTTCGCGCATCTTGTACATATCCAGCCCCAGCACGCCTGTGGCGAGTTTTGCGCGTTTATCCGCCTCGTTGGCCTCACGCGCCTGTGCTGCTGCCAGTACGGCCTCGGCATTGGCGCGGGGGACGACGCAGACGCCGTCGTCATCGGCCACGATCACGTCGCCGGGATTGACCAGGGCATTGGCGCAGACGATCGGCACGTTGACGCTGCCGAGTGTGTTCTTGACCGTGCCTTGCGCATAGATCGCCTTTGACCAGACGGGGAACTGCATCTCGGTAAGGTCACGAATGTCGCGCACACCGGCGTCGATCACCAGCCCCCGGCAACCGCGCGCGATGGCGCTGGTGGCCAGCAGATCGCCGAAATAGCCATCCTCGCAAGGGCTGGTCGGGGCGAGCACAAGGATGTCACCTGCCTGCAATTGTTCGATAGCTACATGCACCATCCAGTTGTCACCGGGGGCGGCGCTGATCGTAACCGCCGATCCGGCGATCCGCGCGCCGCTGTAGATGGGCCGCATGTAGCTGGCGAGCAGGCCGGTGCGGTCCTGCGCCTCGTGCACTGTGGATACCCCGCAGGCGGCGAGGGCGTCGATCACCGCCAGCGGTGCTCTTTCGATGTTCTGGACGACGATTCCCGGCATGGCGATACTCCACTGCACATTCTTGCCCGCTACCTTTGAAAGCGGCGCGGCGCGCGGGCCAATGCGAAGTTGGCACTTGGCATAAGGTTTTGCTAAGTGACCCAGTATGACAGCCAGTCTGACAGCGCGTCCGCCGAATATTCGCCACCTTGCCGCGCTGGCCGCGACCGTTCGCCACGGCAGCGTTACGCGAGCGGCGCGGGCGGTAAACCTGACCCAGCCTGCGCTGACCCAGTTGATTGCCCGGCTGGAAAACGATCTGGGCTGCCGCCTGTTTGATCGCGGCCCTGCCGGGATGGTGCCAACCGAACCGGCGCTGCTGCTGGCCCCGCGTGTAGAGGCGGCGATTGCGCTGATCGGATCGCCGCGCGTTACCGGCACACAGACCCGCGCGTTTCTGGCGCTGGCGCGGGTGGGCAGCTATGCCGGGGCTGAGCAGTCGACCGGGCTTTCTTCTGCCGCTTTGCACCGCGCGGTAGCTGATTTGTCGGTCGCGCTGGGGCAGCGGCTGGTGGAGCGGCGGGGGCGCTCTGTCATGCTGACTGCGCAAGGGATGCGCCGTGCGCGGGCGTTTGGCCTGGCGATGGCAGAATTGCGCGCCGGGTTCGATGAAGTGGCCGCGTGGCAAGGCCTTCGCGCGGGCAAAGTCGTGATCGGGGCCATGCCGTTGTCGCGTGCCCGCTGGCTTCCCGAGACAATCCTGCGCTTCAGCCGCGCTCATCCCGGTGTTGCGGTTTCAGTTGTGGAAGGCAGTTATGCCGAACTGTCCGGCCCACTGCGCGACGGGGAGATAGACATGATGCTGGGCGCGCTGCGCGATCCGGCCTCGCTGGATGACCTGACGCAGGAGGCAGTGTTCACCGATCGACCGGCGGTGATCATGCGCGCAGGCCATCCGCTTGCGAGCCGGAAGACACTCTCTGGCGACGAGCTGGCGCGGTTTGACTGGTTCATGCCGTCGCGCGAGACGCCGCTGCGGGGATACTGGGAGGACATGATGCGCCAGACAGGAGCGGAAGTGCCGCCGGTTAGGATCGAATGCGGATCGGTGTTGACGATCCGGCAATTGCTGGTCGGCAGCGATGCGTTGACCATGCTGTCGCGATCGCAGGTGGCGGTCGAACTGGCGGACGCGATGCTGGTCGCAATAGCCTCGCCGGTGCCAGTGGAACGCAGCATCGGCGTGCTTTCGCGAAAAGGCTGGCGGCCCACGGCTTCGCAACAAGCCTTTGTGGACGTGCTTCGTGAAGTCGGCATGGCCGAAGAGTTCACATAAAATAATGGTCTGACAAGTCATTCCATTTGGCGGCTTCGCCTGATCGCCGCACAAGCGGGGACATGAACCGTTCAATTGCCCTGATAGGTTTCGGAGAGGCCGCATCGACATTCGCCCGCGCCGCAGGATGGGGTGCAAAGGCCTGTGCGTGGGACATTGCGCCGCAGCAGGCCGAAGCGATGGCGCAGGCTGGCGTCAGCAGCACCCCCGATGCCGCCAGCGCGCTGTCAGGCGCTCCGCTGGTGCTGTCACTGGTCACTGCCGATCAGGCGCTGCTGGTGGCGCAGGAATGTGCGCCCTATCTGGCTATGGGCGCGCTGTGGTGTGATATGAACTCGGTCGCGCCGGAAACCAAGCGCGCCGCGGCCCGCGTGATAGAGGCAGCTGGCGGGCGCTATGTCGATGTTGCGGTGCTGGCCCCGGTTGATCCGGCGGAAATCCGGGTGCCGCTGCTTCTGGCCGGTGAACACGCGGATGATGCAGCCGCAGCGCTGGCCGAAGCCGGGTTTGCAAACGTGCGCGTGGTCGGCAGCGAAGTGGGCCGGGCCAGCGCGATCAAGATGATCCGCTCGGTCATGGTCAAGGGGATCGAGGCGCTGACGGACGAGATGATGCTTGCCGCCGATGCCGCAGGCGTCACCGCCGATGTCCTCGCCTCTCTGGATGCCAGCGAAAAGGCCGTTCCCTGGGCGCAGCGCGCGGCCTACAACCTTGAACGGATGTACGCTCACGGGCTTCGCCGGGCGGCGGAAATGGAAGAATCGGCGCTGACACTCAGCGCCCTAGGCGTGGAACCGGTAATGACCCGGGGCACGGTGCTGCGCCAACGCGCGGCGGCAGGAAAAGGACAGGCTGCATGACCATGATCATTGACTGCCACGGACACTATACCGTGCTCCCCAAGGCGCACGACGAATGGCGCGAACAGCAGAAGGCCGCGTTCAAGGCCGGAGTGCCCGCGCCCGCCTATCCCGATATTTCGGACGACGATATCCGCGAGACGATAGAGGCTAACCAGCTTCGCCTGCTTAAGGAACGCGGCGCCGACCTGACGATCTTTTCGCCCCGCGCTTCGGCAATGGCGCCGCATGTCGGCGATCAGACGGTGGCGGTAAAGTGGGCGCAAGTGTGCAACGATCTGATCGCGCGCGTCGTTGGGCTGTATCCTGAAACCTTTGCCGGGGTCTGCATGTTGCCGCAGTCGCCAGAAGCCGACATGACCAGTTCGATTGCCGAACTGCGCCGCTGTGTTGGGGAACTGGGCTTTATCGGCTGCAACCTCAATCCCGATCCGGGCGGCGGGCGCTTTACCCATCCGCCGCTGACGGACGAATACTGGTTCCCGTTTTACGAGGCGATGTGCGAGCTTGATGTGCCCGCGATGATCCACGTTTCGGGATCATGCAACCCGGCGATGCACGCCACGGGCGGCTATTACATCGCGGCGGATACCATCGCCTTCATGCAATTGCTGGAAGGCGATCTGTTCAGCCGGTTCCCCAGCCTGCGCTTCATCATTCCCCACGGCGGCGGGGCGGTGCCTTATCACTGGGGGCGCTATCGCGGGCTGGCCGACATGCTCAAAAAGCCGGACCTGGCATCGCACCTGATGAACAATGTGTTTTTCGATACTTGTGTCTATCATCAACCGGGCGTGAACCTGCTGGCCGATGTGATCGAGAACAAGAACATCCTGTTCGGCAGTGAAATGGTCGGCGCGGTGCGCGGGATTGATCCCACGACCGGCTTCTATTTTGACGATACCAAGCGTTATGTCGATGCGCTGGATATCCCGGACGAGGAACGCCACGCGATTTTCGAAGGCAACGCCCGGCGGGTGTTTCCGCGCCTTGATGCACTGCTGAAGGAGCGCGGTCTGTGAGCACATGGCTGACCAACGCCTGGTATGCGGCGGCATGGGATCACGAGGTGGATTCGCAGCCGCTTGCCCGCACGATCTGCGGTACATCGATGATGTTCTATCGCAAGCTTGATCGCGGCATTGTTGCCATGCGCGATGCCTGTCCGCACCGGCTGCTGCCGCTGTCGATGGGCCTGCGCGAGGGGGATTCGATCCGTTGCCGCTATCACGGGCTGAAGCTGGGCGCGGACGGCGTGGCCGAGGAAATGCCGATTGCCAGCGATCCGGTAAACCGCCGCGTCTGCGCAGAAACTTATGCCGTACACGAACGCCACCGTTTCGTCTGGGTGTGGGTGGGTGACAAGGCCGCCGCCGACCCGGCGCTGATCCCTGACTTGTGGCCCTGTTCCGCGCCTGACTGGCGCTTTGACGGTGGCTATTATCCGATTGCCTCGGACTATCGCCTGGCCATTGATAACCTGATGGACCTGACACACGAAACGCATGTTCATTCTGGTTCCATCGGCCAGCCAGAAATCATGCACGCGCCTATTCAGACGCAAGTTGAAGGCAAGCAGGTCTTTGTGCGCCGCTGGATGCCCGGTGTTGATGCGCCGCCGTTCTGGGCCGGTGCGCTGCGTCAGGGGGGCAAAGTTGATCGCTGGCAGATTTGCCAGTTCATGCTGCCGTCGGCTGTCATCATTGATGTTGGCGTTGCCCCGATTGGCAGCGGAGCGACCATTGATGCACATGACCAGGGCGTGCGCGGCTTTGTGATCGATATCATGACCCCGCAAGACGAGGGCAGCCACCACTATTTCTGGGGCATGGCGCGCAATTTCGATGTGCAGGACGATGGCTTCACCGCCCGGTTCAAGGCGCAGCAGGGCGGCGTTTTCTTGCAGGACAAGGACGTGCTCGAAGCGCAGCAAATCGCCATCACCGCCAATCCCGACCTTAAGCTTACCGCCTACAAGATCGACGAAGGCGGCACGCGGGCGCGGCAGATCATCGCTCGCGAAATGGCGGCCCGGCAGGAGCAGAACGCATGAGCGGACCGGTCGACATTCACCAATACCTGGCCGAGTTTGACGATATTCCCGGCACCCGCGTTTATACCGCCCGGCGTGCGCGGCAGGGCTATCACCTCAACCAGTTCGCGATGAGCCTGATGAAGGCCGAAAACCGCGAACGCTGGAAGGCCGGTGAGCGCGCTTATATCGACGAATGGCCGATGACCGAAGACCAGAAGCAGGCCGTGCTTGAC
This sequence comes from Novosphingobium sp., assembly GCA_040007615.1. Lineage (GTDB taxonomy): Bacteria > Pseudomonadota > Alphaproteobacteria > Sphingomonadales > Sphingomonadaceae > Novosphingobium. Next base: position 7,191 of record JBDTUQ010000026.1, read on the forward strand.
CGTGATTATAACCGCCTGCTCGATCTTGGCGGCAACATCTATTTCCTCGCCAAGATATTCTCGACCGACGGGCTGAGCTTCCTTCAGGCGGTCAGCACGATGTCAGGCATGAGCCTTGAGGATTATCAGGCGATGATGATCGCCGGGGGCCGTTCGCCCGAAGGCGTGCGCTCGATAAGGGAGAAACGCTGATGGCCCGCATTACCGCAGGTGTCGGCTGCAGCCACATTCCGGCGCTGGGCGTGGCGTCTGACTTTGACAAAGTGGCCGAGCCATACTGGGCGCCCGCGTTTGCCGGGTTTGAATGGACTAAAGCCTGGGAGGCTGAGCAAAAGCCCGACGTGGTGATCCTAGTCTATAATGACCACGCCAGCGCCTTTGACATGAAGATCATTCCGACCTTCGCCATCGGTTGCGGTGAAAGTTATCAGCCTGCCGACGAGGGCTGGGGCCGCCGCGGCGTGCCCGATGTAGAGGGCGCTCCCGACCTTGCCTGGCATATCGCGCAAAGCCTGATCCTCGACGAATTCGACATGACCATTATCAACGAAATGGACGTCGATCACGGACTGACGGTGCCGCTGTCGATGATGTTCGGCAAGCCGCAGGCATGGCCGGTCAAGGTGATCCCTCTTGCGGTCAATGTCGTTACATACCCGCCGCCATCGGGCAACCGCTGCTGGGCGCTGGGCGAGGCGATTGCCCGTGCGGTCGCCAGTTTTCCCGAAGACCTGAACGTGCAGATCTGGGGCACGGGCGGCATGAGCCACCAGTTGCAGGGACCGCGCGCGGGCCTGATCAACCGTGAGTGGGACACCATGTTCCTGGATAAGCTATCCGGCTCAACCGATGACCTGCGCCATATCCCGCACATTGAATACCTGCGCGAGACTGGGTCCGAAGGGATCGAGATGGTCATGTGGCTGATCATGCGCGGCGCGCTGGGCCAGTCCGCGCGCGAACTTCATCGTCACTATCACGTGCCCGCCAGCAATACTGCGGTCGGCCATATCGTTCTGGAGCCTGTAGTATGAGCCAGCCAATTCGTATTGCCCCAATTCGTATAGCCCCAATTCGCATCGCTCTTGCCGGGGCCGGGGCCTTTGGCGAAAAGCATCTGGATGGATTGCTGAACATCGCCGGGACTGAAATCGTCTCGATCATCAGCCGCACTGGCGAACAAGCCGCTGAAGTCGCAAAAAAGTACGGCGCGCGGCACAGTTCGACCGAGCTTGAAGACGCGCTGGCCCGCGATGATGTCGATGCGGTGATCCTGTGCACGCCGACCCAGATTCACGCCGAACAGGCAATCGCCTGCATGAACGCGGGCAAGCATGTGCAGGTGGAAATCCCGCTGTCGGATACCTGGGCCGATGCCGAGGCTGTTGTGCGCAAGCAGAAGGAAACCGGCCTCGTCTGCATGGTCGGCCACACGCGGCGGTTCAATCCCTCGCACCAGTACGTCCACAACCGGATCGTCAGCGGCGAATTTGCGGTGCAGCAGATGGACGTGCAGACCTATTTCTTCCGCCGCAAGAACATGAATGCCAAGGGCCAGCCGCGCAGTTGGACCGACCACTTGCTGTGGCACCACGCCGCGCACACGATTGACCTGTTCGCCTATCAGGCCGGGCGGATCGTGTCGGCAAACGCGATGCAGGGGCCGAAGCATCCTGAACTTGGTATCGCGATGGACATGTCGATCCAGCTCAAGAGCGAAAGCGGGGCGATCTGCACTCTCTCGCTGTCGTTCAACAATGACGGGCCGCTGGGAACGTTCTTCCGCTATATCGGCGATACTTCGACCTATATCGCGCGCTATGATGATCTGGTGAACGGCAAGGAAGAGCCGATTGATCTGGCCGGTGTTGCGGTATCGAACAACGGCATCGAACTGCAGGACCGCGAATTCATCGCCGCCATCCGCGAAGGGCGTGAGCCGAATTCGTCAGTTGGCCAGGTGCTGGATTGCTACCGCGTGATCGGTGAGCTGGCCGCCAGTCTTGAGGCGCAGGACGGCTGGTCCTGATCGGGCCGACGAGCGCGGCAGTCGTCACGTTACGAAAAGCCGCTCTCGCTTGCCCGGTAAGTCCCGCTGCAGCTTGAACATGGCCCATTAGCAATTTGCTCGCTAGGTTGCGGTCATGGTCGACACGATCCATGACATTGCGGTTATCGGCGGCGGCGTGAATGGCTGCGGTATTGCGCGCGATGCGGTGGGGCGGGGTGCGCGCGTACTGCTGCTGGAACGCGGCGATCTGGCGCAAGGGACATCGTCTGCCTCGACCAAGCTGGTCCACGGCGGCTTGCGCTATCTTGAGCATTACGAGTTCGGGCTGGTGCGCGAATCGTTGTCCGAGCGGGAACGGCTGTGGGCCATCGCCCCGCACATCATCTGGCCGATGCATTTCGTTCTGCCGTGGGTAAAGGGCTTGCGCCCGCGCTGGCTGCTGCGGCTGGGGCTGTTCCTTTACGACCATATCGGCGGCCGCAAGGCGCTGCCCGCGACGCAGACGGTCAGTCTGCCCCGCCACCCGGCAGGTGCACCACTGAAGCCGGGGTTTACCACGGGCTATGTCTATTCCGATTGCTGGGTTGACGATGCCCGGCTGGTCGCGCTCAACGCCCGCGATCTGGCCGACAGGGGCGGGGAAGTGCGGACGCGCTGCGAAGTCACCGGCCTCGTCCGGGTAGGCGACGTTTGGGAGTTGACGACCAGCCAGGGCACATTCCGCGCCCGCGCTGTGGTGAACGCCGCTGGCCCGTCAGTGCTGAAAGTCATCGGACTGGCGCACGAACACGCCGACCGCCAGATGCGGCTGGTGCGCGGATCGCACATCGTCGTGCGGCGGCTGTTCGATCACCCGTTTGCCTATTTCTTCCAGCTAGCCGACGGGCGCATCTTTTTCGCCATCCCCTATGAGCGCGATTTCACCCTGATCGGCACGACTGACCGAGACCACCACGGCACGCTGGAAGATGTCCACGCCGATGAGGAGGAAATCGCCTATCTGTGCGAGGGGGCGAGCGGCTATTTTGCCCGGCCGATTACTCCGGCAGATGTCGTCTGGTCCTATTCCGGTGTGCGCCCGCTGATAGAGGATGGGTCTGGCAGGCCCGAAGCGGCGACGCGGGGCTATAAGCTTGAACTGTCTGACCCTGACGAAGGCGCGCCGCTGCTCAGCGTGTTTGGCGGCAAGATCACCACCTATCGCCACCTTGCGGAAGAGGCCGTGGACATGCTCGCGCCGCGCCTGTCCGCGCTGTCCGGCCCGGCATGGAGCGGCAGCGCGCCGCTGCCGGGTGGCAATTTTCCGATGCGGGGCGCGGCTGACCTGCTCGTCCGTTTCCGCCGCGACTATCCTTTCCTTGAACCTGACTGGGCGGACCGCCTGATCAAGGCCTATGGCACGCTGGCGTGGACGGTGCTGGGCCATGCCGCCAACCTTGCCGATTGTGGGCGTCACTTTGGCCACGGACTCACTGCGAGCGAGGTTGATTACCTCGTCAGGCGCGAATGGGCGATGACCGCCGATGACATCCTCTGGCGCCGCAGCAAACTGGGCCTGCATTTCACCCCCGAACAAGTCTCCGCACTGGCGGACGCACTTGCTTTGCAGCAGGAACCTGCATGACCGAACGCCATATCCTCGTCATCGACGAAGGCACTACGTCGACCCGCGCCATGCTCTATGCACCCGATGGCAGCGTCGGTGCGGTGGCGCAGTTGCCGTTGGATCAACACTATCCCCGGCCCGGCTGGGTGGAACACGATGCCGAGGAAATCTTTGACAAGACGCTGCTCTGCATGCGCGAGGTGGTCGAGGCGGCAGGCGGCGCAGACCGTATCGCGGCCATCGGCGTCACCAACCAGCGCGAAACCGTGGTCGCATGGGATTGCCGCACCGGACGGGCAATCTGCCGCGCCATCGTCTGGCAGGACCGCCGCACTGCACAGGCCTGCGAGGTGCTGCAGCAGGCAGGCCACGAAGCCGAGGTGCAGGCGAAAACCGGCCTGCTGCTCGATCCTTATTTCTCTGCCAGCAAGATGCGCTGGATATTGGACAATGTCCCCGAAGCGCGCGATCTGGGTGATAGTCTGGCATTCGGCACAGTGGAAAGTTGGCTTGTCTGGCGGCTCACCGGCGGGCTGCATGTCAGCGACGCCACCAATGCCAGCCGCACTGCGCTGATGGCGCTGGACGGGCGCGATTGGGATGGCGGGCTGTGCGACCTGTTCGGGGTGCCTGTTGCGACGCTTCCCGCTATCGTTGGCTGCGCGGAAGTGGTCGGCAAGACGCTGCCAGATTTGTTGGGCCGGGCCATTCCCATCGCGGGGATGGCCGGGGATCAGCAATCGGCCACCATCGGCCAGGCCTGCCTTGCACCGGGCCAGACCAAGGCGACGTTCGGCACCGGCGCGTTCATCCTCGCCAGCACCGGCACGGCATTGCCCCGTTCGGCCAACCGCCTGCTCGGCACCGTGCTGGCGGACGTGGGCGGCAAGCGGACTTATGCGCTGGAAGGATCGGTATTCGTCGCGGGCAGCCTGATGAAGTGGCTGCGCGACAATCTGGGCCTGATCCAGTCGGCGCCTGACAGTGAGCGACTGGCCCGTTCAGTGCCCGACAATGGCGGGGTCGTCATCCTGCCCGCGCTTTCTGGCCTTGGCGCGCCGCATTGGCGGCCGAATGCGACCGGCACCATCGCGGGCCTTACGCATAATACCACCGCCGCACACATCGTCCGCGCTGCGCTGGAATCGATGGCGCACCAGTGCCACGATCTCAAGCAGGCGTTCGCCGCTGACGGAGCGGACTGGCAGACGCTGTGCATTGACGGCGGGATGAGCGGCAACAACTGGCTGGCGCAGGATCTTGCCGACGTGCTCGACGTGCCGGTGGAGCGCCCGGTGGATATCGAAACCACCGCGCGCGGGGCAGCTATGCTGGCTAGCGTTGGAGTGGGCATCCACGCGAGCCTGGACGATGCTCGCGCCATGCTGCCGCCCAGCGACAGGTTTGAGTCCGCGATGGATGAGGATGTCCGTGCGGTAAGGCTCGTCGCGTGGCAGAAGGTTTTGGCGACAGCGCTCTGATCCAGCTTGAGTGTTGCAAACTACAATCGCTCTCACGCCGACAATCCGGCCCAATAATCGGATCAGTCGATCAGAGGCGGGAAAAAATATCCTTTCCCATTCACTCCCCATGCGCGCAGATTGGCTGAACAGTTTTACCAGAGGAGAAAGTCATGGGACTCGCAGGATCACAAACCGAAGCCAACCTGAAGGCGGCTTTTGCGGGCGAAAGCCAGGCCAACCGCCGTTATCTCTATTTCGCGCAGAAGGCCGACATCGAAGGCCATAATGACGTTGCTGCCGTTTTCCGCTCTACCGCAGAAGGCGAAACCGGCCACGCGCACGGCCATCTGGAATATCTGGAAGAAACCGGCGATCCGGCAACCGGCCTGCCCATCGGCGGCACGGTCGATAACCTGAAGGCATCGGTCGCGGGCGAAACCCACGAATATACCGACATGTATCCGGGCATGGCCAAAACCGCGCGCGACGAAGGTTTTGATGAAATCGCTGACTGGTTCGAAACGCTGGCCAAGGCGGAAAAGAGCCACGCGGGCAAGTTCCAGAAAACGCTCGACGCGCTGCTGGCTGACGCCTGACAGGACTGAAAATGCGGGCGTCCTTCGACAGGCTCAGGATGAGCGGGTGTTGGTTTTTTACCACGCCCGCTCATGGTGAGCGGGCTTTGGTTTTCTACCATCCCCGCTCATGGTGAGCTTGTCGAACCATCAGCGCGACGCCCGCCTTATCACTGAACTTTGAGGGGCATCATGGAAGGCAGCCTTGGGGCGCCCACGCGCCACGTGATCCCGTGGGAAGACGATGGCTGGTACGATGAACCGGCGCTCGATGCGGAACTGCGCCGGGTGTTCGACATCTGCCACGGTTGCCGACGCTGCTTCAACTTGTGCGATTCGTTTCCCATCCTGTTCGATGCGGTGGACGAAAGCCCGAATGAGGAAGTGGACGACCTCAGCCCCGCGCAGATGGCCTCTGTCGTCGATGCCTGCACGCTGTGCGACATGTGCTTCATGACCAAGTGCCCTTATGTGCCGCCACATTCGTTCGATCTTGATTTCCCCCACCTGATGCTGCGCCACCGCGCTGTCCGCCACCGCAAGGGTGAGACGCCGCTGATGGACCGCGAACTGGCGAAGATGGACCGCAACGGCCGCCTCGGCTCGCTGACAGCGGGCGCGGCCAACTGGGCCACGCGCGAGGGCAACGGCCTGACCCGTCCGGTCATTCAGGCGGTAACCGGCATCGATGCCCGCGCGCATCTGCCGCCGTTCATGGAAGTGCCGCTGGTCAACAAGGGGCCGGGCATTGTGCCGCCGCCCAATCCGGACGGGCCTTCATTTGGCAAGAAGGCGGTGATCTATGCCGGTTGCCACGACAATTTCAACGACGGCACCCCCGGCGAGGCGCTGGTCAAGGTTCTGGCGCACAATGGCGTCAAGGTACGGATGGAGCATCCCGATTGCTGCGGCATGCCCTTGTTTGAAAACGGAGACTTGCCCGGCGTTGCCCATGCGGCGACGCGGATTTCGGGGATCTTCGCGCCGCTGACAGAGCAGGGGTGGGATATCGTGCCGCTGACTACCAGTTGCGCGCTGATGCTGAAGTTCGAATGGCCGCTGATCATGCCGGACAGTGCCGACGTGGCGCTGCTGGCGAAGCATACGTTCGACGTGTCGGAATATATCGTCGCGCTGGCCAAGGCGAAAGGCCTTGCGCCGATACCCGAAATGCCCGCCGCTATCGCCGTCCACTTTGCCTGCCATGCCCGCGCCCAGAACATGGGGCCAAAAGCGATGGAAATGCTGCGCCTTATCCCCGGCGCGACCCCGCAACTGACCGAGCGTTGCTCTGGCCACGGCGGCAAGTGGGGCATCTTTGCCGAAAACTTTGACCGCGCGATCAAGGTGGGCAAGCCCGCCGCGCGCAATCTGGTCAAGGCCGATCCGGATCTGATCGTCAGCGAATGTCCGCTGGCCGGGCCGCACTTGCGTCAGGTCATCACCGCCAATGGCGCAGTCCCGCCCGACCGCATCGGCCACCCGATCGAAGTCCTCGCCAAAGCTTATGGATTGTAGAAACGCCCATGTCCCGCAACGCCCGCAGCATCACCGTCGACGATATCCTGCCGCTTGACCAGTACGAACTGATCCGCGCCGAAAAGCGGCAGGAGGCGCTGTTGCGCAAGCAACTGACGCGGGTAAGCGTCGGCCCCAAAGCGACCGCGATCTTTGAAACGTGGGACAGCATGTGGCTGCAAATCCAGGAAATGCTGCGCATAGAAAAGGGCGGGGCGGAGCAGCTGGTCGATGAACTGGCGGCCTATGATCCGATGGTGCCAAAGGGGGCGGAACTGACCGCGACCGTATTGTTTGAAGTCCCCGACGAAGTACAGCGCGATGCTTTCCTGCGCAGCATCGGCGGGGTTGAGGATCATGTCGCCCTGCACATTGGCGGCGAGGTAATCCGCGCCCGACCGGAAGGCGACATCGCGCGCACCCGCGCCAGCGACGGCAAGGCCAGCGCCGTCCACTTCTTTCACTTTGATTTCAGCCCCGCCGCGATTGCCGCGTGGGATGGCGGTGAGGGCACGGCGATGCTGGTGATCGATCATCCGAATTACGGTCACGCCGCGATCATCAGCGCCGATTGCCGCGAATACCTGGCGCGCGAGTGCTTTCGCGCCGGGTGATCGTGTTACTGCGACGGCGCTCCAGCGTCCTGAAATCCGGAATTGACCAGTTGCTCGCGCCTTGCCGCTGACGGTGCCGGCTTCACGCCGCCCGGCTTGCCTTGCTTTGTGCCCGAAAGTTGACCGGACTTGGGCGGTAGCGGACCGATACCCGGCGGCAAGCTGCGCCCACCCTTCACGATCACACCGGCGCGGGTGGGAAGTTGCATCACCCCGTCATCAAAGAAGGGCACGTAATCCGGCTGACCATCGCCGTTGGCATCACTGACCGGGCCTATGGACGTACGTGCGGTGCGGGGGCCGCTGGCATCTGTGCCGCCATCTTCAGCAGAAGCGTCGCCATCTTCGCCGCCTCCCCCGGAACCTCCATCACTTCCCGGCATCCGGCCCGAACCGTCAGTTCCGCCCAGTTTGTGCTTGCCGAACATACGGGCATCGGCATCTTCCAATTGGGCGCGCTGGCGTTCGTTGCGCATCCGGTCGGTCAGGCTTTCGCGGTTCGATCCGTCGGCAAAAATCGCCAGCACGAGCGTAAGCAAGACCGTGATCACTGCAAAGTGACGGTACATCTGCTTGTTGACAGTCTGCTTGCGGGCGACACGGCTCATGCGGCGCAGTTAGCGCGGCAGGGGTTAACCCTCAGGGTTGCTCTATGGTTAAGGATGAATTTAACGGCGCAAAATCGGGGCCGGTCAAAAACGGCAAATTCGGGCTTCGCGAGATAAATAAATGTAAATCAACCCGACAAATTGCGCGATGCCAGACGCAGGAATGGCGTTTTTCCGCCATTTCCGTTTGGCGGGCCGCCTGTCAGATTTACCGACATTTCATAACTTGGCCTTATCACGGCAAGAGAGGCCCGGATGTTCCGGGTGCAACTTGGCAGGGCTATGGTTCGCCTATTCAAACACTATATCCCCCATGCGGTGCTGCTGCTGGGCCTGTTCGATCTGGTTGTACTGGTTCTGGCAGGCGAAATCGCGTGGCGGCTGCGGGCAGGCCAGATCGGCATTACGCCCGGTCTTGTCGCAGACCGGCTGGGGATGCTGGGCGGGCTGGCGGCAGTCATGCTGACGGCGATGATCGCAGTCGGTGTCTATGGCCCCGATGCCCTGCGATCAATGCGCTATGCCGCCGCGCGCCTGCTGGTGGCGATCTCGCTGGGTGTGATCGGAGTATCGTTTGTCGACTGGCTGTCTGGCGGGGCACATTTCTGGCGATCGACCCTGGCCTATGCGATGGCGCTTGCCGCGTTAGGGCTGATGGCCAACCGGCTGATCATCGGCGGCATTCTTGGCACCCAGGCCTTTCGCCGCCGCGTACTGGTGTTCGGGGCAGGCCACCGCGCCACCCGACTGCGCGAACTGGGCGACCGGCCAGAGAGCGGCTTCGTCATCGTCGGCTATATCGCCATGACGGACAGCCCGCCCGTGGTGGAGGAAGCCATTTCCCGCAGCGCGATCCATAACCTCAACCGTTTTGTCGAAAACCTGGGAGTCAGCGAAGTGGTGCTGGCGCTGGAAGAACGGCGCAATGCCCTGCCGCTGAAGGATCTGCTGCGGATCAAGACCGCAGGCGTCCACGTCAACGATTTCTCCAGCTTTATCGAGCGTGAGACGGGGCGGGTCGATCTGGATACCGTAAACCCCAGCTGGCTGATCTTTTCCGACGGATTCTCATCAGGCCGCGCGGTATCGAGCTTTGCCAAGCGGGTGTTTGACATCACCGCCAGCGCGCTGCTCCTCATGCTGACCTTTCCTTTGATCGCGGTGTTTGCGCTGATCGTGAAGCTGGACAGCAAAGGCCCGGCGTTCTTCCGCCAGACCCGCGTCGGCCTGTTCGGCGTTCCGTTCTCGGTCCTCAAGCTGCGCTCGATGCGTACTGACGCCGAGGCCGCCGGGGCGCAGTGGGCATCAAAGGACGACCCGCGCACCACCCGTGTCGGGCGGTTTATTCGCAAGGTCCGCATCGACGAACTGCCGCAGACATGGAGCGTTCTGAAAGGCGAGATGAGCTTCGTTGGCCCTCGGCCAGAGCGCCCGGAATTCGTCTCTGAACTGGAAGAACACATGCCCTATTATGCCGAGCGCCATATGGTGAAGCCCGGCATTACCGGCTGGGCACAGATCAACTATCCCTATGGCGCGTCGATCGAGGATTCGCGGCACAAGCTGGAATACGATCTCTATTACGCCAAGAATTACACCCCGTTCCTTGACCTGCTGATCCTGTTGCAGACGCTGCGTGTGGTCCTGTGGCACGAGGGCGCGCGGTAAGTCGTGGACGGCTGGACCATCTTTTCTGCCACGACGCACCTGATCGCCGCCTGCGCTGCGGCGACGCTGGCGGTGTGGCTGCGCGGCAGGCACGAACGGTTTGGCGCGGCGGGCAAGCCGCTGATCGCGGCGCTGGCAATCTGCGCCGCCTGGGCGCTGGCCGTGGTCGTCACCGGGACAGACAGCAGCGCCACTTCACTGGCTGAGGCTATCCGCAACCTGGCGTGTCTGGGTGTTCTGTATCAACTGTTCGTGGGCGATGGGCGGCAAAAGCTGATCAAGCCGGTCAGGCCGCTACTGGCGGCGCTGGCCAGTATCGAAGTGCTGCAAATGGGCATGCTGGTGGTTGAGCAGGTTGACCCTAACGGCGCGCTGGGCGGTTCGCCCATGCTGGGGCTGTCGATGTCGTTCCGCATGATGCTGGCCATCGGCGGGCTGGTCCTGCTGCACAACCTGTATAGCGGCGCGGGGCGGCAGACGCGGCTGTCGCTGCGCTGGCCCGCTGGGGCGCTGGCCCTGCTGTGGGGCTATGACCTGAACCTTTATACCGTCGCTTACCTGGGCCACGAATGGCCGGTGGAACTGGCCGCCTTGCGCGCACTGGTGCTGATGGGCACAGTCGGCCTGCTGATCCCCGGCGCGGCCAAGCGCGGTGATGAGCTTTATTTCAGCCCCAGCCGCACGGTGACGTTCCAGCTGGCCTCGCTCGTCGGCATCGGGCTGTACCTTGCAGGCATGGCCGCGCTGGCGCGGTGGATTGCGTTTATCGGCGGAGATTTCGCCCGGATGCTGGAATTCGGCGTGCTGATTACCGCGACCGCGCTGGCCGTGCTGACCCTGCCATCGCGGCGGGTGCGTGGGTGGCTGAAGGTCACGCTGATCAAGCACCTGTTCCGCCACCGTTATGACTATCGCACCGAATGGCTGCGCTTTGCCCAGACCATTGGCCGCAGCGGTGAAAACGCCGCACCGCTGGAAGAGCGCGCGGTTCAGGCCGTGGCGCAGATCACCGAAAGCCCGGCGGGCCTGCTCCTTGTCCCCGGCGAGCACGGCGACATGGTGCTCGCAGGCCGCTGGCAGTGGCCGATGCCCGAAGTTCCGGCGGCGGCGCTTGATGGCATGGCGATCCGTTTTTTCGAGCAGACCGGTTTTGTTGTCGAAATGGATGCCATTCGCGCGGGCACCCATTCGCATGGTGAGGGCGTGATCGTGCCGCAGTGGTTGGTGGACGAAAGCCGTGCCTGGGCGCTTGTGCCGCTGCTGCACCATCAGCGGCTGCTGGGCGTGGTGGTGATCGCCCGCCCGCCGCATCCGCGCCCGCTGGACTGGGAGGATTTTGACCTGCTGCGCGTAATCGGTCAGCAACTGGCGACCACCCTTGCCGAACGCGCCGGGCAGGACGCGCTGGCCGAAGCAACCCGGTTTGACGAGTTCAACCGCCGCATCGCTTTCGTCATGCACGATATCAAGAATCTGGCCAGCCAGCTTGGTCTTCTGGCGCATAATGCCGAAAGCCATGCGGAAAACCCCGCCTTCCGGGCCGACATGCTGGTGACGTTGCGCAATTCGGCGGACAAGCTGAACGCGCTGATCGCCAGGCTTTCACGCTATAACCCGCCGCAATCCACGCCCCAATCGCGTGAGGCGGCGCGGGCCTGCGATGCTGGCGAGATTGTCCGCCGCGCTGCCAGCCAGTTCGCGGGCCTGCACCCGGTTCACATTACCCACGATCAGGGGGGCGAAATCGTCGCCAATGCCGATGCGCTGGAACAGGCGCTGGTCCATCTGGTGCAGAACGGGGTCGATGCCAGCCCGGACGGCGCGCCGGTATTCATGAGCCAGACCAGTGACGGCCTGCACGTGCGGATCGAGGTGACGGACTCCGGCCTTGGCATGTCGCCTGAATTCATCCGCACCCGGCTGTTCAAGCCGTTTGTTTCGTCGAAGCAAGGCGGGTTCGGCATCGGTGCTTTCGAGGCGCGCGAACTGATCCGATCAATGGATGGGCGGCTGGACGTGGAAAGCCGCGAAGGGCTGGGGACGCGCTTTGTCATCCGCTTGCCGCTGGCCAGCACGACCGACCTGCTTTCATCCTATATCCAGAATAACGAACAGAAAGTTGCATGATGGCCGAGGCCAAACCTAAGTTGCTGATTGTCGAGGATGATCCCGGCCTGCAAGCGCAGCTGAAATGGGCCTATGCCGATTTCGAGGTCCATATCGCCGGTGATCGCGCCTCGGCGCTGGCGCTGCTGCGCTCGGAAGAACCGCCGGTGGTGACGCTTGACCTTGGCCTGCCGCCAGACCCGGACGGCACCAGCGAGGGCTTTGCCGTGCTGGACGAGATCATGGCGCTGAAGCCCGATACCAAGGTGATCGTCGCATCCGGCCACGGCGCGCGGGAAAGCGCCTTGCAGGCCATCGCGCGCGGGGCCTATGACTTTTACCAGAAGCCGGTGGACATCGACGCCATCGGCCTGATCGTTCGTCGCGCGCTGCAATTGCACCGGATCGAGGCGGAGAACCGCACACTGGAAGCCCGCGCCGGGATTGATAACAAGGTGCTGGGCCGGATGATCACCGGCGCGCCGGAAATGCTGCGCGTGGCGCGGATGATCGAACGGGTCGCCAATACCAGCGTTTCGGTCATGCTGCTGGGGGCCAGCGGCACCGGCAAGGAACTGCTGGCGCGAGGCCTGCACGATGCCAGTGACCGGGCGCGCGGATCGTTTGTGGCGATCAACTGCGCGGCAATTCCGGAAAACCTGCTGGAAAGCGAACTGTTCGGCCACGAAAAGGGCGCGTTCACCGGTGCGGTGAAAACCACCGAAGGCAAGATCGAGCAGGCCAGCGGCGGCACGCTGTTCCTTGACGAAGTGGGCGATATTCCGCTGCAACTTCAGGTAAAGCTGCTGCGCTTCCTTCAGGAGCGGGTGATTGAACGAATCGGCGGTCGCAATTCCATTGCGGTGGATACCCGCATCGTCTGCGCCACGCATCAGAACCTTGAGGTGATGATTGCCGAGGGGCGGTTCCGCGAAGACCTTTATTACCGCCTCGCCGAAATCGTGGTCAAGATCCCGGCGCTGGCCGAGCGTCCGGGTGACGCGACGCTGCTGGCCAAGGTGTTCCTCAGCCGCTTTGCCCGCGAGATGAACCCGGCGGTGAAAGGTTTTGCCGCCGATGCCCTGACCGCGATTGACGGCTGGGCCTGGCCGGGCAACGTGCGCGAACTGGAAAACCGGGTGAAGCGCGCGGTGATCATGGCCGACGGCAAGCTGGTCGGCGCGGCGGATCTTGATCTGGCCGATCCGGGCAGCGAGGCGGCGCAGGCGCTGAATCTCAAATCGGCGCGAGAACTGGCTGACCGCAAGGTCATCCGCCACGCGCTCGCCCGCAGCGAGGGCAACATTTCCAGCACCGCCAAGCTGCTGGGGATCAGCAGGCCAACGCTTTACGACCTGCTCAAGCAGTATGACCTGCACGGCTGATTTATGATTTTGCTTTCCCCCAAACCCGCTCACCCTGAGCTTGTCGAAGGGCTGTTCTTGTTCTTGGGGGGAGCGCAAAGTCCCAAGGAAAGTACAGCCCTTCGACAAGCTCAGGGAAGTCGGGTTTGGTGGAAAGAGCGGCATGAATAGCCCTAAACACCGCCTTGGCGCGGCGCTGCTGCTGGTGTTGGCCAGTGGCCTCGCCACGTCTGGCAGCGCCGATCCGGGGCGGGCGGAAGCCTATATCACCAAGGCGCGCGGGTCGCTGTCGCACGGGGACGGCATCGCGGCGGAAATGACGCTGCGTCAGGCGCTATCTGCCGGGGCTTCTCGCCAATCGGTCGCGGCGCTGATGGGTGAGGCGTGGCTGGACCAGCGCGATCTGGACAAGGCGCGCGAGTGGCTCGGCCCCGCCAGCTTTGCCCCTGCTGATACGCTCCACGGTTTGCGGATGCTGGGCCAACTGGAAGTCGCGGACGGCAACCTTGCCGCCGCCGCGCACGCGCTTGACCGGGCGCTGGCGCTGAACCCCGGTAACGCTGATGTGTGGGTCGACGTGGCGCAAGTGCGCTATCGCGGCGGCGAGCAGGCGCAGGCGGTGGCGGCGGTCGATCACGCACTGGCCCTCAACGCTGAAAGCGTGCGCGCACTGCTGTTTCGCGGGCTGATCGTGCGCGACCAGTACGGACTAGGCCAATCGCTGCCGTGGTTCGAGGCGGGACTGCTGCACCAGCCCGGCAATGCCGAACTGCTGGGCGATTATGCCGCGACTCTGGGCGAGCTGGGCCGGGCAAAGCAGATGTTGACGGTGACCCGGCACATGATCGACATCGGCGTCGACGTTCCGCGCGCTTACTATCTGCAAGCGGTGCTGGCAGCGCGGGCGGGGGATTTCAAGCTGGCGCGCGGCCTGCTGAACCGCACGCAGGACCGCTTGCGCGATCTGCCCGCCGCGATGATGCTCCAGGCCATGCTTGAGATGCAGGCGGGCAACGCCAACAGTGCGATGGAAACGCTGGGAACACTGGTAGAGCGTCAGCCGCAGAACCAGACTGCTGTGCTGTTGCTGGCGCGCAGCATGTATGCCGCCGGTGCCCAGCGCGCGCTGGTGGACAGGTTCGGCGGGGTCGCGGCGCGGGCAGGGGCTTCCGCCTATCTCCAGACGCTGGTGGGCCGGTCACTGGAAGACCTCGGCCGGCGGGACGAAGCGGCGGCCTATCTTGACCGGGCGGCGGCGGTCACTCCGGCGGAACTGGTCCCGGTGGCGGAATCCGGCGATATCGCGGCGCTATCCGGTCGCTATCGCGGTGCACCGCGTGATGCCGACGCGGCGATTGCCTATGTGCGTGCGTTGCTGACGGCTGGCAACCTGACCGAGGCGAGTGCCGTGGCAGCGCGGCTGAGGGGCGATTTTCCGGGCCTTCCCGCAGCGCAGGCGCTGATGGGCGATGTGCAATACCGCTCAGGCCAGTTCGGTGCTGCGGCGGAGAGTTATGGCCGCGCGGCGGCAGTGCGGCTGGATGACGGACTGCTCCCCCGGCTGGTCCTGGCGCTGGCCCGATCAGGCAGGCGTGATGTGGCGGCTGGCGTGACGAGCGGCTACCTTGCCGCCCATCCCGGCAGCCGTTCCGCAATGCGGTTGGCGGCGGACTATGCGGCATCGACAGGTGACTGGCCCCGCGCGCTGGCCTTGCTGGAGCATCTGGCCGAAACCGGCAGCGCGCGCGATGTGCGGCTGAACGCCGACCTTGCCTATGCGCGCCTGCGCAGCGGCGATGCGGCGGGGGCAGAGCAGGCCGGTGAGGCGGCCTATCGTTTGCAACCGGCCAGCCGGATCGCGGCGTCGGCCTGGGCTATGGCTCTGGCGGCACGGCATCGTCAGCCGGGACTGGTCAGCGCACTGAAGGCCAAGACCCGCTAATCCGCACCCTCGCGGCGTTTGTGCCTGACGGACCAGCCCAGCGACAGCGCAATCAGCACCGCGCCGATCAACCCGGTCACCGTCTCCGAGATGTGGAACCGCGCCGACAGCAACATGATCGCGCCCAGCGCCAGAATCGCCCAGAACGCACCGTGCTCAAGATAGCGGTATTCCGACAGCGTACCCTTCTCCACCAGCATCATCGTCATCGACCGGACGAACATCGCCCCGATCGACAGACCCAGTGCGATGATCACCATGTTGTTCGACAGCGCGAAAGCCCCGATCACCCCATCGAAACTGAACGAAGCATCCAGCACGTTGAGGTAGATGAACCCGCCAAGCCCACTGCGCACCGCCGCGCCCATCAGCTTGAGCTTTTCCTCGCGCAGTTCCAGCGCCGTGCCGATGCCGTCAACGGCAATGAAGGTGACAATGCCGAGCAGCCCGGAGACGAGGAACGATGATGATTCAAGGGGCGGCAGCATGGTCGACACGCCCCACAGCGCCAGCAGCAGCAGCGCGATCTCAATCGCCGGGAGGGCGGAAAAGCGGCTGAGTTGGGCTTCGATCAGGCCAATCCAGTGGACTTCCTTGTCGGAATCGAAAAAGAACTTCAGCCCCACCATGATCAGGAACGTGCCGCCAAATCCGGCGATGGCGAGGTGCGCGGACGATACGATGCGCTCGTACTCCGCCGGGCTTTGCAACGACAGCCGCAGCGCCTCGACCGGGCCGATACCGGCGGCCACGGCGACGATGGCCAGCGGGAAAACGATCCGCATACCGAATACCGCGATCAACATCCCCCAGGTCAGGAACCGCTTGCGCCACACGTCGTCCATCGTGGCCAGCATCGATGCATTGACCACGGCGTTGTCAAAGCTGAGCGAGATTTCCAGTACCGCCAGCACGCTGACGACCCATAAAACGCTCAAAGTGTCGGTAACACTGCCGCTTTGCGACCAGCCGTACCAACCGCCCAGAACCAGGCAGATAGCCGTAAAGATGAAGGAACCACGAAAAAAGCTGAGCAAAGGGGAAAACCTCGGACTGAAAAAATGGCGGGGGTAAGCCTGTTTCGGCTGACCCTATTTCGGCTGATAGGTCTGTTCTGGCCCGGGGAAACTGCGTGCGCGCACTTCATCAGCATAGCGTTCAACCGCGCCCGAGATCGTCTCGGCAATCGCCTCATACCGTTTGACGAAGCGGGGCACGCGCTCAAACATGCCGAGCATGTCCTCCGTCACCAAGACCTGCCCATCGCACTGGGCAGACGCGCCGATGCCGATGGTGGGGCAGGCGACGGCCTTGGTCACTTCGATGGCAATCGGTTCGACGACGCCCTCGATGACAATCGCAAACGCGCCCGCTTCGGCCAGCGCGGCGGCGTCGGCCACGATCTTCTTGGCCTCGGCATCGCTGCGGCCCCGCGCATTATAGCCGCCCAGCACGTTGACCGCCTGCGGAGTCAGCCCGACGTGGCCCATCACTGGAATGCCGCGCGCGGATAGGAAAGCCACAGTCTCGGCCATCGCCGCGCCGCCTTCCAGTTTTATCCCGGCGCATCCGGTATCCTTGAGCAGGCGGGCGGCGCTGGCAAAAGCCTGCTGCGGTGATGCCTCGTAACTGCCGAATGGCATGTCGACGATGACTACCGCATGATACGATCCGCGCACCACCGCCGCACCATGTGCAGCCATCATGTCGAGCGTTACCGGCACGCTGGAGGGCAGGCCGTAGATCACCTGACCCAGCGAATCGCCCACCAGCAGCAGGTCGCAATGCGCATCGAGCAGTTGCGCCTGCCGTGCGGTATAGGCGGTTAGCATGACGATTGGCTGCTCCGTCACGCCGCCTACCTTGCGGCGGCGGATCGCGGGAACGGTCAGCCGCTTCATCGGCGCAGGGGTGGGATTGGCGCGGCTGGTCGCGGTATCGAGCTGAAAGGTACTGGACATGACCGGGGTTGTAGTCGCTGGGGCAAGGCGGGGAAAGCTTAGAATGGCCAACACTGATGACCGACAGCACTGGGGATCAATCGCCTTAACCCCTTGCCAAGGCGCGTCATGCCGCTAGCTTTGCCGCCAAATCTACGTTCGGATCAGGGGAACCGCATGTTCGGTCGCATTAAACCGCTGGATGCCATTCTGGCGACGGCTCAGAAGAAATCGCTGCACCGCTCACTTGGGCCGTTTCAGCTGACGATGTTGGGCGTGGGCGGTACGATCGGCACCGGTATTTTCGTGCTGACGGCAGAGGCGGCGCAAAAGGCCGGGCCGGGCATGTTGTGGAGCTTTGTCATCGCCGGTCTGGTCTGTGCGGTGGCGGCGCTGTGCTATGCCGAACTGGCGGCGATGGTGCCGGTTTCCGGGTCTGCCTATACTTACACTTACGCTGTGATGGGCGAATTGCTGGCGTGGATGGTCGGCTGGGCGCTGATCCTTGAGTATGCCGTCGCGGCCTCGGCGGTTTCGGTGGGATGGTCGGGCTATTTTGTCGGATTCCTGAGGGATTACCTGCATGTGGTGATCCCGCCTTCGCTCACTTCCGGGCCTTACGCGGGCGGCATCGTTAACTTGCCCGCCTTCACCATCGCGCTGCTGGTCACCGGCCTTCTGATGATCGGTACGCGCGAATCGGCGCGGTTCAATGCCTTCATGGTGGTGGTGAAAGTGTCGGCGCTGACCCTGTTCATCTTTGCCACGATCTTCATCATCAAGGCTGACAACTTCGTGCCGATGACGCCAAATGGCTGGGGCACCATTGGCGTCGGCGGCGCGGCGGCTTCGATATTCTTTGCCTATGTCGGGTTTGACGCGGTTTCCACGGCGGCCGAGGAAACACGCAATCCGCAGCGCAATGTGCCCATCGGACTGATTGGCAGTCTGATAATCTGCACCATATTCTACCTGCTGGTCGCCGCCGGAGCGGTTGGCACGATCGGCGCTCAACCGGTAGCGGGCCTGCATGGCGAAGTGCTGTCGCCCGGTTCCGCCGCGCTGACCGCCCGCTGCGCCGAGATCGTGGCTTCCGGCGTGACCGAACCGCTGTCCTGCTCGAAGGAAGCGCTGGCGCACGTCCTGAAAACCATCGGCTGGAACAAGCTTGGCGCGGTGATCGGCATTGCTGCCGGGCTGGCGCTGCCTTCGGTGGTGCTGATGATGCTGTTCGGCCAGACACGCATCTTCTTCGTCATGGCCCGCGACGGCCTGCTGCCGGAAAAGCTCTCCACCGTGCATCCCAAGTGGAAGACGCCCTATATTGTTACCGCGATTACAGGGGTTGTCGTGGCTGTGGGGGCGGCGTTCTTCCCGGTAGGCAAGCTGGCGAATATTTCCAATTCGGGCACGCTGTTTGCTTTCTTCATGGTTTCCATCGCGGTGCTGGTCCTGCGCCGGACCGATCCCACGCGCCACCGTCCGTTCCGCGCGCCGCTGCTGATGGTGTTCGCTCCACTGTCAATCGTGGGCACGGCGGCGCTGTATTTCCTGTTGCCGCTGGATGCCATGCTGGTGCTGCCGGTCTGGGGAGCAGTCGGCCTGGTCGTCTATTTCGCCTATAGCCGCAGCCACAGCCATGTCGGGCGGGGCCTTGTGGAAGTGCATGAGGATGACGGTGAAACCCCGCCGCAGCCCGTCGCTCCGCTGCCGGGAGGGATTGCGCTGGACTGATCCGGGCGGCGTTTGTCACACCATTGCCGTATCGATGACGCAATGGTCACACAGCTGTAACAAAACTGTCCTAGTTGCCCGCCTCAAGGTTCATACAGAGGGCAACCATGCGCATTTTTAACGGTACTCGTCTCACCCTTGCGGCGCTCGCCGTATCAACCGCCGTGGCCAGCCCTGCTCTCGCCAAGAGCGATACGCAGTTTTGGCAGACGGTTCAGGCCACGGTCAAAGTGGGTGACAAGTTCGTGCTGTCGAACGAAACCGTGTTCCGGACTGGCGACGCCAAGGGTTTCTACGAGATCGAAAACAACGCAATGGTCGGCTACAAGCTGGACAAGCATGTCACCGCCTATGTCGGCTTCACCGCCGATCCGCAGTATCTGCAAGGTCATTACGTGACGATGGAAACGCGCCTGCGTCAGCAGGTCAACTTTGACAACGTGTTGCAGATCGGTTCGGCCAAGCTGAGCGGCCGGCTGCGGCTGGAGGAACGCTGGCGCGACAATGCGCCCGGCACCGCCTGGCGGCTGCGTCCTTACGTGAAGCTGTCAGTGCCGCTGCATGGCAAGACTGCGCTGAACCTGACGCATGAAAGCTTCATCGATCTGAATACGACCAGCTTCCAGAAGGTCGCGGGGGAAGAGCGTATGCGCAACGCGGTGCTGATCAACACGCCGCTGGCCAAGCATTTCACGCTGGAATTTGGTTACCTTGATCAGCACGGCTTCGTGCGCGGCGGGGCCGATACCAACGATCACGTGGCGACGATTGCCCTTAGCGCCTCGTTCTAGGGTGCGGACTCATTTGAGCCACCAGATGACGGTAGCGGCAATGGCGATG
>JBDTUQ010000027.1:0-27133 GCA_040007615.1 Novosphingobium sp.
AGGATCGTGCCCAGCGCCGCGCCGACGTTCACGCCCATGTAGAAGATCGTATAGGCCCCGTCGCGGCGCGGGTCGGTCATCGGGTACAGCTTGCCGACGATGACCGAGATATTGGCTTTCAGGAAGCCCGAGCCGACGATGATGAACGACAGCGCCAGCCAGAACACGTTGATCGCCGGGTCAGCCTGTCCGCCATGCCCTTCCACCGCCATCAGTCCGTGGCCAAACGCCAGCAGCACCGCGCCAAAGATCACCGCCTTGCGCTGACCCAGCCAGCGGTCGGCAATCAGGCCGCCCAGAACCGGGGTGATGTAAACCAGACTGCCATAGGCGCCATAGATCAGGTTGGCCTTGCCATCGCCAAACAGCCAGTGCTTCGTCAGGTAAAGCACCAGCAGCGCGCGCATCCCGTAGTATGAGAAACGCTCCCACATCTCGGCATAGAACAGCACGAACAGCCCGCGCGGGTGGCCTGCCACCCCGTCGCTTTTGCGGCTGGCGATCAATCCGCCCAGCACGATGAAGCCGAACAGCGCCACCGCCGTGATCGCGCCGATCCAGTCACCTTCGTTCCAGCTGGCGATGTCCTTCATTGCGCGACCCTTTTTCAGCGAGCTTAGCGGCAGGAGACTATACGCCAATTCCGCCGTGTGAAGTGCAAAACTGGCGCGTCTGGATAGCCTCACGCCGCAGCAGACGAATCCTTTGCCTGCATCGGTGTATTATGGCACCGATGCACCGATGAGCCCGAACACGCGCCCGGTCTATCTTCGC
The DNA here is from genome assembly GCA_040007615.1 of Novosphingobium sp. Taxonomy (GTDB): domain Bacteria; phylum Pseudomonadota; class Alphaproteobacteria; order Sphingomonadales; family Sphingomonadaceae; genus Novosphingobium. The sequence goes on from JBDTUQ010000027.1 coordinate 775, forward strand.
CTGCGGGACAGGATCGCCGCAGGGATTATCGACGGCACTTATGCCGAAGGTGCGGCGCTGCCCTCGGTGCGCGCGCTCGCCGCCGCCGAAGGGGCCAATCCGCTAACCGTGGCCAAGGCTTACCAGCAGTTCCAGATCGACGGACTGGTGCAGGTGCATCGCGGTGTTGGCATGTTCGTGGCAGCGGGGGCGGCGGCGCGGCTGCGCGGGTCGGAGCGCAAGGCGTTCATCGAAGACGAATGGCCTCTGCTTCGCGAACGGCTAAAGGTTCTGGACATAGACATCGACGAATTACTCGCCCGGGCATAATGTGCGGCAAAGTAATCCCGCATTGGGACTCAATGTTACCGAGTGATTGCACTTTGTTTGGCGTTCTGTCATTCTGCGGTTTCTCCGGGACTCTCCGGGGTCGCACTCTGGTCCTGGACAAGTCGGAAAGCCGACATACGGGGGGTAAACATGATTCGTTCCGAATTGCTGCAGGCTCTGGCAAAAGCCAATGTAGATTTGCGCGCCGAAGAGATTGAGCGCGTGGTTGACGTGTTTTTCGATGAAATCAGTGAGCGGCTGGCCAAGGGTGGCCGGGCCGAACTGCGCGGGTTTGGTGCATTTTCCACCCGTGAGCGCGATCCGCGCCAAGGCCGCAACCCGCGCACTGGCGAATCGGTCAGCGTTCCGGGCAAGCGCGTGCCCTATTTCAAGCCCGGCAAAGAAATGCGCGCCCGCCTCAACGCGGACTAAGCGCCTCTCCGTTCACGCGGGGCCATCTTTGGCCCGAAATGCGCCGCAAAGGTTGCCGCCTGCGCGGCAATCTGCCAGATCGTCGATCCTGCTGCCGGGCGTCTGACGCTCACGGTGACAAGCGGATGTGGCGGAATGGTAGACGCCAGGGACTTAAAATCCCTTGATCCTTGATCGTGCGGGTTCGAGTCCCGCCATCCGCACCAGCAGTTGCCGGTTATCCCACTCTAAAGGCCAGCGCGTCGCCGTTCATGCAGTAACGTTTGCCGGTAGGCGGCGGGCCGTCGTCAAACACATGGCCAAGGTGCCCGCCGCAGCGGCTGCAATGCACTTCGGTGCGCTCCACGCCAAAGCTGCGGTCTGTCGTCGTGCCAATGCCGCCGGGCAGCGGTTTCCAGAAACTGGGCCAGCCGGTGCCGCTTTCAAACTTGGTGGCAGAAGAGAACAGCGGCTGGCCATCGGCGGCGCAAGTGAACGTGCCCTTGCGGTGTTCTTTCAGCAGAGGTGAACTACCCGGCTGTTCGGTGCCCTGTTCGCGCAGGATATAGTATTGCGCCGGGGTCAGCCGCTTGCGCCATTCGGCCGGGGTGAACGATACGGGATAGGCCTTGGCCTCTGCCGGGGACCCGCCGCAACCGGCAATCGCCGTCGCGGCTACGGATGCGCCCAGCCAGCTGAGCAAGCGGCGGCGGGGAAGGCGGGCGGCGTCGATTGGCAAAGGCATGGGGACTGACAAAGGCATGGGGACTGGCAAAGGCATGGGTTCAGTCTATCGACCGGCCCGACTTAATCAACCCTGACCGGATCAGGCCGCCGCCAGCTTTCCGCCACGCTTGCCTTTGCGCTTGCCAGCTCCTTGCGGGCCGGACTTCATCACCCGGCGCCGGAACAGTTGCGCGCCAAAGCGCACGAACAGCGTCACCCACAGGGCTTGCCACAGCAGCGCCATGACGTGCGGCATGACCGCCCCGTCCTGCGCGGCGCGGGCGAGCATGGCGAAGGGCGAACTCAGCGGAAAGATCTCCGCCGCGCGCTCTATCCGGCTGCCCGGCTGCGCCATCGCATAGCTGGCAAAGAAAAACACCATGAGCTGGCCCATCGACGCGGGCATCGAAAGCGTTTGCACCTCGCGCACGGTGGAGGCCATCGACCCCAGCGTCAGGAACATCGCCCCCAGCAGCAGATAGGCCATCGCGAAATAGGCGACGCCCAGCGCAATGAACGCGGGCCAGCCGACTGCCGGTGCCGCATAGCCGCCAAGCCCCGCGCCGCCCGCCAGCGTCAGCAAGCCATAGGCGCTGCCCCAGACGGTGATGCCGACGAACGACACGCCCAGCATGGCGAACAGCTTGCCAAAGAACACCGCGTCCATCGGCACGGCGGCGGCGAGGACTTCGATGATCTTGTTGCCTTTTTCCTCTACCAGATTGGACAGTACCATGCCCGCCAGCAGCATGGTCAGCAGGAACAGCAGCGTCTGCCCGCCCTGTGCGGTACGCATCCGGTCCTGATGCGTGCGTGCGGCAACGGCGGTGACCGGCACTGTCTCGACCGCCGGGAAAACCTGCTCGGAACCGTTAAGCGCCTGCTCCGCCAGCAGCGAGACTGGCCCTTGCCATTCGCCGATCTGGCCCTGATTGCCGGTCAGCACCGGATGGTGCAGCGTACCGCTGAGCACAGCGGGCATGCCGCCGTGCTGTTCCTTCACCAGCCGTTTCGCATCGACCGTTTCGCCGGGCCGTGCGTTGTGAACCACGCTCAGCCCCGGCAGCGTATAGCCGATGCGGAACTCCAGCGTCGTGCTCGCGGCCAGCAGCGCGGCGTTATCGGCCTTGCTCATCGCCAGCCCCAGCACGGGCCGGGTGACGGCCTCTTGCGTCTTGTGGCTGACACTGCCCGCCGCCATCGCGACTATCACCGGGAACAGCGGCCCCAGCAGAAAGAAGATGAAGCTGCGGCTGAACAGGATGGCGCAGAAATCGCGCCGGGCGATGACCAGCGCGGCGGCGAAAGTGGACAGGCGTTGACCTGTTCCGGAAGACAAGTTCATCGGCCCTGCTCCTCAGGCGTTTCTTCCAGCGCCCGCGCTGCGGCTTCGCCAGCGATGGCGACAAAGGCATCGTGCAGTCCGGCCCGCTCGATCGACAGCGACAGGATTCCAGCCTCGCCCTCGATCAGGGCGCGCAGCAGGGGTTCAATCCCGGTGTCAGGCAGCGGGAAGAACCAGAAGGCGCTGCCGTCGGCCTTGCGCTCGCAGCGGGCATCGGCGGGCAGGGCGGCGCGCCAGTGGCCTTCCACGGCGCGCGTTTCCAGCCGCACTTGCGCGGGGATATGGTCGCGCGCCACGTCCACCGGCCCGGCGAAGGGCACCTTGCCGCCCGCGATGATCGCCACCGAATCGCACAATCGCTCGGCATGGGCGATGACGTGGGTGGAAAAGATCACCGTCGTCCCGTTTTCCGCCAGCCCGCGCATCATGCGTTCCAGCTTGCCCTGATTCAGCGCATCGAGGCCGGAAAACGGTTCGTCGAATATGACCAGTCGCGGCTGGTGGACCAGCGTGGCCAGCAATTGCACCTGCTGCGCCATGCCCTTGGAAAGCTGGCGGATCTGGCGATCAATCGCATAGCCAAGGCCGTGTTCTTCGAGCAGTTCCTTGCCCCGGCGGCGGCCCTCGGCCAGCGGCAACCCGCGCAGAGCGCCAACGAAAGCAATCGCCTCATATGCCTTCATCGCCGGATAAAGCCCGCGTTCTTCGGGCAGGTAGCCGATCATATGCGCCACGTCCTGCGGACGCTCGCACCCCAGTACCCGGCGCAGGCCTGCGTCCGGTTCGATGATCCCCAGCAGCATCCGCAAGGTGGTGGTCTTGCCCGCGCCATTGGGGCCAAGCACGCCATAGATCGCGCCTTGCGGCACCGACAGGTCAACGCCGTCAACAGCGGTAAAGCCGTCGAACCGCTTGACCAGCCCGCGCGCTTCGATTGCCAGCGTCTGCCCGCTCAATTCATGCGGCACCGGCGCGTTGCCCGATGCCTGCCATTGTCCTAGGTCCATCTTCATGTCGCCAGCCATAGCCAACCCCCTGTGAAGATCAGCGCGCCAAACATGGTTAATGCGGACCTAATGGACGCTCTTAAGCATGATATGGCGGCAGAGGCCAGGCGGCTGGGTTTTGCCGCGCTGGGCATTGCTCCGGCAGCAGAAGACGGCGCGGCGGCGGCGCGGCTGAAGCAGTGGCTTGATCTTGGTATGCAGGGGTCGATGGACTGGATGGCCGAGCGGTTCCACCACCGCCGCAGCCCGCAGGCCCTCTGGGCCGAGGCGCAAAGCGTGATCGCGCTGGGGATGAGCTATGTGCCGCCTGGCGATCCCCTCGCGCTGGCGGGGCAGGCGTCGCGCGGCTGGATTTCTGCCTATGCAAAGGGCGGCGATTACCACGATACCGTGAAAAAGGCGCTGAAGACGCTCGCCCGCTGGCTGGTGGCAGAGGCGGATAGGCGCGGGCTGGGGCCAATCGGCATCAAGGTTTTCGTCGATACCGCGCCGGTCATGGAAAAGCCGCTGGGGCAGGCCGCCGGGCTGGGCTGGCAGGGCAAGCATACCAACGTGGTCAACCGCGAACATGGCAGCTGGCTGTTCCTTGGCGCGATCTACACGACGCTGGAATTTGCGCCCGACGCGCCGGGGGAGGATCGCTGCGGATCGTGCACTGCCTGCCAGAGCGCGTGCCCTACGGCGGCCTTCCCCGCACCCTATCGCCTCGATGCGCGGCGCTGCATCAGCTATCTGACCATCGAGCATAAAGGCCCGGTGCCGGATGAGTTCCGCCGTGCCTTGGGCAACCGCATCTATGGCTGCGACGATTGCCTGGCCGTCTGCCCGTGGAACAAGTTCGCCGCCAGCGCCGCCGCCAACCGCGCCTTCCTGCCCCGCGCCGAACTCACCGCGCCCCGGCTGGGCGATCTGCTGACGCTTGACGATGCGGGGTTCCGCAAGCTGTTTTCCGGATCGCCGATCAAGCGAATCGGTCGCAACCGGTTCGTGCGCAATTGCCTGTATGCGGCGGGCAACAGCGGCGATGCGGAATTGCTGGCGCAGGTTAAGGCGCTGCGGAGTGACGCTGATCCGGTGGTGGCAGAGGCGGCGGAGTGGGCGGCGGGGCGATTGGCTGGTATCACAGCAAAAAAGTAAGGGAAGATTTGGTTCGCACAAAGCCACAAAGACACAAAGTGGTAATGCCGACGGCGCAGCATCTGCACCTTTGGCTTATCTCACTACTTTGCGGCTTCGTGGCTTTGTGCGAAAAAACTTTATGCGCTTCCCTCTCGGGAAAAGCGTCAATCAAACGGGCATAAATTCCTTCAGCGGCACACTCGTATCAGCGAGCATCGCCGGATCAACGCTGACCCCAGCCTCAGCCAGCTTGCGGCCTTGCACGTAATCCTTGACCATGTTCACGCAATCGAGCGCAATGACTTTGCCGCCCTTCAGGTAAACCACTGAAAAGCTGCGGTCTGCCGGATTGCCGCGCAGCACCGTCTGGTCATAGCCGACCGAAAGCCCGGCGGTTTGCAGGCGCAGGTCATACTGGTTGGACCAGAACCACGGGAAGGCGTGATAGGGCTGGGCATCGCCGCAGATTGCCTTGGCCACGCAGGTCGCCTGATCATTGGCGTTCTGCACCGATTCGACGCGCATAACCGTGCCGCCGGCAAAGTCGCAGGCGAAGGCGGCGCAATCGCCGATGGCATAGACATCGGGCAGCGAGGTGCGGCAGCGGTCATCGATATCCACGCCATTGCCGCCCGCCGCGCCTGCGGCCAGCAGCGGGCCGACCGATGGAACGATGCCGATGCCCACGATCACCGCGTCCGCCGGGATTACCGACCCGTCGGCCAGCTTTACGCCGGTAACCTTGGTGCCGTCTCCGGTGATGGAATCGATGGCCACATCGGTGCGCAAGTCAACGCCGTGGGCGCGGTGTTCGGCCTCGTAGAACGCAGACAGTTCCGGTCCGGCAACGCGGGCCAGCACGCGGGGCAGTGCCTCAAGCAAAGTCACCGAGCAGCCCAGCTTGGTCAGCACCGCAGCCGCTTCCAGACCGATATAGCCGCCGCCGATGACGACGATGTTTTTCGATCCGGCATCAAGTTCGGCCATCAGCTGGTCGACATCGGCGCGGGTACGGACTGAATGGACGCAGGCCAGTTCCGACCCCGGCAACGGCAAACGGCGCGGATCGCCGCCCGCAGCCCAGACCAGTTCGCCATAGGAAAAATTGCTGCCATCAGACAGCGTCAGCACTTTGGTCGCCGGATCTACTGCGGTGACTTCGGTGCCGAGCAGCATCTGGATCTGCTTTTCCTCCCAGAACGTAGCCGGGCGCAGATAAAGACGGTCAAAAGTCTTGTCGCGGGCAAGATATTCCTTGCTCAGCGGCGGACGTTCATAGGGGATTTCGGTTTCCCGGCCGATCATCGTGACGCTGCCGGTGAAGCCGTTCTGACGCAGCGCAATGGCGCATTGCGCCCCGCCGTGGCCGCCGCCCACGATGACTACATCCGCTCCGCTCATCTTTTCGGCTCCCTGCTGTTTCACGCGGCGATTCGCCAAAACCGGCAGCAGGTCAAGCCGTCAGATCAAATTTGCAAAGCGAAGCGCAAAAAATTGCCCTTCAGCCCGGGATCACCGCCTGCGCTTCGCGGCCATCACCCTGCGGCGCGGCAATGATGTCGCGGGTGATCACGCCCTTGGCGACGGTGTTGGTCTTGGGATCGCCAACGATAGAGCGGATGCCGGGGGCGGCGTTGCCCGCGCGGCTGATGGTGTTGCGTTCCACATCGCTGCGCGGCGCGGGGGCGCCGAACAGCGCGTCCTGCGCCTGCTGCTGCGCGCTTTGCTCCACCGGGCGCGGCGCGCCGGGGGCGGGCGGGGTCAGCGAAAAGTCTGGCGGCACGACCAGCGGCGCCTGGCGCTGCACAGCGAACTCATCAGGACGGGCGCGGCCCAGCAGCCCGCCACCACTGCCGCAGCCGGCAAGCAGCATGGCGGCACCAGCCAGGGTAAGGATCGCGGGGACTTTAAGCATGGGATTACGTCTCCAGGGCGTTTTCACGCCGGTTGTTGGTCGCGCTTTTCGCGCGAAAGCAGCGAACGGGCAAGGATAATCACAACGCCAATGCTAATCGCGGCGTCAGCCAGGTTGAATATCATGAACGGGCGGAACAAGCCAAAGTGCAGGTCGGCGTAATCGGTGACATAGCCCAGCCGTATCCGGTCAAGGATATTGCCCAGCGCCCCGCCGAGAACCAGTGCCAGCGCGGCGATTTCGCCCATGACTTTCTCACGGAGGAGCCACACCAGCACCCCCAGCGCGATGGCCCCGGTCAGCGCCACCAGCAACCAGCGGCTGAGCGCGGAATCGCCCGTCAACAGGCCCAGCGAAACGCCCCGGTTTTCCGCCCAGGTGAGGTTGAAGACCGGCAGCAGTTCAATCTGCATCCGTTCGGGCAGGGCCAGCGGGTAAGTGACCAGCCACTTGACCGCCTGATCCGCCAAAAAGACCAGCGCGGCGATGATAAGCCCGGTGCGGTGATGGCGGGTGAGGGTCATGAAAGCCACCTTCGCCCCCGAAACTGAACCTGGCCTAAATCCTCCCCGGCACGGGGAGGGGGACCGCCAGCGAAGCTGGTGGTGGAGGGGGCCACCGTATCGCCGATGGCAGTGGTTGCGGAGGGGTGGGCCCCCTCCGTCACGCCTTCGGCGCGCCACCTCCCCGTGCCGGGGAGGATTTTGCCTGCCGTTATCTCAAGCATTGACCACCGTATCGCAACGATTGCAGAGATCGCCGTCTTCGGCCACTTCGGGCAAATGACGCCAGCAGCGGCCGCATTTGTGGTGGGTGGTGCGGGTCACAGAAATCCCTTCGCCCTGTCCGCGCGATACCGATGCAGTGATGAACAGTTCTGTTAGATCGGTGTCGTCGTAGCCACCTATGATTGCAAGCAGGTCCGACACTTCGATTTCTGCCTCAAGGCTCGATCCAAGGGTCTTGTCACGCCGTAATGGCTCAATTGCCTCTGTCACACTTCGGCGGAGCGTACGGATTTCGGTCCACTTAATGAGGAAGTCCTTATCCGCATCAACCTTGGGCACCTCCGGCCAAACCAGCAAATGCACGCTCCCCGCATCCGGAAACCGCGTCCCCCAAACTTCCTCCGCCGTGAACACCAGCACGGGCGCAGCGTACCTGACCAGCGCATGGTACAGCGTGTCCAGCACCGTGCGATAGGCCATGCGCTTCGGTGCATCCGCCGCATCACAGTACAGCGAATCCTTGCGGATATCGAAGAAGAACGCCGACAAATCCTCGTTGCAGAAATCAGTCAGCGCGCGAACATATGTGTTGAAATCAAACGCATCCACCGCTGTGCGCAACGTCGCGTCCAGCTTGGCCAGCAGCGCCAGAACATAGCGTTCCAGCTCTGGCATTTCCGCCACGTCCACCCGCTCAGCCTCGCTGAACCCGTCCAGAGCGCCCAGCAGATAGCGGAACGTGTTGCGCAATTTGCGGTACTGGTCGGCCACGCCCTTCAGGATTTCGTCACCGATGCGGTGATCCTCGGTATAGTCGACTGACAGCGCCCACAGCCGGATAATGTCCGCGCCGTTCGTCTCCATCACCTTGATCGGATCGATGGTGTTGCCCAGCGATTTGGACATTTTCATGCCCTTGGCATCCATCGTAAAGCCGTGCGTCAGCACCGCCTTGTAAGGTGCATGGCCGCGCGTCGCGCAGGCTTCCAGCAGGCTCGATTGGAACCAGCCGCGATGCTGGTCGCTGCCTTCAAGGTAAAGATCGGCGTGCGGGCCGGTGTAGCCTTCGGGCCGCAACAGATCAGGCCAGCGTCCTGATTCGAGCACAAATGCGTGGGTGCTGCCGCTGTCGAACCACACGTCCAGAATGTCGGTCACGCGCTCATAATCGTCGGCGTTGTAACCCTCGCCGAGGTATTCCTGCGCGCGGGCATCGCTCCACGCATCGACGCCGCCAGCCTTTACCGCCGCGATGATGCGGGCGTTGACGCCTGTGTCGACCAGATATTGCCCGGACTTGCGATCCACGAACAGTGTGATCGGCACACCCCACGCGCGCTGGCGGGAAAGCACCCAGTCGGGGCGGCCTTCGACCATCGAACGGATGCGGTTTTCGCCCTTTTCGGGCACCCAGCGGGTGTTGCTGATGGCGGTGAGCGCGGTTTCGCGCAAAGTTTCGCCGGCGTTCTGGTCGCGGCGGATTTCAGCCTCGGTGGCGCAGAGCGGGGTCTGGCGGTCGATGGGCTTGTCCATCGGCACGAACCATTGCGGGGTGCAGCGATAGATGACCTTGGCCTTGCTGCGCCATGAGTGCGGGTAGGAATGCTTGTAGTCCGCAGAGGCCGCAACCAGCCCGCCTGCTTCGCGCAAGTCAGTGCAGATCGGCCCGTCCGGCGCGTTGAACTTGGGGTTGATGACGCTGCCAAGCCCGCCCAGCCATGCCCAGTCGGCGCGGTATTTGCCGTCGGCTTCGACCGCGAAGACGGGTTCGATGCCGTGGGCCTTGCACAGCGCAAAGTCGTCCTCGCCGTGGTCGGGGGCCATGTGGACAAGGCCGGTGCCGCTGTCTGTGGTGACGAAATCGCCGGAGAGGAATGGGCGGGGGCGGGCATAGAATTCAAGCGCGCGCTGCCACTCACTCTCATCCCTTAACCCAGTTTCGTCATCCCCGCGCAGGCGGGGATCCATCTCTGGCGTTGCACCGGGGGCGAGGTCAGGAGATGGGTTCCCGCCTGCGCGGGAATGACGAAGGTAGTTGTAGATTGGGTGACGGGCCACGGTTCCGGCGAGGTCGGAGCCTTTGCCGCGCCAATATTCCGTATAGTCGTTGAAACCCGATCGCTGCAGGAAGGAGTCCAGCAACGCCGTGGCCACAACAGCCATCCTATGCGGGCTTTCGAGCATAATTTCGCGCTCGGTATATTCGCCCTTTCGTTTGATTGGGGTCACCAAAACATACTCAACCTCCGGCCCATAAGCCAAAGCCTGGTTCACCGGAATCGTCCACGGCGTCGTCGTCCAGATCACCGCATAAGCGCCGACCAGTTCGGCAATCGGCGACTCCACAATCTCAAACGCCACGTCCACCTGCGTGGAAACAATATCCTCGTACTCGACCTCAGCCTCAGCGAGCGCGGTCTTCTCAACCGGCGACCACATCACCGGCTTGGAACCGCGATACAATTGCCCGCTCTCGGCGAACTTCATCAGTTCGGCAACGATGGTGCCTTCGGCTTCGGAATCCATCGTCAGGTATGGATTGTCCCAATCGGCATTGACGCCCAGCCGCTTCAATTGCTGGCGCTGTTTATCCACCCAGCCTTGCGCATAGGCGCGGCATTCGGCTCTGAACTCAACCGGATCAACCTGATCCTTATCCAGCTTTTTCTTGCGGTATTGCTCCTCAACCTTCCACTCGATGGGCAGGCCGTGGCAATCCCAGCCGGGGACATACGGCGCGTCCTTACCCAGCAGGCTTTGCGTGCGGACGATCATGTCCTTCAGGATATGGTTGAGCGCGTGGCCGACGTGGATGTCGCCGTTGGCATAGGGCGGGCCATCGTGGAGAATGAACTTTTCCGCGCCCGCGCGGGCGGCGCGCAGTTGCTGGTAAATTCCTTCATCCTGCCAGCGCGCCAGAATACCCGGCTCCTTTTGCGGCAAACCGGCCTTCATGGGGAAATCAGTCTTCGGCAGGAAGACGGTGGAGCGGTAATCTTGCTTTTCGGTCATATCGCGGCGGGCCTTAGCTTGAGGCGGCGATTACTGCAATTTCTGCGTATGGATTTGGCGGGAGGAAGCAGAAGGAAGGTTTGGCGCACTAAGCCACGAAGGCACGAAGGGGCGGCTCTGCGCCGCAGGCGTTTCGTTCGATCAGGCAGTTGCGATTGGTGCTACAATCCTGAATCCAAAGTTCGCATCGTTAAACTCCCGTCATCCCGGCGGAGGCCGGGACCCAGAACCTGAGAAAAATGTGCCGCTACGCGACTTTTGCTGATGGGACTGGGTCCCGGCCTCCGCCGGGATGACGTTTGCTTTTAATGGAACGAACTTCGAATCCACCACACTACGCTGGAATGACAAAAGCCTTCGCCCGACAAGGCCATATCTTTGTGGCTTCGTGGCTTTGTGCGAAAAACCTTTTCAAACCCCCGCCAGCAATTCCCGCGCCCGGTCACAATCGCGGGCAATCTGCGCCACCAGTGCGTCAAGGCCGTCGTACTTTTCCTCGGGCCTGATGAACGCCTCCAGAGTCACATCGATTTCCTGCCCATATATGTCTTCGGCGAAATTGAAGAAGTGCGGCTCCAGCAGTTCCTTGGGCGGATCGAACGTCGGGCGGATGCCAAGGTTCGCCGCGCCGTTCATCACGCGGCTGTCAGGCAGATGGCCCCGCACCGCATAGATGCCGTAAAGCGGGCGCAGATAGCTGTCCATCGGCAGGTTGGCGGTGGGAAAGCCGATCGTTCGGCCCAGCTGGTCGCCCGGCTGGACCACTCCACGAATGGTGAAGGGCCGGGTCATCAGGCGCGCGGCGGTCTGGCAATCGCCCGCTTTCAGGGCATTGCGGATGCGGCTGGATGATATCGGGCCTTCTTCGTCATGCACTGCGCCCACGGTGCGGGCGGCAATGCCCAGCGCCGCGCCCTTTTCCGCCAGCACCGCCGCGTTGCCGCTGCGCCCCTGGCCAAAGGTATAGTCCTCTCCGGTAACGACGCCAGCTGCGCCAAGATGCGCCGCCAGCATCTGTTCGATCCAGTCGGTTGCCGGCATCGCGGCCATCGCTGCATCGAAATGGAGCACCAGCATCGCATCCGCACCGGCGGCGGCAAACAGTTCCTGCCGCTGATCAAGCGTGGTCAGGTTGAACGGCGGCACGTCTGGCTTGAAAAACCTGACCGGATGGGGATCGAACGTGGCGATGATCGCCGGTCGTCCTTCCGCTTTCGCCCATGCCAGTGCCTCTCCGACCACCGCCTGATGGCCCCGGTGAAAGCCATCAAAATTGCCGAGCGCAATAACGCCCCCGCGCAAATGATCAGGCATATCCTCGCGGTGGTCGATGCGGATCACGCCGGAACTTTCCTGAGCGTGACGAACGAATAGGCCGGGCGGGCGCCCTCGGCCGGGTGATCCGCGCGGGCGGATTCGATCCATTCCGCGCCCAGCGGCGGCATTACCGTGTCGCCGGGAATATCGGCCTTAACCTCGGTCAGTTCGATCCGCGTCGCCAGTGGCAGCGCCAGCGCAAACACTTCCGCCCCGCCGACCACGGCGATCTTCGGAGCATTGGCCAAGGCAAGCGCGGCGTCGAGGCTGTGAACCACTTCCACATCCTCCGCCGACCAGCCTGCATCGCGGGTCAGCACGATGTGGCGGCGGCCGGGCAGGGTGCCGGGCAGCGATTCGAAGGTCTTGCGGCCCATGATTATCGGCAGGCCCATCGTCAGCGACTTGAAGTGCCGCAAGTCTGCCGGGATATGCCACGGCAGCGCGCCGTCTGCGCCGATCACGCCATTGGCGGCCACCGCGACGACAAGGAATACCTCGCGGTTGTTCACGGCGAAGGCGCCAGCGTCAGCCGGGTGACATGGCCCATCTTGCGGCCCGGGCGGGCGGCGGCCTTGCCATAAAGGTGCAGGTGATTCGCGGGATCGGACAGGATCGTCGGCCAGTCCTCTGCCGCGTCGCCGATCACGTTGCGCATTTCGACCCGGGCGGCGGCGAGCGCGGTGCTGCCCAGCGGCAGTCCGCAAATGGCGCGAATGTGGTTCTCAAACTGGCTGGTGACCGCGCCTTCGATGGTCCAGTGCCCGGAATTGTGGACGCGCGGGGCCATCTCGTTAAACACCGGGCCGTCAGCAGTGGCAAAGAATTCCAGCGTCAGCACGCCGACATAGTCCAGCGATTCTGCCACTTTGGCAGCTAGTGCGCGGGCCTGCGGCAATTGCCCCGCCACGGCGTCGCTGGCGGGGACGGTGGAAAGCGCCAGAATGCCGCCCTTGTGGACGTTTTCGGCGCTATCCCAATAACGGATATCGCCGTCGCTGCCCCGGCACAGGATGATCGAGAATTCCGCCTCGAAACGGACAAAGCCTTCATAAACCAGCGCGGCGTCTGGCAGGTCCAGCGCCTCGGCATCGGCGGCGCTGTTGATCCGCCACTGGCCCTTGCCGTCATAGCCATCGCGCCGGGTCTTGAGGATGCCGGGGGTGCCGATGCTGGCCACTGCCGCCAGCAGATCGGTGTGCGAATCGACCGGAGCATAAGGCGCGGGCGTGCCGCCAAGGCTGGTGACAAAGGCCTTTTCGCTCAGCCGGTCCTGCGCACATTCCAGCGCGCGCGGGTGGGGCAGCAGGGCGACCGCGCCCAGCGCCGCCAGCGGCACGACGGGGACGTTTTCAAACTCGTAAGTCACCACCGCGCAGTCAGCGGCGAAGCGGGCCATCGCCTCGGCATCATCCCAGTCGGCGCAAGTGAAGCCGCCGCAGACTTCGGCGGCGATGCTGTCAGCCTCGGGCGCATAGACGTGGCAGCGATAGCCAAGCTGCGCGGCGGCCATCGCCAGCATCCGGCCAAGCTGGCCGCCGCCCAGAATGCCGATCGTCTCGCCGGGGGGGATCATGCTTTGGACAAACCTTTGTGCGCGTGCTTCGACAAGCTCAGCATGAGCGGACTTTGTGGCATCCACCACACCCGCTCATCCTGAGCCTGTCGAAGGAGATGCACAGTCCTCACCCTCACGCAGGCCGCTCGGCCACACTGCCGGTTTGCGCGGCGCGGAAGGCTTTCAGGCGGTCGGTCAGTTCAGCGTCGTTCAATGCGAGAATCGCCGCCGCCAAAAGGCCAGCATTGGTCGCGCCCGCTTCGCCAATGGCCAGCGTACCCACGGGAATGCCCGCTGGCATCTGGACGATGGACAGCAGGCTATCCTGCCCGGACAGCGCCCGCGATTGCACGGGTACGCCCAGCACCGGCAGGTGCGTCATGCTGGCGACCATGCCCGGCAAATGCGCCGCGCCGCCTGCTCCCGCAATCACCACCTGAAATCCTTGGTCAGCCGCGCCTTTGGCGAAGGCGACCAGCCGGTCTGGTGTGCGGTGCGCGGAAACGATGCGCACATCATGCGCCACGCCCAGCTTTGTCAGCACATCGGCGGCGCACTTCATCGTCGCCCAGTCAGACTGGCTGCCCATGACGATGGCGACCGGGGCCGAGGCCTGAGACTGAGCGGAAGCAGTCATGGCCTTACCGCTCCGACAGGTAGTAACGCTCAACCGCGTTCAGCGCGCTGTCGAGTTCGTAGATGATCGGCTGGCCGGTGGGGATTTCCAGTCCGGTAATCTCGTCATCCGAAATGCCTGACAAGTGCTTCACCAGCGCGCGCAGCGAATTGCCGTGGGCCGAGATGATCACCGTTTCGCCAGCGGCCAGAGCCGGGGTAATTGCGCTTTGGTAATAGGGCAGGACGCGGGCGATCGTGTCCTTCAGGCTCTCGGTCGAGGGGATAGCAATCCCGGCATAGCGCGGGTCGCTGGCGAGATCGAATTCCGATCCAGCTTCCAGCACCGGCGGCGGAATATCAAAGCTGCGCCGCCAGATCTTCACCTGCTCGTCGCCATGTCGGGCGGCGGTTTCGGCCTTGTCCAGCCCGGTGAGGCCGCCATAATGCCGCTCGTTCAGCCGCCAGTCCTTGGTTTCGGGAATCCACGTCCGTGCGGCGGCATCCAGCGCCAGGTGCAGCGTGCGGATCGCGCGGGTCTGGACACTGGTGAAGGCCACGGTGGGCAACATGCCCTTTTGCGCCAACAAACGCCCGGCGGCGCGGGCCTCGTCCTCGCCCTTGGGCGTCAGGTCGACATCCCACCAGCCGGTGAAACGGTTTTCAAGGTTCCACTGGCTCTGGCCGTGGCGAACAAGGATCAGGCGCGGCACCGGTCAGACAACTCCCTCTGGCAATTTGCGACCCAATAACAGGGCAGAATTGGCCACTAGCTTGCAGGGGGCGGTTTGGGAAGGGCTGCCGGATCGTGCTCTATCGGTATCCCCGTCTGCCCGGCGTTCTGTTCACGCGCCTGCACCTTGCGGCGTTTCAGGTTCTCGCGCAGCTTGGCGGCGAGGCGGTCTTCTCGTGATGGCGTTGCTGGCTTGTCCATCGTTCTTCCTTGGTGCCCCGCCGCGCGAAACTCAAGTCGCGGGAGCATTAGGTTGCGGCTGGCTCAAGCCCCGCTTGACAAGCCCCGGCCCCCCGGCCAATAGCGCGCCCCTGCCCGTCATGGCCACATGGCCGGGCCGAAGCGGAAATGGTACGCTGCTGTAGCTCAGTGGTAGAGCGCATCCTTGGTAAGGCTGAGGTCGGGAGTTCAATCCTCCCCAGCAGCACCATTTCCGTATTCGGGCATTGTTGATGTCCCCCGGCACCGGAACTATGCCCGCAGATCGGCCCATTCCGGGTGTTTCCGGAATGCTGCGTCGATATAGCTGCACTGCGGCACCACCTTGAACCCCTGCGCGCGGGCGTCGGCGATCAGCGCATCGACCAGCCGCGCGGCGATGCCCCGTCCGCCCAGTTCGGGCGGGACGAGGGTATGATCGGCCACGCGCACATCGCCTTGTTTCTTCCACGTCAGACGGCCAATCGATTCGCTGCCGGCAACGTGCGCGTGGTATTCGCCTGAGTTCCCGGCGTTATGCGTGGTGATTGTGACTTCGGGCATCGGCTGTTCCTTGACCTTGGGCACTAGTTGCGCAAAGCCCCATGTGGTCATGCAATTCAATTCCGACAATGCCGCGCGCGTGCATCCTGCCGTGTGGAAGGCGATGCAGGCCGCCGACGCGCCTGACGACGCCTATGATGCTGACCGGCTGAGTCTGCGTCTGGACGATGCGTTTTCGGCGCTGTTCGGCAGGCCATGCGCGGCCTTGTGGGCAGCCACGGGCACGGCGGCGAACTGTCTGGCGCTTAGCCCGCTGGTGGCCCCGCACGGCGCGGTGGTTTGCCACCGCGAGGCACATATCGAGGTGGACGAGGCGGGCGCGCCGGGCTTTTACCTGCACGGGGCCAAGCTGGTGCTGGCCGAGGGGGAAGGCGCTAAGTTGACCCCCGCCAGCCTTGCCGCCGTGACCGATGCGATTCGCGATGACGTGCATCAGGTGCAGCCGCACGCGATCTCGATCACGCAGGCGAGTGAATATGGCTGTGCCTATCGCCCGGCGGAACTGGAGGCGCTTGGCGGGTTCGCAGAGGCGCGCGGGCTTCGCCTGCATATGGACGGCGCGCGGTTTGCCAATGCGGCGGCGTTTCTGGACTGCTCCCCCGCGCAGGCCTGCGGCCCGGTTGATGCGCTGAGCTTCGGTTTCATCAAAAACGGCGGCATGAGCGCCGAAGCGGTGGTTTTCTTCAACCCCGCGCTGGCCGACATGGTCCGCTATCGACGCAAGCGCGCGGGGCACCTGCAATCGAAAGGCCGGTTTCTGGCGGCGCAGATTCTGGCCCTGTTGGAAGGGGACTTGTGGCTGGCAAACGCCCGCGCCGCCAACGGCGCGGCGCAGGAACTGGCCGCTGCCTGCACTGACCGGCTGCTCCACCCGGTCGAGGCCAATGAGCTGTTCGTCACCCTGAACGCAGCAGAGCGTGCCGGCTTGCGCGCGCAGGGATTTGCCTTTTACGACTGGGGGGATTCGGCCGCCCGGCTGGTTACCGCATGGGATAGCGATCCGGCGCATGTTGCCGCGCTTGCCCTCGCATTGGCGGCGCTGTGAGCGGTCAGAACGCATCGCGGGCAGAGTCGAGGGCCGGGCCGGGGGCAGGCATTGTGGTGCCGTTCCTGCTGGTGGCCCTCGTCTGGGGTTCGACGTGGATCGTTATCAAGGATCAGATCAGCACGGTCCCGCCCGGCTGGGGGGCGACATGGCGTTTTGCGTTGGGCGCTGTCGGCATGGTGGTGCTGGCGTTGCTGCGCCGCGAATCGCTGCGGCTTCCTGCTGACGCGCAGCGGCTGGCCGCGATCGTTGGCGTGGCGCAGTTCAGCCTGAACTTCCAGTTCATCTACCCCGCCGAACATTACCTGACATCGGGGCTGGTCGCGGTGCTGTTTGCGCTGCTGCTGGTGCCCAATGCGCTGCTGTCGCGCCTGTTTCTGGGCACGCGCATCGGCGGGCGCTTCATGGCCGGAACTGCGGTCGCGATGGTGGGCATCGGCATGTTGCTGCTGCACGAATACCGGGTCGCGCCGCCCAGCGCATCGGTGCCACTAGGAATCGCGCTGACCTGCGGGGCGCTGCTTTCCGCTTCGACGGCCAACGTGCTGCAACAGGGCGCGGTCGCGCGGCGCACGGCGCTGGTGCCGATGCTGGCCTGGGCGATGATCTGGGCGACGGTGGCCAACGTGGTGCTGTCATCGCTGATCTATGGTCCGCCAGTCTTCGATTCGCGCCCGGCTGCCGTGGGCGGCATAGTCTATCTGGGACTGGTGGGATCGGTGCTGACGTTCCCGATGTATTTCAGCCTGATCCGCAAGATGGGCGCCGGGCGCGCGGCTTACAGCGGCGTGCTGACGCCGGTGGTTGCGATGGGGCTTTCCACGCTGTTCGAAGGCTACCGCTGGTCGTTTCTGGCAGGCGCGGGCGCGGTGACGGCGCTGGCGGGGCTGATCATCGCGCTATCCTCCAGCGCCAAGGATCGCGGCTAGGCCGTCGCGGTAAGTGGGATAGCGCGGCTGCCAGCCCAGCACGCGCCGCGCCTTGCCATTGGCGACGCGGCGGTTCTCGGCATAAAACGCCCGCGCCATTGGCGATAGCGCCGCCTGTTCCAGCGACAGCATGGGAGGCGGCGCACGGCCCAGCAAGCGGCAGGCTTCCTCAATCACCGCGTTCTGGCTGCACGGCAGGTCGTCGGCAAGGTTGTACGCCCCCGGCGGCGCATCCAGAGCGGCTATCACCCCGCTGGCGATGTCGTCCACATGCACGCGGCTGAATACCTGGCCCGGCAGATCAATCCGCTGCGCCCTTGATGCATTTGGGCCATCGCGCACCCGGTCAAGCGCGCTGCGGCCCGGGCCATAGATCCCCGGCAGCCGCAACACCCGCGCGCCCAAGGCCAGCCACTGCCCATCACAGTCCGCCCGCGCGGTGCGGCGGCCAGTGCCGGTAGCCGCGCTTTCATCCACCCACGCCCCGCCGCAATCGCCATAGACGCCGGTGGAGGAAAGGTACGTCAGCCCCTTGCCCTGCAGCGCGTCGCCATAGGCCTCCAGCACCGGATCGCTGCCATCGCCAGAGGGCGGCACGGACGAAAGCACCTGATCGGCATCGGCCAGGGCCACGCGCACGTTGCCGCTATCGTCAAACCGCAACGTGCCCTCACGCCCCGTAGAAATCACCTCCCACCCGCGCGCAGCAAGCGCGGCGGCGATGACTTTGGCGCTATAGCCGAGGCCGAAGATCAGGATGCGGGGCATGGGCGTTTGCCTAGCTTACCTGCTGGCATTCGCAAATCCATTCACTAGATAGACGCCATGAACATCCAGACCGCACCCGCCGCCGCCCCCGTCATCCGCCGCGAGGATTACCGCCCGCCTGCCTGGCTGGTGAGCGAGGTTGCGCTGGACTTCCGGCTTGGCCTTGATGCCACTGATGTGCGCTCCACCTTGTCGGTCCAGCGCAACCCGGCTGGCAGCGGCGAAAACACCCTGCGCCTCAATGGTGATGGACTGGCAGCGCGCTCGGTCAGCGTCGATGGCCTGCCTAGCAACGCATGGCGGATGGACGGGGCGGATCTGCTGGTCGAACTGGACGGTGACGCGCACCAGATCACCATTGAAACCGCAATCAATCCCGCCGCCAACAGCCAGCTCATGGGGCTTTATGCGTCGAACGGGATGCTCTGCACCCAGTGCGAGGCCGAAGGGTTCCGCCGCATCACTTTCTTTCCTGACCGGCCAGACGTGCTTTCCACCTACCGCTTGCGGATGAGCGGCAGCAAGGCGGCGTTCCCGGTGCTGCTGTCCAACGGCAATTGCACCGCGAGCGGCGATGGGCCGGACGGTACCCATTGGGCCGAATGGCACGATCCCTGGCCAAAGCCTTGCTATCTGTTCGCGCTGGTCGCGGGCGATCTGGTCGCCACCAAAGACAGCTTTACCACCATGAACGGGCGCAAGGTCGACCTTGGCATCTGGGTCCGCCCCGGCGACGAAGGCCGCACCCAGCACGCCATGCGCAGCTTGATCCATTCGATGCAGTGGGACGAACAGGCCTTTGGCCGCGAATATGATCTCGACTTGTTCAATGTCGTCGCCGTGTCCGATTTCAACATGGGTGCGATGGAGAACAAGGGGTTGAACGTGTTCAACACCCGCTATGTCCTCGCCGACCCGGAAACCGCGACCGACGGCGATTATGACGCTGTCGAGGCGGTGATCGGCCACGAGTATTTCCACAACTGGTCGGGCAACCGCGTGACTTGCCGCGACTGGTTCCAGCTGAGCCTCAAGGAAGGCTTCACCGTGCTTCGCGACCAGCTGTTCAGCGCCGACATGGGCAGCGAGCCGGTCAAGCGCATAGAGGACGTGCGCGTGCTGCGCGGGGCGCAGTTCCCCGAAGACTCCGGCCCGCTGGCGCATCCGATCCGGCCCGATTCCTTTCAGGAAATATCGAACTTCTATTCCAGCACCGTCTATAACAAGGGCGCCGAAGTGATCCGCATGATGCGGACCATCGCCGGTCCGGAGCGGTTCCGTGCAGGCACTGACCTCTATTTTGACCGCCACGATGGCGAGGCGGCGACGTGCGAGGATTTCATCCAGTCTATCGAGGCGGGCGCGGGGCTGGACCTGACGCAGTTCCGCTTGTGGTATTCGCAGGCGGGAACGCCCAGAGTTGCCGCGCGGCTGGACTATGCCGGGGGCGTCGCCACGCTGCATCTGGCGCAGCAAGTCCCCGTCACCCCCGGCCAGCCCGACAAGCAACCGATGCCGATTCCGCTGCGTCTGGCGCTATTCGATCCGGCGACAGGCAAGCACGGCGGCGAGCAGCTGGTCGTGCTGGACAAGGCTGAGGCCACGTTCACCTTCCCCGGCTTTGCCGCCCGCCCGGTGCTGTCGATCAACCGGGGCTTTTCGGCTCCGGTGGCCATTAATGCGGCGCAGTCAGAAGCCGATCTGGTGTTCCTCGCCGCGCACGATGACGATCCTTTCGCCCGGTATGAGGCGCTGCAAAGCCTGATCGTGCGGCATCTGGTCGCTGTGCTGGGCGGGGCGCTGAGCGAAACCGAGCAGGCAGCCGGGCGTCAGGCCATCGGCGATGCGCTCGCAGCCGTGCTCGATGATGCGGCGCTGGATGATCTGATGCGCGGCGAGCTGCTGGTGCTGCCCGGCGAGGGCTATCTGGCCGAGCAATTGGAAGCAGCCGATCCCGTCGCGATCTGGCGCGAGCGTGAGGGGCTGAAGGCGTGGCTGGGAGCGAGCTTGCAGGCCCGCTTTACCGCGCTGCACGACCGGGCCAGCGCCGTCCCCTATGGGCTGGAAGCCGCCGCACGGGGCGCGCGCAAGGTCAAGACGCAGGCGCTGGTCTACCTCGCCGCCGGTGCGCCGCATGAGGCCGCCCGCCGCGCCGCCACTCAGTTCGATTCGGCAAGCAATATGACTGACCGGCAAGGCGCGCTGATGGTGCTCTGCGCGCTCGATACGCCCGAGCGTGCAGACCGGCTGGCGCAGTTCCATGCGCGCTATGCAGGTAACGCGCTGGTGATCGACAAGTGGTTTTCGCTTCAGGCCGGGTCGCTCCACGCTGATGCGCTCGCTCATGCCCGCGCGCTGGCGGGCCATCCCGATTTCACCCTGCAAAACCCCAACCGGGTCCGCGCGCTCTACATGGCGCTGGCGGCGAACGGCCATGCGTTTCACGACGCTTCGGGCGAGGGTTACCGATTGATCGCGGACCTGATTCTGGCGCTCGATCCGACGAATGCGCAGACGGCAGCGCGGTTCGTCCCCTCACTGGGGCGCTGGCGACGAATCGAGCCAGTGCGATCAGCGATGATGCGCGCCGAACTGGAACGCATAATGGCGGCGCCGGGCCTGTCGCGCGATACGTTTGAGCAAGTGAGCCGCAGCCTTGGCTGATTCCGCCACGCCCGATTCGGTTGAGGTACTCACCGCCAAGGTGCTGTCGGGCGTGCCGCACGGCTTCCTCGGAAGGCGCGGCGGCGTGTCGGGCGGAGAAGTGGCCGGGCTGAATGTCGGGCTGGGCGCAGGCGATGCTGACGCGGCGGTGGCGGAAAACCGCGCGCGGGCAGTGGCGGCGGTCATGCCCGGCGCGGCGCTGGCTACCGTCTATCAGGTCCATTCGCCCGATTGCGTGGTGGTCGATGCGCCGTGGCCAGTGGACGAGCGGCCCCGCACCGATGCGATGGTAACGAACCGCCCCGGCGTGCTACTGGGAATCGTCACCGCCGATTGCGCGCCCGTCCTGCTGGCCGACCGCAAGGCCGGGGTGATCGGCGCAGCACATGCGGGCTGGAAAGGCGCGCTCTCCGGCGTCACTGACCGCACAGTCGCGGCGATGGTCGGCCTTGGCGCAGACCCGGCGCGGATCGTCGCCGCCGTCGGCCCGTGCATCGCGCAGGCCAGTTACGAAGTCGATGAAGCCTTCTTCGTGCGGTTCACACAGGCAGCGCCCGGCAATGAGGCTTTCTTTGCCGCAGGCCAGCCCGGCCACTGGCATTTCGACCTTGAAGGCTATGTCGCCGCGCGCTTGGGCGCAGCCGGGGTGGGCCGGATCGAACAGCTCGGCTGCGACACTTATGCGCAGGAACAGCGCCTGTTTTCCTTCCGCCGGGCGACCCATCGCGGGCAGGCAAACTATGGCCGCCAGTTCTCGCTGATCGGGCTTTCGCGGGGGCCGGACTGAATCTCTGCACACAGAGCCGAAAAACACGGTTGGCAGGCCATATTTTCGCGTCTATCAGCCCCCCAAGTCGAGGCCCGATGGTTGGGGAACCATGTGTCGGGTCGGCGTCGGGGGCAAAGCGAAGCTAAACTTCGAAAGTAACCCTTGCGGCGCGGCGAAATGGTTTTGGCGTGACTCGGTCGGCTGCCTTTTTGGCGTCGGTTGGAATCAGGTCGATAGAACAGGACAAGGTCTACCATGTCACAAGATGCGGGCACTGCTGCTGCGGGACACTCCGAAGCGGACGGAGTGCGTCGGCGCGATTTTATCAATATCGCTGCGGTCAGCGCGGCGGGCATCGGCGGCGTCGCCACCCTGGTGCCGCTGATCAGCCAGATGTCGGCATCGGCTGACGTGCTGGCTGAAAGCTCGACCGAAGTGGACATCAGCGCGATCCAGCCCGGTCAGGCGATCAAGGCGGTCTTCCGCAAGCAGCCGGTTTTCATCCGCAACCTGACACCAAAGGAAATTGCCGAGGCGGGCAAGGTTGACGTTTCGTCGCTGCGTGATCCGCAAACTTTGGCTGAACGCACCAAGGAAGGCCATGAAAACTGGCTGATCACGATGGGCGTCTGCACCCACCTGGGTTGCGTGCCGCTGGGCGCGGGCGAAGGCGAAGTAAAGGGTGAATTCGGCGGGTATTTCTGCCCCTGTCATGGTTCGGTTTACGACACCGCTGCGCGCATTCGCAAAGGCCCGGCGCCTAAGAATCTTGAGGTGCCGGAATATGCCTTTACGACCGCCACTGTCGTGAAGATCGGGTAAGGACACAGAACATGAGCTTTCCCTGGGCCAACGAATACAAGCCAAACCATCCCTTCATGCAGTGGATGGATGAAAAGCTGCCGCTGCCGCGCTTTGTCTACAATGCGATCGGTGCGGGCTATCCGGTGCCGCGTAACCTGAACTATTTCTGGAACTTCGGCATTCTCGCCGGGTTCTGCCTGGTGTTGCAGATCGTCACCGGCATTGTGCTGGCGATGCATTACGCCGCCGATGCCTCGGTTGCCTTCAATTCGACCGAGCACATCATGCGCGACGTCAACTGGGGATGGTTGATGCGCTATGCCCACGCCAACGGCGCTTCGGCGTTCTTTGTCGTGGTCTATATCCACATCTTCCGGGGCTTCTACTTCAGTTCGTACAAGGCACCGCGCGAGATGGTGTGGCTGCTGGGCGTGGTGATTTTCCTGCTGATGATGGCCACCGCCTTCATGGGTTATGTGCTGCCGTGGGGCCAGATGAGCTTCTGGGGCGCGAAAGTGATCACCGGCCTGTTCGGCGCGATTCCCTTGGTGGGTGAGCCGATCCAGCAGTGGCTGCTGGGCGGCTATGCGCCTGACAATGCCTCGCTCAACCGCTTCTTCTCGCTGCATTTCCTGCTGCCGTTCGTTATCCTCGGCGTGGTGATTCTGCACATCTGGGCGCTGCACATCCCCGGATCTTCGAACCCCACTGGCGTGGAAGTGAAGACCGAAAGCGATACGCTGCCGTTCCATCCGTACTATACTGCCAAGGACGGCTTCGGACTGGGCGTGTTCCTGCTGCTGTACTGCGCGATGCTGTTCTTCGGACCGAACGCGCTGGGCCACCCGGACAACTATATCCCGGCCAACCCGATGCAGACACCGGCGCACATCGTTCCTGAATGGTACTTCTGGCCGTTCTACGCGATCCTGCGCAGCTTCACCTCGGACTTCTTCTTCGTTCCGGCCAAGCTGCTGGGCGTGCTGGCGATGTTCAGCGCGATCCTGATGTGGTTCATCCTGCCCTGGCTGGATAAATCGCCGGTCCGTTCGGGCAACTACCGCCCGCTGTTCCGCAAGTTCTTCTGGGTGCTGGTCATTGACGTACTGGTGCTCGGCTATTGCGGCGGCGCCCCGGCGGAGGAGCCGTACCTGATGATCAGCCAGGTCGCTGCCATCTATTACTTCCTCCACTTCCTTGTGATCCTGCCGTTCGTGTCCTCGATCGAGCGCCCGGAACCGCTGCCGTTCTCGATCACCGAAGCGGTCCTTGGTCATGATCAGGTTGCGGTTCTCCCCGCAACTTCGGCCTGACCCCAGCGACACGGAAAGAGACAGAACCATGATCCGCATCTTCTCCATCCTCGCCGGCCTGTTCTTTGCAGGGGCACTGGCCTGGTCGTTCGTCGGCGAAGCGGTTTCGACCGCTCAAGACGGACTGCCGCATTCGGCAGAACGGTCGTTCCACGAACACCCCAAAGAACTGGCGCTGTCCAGCGACGGGGCCTTAGGCACGTTTGATCGCCAGCAGTTGCAACGCGGCTTTCAGGTTTATTCCGAAGTCTGCGCGAGCTGCCATTCGCTGAAATATGTCGCTTTCCGCGATCTGGCCGCGCTCGGCTATGATGCCGACGAAGTGAAGGCCATCGCCGCCAAGGTTCAGGTTCCGGCCTACAACACCGCGACTGGCGAATTGAAGACCAGCCCGGGTAAGGCGACCGATCACTTCCCGCCTGTGGTCTATGGCGGCCAGGGCAGCCCGCCTGACCTGTCGCTGATCACCAAGGCCCGTCACGGCGGTGCGTCGTACATCTATTCGCTGCTGACCGGCTATGCCAACCAGCCCGCCGAATTGCTGAAGAAGTACCCCGATGCCAAGACGCCGGAAGGGCTGCATTACAACCCGTACTTCGCCAACCTCAACATCGCGATGCCGCCGCCGCTGACTGCGGAAGGTCAGGTAACGTACAGCGATGGCACCAAGCCGACGGTTGACCAGATGTCCAAGGACGTGTCGGCATTCCTGGTGTGGACCGCCGAGCCGAAGCTGGACAAGCGCAAGCAGACCGGCTGGGCCGTACTGGGCTTCCTGCTTTTCGCCACCGTGCTGGCCTATCTGGCCAAGCGCAACGTCTGGGCTGACCAGCACTAGGTTCGGTCTCACTGCGTAACAAAAAGCCCCCCGCATCACCGGATGCGGGGGGCTTTTTTGTTTAGCGACAAGGTGTGAAGTGCTGGCGCAGGGCGTAGCCCTTTGTCTTTTTGCAAACGCGAAGTGCCTGCAATCTGAATCACGCCGCCTTGGGCGCCACCTCACTGCGCAATGCCGCAGCCTGTTCGACCAGTGCGGACACTTCTGGCGAATGTGCGACCTCGTCCAGTTCAGTCAGAGCCAGCAGATTGCTCTCGATCTTGGCAAGGTCATAAACGTAATTGACCATCACGCCATGCGACTGGCGCTGGCCGTTGGCTGACAGGTCCGCCCCGGCATGGACCGCTTCCAGCCGTGCTCCGTTGCCCAGATGAAACCGCGCCACCGGATCGAGCACCGCACCCGATGCACCGCGCCCGGTCACCAGATAACGCGCCGCCTTTGCCCGTAACGCATCCCCAGTGGACACCTCGGCCCCATCCTGCTGTGCAAACCACCGCGCAAAGCCCGCCAAAGGTGACAGCGTGGCAAAGCAGGAAAGCTGGGGCAGTTCGGCGCGTAGAAGTTCGACCACCTGCTTGATCAGGAAATTGCCAAACGGAATGCCGCGCAGGCCCTGCTGGCAGTTGGATATCGAATAGAAGATGGCGTGGCTGGCGCTGCGCGGATCGATCACTTCCCGCTCGTCTGCGATGATGCTGTCGATCGCGGCAGGCAGCATATCGGTAAGCGCCACTTCGACGAAGATCAGCGGATCGTCGGCCATCTGCGGGTGGAAGAAGGCGTAGCAGCGCCTGTCGGCCGGCTCGACCCGGCGGCGCAAGTCATCCCATCCCTGGATCGAATGCACCGCCTCATACCGGATGACCCGTTCCAGCACGGCAGCGGGCGTCTCCCAGTCGATGCGGCGCAGTTCGAGGAACCCGGCGTTGAACCAGCCGGAAAACACATATTCGAAATCCGCGTCCAGCGCCGCCTCGCCCCGCCCCAGCTTGCCGCCTGCCAGCAGATCGGCCCGCATGTGGATCAGCCGCCGGATGCCGCCGGGGGCCAGATTGAGCATGCGGATCATCTTTTGGCACTGCGATACGGCGGCCCGGTGCAGCGCCTTGGCGCTCGCCTCATCGGGGCTGGTCTGCCAGGCGGTAATCGCCGCGGCAATCGCCTGTCCGTCACGGGGGAACCGCGCGCGCACTTCCAGCAGAAATTCGCGCCGCGCCGCCATATCGCTTGCTTCGTAAAGATCAAAGAACGCCGAAGCCAGTGACGGCCCGGAAGCGCGCCCTTTCAGTGACAACAGCAGTTCGGCCAGGTCGATCAGCCGGGCAGGCTGCGCAGCGCCGCCCTTACCGCGCTTGCGAGCAGAGAATCCCAGCTTTTCCAGCATCCGGCCAAACCGCGCGGTCAGGGCCAGCTCCAGCGCGCCTTTCGCCTTGGCCGGTTCCGCGCCCGAATTCCTGTTCGCGAGATTCATCCGTTGCTCCTGATCGCAGCATGATACCCGTTCATGCGCAAAGAGATTGACGGACCGCCCCCCATGATGGCAAGCGCCATTCCACCGCGCCGGCGTTCATGTCCCTACCCGGATATGAGGCCACAGCGCGACCGATGTGATGAGCGGGTATAGCATAGTGGTAATGCACTAGCCTTCCAAGCTAGCTAGGCGGGTTCG
>JBDTUQ010000028.1:0-26680 GCA_040007615.1 Novosphingobium sp.
GCAAGACCAGCCTGCTCGACGCGCTGCGCGGCACCGACGTGGTGCGCGGCGAGGCTGGCGGCATTACCCAGCATATCGGCGCGTACCAGATCAAGACCAAGAGCGGCGATCTGATCACCTTCCTTGATACGCCGGGCCACGAAGCCTTTACCGAAATGCGTATGCGCGGCGCGAATGTCACCGACATCGTCATCCTGGTGGTTGCTGCCGACGATGGCATCATGCCGCAGACGATCGAGGCGATCCGCCATACGCACGCAGCCGGGGTGCCGATGATTGTCGCCATTACCAAGAGCGACAAGCCGGAAGCCAACCCGCAGAAGATCCGCGAACGTCTGCTGGAACACGAAGTCGTGGTCGAAGCGATGTCGGGCGATGTGCAGGACGTTGAAGTTTCGTCCAAGACCGGCGCGGGCATGGATGAACTGATCGAGAAGATCCTGCTTCAGGCCGAACTGATGGAAATGAAATCCAACCCGGATCGCTTGGCCGAAGCCACTGTGGTCGAAGCCAAGCTCGACAAGGGCAAGGGTCCGCTGGCGACCGTGCTGATCACGCGCGGCACGCTGAAGGTTGGCGACATTTTCGTCGTCGGCACCCAGTCTGGCCGCGTCCGCGCGCTGCATGATGACAAGGGCCGTCAGATCAAGGAAGCTGGCCCAGCACTGCCGGTGGAAGTGCTGGGTCTGGGCGGTGTGCCGATGGCCGGAGACACGCTTACCGTGGTTGAAAACGAACAGCGCGCCCGTGAAGTGGCGGCCTACCGTCATGAAAAGGCGACTGAAAAGCGTACAACCACGGCGCCTGCCAGCCTTGAGAACATGTTCTCCGCGCTGAAGGACAAGGAAACCGTGCTGGAATACGCGGTGGTCATCAAGGCCGACGTGCAGGGTTCTGCGGAAGCCATCGTCAACTCGCTCAACCGGCTTTCGACTGACGAGATCAAGGTCCGCGTGCTCAATTCGGGCGTTGGCGCGATCACCGAAAGCGATGTCACGCTGGCCTCTGCCTCGGGCGCGCCGATCATCGGCTTCAACGTGCGCCCCAACGCCAAGGCGCGCGAGATGATCGCCCGCCACAAGGTGCGGATGAAGTATTTTGACGTGATCTATCACCTGACCGAGGACATCGCCAAGGAGATGGCTGGTGAGCTTGGTCCTGAGCGGATCGAAACCGTGGTCGGCCGCGCCGAGATCAAGGATATTTTCCCGGCCGGCAAGAAGGACAAGGCGGCGGGCCTGCTCGTCACCGACGGCTATATCCGCAAGGGCCTGCACGCCCGCATCACCCGCGACGATGTCATCATCACCAAGACCACGGTCGCCTCGCTGCGCCGGTTCAAGGACGATGTTGCCGAAGTCCGCATGGGTCTGGAATGCGGCGTGGTCTTGCAGGATACCAACGACATCAAGCCGGGCGACGTGCTGGAAACCTTCGACGTCGAAATGCGCGAACGCACGCTGTAAGGCGCGGTTATCGAACAAAAAGGGCTCGGACGGTCACTCCGTCCGGGCCTTTTTTGTGCCTGCTTACAGGGTCGGCACCGCGCCCGGCAGCTTCATCGCCCGGCTGGGCCGAACCGGCGCACTCTCGGCGCTTTCGGTGCGTTTCAGATAGCTGAACAGGCCGCATTGCAGGCCGATCAGCATCAGGATGAACGGCTGATAGGCGATGCCGATGAAGAACGAGCCGAGCAGATAGACCAGTTGCGCCTGTTGCAGCGCATTGGCCAGCGGGGCCTGCCACTGCTGTTCCGGACCGCTGCCGGGCGCTGCAGCCTTCTTGCGCCAGCGCGAACGCACCCGTTCCATCTGCCACAGCCCGGTGACCTGAATGACCAGCCACAGGGCAAGGCCGGGATAGCCCTGTTCGCCCAGCATCTCGAAATAGCTGGAATGGTACGCGCGGCCCTCGTCCGTCATCAGGTTGGTTTCGACCGAGGTGGTATTGCCCTCGGTCGTCGCCGCCTTTGTTTCAAATGTCAGGCGGTTTGATCGATAGGCCTCGAACCCGCCGCCCAGCGGGTGTTCTTTCACATAGCCGATGGTCCACTTCCACACGGCGATGCGGGTCGATGCCGACTGGTCGGACTCATGGTTTTCGATCGTATTCATGCGGTTGGTGTAAGTATCCGGCAGGAACGGCACCGCCACCAACAGGGCCAGCGCGGCCAGTGCGATGTACAGGATGCGGTTCTTGACTGATCGCAGCGACAGCACCCCCAGCAGGCCGATGCACATAAGGCCCGTGCGCGCCTGGGTGCCGATGGGGATCAGCAGGCAGGAAAAGCACAGCGCGGCGGCGAACAGCTTGACCATCCACGGGCGGGGCAGGCCGCTCGGCAGATTGGCGGGAAAGATCGTGCCGTGCTTCGCCAGCCACATGATGATCGGGATCAGCGAGATCGCTACGCATGATATGATCGAGCCTTCGTAAAGCCCGGTGTTGTCGTTGACGAAGAAATGCAACGTGCCATAGCCGCCGCCCGAGGCCAGCGTCTTGATTGCGCCGGTTATCACGATCGACCCGGCAGACAGCGCCATCGTCAGCGCCACCGCCTCCAGCCGCAGCCGCGTACGCAAGGTCAGCGGCAGGAAAATGGCGAACAGCAGCGCCTTCCACACCCAGGCCCACTTATCCAGCGCCTCGACCGGGAAATCGGCGCCCAGCGTGGTCATGCCGCAATAGGCCAGCAGCAGCAGCAGCAGGCCCTGCCGCATGGTAAAGCGGCAGTCGGCCTTGTCGTCCGCCACCAGCCAGCCGCCAAACGCGGCAGTGAACGCGATCAGCGACAGCGGGATAGAGGCGAGCAGGAAGTACGAAATCTTCTGCGGCGCGACGATGTCGATATAAAGATAGGCCAGCACCCAGATGAACGGACGGCGCAGCCCCAGCGCCAGAAACGCGATGACGAACGAGGCCAGAGCCAGATCAAGCATATGCCGGCCCTTTCGTTAGTGGCCCGTTTTGGTACAGCGACCTTCCCTAGCGAGGTTCGGTTGACGCCGCGTTAAGCCTTTGCGTGGCAATCGGTGTTGCATGACCCGCGTTCTCCATGTCCTTGACCATTCCCTGCCGCTGCACAGCGGCTACACCTTTCGCACCCGCGCCATTCTTCAGGCGCAGCAGGCGGCGGGGATAGAGCTGCGTAGCATCACCGGGCTGCGGCAGGACGTGGGCGGTCAGGCGGCAGCGTGGCGTACCGAAACGGAAGGCGGCAGGGGGGCTGATGGCGCGGAAGTGCACGACGGCATTCTGTTCCACCGCACCCCCGGCGTGCCCAGCGGCCCGGCTGGCCTGCGTGAATGGCGCGAAATCGGCGCGCTGGACGCCGCTATCCAAAGGCTTTGCGGCACATGGCGGCCAGACGTGATCCACGCCCATTCCCCGGCCCTGTGCGGCGCGGCGGCGCTGCGGGCTTCTCGCGCTCTTGGCATTCCGCTGGTCTATGAAATCCGCGCGTTCTGGGAAGATGCCGCCGTCGGCAACGGCACCGGGCGCGAAGGGTCGATCAAGTACCGCTTGACCCGGCAACTGGAAAACCATGTCGTCGGCAATGCCGATGCGGTGGTGACGATCTGCCAGGGCCTGCGCGAAGACCTGATCGCGCGCGGCACCGATCCGGCGCGAATCACGGTTTCGCCCAATGGGATAGACCTTGCCGCATTCGGCCAGCCGGTCGCGCGCGACCTGGCGCTCGCCAGCGAGCTTGATCTGGGCGAGGGGCCGGTGATCGGCTTTATCGGCAGTTTCTATGACTATGAAGGCATCGACGACCTGATCGCCGCCATGCCCGAACTGATTACCCGCCAGCCCGGTGCACGCCTGCTGCTGGTGGGCGGCGGGCCGGTAGAGGCGACGTGCCGCGCACTGGCGGCGGCCTCGCCCGCTGCCCATGCCATCCGCTTTGTTGGCCGGGTGCCGCATGATCAGGTGGAACGCTATTACGCGCTGGCCGATGTCATGGCCTATCCGCGCAAGGCCAGCCGCCTGACCGAACTGGTCACGCCGCTCAAACCGCTGGAGGCGATGGCACAGGGCAAGCTGGTGGCGGCGTCTGATGTGGGCGGCCACCGCGAACTGGTGAGCCAGGGCAAGACCGGGGTGCTGTTTGCGCCGGACAATCCCTCTGCATGTGCCTCTGCACTGGCCGGATTGCTGGAAAACCGCAGTGGCTGGGACGCCATGCGCAGCGCCGGTTCCGCGCATGTTCGCGCCAGCCATGACTGGGCGCAGAACGTCAAACGTTATCTGGCTGTTTACCAAATGCTGGTAGCCACCCGGAATGGCCGATCAATCGCGGCGGCGGCATAATGACGCCGGGCGACGGAACGGGGGCACTCAACTTGCGGGCGAATACCTTGAAAAGCAGGAAAAAACTTCCGATCAGCCGCCATCCGCTGTTCCCGGCGATGGTTTGTCTGTGGTTCGCGGCCCTGTTCGGCCTTGGCAGTCTGGCGATTCGCCCATCTTTGCTGGAAAACGCCGTTCTGGCGCTGCATATCGATACTCTGGTTCCCGCCGCTGCGCCGCCGCTGGGCATTACCGCGCGGATTATCCTGGCGCTCGCCATGTTTGCGGTGGGGGCAGTGATCGGTCTGGTGCTGGGCCTGCGCATCGCCCTGCCCAAGGTGGCCAAGCCCGTCCGCAGCCGCGCCGAGGTGCAAGTGCAGGACGTTTGGGACGATGGTGATAACGACGATCTTGACCGGCTTGAGGCCGCAAGGGCCGATCAGGCCAGCGCGGTCATTCCCGGTCGCCGCCGCGCGCTGGCGATGGAAGAAGACTACGAACGCCCATACAGCGATTCCACGCCGCTGTCGCAATCAGTGACGCAAGCGGCCGCACCAGAATTGGCTGCGCCCGAAGTGACGGCCGTGGTTGAGGGCGTACACATTCACAGCCTCGATCCCCGCATTCTCGATCTGGCCGACATATCGGTGACTGAGCAGGATGAAGAGCCTGTCGAAGCCGAACCCGTGGCGGCACAAGTGGCGCTCGCCCGTGCGTTCGATGGCCCGGTCGCCGCGTCTGAGCCTGAGGAAGTCGCCCCGGTCGCTCAGGCCCCGGTCGCTCAGGCCCCAGTCGCTCAGGCCCCAGTCGCTCAGGCCCCAATTGCCACGCCCATCCTTCGCCCCATGTTCCAACTGCCGCGCGATGGTGCGGAAAAGCTGCGCGCCGCGCCGATCGAATCGCTGGGCATCGTGCAACTGGCAGAGCGTCTCGCCCTCGCCATCGCCCGCCGCCGGGATGGCGTGACTGCCGCCGCTGCGATGACTGCGGCGCTGCCACCGCGCGCCCCGGAACCTGAACCTGAACCGGCACCGGAAGCGCCTGTCGCCACCCTTGCCATTGCGCCGCTGGCCGAGCCGCAGGCAGAAGTGCAGGATCTGGGCACCCCGCCGCCGATGCCCGCCGCGCTGCGTCCGATCAGTTTCCATGCCATCGACGACGAGGATGAAGCGGTCGAATCGCTGCTCCCGCCGCGCCGCTTTGCCATGCCTGCCCCGGTTGCCAGCGCGCCCGAAGTGGCCAGCGCCCGCGATCAGCACGAACCTGCCGCCCTGCCCGAAACACCGACCACGGACGATGCTCTGGAAAACGGTTATGGCTCGCTGCTGGCGGTCAAGCCCGTGCGGCTGGCAACGGTGTGGGCGGATGAAACCGGCCATGATGAAGCCGTTGCCCAGGATGTCGCGGAACCTGCGTTCGATGCGGAACAAATCGAAGATGTCGGCGATGAGCCGGAAGTTGCCGAGGCCGCGCCCGACATCGAACCAGTCGTGATTTTCCCCGGACACGCGCAATTTGCCGCGCCGCCTGCGGAAGCTGCCCCGACATTTGGCGCGCCGCTCTCCTCATCGGGCCTGCGCCGTTTCGATGCGCCGTCCGCCGCGCCGACTCAGCTTCGCCCGGCTATCGCTGCTCCCGCCGATCCGCTGGAGACCGAACGCGCGCTGAAAGCGGCATTGGCAACGCTGCAGCGCATGAGCGGCGCGGCCTGATCGCATGACCGCCGCGAAACCTCTGTTAACCGGCTGTTTGCCCGATCCGGCGCATGGTCCCGATGCGCAACTCGCCAGTGAACAGCAGGAGGATCAGTCCGTGGACAGTGGTTCAAGCGATGAAAGCCGCCACGTTCCCCGCAGCAGCCTGTTCATCATGGCTGACTTGCGCATGGAAGGCGAAAACTTCGAACACCGCGTCAAGATGCGCAACCTGTCTGCGGGCGGGCTGATGGCCGAAGGCACCGTGCAGGCCATGCGCGGCATGGTGGTGTGGATAAAGCTGCGCGAAATCGGCTGGACAGAGGGCACTGTCGCCTGGGTCCAGGCCAACCGTTTCGGCGTGGCCTTTCGCGAAGAGATCAATCCCGATCAGGTCCGCGTGGCTTCTTCCACGACGGGCGAGATGTCTGATTCGGTGGTCATCCGCCGCAATGTCGCCGTCAGCGCGGCGCGCAGCGCGGGGCAGCTGCGCAAGTTGTAAGGTGCCGCTTGGCAGTTGCGGGCAGGCGATAGTCGGCCTAATCCATAAGGCGATGATCCGCCGCCTGATCTTCCTTTCAATCGCCGCCGCCGCCGCGCTCCTTGCCGGTTGCAGCAGCGGCTCGCAGACGGTCGACGTCGATGTCATCGGCAAGCCTGAGAGCGCGTTCGAACAAGGGCAGAGCCTGACGCTGGCGGGCCAGCTGGTGCGCTCCGCCACTGCCGAGGGGCTGGTCGCTTTCGATGAACAAGGCCGCGTAATCCCGGCGATGGCCGACCGCTGGATCGTGACCGATGATGGCCTCAGCTATATCTTCCGCCTGCGCGATAGCACATGGCCGGGCGGGGCGGAGCTTTCGGGCGAAAGCGTGAAAGTCGCGCTCGACCGCGCCATCAAGGGGCTTGCCGGCACACCGTTTGGTCAGGATCTTGCGCCCGTGGAAGAAGTGCGCGCGATGGCCGGGCGGGTGGTGGAAATCCGCCTTAGCCATGCAGCGCCCGATCTGCTCGACATGCTGGCGCAGCCCGAACTGGGCCTGCTGCGCAAGGACGTGGGCACCGGCACGCTGCAACTTAAGCGCGAAGGGCCGATGGCGCTGCTGACCCCGGTGGAACCGGCCCGGCGCGGGCTGCCCGAAGAAACTGGCTGGAAAGACCGCACACTGGCCCTCCGCCTGCACGCCCTGCCCGCAGCGGCAGCGATCCAGCGGTTCGAAGAGGGCAAGGCAGCGATCGTGCTGGGCGGCGGGCTGGCGGATTATCCGATGGCGCTTGATGCATCAGGCCTTGCGCGGCGGGCCTTGCGCATTGATCCGGTCAGCGGGCTGTTCGGGCTGGCGGTAGTGCGCGCGGACGGACTGCTGGGCACGGCTGAGCTTCGCGAGGCGCTGGCTATGGCGATAGACCGCGATAGCATGGCCCGCGATCTGGCGATCCGCGAATGGGTGCCGACCAGCCGCGTCGTTGCACCCGGCGCGGCAGCCTCCATCGGCGAACGCTGGCTTGGTATGGACATTGCCCGCCGTCGCGCGGAATCCTCATCGCGCATCGCCCAGTGGAAGGCACGGGGCGGCAAGCCGGTGACCTTGCGCCTTGCCTTGCCGACCGGGCCGGGCACCGATTTCCTGTTCACCCGCCTGCTTGGCGATTTCGCGGCCATCGGTGTCAACGTCACCCGCGTTGCCGAGCGTGCTCAGGCGGATTTGCGGCTGGTCGATGCGGTAGCGCGCTATCCCGGGGTGAACTGGTATTTCAACCAGCTATCCTGCCAGGCCGCGCGCGGGCTGTGCAGCCCCGATGCTGACAGGGCTGCGGCACAAGCGGCGCAGACCGGCGATGCCGCGCAGCGCGCCGCTTTGCTGGCCGATGCCGAACGCAAGCTTACCGCTGCCAATGTCTTCATCCCGCTCGGCTCGCCGGTTCGCTGGTCACTTGTGAGCGAGCCGGGCTATGGCTTTGCAACCAATGCGCGCGGCCTGCACCCCTTGTCGCCAATGGCCCTGCGCCCCAAATAGGCTGGCCCCGGCGTGTCCCTCGCGCCGCCACACAAGGCCTATGCCATGACCCCAAAGCCCGATTTGCGCCGCCTGACCGCCGAATTGCCGCTTGGCGCAGGCCCCGGCGATGTGCGCCGCCGCATCGAACTGTTCGAGCGCGTGCTTGAGCGCAGCTTCACCATTCCGCTGGTCAACCGCCCGGTCGGGATCGATGCCGTGGTCGGCCTGGTGCCGGTTGCCGGTGATCTGATCGCGGGGGCAATGGGGCTTTACCTGGTGTGGGAAGCGCGCAACCTGGGCATGCCCAAATGGAAGATCTGGCGCATGATGGCCAATGTCGGCTTTGATACTTTGCTGGGATCGGTGCCGTTGGTGGGCGACCTGTTCGATCTGGTGTTCCGGTCAAACACCAGAAACCTGAAGATGATCCGCCGCCACCTCGACCGACATCATCCGGCGACGCAAGTTATCGCCGGGTAGCGGGGTAAAACCTAGATCATCGTGCGTAACATCTGAACCACCCGTCATCCCGGCGGAGGCCGGGATCCAGCCGTTCTGAATACTAGGCCGCGAAGCGTCGCTGCTTCTTGGTTTGGACGCTTCTTGGTTGGGCTGGGTCCCGGCCTCCGCCGGGATGACGATTCAGATTAAAGGCATCACTCTCTAACGATTTTGTCCCGGCACCCACAGGACATCGCCAGCGCCGTGATCATTCAGCGCACGGGCGAGCTGGAACAGGTAGTCGGACAGGCGATTGATATAGGCCAGCGCCGCCGGATTGACCGGAGCCTCTGCCGCCAGCGCGGTAGCCGCGCGCTCGGCCCGGCGCACGCTGGCCCGCGCGACATGAACCCGCGCCGCGCCTTCGCTGCCGCCGGGCAGGATGAAGCTGGTCAGCGGCGCCAGCGTATCGTTCAGCGCATCAATCCTCGCTTCCAGCCAATCGGTCTGCTGCGGCACCATGCGCAAGGTCATGGGAGACGGGGCAAAATCGTTGCCGGGCGTGGCAAGGTCTGCGCCCAGATCAAACAGGTCGTTCTGAATGCGGGTCAGCGCGGCATGATATTCGCCGCCCGCCAATACAACCAGCGCCAGCCCGATCGCGCTGTTCGCCTCGTCCACTGCACCGATCGCTTCCATCCGCGCGTGGTGTTTGGCCAGCCGCGAACCGTCGACAAGGCCCGTGGACCCGGCATCACCGGTGCGGGTGTAGATCTTGTTCAGTTTTACCACAGAATTAGCGGCTTCTGGCGACCACAAGCACGATGGCGACGACCAGAATCGCCAGCCCCTGATACTTGATGCGGGCGTACATCATCTTGTTCTGGGTTAGCTGCGACGCGGTCGGCCCTTCGCTGGCTGCTTCGCCGGGGGCGCGGTCAAGCGCTTCCTTTGAACCTTGCAGGAACGCGACGATGCCGCGCACGAGGCTGACGACAACCATGATCATCAGCCCGACGATCACGGCACCCAGGATGTAGTTTCCGTTCATGGCGATAACAATACGCCTGTTGCCAGCGAAAGGCCAGCGGGGAAGCGGCGGGCGCGCAACGCGGCGGCAAGGGCAGGGCCGTCCTCTCCGGCGTGCCTGCGGCCTGCCAGTGATGGTGAGCCGCGCCGCTTGGCCAGCTTGCGCCCGTCCGCTTCCACCAGCAGGCCGTGGTGATGCCAGATGGGCACCGGCAGGCCGAGCAGCGCCTGCAACAGCCGGTGCACATGACTGGCGGCGAACAGGTCTGCCCCGCGCGTGACCAGCGTAACCGGCCCGCCGGGGTGTGCACAGGCATCGTCCAGCGTGGCGGCAAGGTGATAGCTGGCGGGGGAATCCTTGCGCAGCAGCACGACATCTCCGAACAGTTCCGGCGCGGCAAGCTGCGCTCCGGCCAGCTCGTCCGTCCACCACAGCGGCCCGGTAATCTCAGCCGCGCGGGCCATGTTAAGCCGCCATGCCGCACCCGGCGGATCATCGCTGCGGCCCCGGCAGGTGCCGGGATAGACGGGGCCATCCGGGCCGTAGCGCGCAGCCTTGCTCGCCACATCGGCGCGGGTGCAGGTGCAGGGATAGAGCAGGCCCATTGCCTTTAGCCGATCAGCAGCGGCGGTATAGCTGGCAAGGCGCGCGGACTGGAACACCACCGGCCCGTCCCATTCCAGCCCCAGCCAGCGCAAATCAGCGAGGCATTCTTCGACATGCTCGTCCCGGCTGCGCGCGCCGTCGATGTCCTCAATCCGCAGCAGGAACGCGCCGCCCCGCGCGCGGGCAAGGTCATGCGCCACCACGGCGGCATAGGCGTGGCCAAGGTGCAGTGCGCCGTTGGGGCTGGGGGCAAAGCGGGTGCGGATCACCAGAGCCAGATGACGGTAGATTGCACCGCCGGGCTTCCTGCCGCAACCGCTAGCGGCGGGCCAAATTTGGTCCAGCGCAGCGTCCCTCGTCGGTCATTATATGCTCGCATAACTCCCTCCTCGCTCCTCGCCCTGAACCAAATTTGGCTCCGTCACGACGGTGCAATTTAACGTCATCTGACCCTAGCCACTGTCCTGTGGATTGTGCGCCCATGCAAGCCTTGACGGCGCGCCGCCGGTAATGTTCATTATGCCCATGCGCTGCCATCAAACCGTCATGCGAAGTCGCCACAGGAGGCCATGCTCAAGCACGAGCTGATAGAGCGCGCGGCCAGGTTCCGCAGCGCCGGGGATGATCCCGAGCGGCATTTGTCCAGCTGCCCCGCTCTCGTGCTCAATGCCGATTACACGCCGCTTTCGTATTACCCACTCAGCCTGTGGCCGTGGCAGACGGCGATCAAGGCGCTGTTTCTTGAACGGGTAGACATTGTCGCCAGCTATGACCGCGAGGTGCATTCGCCAAACTGGTCGATGAAGCTGCCATCGGTGATCGCGCTGCGCCAGTTCGTGCGGCCAAGCGAATTTCCCGCGTTCACCCGCTTCAACCTGTTCCTGCGTGACCGGTTCTGCTGCCAGTATTGCGGCAGCCCGCACAACCTGACGTTCGATCACGTCATCCCCCGCCGACTGGGCGGCAAGACCAGCTGGGAAAACGTCGCCACCGCCTGCGCGCCGTGCAACCTCAAGAAAGGCGGCCGCACGCCCAAGCAGGCGCACATGCCGTTGCTGGTCGAACCGATCCGCCCGACCAGCTGGCAAATGCAGGAGAGAGGCCGGGGTTTTCCCCCGGGCTATCTGCACGAAACATGGCGTGACTGGCTGTATTGGGATGTTGAGCTGGAGGCTTGAGGGGGCGTTCTGAACGATGATGTCCCCTAACGCACCCCAGCCAGCGCCTTTTGCCGCCGCCTCTGCACAGAACTGCCCAGCCCGATAGCCTCGCGGTATTTGGCGACCGTGCGGCGGGCGAGGTCGAAGCCCTTCGCTTTCAGCAGATCGACCAGCGCATCGTCGGACAGGATCGCCTTGGCATCCTCGGCATCGATCAGCTGCCGGATCGAAGCCTTGACTGCTTCTGCCGAGGCCGAACCTTCGCCGTCTGCCGATGCGACGCCAGAGGTGAAGAAATATTTCAGCTCGTACGTCCCCCGGTCGCAGTGCAAGTACTTGTTCGAGGTGACGCGGCTGACGGTCGATTCGTGCATGGCGATGGCATCGGCCACGGTGCGCAAGGTCAGCGGTTTCAGGTTTGAAACGCCGTGGCGGAAAAAGCCTTCCTGTTGCTTCACGATCTCGCAGGCGACTTTCAGGATGGTTTTCTGCCTCTGGTCCAGCGCCTTGACCAGCCAGTTGGCGTCGGCGAGCTTTTCCGAAAGCCAGCCCTTCGCGGCCTTGTCATCGCAGGCGCCGCGCATTTCGACATAATAGCTGCGGTTGACGATCAGGCGGGGCAGGGTGGCCTGATTGATCGCCACGTCCCAGCCCCCGCCAGTCTTGCCGCCATCCGTCGCATCGCCGCCTGTCGTTTTGACCGGTGCGCGCTCGGTGATCAGGATGTCGGGCACCACCGGCTCGCCGCCGCCGGTAGCGAACTTCAGGCCGGGCTTGGGATCATAGAGCCGCAGTTCGGCCAGCATGTCGGCAAAGTCTTCGTCATCAACGTTGCACATGCGTTTCAGCCGGGCAAATTCGCCGCGCGCCAGCAGGTCGAGGTTGTCGATCAGC
Organism: Novosphingobium sp.; assembly: GCA_040007615.1. Taxonomy (GTDB): domain Bacteria; phylum Pseudomonadota; class Alphaproteobacteria; order Sphingomonadales; family Sphingomonadaceae; genus Novosphingobium. The sequence goes on from JBDTUQ010000028.1 coordinate 12,116, forward strand.
CGCGCCATGCATGGGTCATAGCGGTCTGCCTCGCGCGCCTGAAGCGCCAGACATTCGGACAGGCTGCGCGCGCCGACGCCGGTGGGATCGAGCGTCTGGACCAGCGCCAGCGCGGCCTCTGCCTCGGCCAACGGAAGGCCGAATTCATCCGCCAGTTCACGCAAAGTACCGGTCAGATAGCCCGCGTCGTCCAGCCGGTCGATCACTTCGCGGGAAATTGCGGCCAGCCGATCGTCGCGGGTGGCCGGGCCGACCTGGGCGTGGAGATGCTCCGCCAGCGTCGGCCCGCTGCCGCCGCGTTCTGAAATGTCGGGGCCCTCCTCACCGCCGAAACTGCCGCCCGCCTCGCCCCAGTCGCCGCTGTCGCGCTGGCTGGGCTGGGCGTCGCCGGTATCGCGGTCACGGTCTAGCGTGCTGACGTCGATATCAAGCGGGCGGTCCTCTCCCGCGCGGCCTTCGCCGATCAGCTGGTCTACGGGAGAGCTTTCCAGCGTGGTGCGCCGAACTTCGACAAGCTCAGGATGAGCGGAGTCCGTATCGGCAGGCGCGGCGACATCGAGCAAGGGGTTCGCCTCAAGCGCGTCGGCGATGAACGTCTCGATTTCCAGATTCGACAGCGCCAGCAGCTTGATCGCCTGCTGCAATTGCGGTGTCATCACCAGCGATTGCGACTGCCTCAGGTCAAGGCGGGGGCCAAGGGCCATGACTCAGGCCTGCCCGGCTTCCTGCTTTTCAGCGCAAGGCATCACAGCGTAAAGCCTTCACCCAGGTAGAGCCGCCGCACGTTTTCGTCGGCTACCAGAGCTTCGGGGCTGCCTGCGAACAACACTTGCCCGCCATAGATGATGCAGGCGCGGTCGACGATGTCGAGCGTTTCGCGGACGTTGTGATCGGTAATCAGCACGCCGATCCCGCGCTGGGCCAGATCCTTGACCAGATCGCGGATGTCGCTGATCGACAGCGGATCAATGCCCGCGAACGGTTCGTCCAGCAGCATGATCGAAGGCTTGGCGGCCAGCGCCCGCGCGATTTCACAGCGCCGCCGTTCACCGCCCGACAGCGCCATCGCCGCGCTGGTGCGCAGGCGGGTGAGGCCAAATTCGCTTAGCAGGCGTTCCAGTTCTTCGGCGCGGACATCAGCATCCGGCTCGTTGAGTTCGAGCACGCAGGCGATGTTTTGTTCGACGGTAAGGCCCCGGAAAATAGACGTTTCCTGCGGCAGATAGCCAAGGCCCAGCACCGCGCGGCGGTACATCGGCAGCGCGGTGACATCAACTCCGTCCATCAGGATTCGGCCTGAATCGGGCTTTACCAGCCCCATGATCGAATAGAAGCAGGTCGTCTTGCCCGCGCCGTTGGGACCGAGCAGACCCAGCACTTCGCCCTTGCCGACGGAAAGCGAAATGTCGGTCAACACCGCCCGCTTGTCATAGCTTTTGGCAATGGAAATCACCTCAAGCCCGCCTGCAGGGGGCATCGGCTGGAGGGCGGATTTGGGCGCATCTGCGCTGTGGGCGCTAAGCATCTGGGCGTCGGTCATCCCGGGTGGTCTAAATTGCTCGCCAGCCCAGTTCAAGCGGTGATCGTCTAATTGGCAGGTTTCATGCATGCTGGGTGCTGTCGCCCCGGCGATTGATGCTGAAATGCCTTGATCGCAGGCGGTTTCGATGATTAAACTTGCTGCGGAGAAGGAACACGAAAGGACCGGTCGCATGGTAGAGGCTTTAAGGCCCGCCAAGCCAGCAACGTCGCACAGGCCAGCTGTCCGCCCGCGTGATTGGCGCAAGCGGATGAGCGACAATATCGCCTATGCTCTGCTGGTCTATACGGGGCTTCAGATCTTCGTCACGATGGGCGCGCTGCGAGGGGAAAGCCGGTCGCTGCTGCCCTATCTGGCGCTGGTGGTGCTGGTCGTCGCGATCATTCCTTCCTGCCGACGGTTTGAACGGCGCTGGAACCGGCTGAGCGACGAACAGGCTGCGGATCCGGCGATGGTGCGATACTTCCGGCGCGACCAACTGACCCTTTGGTTGCTGGCGATCGGCCTGCCGTTTGCCCTGACCGGCATTTTCAAGCTGCTGGGGTCGCTGTTTTCGGCGCATTGATGGCTTGCCGCCGCGCGGGCGCGGTTGCTCCCGCCCGCCAGCGGGGCTAAGCCCCCGCCATGCTTGACACCACAACCGCGCAGGACCGCGCCGCCGCCCTTGTCGAACGCGCTTGCAAGGCCGGTGCCGACGCGGCCGATGTATTCTATTCGGGCGACAGTTCGGAAAGCATCCAAGTGCGGCTTGGCCAGCTTGAAGATGTCGAGCGGTCGGAAAGCGAACATATCAGCCTGCGGGTATTCGTCGGGCATTCCTCGGCCAGCATCGGGTCGAGCGACCTGGGCGATGCGGCGCTGGACGAACTGGCCTCGCGCGCGGTGGCGATGGCAAGGCTGGCCCCTGAGGACCGTTTTTCCGGCCTTGCGCCTGACGAGCTGCTGATGTGCGGCCCTTCGCCGGATCTCGACCTTGTCGACCCGATTGAGCCAAGCCCGGCGCAATTGCGCGAACTGGCCGCCGCTGCAGAGGATGCCGCGCGGGCGGTTGCGGGCGTCACCAACAGCGAAGGCGCCGGGGCGAGCAGCGGGCGCGGCGTGTTTGCGCTGGCGACCAGCCACGGCTTTGCCCGCGCCTATGCCTCGACCAGCCACGGCCTCTCCGCCAGCGTCATCGCCGGGGAAGGCGCGGGGATGCAGCGCGACTACGCCTGGCGCTCTGCCCGCCATGCGGTGGACCTGCCCTCAGCGCAGGAAATCGGCGAACAGGCTGGCCAGCGCACCGTGGCGCGCCTTTCGCCCGGCCGGGTGGCCGGCGGCGCGATGCCGGTGGTGTTCGATCCGCGCGTGGGCGGCACGCTGATCAGCAGTTTGTTGGCGGCGATGTCTGGCGCGGCAATTGCGCGCGGGGCGAGTTTTCTGCTTGGCAAGGAAAACGCGGCGCTGTTCGATTCCGCCGTCACCGTGATTGACGATCCGTTGCTGCTGCGCGGACAACGCTCGCGGCCTTTCGACGGGGAAGGCCTGCCGACCGCGCCGCGCACGCTGGTCGAAGGCGGACGGTTGACCGGCTGGCTGATGGACAGCGCCGCCGCGCGCCAGCTTGGCGGCGTGCCCACCGGACATGCATCTCGCGGGGGCGGCGCGCCGGTGATCGGATCGGGCAACGTCCACGTCGCGCCGGGCAGTCTGACCCCGGCAGACCTGATGGCCGACATTGCCGAGGGCATATACGTCACCGAACTGATCGGCATGGGCGTGAACGGCGTGACCGGCGATTACAGCCGGGGCGCGGCGGGTTTTCGCATTGTGAGCGGTGAAATTGCCGGGCCGGTGGCGGAGTTCACCATCGCGGGCAACCTGCTCGACATGTACGCCGCGCTGACCCCGGCCAACGACCTGGAATGGTATCGCGCGATCAACGTGCCGACGATGCGCGTTGACGGGATGATGATCGCGGGGGATTAAAAGTTTGGCGTGTGCTTCCCCTCCGCTTCAGAGGATCAGGCCAAGCAAGCTATCTTGATCCTCCCTGTCGCAAAGCGATGGGGAGGTGGCAGACGCCGCAGGCGGCTGACGGAGGGGTTTCGGCGCTGGCAAAGTACCCCTCCGTCAGCCCAAGCGGGCTGCCACCTCCCCACCCGCTACGCGGGCAGGGAGGATTTTACGCATGTTTGCAAACGATATAATCGCCTCGGAAGAGGAGGGGAGTAAGAAGGCCTAATCCCTTGGCGTGGGATCGCTGCCTTCGCCGAATGCGGGTTCGCTGACGGCGGCGGCTTGCGAGTCACCGCCGTCGTTTTCCGCCTCCACCTGCGAGGCCAGCCTTTGCGCCTCAGCTTCTTGCTGGCGTTGGGCATGGAGGCGGCTGGCGGCGCCGTCGAGCGCCTTCATGCTGGGGCTGTCCTCACGCACGAATGATGCGATGGAAATCAGCGTCATCGTCGCCCAGATCGCGGCGAGCCAGCGGTTGCTCAGGATCAGGCGCAGCATGGGGTACTCCGGGTTGTTCCGGAGCGTTTTAGCGCGAGGCGGTTAACGAGTTATTCCGCGCCCGCATCGCGCTTCAGCACATAGAGCAGTTCCAGCGCCTCACGCGGGGTCAGCGCGTCGATATCGAGCCCGGCGATCCGTTCGCGCAAGGTATCGGCAGGTGTCGGCACGGGCGCGGCAGCCATCGCGGCGAACAGCGGCAGGTCGCCAAGGCCAGCGGCCAGCCCGCCGGTTTCGGCGCGGGCTTTTTCAAGCCGGTCCAGCACAGCACGCGCGCGGGCGACGACTTGCGGCGGCACGCCAGCCAGCTTGGCCACCGCCAGACCATAGCTGCGGTCCGCTGGTCCATCGGCCAGTTCGTGCAGCAGGACGAGGTCGCCCTTCCATTCGCGCGCACGGACGTGGTGGAGTGACAGGGCATCGCAGCTATCGGCCAGCCGGGCGAGTTCGTGGTAATGCGTGGCGAACAGGCAGCGGCAGCGGTTGCCGCCATGCACTGCCTCGGCCACGGCCCATGCCAGCGCGAGGCCGTCATATGTTGACGTTCCGCGCCCGACCTCGTCCAGAATGACAAAGCTGCGCGCGGTTGCCTGCGCGAGAATGGCGGCGGTTTCGACCATTTCCACCATGAAGGTTGACCGCCCGCGCGCCAGATTGTCCGCCGCGCCGACGCGGCTGAACAGACGGTCGACCAACCCGATCCGCGCGGCTTCGGCAGGGACGAAACTGCCCGCCTGTGCCAAGAGGACGATCAGCGCGTTCTGGCGCAGGAAGGTGGACTTGCCGCCCATATTCGGCCCGCCAACCAGCCACAGCCGGTCGTTTTCCGTTAACCGGCAGTCATTGGCAACGAACCGCTCGCCTTTGGCTTTGAGCGCCGCTTCGACCACCGGATGCCGTCCGCCGGTAATCTGGAGGCAGGGTTCATCGACGATCACCGGGCGCGCCCAGCCCGATTCCGCCGCGCGCTCGGCCAGTCCCGCAGCGACATCGATCCTGGCGAGCGCGGCGGCGGTGGCGGCTATGGCGGTGCGGCTAGCGACGGCCTGTGCGACCAGTTCCTCGAAATGCGCCTCTTCGGCGGCCAGCGAATGCCCGCCCGCCTCGCCAATGCGGCTGGCTTCCTCATGCAGCGCCAGCGCATTGAAGCGCACCGCGCCCGCCATTGTCTGGCGGTGCGTAAAGCCGGATTCCGGAGTCATCAGCCGGTCGGCGTGCTTTGCCGGAACCTCGATGAAATAGCCGAGCACGCCGTTGTGGCGGATTTTCAGTGCGGCGACGCCGGTTTCATCGCGGTACTTGGCCTCAAGCGCGGCAATCGCCCGGCGCGAATGGCCCGCTGTCTGCCGCAGCACATCCAGCGCGTGGTCATACCCTTCGGCGATGAAGCCGCCTTGCGAACGCTCGGTCGGCGGGCTTGGCACCAAGGCGCGGCAATAGAGATCGACCAGCGCGCCGTGCCCGCCCAGCATCGGCAGAAGGGCATCAAGCAGCGCCGGACGCTCTGCCCGTAGCAGCAGATAGTCGCGCACCCGCCGCGCCTCGTTCAAACCATCTCGCAACTGCCCCAGATCGCGCGGACTGCCGCGCCCCGCCACTACCCGGCCCAGCGCGCGGCCAAGATCAGGCAGCGCGCGCAGCACGGCGCGCAGATCCTCACGCAGCAGGGGATCGTCGTGCAGCCAGTGCACCAGTTCCAGCCGTTCACCGATGGCGCGGGCGTCCGTTAACGGTGCGGACAAGTCATCGGCAAGCTGGCGCGCGCCTGCCCCGGTCATGCAGCGATCAACCTCGGCGATCAGGCTGCCCGCGCGCCCGCCCTGGCTGGATTGCAAGACCTCAAGGCTGGCGCGCGTCGCCTCGTCCATCGCCATGTGCGCGTCGGTGCTGCGGATCACCGGGGGCAGCAGCAGCGGCAATTTGCCGCGTCCGGCGTGATCGAGATAGGCGATCAGTCCGCCCGCCGCCGCCAGCATGGCGCGGCTGAACTGGCCGAACCCGTCAAGCGTGGCAACGCCGTGAACCTGCCGCAGCCGTGCCTCGCCGCCATCGCTGGCGAAATCGCGGGGCGGGCGGGGGATAGCCTCTGCACCGGCGCAGTCCCAGCCTTCCGGCGCGACCAGTTCACTGGGGGCAAGCCGCGCCAGCAACGCGCCCACCCGATCAGATTGGCATTCCTCAAGCTCCATCCGCCCAGTCGAAATATCGCACGAGGCAACCGCCACCACGCCGCGCAGATCGCACACGGCCGCCAGGATATTGGCGCGGCGCGGTTCCAGCAGGGCCTCTTCGGTCAGCGTTCCGGCGGTGACGAAGCGGACGATGTCCCGCGCAACAAGCGCCTTTGATCCGCCGCGCCGCTTTGCCTGTTCGGGGGTTTCGACCTGTTCGGCGATGGCCACGCGGCACCCGGCCTTGATCAACCGCGCAAGGTAGCCTTCCGCCGAATGAACCGGCACGCCGCACATCGGGATCGGCGCGCCCTGATGCTCACCCCGGCTGGTCAGCGCGATGTCGAGCACTTGCGCCGCGGTGCGCGCATCATCAAAGAACAGCTCGAAGAAGTCGCCCATCCGGTAGAACAGCAGGCAACCTTCGGCCTGCGCCTTCAGCGCCAGATATTGGACCATCATGGGCGTAGCTGGCATCGGCGAAGCAGAACCGGACATGCGCGCCGGGTTAGCGGGACAAGGCGGGGTTTGGAAAGCGGCGCGGGCAAGCTTTCCCCTATCGTTTGCGGATTATATTGGTTAGGTGGCAGGAAACAGGGAGATGCCGCGTGACCGACGAAAGCAATGTCCGTTTTACTGAGCGTGAAGCGCTGTTCTATCACAGCACGATCCGGCCCGGTAAGATCGAGATTATTGCCAGCAAGCCGATGGCGACCCAGCGCGACCTGAGCCTGGCCTACTCCCCCGGCGTTGCGGTGCCGGTGCAGGCCATCGCTGATGATCCCGCCACCGCCTATGACTATACCGCCAAGGGCAACCTTGTTGCGGTGATCACCAATGGCACCGCCATTCTGGGCATGGGCAACCTTGGCGCGCTGGCATCGAAGCCGGTGATGGAAGGCAAGGCGGTGCTGTTCAAGCGTTTTGCCGATGTCGATTCGATGGACATCGAACTCGACAGCGAAGATCCCGATGCCCTGATCGAAGCCATCGCCATGATGGAGCCGACGTTTGGCGGCATCAATCTGGAAGACATCAAGGCCCCCGAGTGCTTTCTGATCGAGCAGGCCCTGCGTGAACGGATGAAGATTCCGGTGATGCATGATGATCAGCACGGCACCGCGATCATCGCCGCCGCCGGTCTGGTCAACGCCTGCCATCTGACGGGCAAGGATTTCAAGGACGTAAAGGTCGTGGTCAACGGCGCGGGCGCTTCGGCGATTGCCTGCACCTCGCTGATCAAATCGATGGGCGTGCGCCACGATAACGTCATCATGTGCGATACCAAGGGCGTAATCTGGCGCGGACGCGCGGGGATTGACCAGTTCAAATCCGCGCACGCATCGGATACCGACCGGCGCACTCTGGCCGAGGCGCTGGTTGGCGCGGACATCTTCCTCGGCCTGTCGGCTGCGGGTGCGATGACGCAGGAGATGGTCCGTTCGATGGCGGCCAATCCAATCATCTTCGCAATGGCCAACCCCGACCCTGAGATATCCCCGCCCGATGCTATGGCTGTGCGGCCCGATGCCATCGTTGCCACCGGGCGCAGCGATTATCCCAATCAGGTGAACAACGTCCTTGGCTTCCCCTTCATCTTCCGTGGCGCGCTGGATGTGCGGGCGACCGCGATCAACGAGGAAATGAAGATCGCCGCCGCCAAGGCGATTGCCGAACTGGCGCGCGAACAGGTGCCCGAAGAAGTTGCCGAGGCCTATGGCAAGACCCAGCAGTTCGGCCGCGAATACATCATCCCCGCGCCGTTCGATCCGCGCCTGATGGAAGTCGTCTCGTCTGCCGTGGCCAAGGCGGCGATGGATTCAGGCGTGGCGCAAAAGCCGATCGAGGATTTTGACGCCTACCGCCTCAGCCTGAAGGCGCGGCTGAATCCGACCACTTCGGTGCTCACCCAAGTCTATGCCAATGTGAAGGAAAACCCCAAGCGGGTCGTCTTTGCCGAAGCGGAAGAGGAAGTGGTCCTGCGCGCCGCGATCCAGTTCCGTGATTTCGGCTATGGCACGCCGGTCTTGGTCGGCCGCACTTCTGCGGTACATGCCAAGCTGGTCGAATTGGGCGTCGGCAATCCTGACAGCTATGAAATCCACAATTCGGCAACCTCGCCGCTGATCAGTGAAATGGTTGAATATCTGTACAAGCGGCTCCAGCGGAAGGGCTTCATGGAGCGCGATGTGCGCCGCATGGTCAATCAGGATCGCAACGTGTTTGCCTCATTGCTGGTGGCGCTGGGCCAAGGCGATGCGATGATTTCGGGCTTCACCCGGCCCTTTGCCCAGACGATGCGCGAAGTGCGGCAAGTGCTTGATCCAAAGCCCGGCCATCTGCCATTCGGCATCCATCTGATGATCGCCAAGAACTATACCGTTTTCATGGCCGACACCACGATCAACGAAAGGCCAGACGCCGAGGATCTGGCGCACATCGCCATCGAAACAGCCGCCGTCGCCCGCCGTCTGGGCCACACGCCGCGCGTCGCGTTCCTGTCCTATTCGACTTATGGCAACCCGTCGGGCAAGTGGCTGGACAACTTGCGCGGCGCGGTCGCCCTGCTTGATGAGCGCGGGGTGAACTTCGAATACGAAGGCGAAATGGCCCCCGACGCGGCGCTGAACCCCAAGGTCATGGCCAACTATCCGTTCAGTCGCCTGTCAGCACCCGCCAACGTGCTGGTCATGCCGGGCCTGCAATCAGCCAACATTTCGGCCAAACTGCTGCGCGAACTGGGCGGCGGCGCGACCATCGGCCCGATGCTGATCGGCATGGAAAAGCCCGTCCAGATCGCCCCGATGACCGCCATCGCGCCGGACATCCTGACGCTGGCGGTGCTGGCAGCTGGCGGCATCGTGGGGTGAGGTTGTGGAGGGCGTGAGGGGCTTTTAGCCCCACGCTCTCCATACGCCAAAGGCGCTGGTCGCGGTCAGCACGATGCCGACCAGGATCATCATCTGCTTGGGCGGGAACCGCTTGGCGGCAAACGCACCGATCGGTGCCGCGGCGATTCCGCCGATCAGCAAGCCCAGCGTCGCGCCAGCTACGTCGGCAAGGCCAAGCTGGTAAATGAAGGCGGCGGATACGCAGATCGTCAGGAAAAACTCGACCGCGTTGACCGTGCCGACCACTTTGCGCGGGTCAGCACCCTGAATCAGCAGGTTAGAGGTGACAATTGGTCCCCAGCCGCCGCCGCCCACCGCATCCAGAAACCCGCCTGCCAGCCCGAGCGGGGCGATCAACTTTGCCTCTTTCAGTTGCGGCGGATAGGCTATGCCGCGCCATAAGATGTAGATGCCGATAGCCGACAGGTAGAGCAGCACGAATGGCTTGACCACGCTGGCATCCAGCGAAGTGAGAACATAGGCCCCCAGCACGCCGCCGACGACGCCCGGTATCAGCAGCCGGAAAAACAGTCGTCTGTCGATATTGCCGTGCAACAGGTGGCTGATGCCCGATGTCGCCGTGGTAAAACATTCGACGATGTGGATGCGCTGCGACGCAACCGCCGGGGCCACGCCCATTACCGCGACCAGCAGCGTATTGGTAATTACGCCAAACGCCATGCCCAGCGCCCCATCGACCAGTTGCGCCAGAAAACCCACCGCTATGAACGGCAGGAGTGCGGTTATGTCGATAGCGTCGAAATGCATAATGACCGGCCCCATTTAATGTCGATCAATTTACTAGAGTTAAGCGTCTGGGGCGAATCAGAATTACGCTGCCAGCCATGAGCTGACGTATATTTGCGACCAGCCGCGTCAGCGCCGCCGATAGCGAAAATACCAGACTTCGTGCCCCTGCGCCCGCGCTTTGGCTTCGTAGCGGGTTTGCGGCCAGCCGCCGGGCCGCTGCTGGAACTGGGCCGGGGTGTCGCACAGCCATTCGAACTGGTGGCGGTGCTGGCGCATGACCATCAGGGCGTGGCGCAGGTAGACCGGGTGATCGGTGCCGAAACGGAACTCGCCGCCCGGTTTCAGCTTGGCCGCGATCATGTTGACCGGGCCGTCGTTCATCATCCGGCGCTTGGCGTGGCGCGCCTTGGGCCAGGGATCGGGGTGGAGCAGATAGGCAAAGCTGAGCGCGCCGTCAGGGATGCGCGCCAGCACTTCCAGCGCATCACCGTGGTGGATGCGCACATTGCCCAGCGGGGGGTGTTCGCCGCTATCCCCATCAACATGCGCCAGCGCCGCTGCCACCCCGTTAAGGAACGGTTCCGCGCCGATAAAGCCGTGGTCGGGCAGCATGTCGGCGCGGAAAGCCATATGCTCGCCGCCGCCAAAGCCGATCTCGAAGTGCAGCGGGCGATCGTCTCCGAACAGCGCCTGCGCAGTGACATCGCCCTCCAGCGGCACCGCAATGCGCGGCAGCAGGGTATCGACAAGGCCTTGCTGGAACACGCGCAGCGGCTTGCCCTTGGAACGGCCATAGAGCCGGTTGAGCGTCGTTGGATCGCCGGGTTTGTATGCAGTCATTTGGTCCGCCTCACGGCGGCTCGCTAGGGCGCAGGCAGGCGGAAGGCAAGAACACACTGACGATTGCACCCGGGCGGCGCATTCAATTCCGTTGCTTGGTGAAACTCCGGAATACCGGGCAGAGCGGCATATGTGCGCGGTCAAATGGGCTGATAACGAAATAATGAGTTAATTGGCGGCGCAAATACAGTAAAAAAGTGTTGTCAATTCGCGTAGCATACAACCCACTGCAGCCATAGGTTGTTCGTGCGGTGGGATTTTTTCAATCCTGCGAACGGATATTTATGCCTGATATGATTGAACTAGAATGCTGCAGAAAAACTACGAAATATCAATATACGCAGGGGGGTTATATGATTTTAAGATATCGTTCAAAAATCCTGAGCTCGGTAGCAATACTAACAATCGGTTTTCAAGCGCAAGTGGCCGCAGCGCAGGATGCTGCAGCGGATCCACAAAACAGCGCCGAAATCATCGTTACGGGTACTCGCCGGGTTGATCGCACCGCAGTTCAATCTGCCGTTCCTATCGATGTATTCACCGCCGAAAATCTTACACGGCAGGGTACGTCTGACACCAATGCATTGCTGCAGACCCTCGTGCCGTCATTCAGCGTGCCTCAGGCGGCCATCTCGACGGGGTCGTCTTTCGTCCGACCGCCAAACCTTCGCGGCCTTCCGCCCGACCAGACGTTGGTCATGGTGAACAGCAAGCGGCGCCACCGTTCCGCGCTGGTCAACATCGACGTCAGCGCCCTTTCTCTGCTCAGCCAGGCGGCGGATCTCTCGCAGATCCCTGCGATAGCGATTGACCGGGTCGAAGTCCTGCGTGACGGCGCATCCGCGCAATATGGTTCCGATGCTATCGCCGGCGTGATCAACTTCACGCTCAGGAAGGGTGCGTCGCCGATGACGGTGCAGGCCCGGTATGGCCAGTATTACAAAGGCGACGGGCAGGAATACCAGCTTGCAATCAACAAGGGTTTTGCCCTTGGCGACAACGGATACATCAACCTGAGCGGCGAATATGTCGATGTCGGCCCCACCAGCCGTGGCACCCAGCGCCCCGGCGCGTTCCAGCTCAGTAAGGAGCGTCCCGATCTCACCATCCCCAACCCGGTGCAGGAATGGGGCAAGACGAAGATGAGGGCCGTTCATCTGTTTGCGAACGGTGCTTTTGATCTGGGCGATAGCGAAGTCTATTTCTTCGGCAACTATGGTCACGGTCACGGTGACGAGAACTTCAACTACCGCCAGCCAGTCAGCACCACGAACTTCTCGCGCAACTCACTTTTCGGCGTGACTTACTATCTCGATACCCTTCCAAACGGAAACCGCAACTCTGCGGGTCGGACGTACAACCTGACGCAGCTTTATCCGAACGGCTTTACGCCGATCTTCTCGGGCACGGTGGACGACCTCTCCGCAGTGGCAGGCTATCGCGGCACTGCAGGCGAACTGCACTACGATATCTCGGCCAGCTATGGGCAGAGCCAGTTGCGCTATAATCTGAAAAACACGGTGAACCCGTCGTTCGGTCCGGCGAGTCCGACTAGCTTCTACCTTGGGTCGCTCAAGCAGGGCGAAACCAATTTCAATGCGGACTTCAGCTATCCGCTTGCAGTCGGTCTCGCCAGCCCGCTTAATGTCGCCTGGGGCCTGGAATACCGCCGCGAGGTCTATGAAGTTGGCTTGGGTGAAAGGGCATCATGGGATGCCGGTCCGTTCGCCCGGCAGGTCGTAGAGCGTCCGGATGCGTCGACCTTCGTGGTCGTCAGTTCCGTCGGCTCCAACGGCAGCGTCGGTTTCGGCCCCAACAGCGCCGGCAGCAGTTCGCGCAAGAGCTATGCCGGATACCTTGATGTCGAAGCGGACGTCACGTCCTTCCTGACACTTGGCGGTGCCATCCGGCACGAGCACTTCAGCTCGTTCGGTGACACTACCAACTTCAAGGGAACGGCGCGGATTGAACTCTCGTCAGCCATTGCCCTCCGCGCTGCGGCGAGCACGGGCTTCCACGCGCCATCGCCTGGCCAGACCAATGTCAACAACGTGAATCTGAACTTCGTTGCAGGTAGTACCACGCCGGTCCAGACGGGAACCTTCGCGGTCAATAGCCCGGCCGCGCTGTATTTCGGAGCGGTGCCGGTCAAACCCGAGCGTTCGACCAACCTGACGGGTGGTATCGTCATCACGCCCGGTGGCCGGACAAATCTGACGATCGATTACTACAACATCAGCATCCGTGACCGTTTGGGGCTGTCAAAGGCCTTTGCTGTGACGGCGGCCGACCAGATCGCCCTTGCAACCCTTGGTGTGGCAAATGCGAACGAGCTGAATCAGGTGCAGTACCTGACAAACTCGTTCCGCACCCGCACCGAAGGCATCGATCTCGTGCTGACCAACTCGCTCCCGACAGACGGTGCAGGCACTTTCGATACGTCTCTGGCGGTCAACTATAACCACACCAAGGTTACGGCGCGCAACGCCGCAATCGTCAGCAACGACCGGGTGGCGAACCTTGAGAATGTCATCCCCAAGTATCGGGTCAACTTTACCGAAACCTGGACGAAGGGCGCTTTCTCACTGTTGGCAAGGGTGAATTACTACAGCAGTTTCATCGTTACAGCCAGCAGCGGAGTGGGCCAGCGGTTTGGCTCGAAGGTGATTGCTGACCTTGAGGCTGCCTACAAGATCACGCCCAACATCACGGTCGCGGCTGGGGCGCAGAACCTGTTCGACACTTACCCGGACAAGGATTTGCGGTCGATCGATCCCAACACCGGCCTGCCGGGTAACGGGAACCAGTACATCGACGCTTCGCCTTTCGGCTACAACGGCGGTCAATGGTACGTTCGGCTTACTGCAAAGTTCTGACGAACCAAAAACTTGATACTCAAGAGCAGGCGCGATGCGCCTGCTCTTTTTTTGTCTCGCATGCCCCAACGAAAACGGCCCGCCTGTTGGGCGGGCCGTTTCGGGAATGATGGGATGCGATATCAGGCCGCTTCGACTTCTTCCATCGTGTCGTCCCGCAGCACGTATCCACGGCCCCAGACGGTTTCGATGTAGTTTTCGCCGCCGCAGGCGTGGGCCAGCTTTTTGCGCAGCTTGCAGATGAACACGTCGATGATCTTGAGCTCGGGCTCGTCCATGCCGCCATACAGGTGGTTGAGGAACATTTCCTTGGTCAGCGTGGTGCCCTTGCGGAGCGAGAGCAGCTCAAGCATGGCGTATTCCTTGCCGGTCAGGTGGACGCGGGCGCTGTCGACTTCGACAGTCTTGGCATCAAGGTTGACCGCCAGCTTGCCGGTGCGGATGACTGATTGCGAGTGGCCCTTTGAACGGCGGACAACTGCATGAATGCGGGCGACCAGTTCTTCGCGGTGGAACGGCTTGGTAACATAGTCATCCGCGCCAAAACCAAAGCTGCGGACCTTTGAATCCATTTCCGAAATGCCCGACAGGATCAGCACTGGCGTCTGCACTTTGGCGACGCGCAGTTTCTTCAGCACATCATAGCCGTGCATGTCGGGCAGATTGAGGTCGAGCAGGATGATGTCGTAATCATACAGCTTGCCCAGATCGAGGCCTTCCTCGCCCAGATCGGTAGAGTAGACATTGAAACCTTCGGTAGTGAGCATAAGCTCGATAGCGCGCGCCGTAGTCGGCTCGTCCTCGATCAACAGCACTCGCATGGGTAGTCCCCTTCAGCCCCGATATTGCATCAGCCCCTTCTTCCCAAGGGGCGATGCCGACAATTAACCATATGAACTATGAATATGAAAGGTTAATTTCGTGTAAACGCCTGATTCCCGGCGAGTCGCGGGATGTGTTGCATTTGGGACTGGGTAGGATGCTCTTCAATCCTCCCCCACTGG
>JBDTUQ010000029.1:0-25850 GCA_040007615.1 Novosphingobium sp.
GGCGGCCCAGTTCTGGCGGTTTGCACCTTCTGGTCGACAGCACCGGTATCAAAATGACGGGTGAGGGCGAATGGAAGACACGCAAGCATGGCGCATCCTCTCGCCGCCAATGGCGCAAGGTGCATCTGGGGATTGATGCCGAAACGCTGGATATCCGGGCGATCGAGGTCACGACCAACGCGATTGGTGATGCGCCTGTCCTGCCCGATCTGCTGGCGCAAATCCCGGGGGATGAACAGATGCTCAGCGTCGGCGGGGATGGCGCCTATGACACCAGAAGGTGTCACGCTGCGATCGCCGGGTGCGATGCTGCGGCGGTCATTCCGGTTCGCCGCAACGGGCAACCATGGACGACGGATGGTCCTGGCGTTGAAGCTCGAAACGAGATCCTCCGCGCCATAAAACGACTGGGCCGGACCATCTGGAAGAAGTGGAGCGGCTATCCCCGTCGCAGCCTGGTCGAGACGAAGATGCACTGCTTCAAGCTGCTCGGTCAGCGAGTGGCATCGCGCACCTTCGACCGTCAGATAACCGGGCTCAAAGTCCGTGCGGCGATCCTCAATCGCTTCTCACAAATCGGAACTCCCAATACCATCCGGGTCGCATGGTATTATCAAGTAATACCAACATCATGCATATCTCAAATTATGCAACAAAGCCTCGCCAAAATGCAATTTCCGAATCCGAACGGCGTCCGAGACGCACGATTGGAATCGAAAATTTCCATATGCGATAGCCCTGCCCCATAAGGGGAGGATTTACAGAGCCTTGTCGTAGATCACATAGGTCTTGTTGACGTGGCTGTGGATGGCATCGGCGATGGCGACCATTCCCTGGTTGTCTTCCAGAATCCAGCCGATTTCCCCGCGCGACGCGCCGTAATCGCGCAGCGCGTTGCGGCGGATGTATTCGATCATCATGAAGGCCAGTTGGCTGGCCAGCCGCGAAGATTGCAGCCGCTTGCGCACGCCCATCAGCGGCACCCGCATAGTGCGCACTTGTGGCTTGCGCAGCCAAGACAGCAGCTTTATCCAGTTGAACGGAAACAGTTTTCCGCCCATATCCTTGGTCACTTCGTTCATGTCGGGCAAAGTCATCATGAAGGCCACCGGCTCGCCTTCATATTCGGCGATCATGATCAGGTCTTCGCGCACGATGGGTTTGAACTTCTTGCCGGCATAGGCAATCTCACGCTCGGTAAACGGCACGAAGCCCCAATTGTCGGACCAGGCGTCGTTCAGGATATCGAGGATCAGGCGGGCTTCGGAATCGAACTTGCTGCGATCGACATTGCGGATGCGGATTTTGGCGTTCTTTTCGCCTGACTGGATGATGCGGTTGATCAGGGGCGGGAAATCATGCGTAATATCAAGTGCATAGGTGTTCAGTGTCTTGGCTGTCTGATAGCCTAGTGCCTCGATCCACTCCTGATAATGCTTGGGCTGGTGGCCCATCATCACCGTGGGCGGGTGATCGTGGCCGAACACCAGCTGGCCCGGTTCTTCCCAGATCGACATGGAAAGCGGCGCGAGTACGCGGGTCATGCCCTGGGCGCGCAGCCAGTCTTCCGCCGTGGCGATCAGGCGGTTGGCGACCTCCTGATCCTCAGCCTCCAGCAGGCCCCAATTGCCGGTGCCCGGTCCCATGCCTTGTTCGGGCGGCATAGCCAGCGCCAGGTGATCGAGGTGAGCCGATATGCGCCCCGCGATCCGCCCATCGCGGCGGGCAAGGAACAGTTGCACGGTGGCGTGGCCGAAGAACGGGTTCTTCTTCTCGTCCATCAATTCCAGCGCTTCCATCCGCAGCGGCGGCACCCAGTTGGGGTCGCTGGCGTTCAGCCGATAGGCCAGGTCGACAAAAGCCGTCCGTTCGGCCTTGGAAGTTACCGGGGAAATGACTATTTCAGCTTTGGCCACGATGCTGCCTTTGTCCTGAACGGGCTGGGAATTGCGGGCTGACCTGCGTATGCCGACCGCGACTTGTCAAGTGCGGGCGCCGTCACTGTGGAACGATTGCATGAACGCCGAGGCCAAGATTGCTGACCGGATGGCCTTGTCGGCGACCCCGGATGACAAGGACATGCTGCGCGCGGCGGTAGAGCACAGCCGCGATCTGATGGCCGCAAAGCCGGGGATTTACTGGCCAGACATGCTGGCATCGGCCGGACTTGGCTATGCCGCGCTGGCGGGGGCGATCCTGCTGCACAGTCCGGTTCTGGCGGCGCTGTCAGGCGTGGTGGCGGCACTGGCTCTGTATCGGGCGCTGCTGTTCATCCACGAGTTGTCTCATATCCACCGCGACGCGCTGCCGGGCTTTCGCTTTGCCTGGAACGTACTGGTCGGCATTCCGATGCTGACGCCTTCGCTGATGTACGAGGGCGTGCACACACTGCACCACGCGCGCACGCGTTATGGCACGGTCGACGATCCTGAATACCTGCCGTTGGCGCTGATGAAGCCGTGGAGCCTGCCGATGTTCATTCTGGTGGCCATGCTGCTGCCGGTTGCGCTGCTGGTGCGTTCCGCCGTGCTGGTGCCTCTGGGGGCGATCCTGCCACCCGTGCGCCGTCTGGTGTGGCAGCGGCTGTCCTCGCTGTCGATCAACCCGGCGTTCCGCCGCGCAGCCCCTGACCAGGCCTTGGCGCGCATGGTGTTCTGGCAGGAACTGGGAGCTTCTGTATGGGCGCTGTTTCTGGTTTTTACCGCCATCCGCTATGACTGGAGGCCGCTCGCGACCGGGCTTGCCGTGATCTCCGTTGGCGCGGTGCTGAACCAGCTGCGCACGCTGGTCGCCCATCTGTGGGAGAACGAAGGCGATGCAATGACGGTCACCGGCCAGTTCCTCGATTCGGTCAACGTGCCCCCGCCTGCCCTGTGGGCACCGCTGTGGGCACCCGTAGGCCTGCGCTATCACGCGCTGCATCACCTGCTGCCGTCAATGCCCTATCACTCGCTGGCCGAAGCGCACCGGCGGCTGGTGATCGTGGTGGGCGAAGGGCAGACCTATCACCGCGCCAGCTATCCCGGCCTTGCCCCGCTGGTCGGCAAGATCGCCCGTAGCACGATGGGGGCGAGAACTACTCCTCGGTCCTGATCAGCACTGCTTCACCCAGCATCGCGAACAGCAGGAACGGCGCCCAGGCGGCGACGAGGGGCGGATAACCGCCAAAGTTGCCGATCGCCAGCGCCGCGTTGTCGATCACGAAATAGGCAAAGCCCAGCGCCATGCCGATGATCGAGCGGATCAGAAGCTGCCCTGATCGCGCCAGTCCGAACGCCGCCACCGCGCCCAGCAGCGGCATCAGCGTGGCCGACAGCGGGCCGGAAATCTTGTGCCACCACTTGCCTTTCAGCTCATCAGTACGGCGGCCGGCGGCGTCCATCGCCTTGATTGATCGGCCCAGCGTCAGCAAATCTTCGGCATCGGGATCAACCGTGCGGATGCTGACCTGCTGCGGCGTAACCTCTTGCCCGATGACGATCCGGCCCAGTTTGCGCGTTTGCGTGGACTGGACATCGAACGAGGTCGCATCTTCCAGCCGCCAGCCCGGTGCGGCATAGGTGGCACTGGGCGCGCGGACCTGTTCCTGAACCATCAGCCGCGCATCACGGCGATACCACGTGACATTGGTCATGCGGATGTGCTGGCCACGCCCGCCCAGCGTTCCCGCCATCAGGATATTGGTGCCGTCGCGCAAGTAGACGTTGCTGCGCACCGCCGCATCGGGGGGCAGGGGGTGATAGGCCGCCGCCTTCCACGCCTTAAGCGCGCCGTCGGAACGGGTGACGACCCGCTCGTTGAAGGCGAAGCTGACCAGCGATACTACCGCTGCCGCCAGCACCAGCGGGGCGAGCACCTGATGCGCCGAAAGCCCCGAGGCCTTCATCGCCACCACTTCGCTGTTCTGGTTCAGCGTCGCCAGCGTCAGGATCGTCGCCAGCAGCACCGAATAGGGCAGGAACCGCGCAATCAGCTGCGGCGTTCGCATCGAGATGTAATACCACAGCTGCGCCTCGCCATTGCCGGGCACCGCCAGAATGTCGCCGCTTTCGGCCAGCAGGTCGAGCATCTGGAGTACCAGCACCAGCAGCATCAGCATGACCACGATGCGGGTGACGAACTGCCGCATCAGGTAGAGCGTCAGCGTGCGCGAGGGGAAGAAATCAAGCTGCATTGCCATCCTCGATCAGGGAGATTCCGGCCAGTTTACGCTTTTTTGTCCAGCGGCTGATCAGCTTGCCCAGTTGCTTGCCGATCACTGCAAAGGCCCGTTCCAGCGCGCCGATTGGCTGGCCGCCGGGGACATAGGCGATGCGCCAGTACATCCAGCAGATCAGCGCTGAAAACGCTGCGAACGGTCCCCACAGCGCCACCAGCGGGCCGACCCGCCCCAGCGAGGCGACCGCCTGCCCGTATTCATTGATCTTGTGATAGGCGACGACCATGATCACCGAAACGATGAAGCCGAGTGCAGAGGTCGATCGCTTGGGCGGCACCGCCAGCGCCACGGCGAGGAGCGGCATCAGCAGCATCATCACCACTTCGACCATACGGTAGCTGAAACTGGCGCGGACCTGATTGCGCGCGGCGGCAGAAGCGCTGTCACTCCAGCCGATGTGCAGCAGTTCAGGGAGCAGGTATTCGCGTTCCTTGCCGCCGCGCTTGCGGAAGGCTTCGATGGTCGGCAGTTCGATGGGCAGGTCGTGCTGCGAAAAGCTGAGCACGCGCGGTGTGACGCCTTTGGTTTCCTGAATGATCTGCCCATCGGTCAGCCGCAGGACGATGGTATCGGGATTGTCTTTCAGCGCCAGAAAGCGGCCTTCGTGGGCAGATATCGACAGCACCTGCCCTTTGGTATCGGCAAGGCGGACGAAAATCCCGATCAGCTGATGACCGTTATCGCGGCTTTCCTCGATCCTGAGGGCCATCCGGTCCGCCAGTGTGGTGAATTCGCCCACCTTGATCGCCGCGCCCAGCGCGCCCGATTGCAGTTCGAAGCTGAGCTGTTCGTAATAATAGCGCGACAGCGGCTGCAGGTAGCTGACGTTGATGAAGTTCAGGCAGGCCAGCGCGATGGCGATCATATAGGGCACGCGCAGCAGGCGGGTGTACGACAGGCCGACCGCGCGCATCACGTCGAGTTCGCTGCTGGTGGCCAGCTTGCGGAAGGCCAGCAGGATGCCCAGCAGCAGGCCCAGCGGGATCGCCAGCCCGGCATATTCGGGTAGCAGATTGGCCAGCATCTTGAACACGATGCTGACCGGGCCGCCTTCGGTCGCCACGAAATCGAAAAGTTTCAGCATCTTGTCGAGCATGAGCAGCGATGCGGCGATAAAGAACACGCCCAGCATGGGCATCAGCACCAGCCGGAAGATATAACGGTCGATGGCGGGAAATATTTTCAAAACTGCGTTCGTCGCCTGCGGTTTTGGCCAGAGGGGCCAAGTGCCGCGCCCGAAAAACCGGGTCTTCACGCACTTGGCACGCACTTGGCGGATGAGGTCAATTGCCTAGGTCACCCGGCTCATTCTGGCAAGCTGCGCATCACGATCAGGCCTTTTCCAGCGTGCATTGCAGCGGGTGCGAGTTCTGGCGGGCGAAATCCATGACCTGGTTCACCTTGGTTTCGGCGATTTCATAGGGAAAGATGCCGCAGATGCCGACGCCTTTCTGATGGACATGGAGCATCACGCGGGTCGCCTGTTCCATATCCATGTTGAAAAACCGCTTAAGCACGACAACGACGAATTCCATCGGTGTGTAATCGTCATTCAGAAGTAAAACTTTGAACTGGTTAGGTTTTTTTGGCTTGGTGCGAGTCTTGGTGGCAACGCCGATTTCACTGTCGCCGCCAGCGCCGCCGGGGCGATTGGCATCATCGTCACCCGCGCGGAAACGCGGGAAGGAGGGGTAATTGCTGGATGTCATCGGGTCAGTGATACATTATTCTCATGGCATAGGACAAGATGCCTGTCGCCAGATACCGCCGAGTAAGCACAGGTCCAAAACCAGACCAGCCGGACAGCGCGTGGCTGCCCGGCTGGGGTATGGCAAGGTTCCGCGCGGTTGCCCGCAGCGGAGGCCTGAAATCAGGCGGCCCGAAATCAGGCGGCCTTGTTGATCTTTTCAACGGCCAGATTGATGCGGCTCGACAGCGGAGCGAAAGCTTCGTTGACCATCTTCATCATTGCTTCGGTGTTCTTCGAAGCCTGAGCGACGGCAACGTCCATGTTGCGACGGGCGATTTCGCCCTGCAGCTTGAAGAAATCGGTCGGCGATTTGACGGCGGCCAGTTCCTTGACGTCGGCAGTCAGCGTTTCAAAGCCGGTCTTGGCTTCTTCAACATAGCCCTTGCCCAGTTCCTGAGCGCCGGCGCTGAGCAGCTTGCCCGATTCCACCAGGGCTTCGACATTGCCCTTGGCGAATGCGCCAGCTTCGGTCAGCGAAGCGGAGCTCTTTTCGAACGCGGTCTTGGCCTTGTCCTGAACGTCGGCGAATGCGCCCTTGATCTTGGTGGCGACGGTTTCGGCAGTGGTGGTGGTCTTGCTCATGATGGTATCCTTGATAGCTGGAATGGGGCTGGCTGAAATGGGCTTGCTTGAAATCGGGGTACTCGGAATGGACTTGTTTGTGACGCGGGGTGCGGCAGGCGACTTCCATACGGATGCCGGCTTTTCCAAAGGTGCTTTCGGGGTAACGGCCTTGCGGACATAAGCCCTGCGCACCGGAGCCTTGACCGCAACCGCCTTGGGCGCGGTAACTTTCGCGGCAGTTGCAGCGGGCTTTGCCGCAGGAGCAAGCTTTGCCGCAGGAGCAACCTTCTTGACTTTCGCCGCCTTGGGAGCCGCGACCTTTGCAGGTGCAAGCTTGGGCGCAAGTACGGGCGGGGCTGCAATAACAGGAGCAGGCGCTTCGATCTGGGGTTCGTCGATCTTGGCAGGTGCTTCTGCAGTCTCGGCGACTGCAACAGGTTCGGCAACCGAGGCGGTCACCGTTTCAATCACGGGCGCATCGGACGCTGGCTCTGGCATCTTGTTCAGTGCGGCATCGTCGGCCATTGAAAGCATTCCTTCGCGAACGTCGGCCAAAAAGAAAGCCGTTCATGTTGCAGTGCACAAAATAGGCATTGCAACCGCGAAGTCAACTAATTTTTGTGCAGTGCAACATAACTGTCGCAAAGCGGCTCATGCGGTGCCCCAAACGGCAGGTATCAACGTGACTTCACGTACCGGCCCGGAGCATCCTCGATCACCGGATCGCCCTTGCCACCCGGCACGCGCTTGCCCTTTGCCGGCACCTCAGCCGAATCCTGCTCGTGCAGCCATTCGAGCCAGAAAGGCCACCAGCTTCCCGGCGTTTCTTTTGCACCTGCAATAAAGGCGTCAAGGCCTGCTCCGGCAGCGGCACCTGCGTTGGCGCCCGTGCCGCTGCCGAGCTTATGGTTGGTCCAGTACTGATACTTCCCCGCCGCCGGAGGATTGACCACCCCGGCGATATGGCCCGATCCCGCCAGCATGAAAGTCCACGGCCCGCTAAGGTGCCCGGTCAGCCGCCACACGCTTTCCGGCGGGGCGATGTGATCCTCGCGCCCGGCCTGGATGAAGCAGGGCACGGTGATCCGGGTCAGGTCGATCGGTGTGCCGTCGGCCGCCAGCGAATCGGGGATGACCAACCGGTTATCGCGGTACATGTCTTTCAGGTACGACAAATGCCATTTCGACGGCAGGTTGGTGGTGTCGCCGTTCCAGTGCAGCAGATCGAAGGCGGGATAATCCTCACCCATCAGGTAGTTATGGATCACGTAGTTCCAGATCAGGTCGGAACCCCGCAGCAGGTTGAATGTCGCCGCCATGTAGCGCCCGTCAAGATACCCGTCCTGCCCCAGCGCGGCGACGGCAGACAACTGGGTGTCGTCGATAAAGTTTTTCAGCTCACCGGCATTTTCGAAATCGACTTGCGCGGTGAAGAAGGTTGCGCTTTTCACCTTGTCGCCCTCGCCTCGTCGGCACAGCACCGCCAGCGTCGCGGCCAGAGTGGTCCCGGCGACGCAATAGCCGATGGTGTGGACGGCGGGCACGTTCAGCCGGGCGCGGACCACGTCGATCGCCTCTATCTGAGAGCGGATGTAATCGTCCCACACCACCTCGGCCATTGATGCGTCGGCCGATTTCCACGACACGACGAACGTTGTCACGCCTTGCTCAGCGGCCCAGCGGACAAAGCTTTTCGCCGGGTTGAGATCGAGGATGTAGAAACGGTTGATCCACGGCGGGAAGATCAGCAACGGCACCGCCAGCACCTTGTCAGTGGTGGGGGTGTACTGGATGAGCTGGAACAGATCGGTTTCGTAAACCACCTTGCCAGGCGTCATGGCAATGTTGCGGCCCAGTTCGAAGGCGGCGTTATCGGTGTGGGTCAATTGCCCCCGGCGCAAGTCGCCCAGCATGTGTTCCATGCCCTTGACCAGGTTTTCGCCCTTGGTGGCCATCGTGCGTTCCATGACCACGGGATTGGTCAGCGGGAAGTTGGCCGGGCTTAGCGCCTCGACCAGTGTCTTGGTGGCAAAGCGCAATTGTTCGCGCTTTTCCGGGGTAAGGTTCTGGTCGCCTTCTGCAAGTCCCATGAGCTGTTCGGCGAACAGCAGGTAAGTCTGGTGGATCAGCGCATAGGCAGGCTGTTCGCTCCAGCGCGGATCGGCAAAGCGTTTGTCCTTGCGCGGCAGTTCGGGCGCACTGGCATCCTTGCCTCCCGCCCCGTCGCCGGTGAACTGACCCAGAACGCCGGTCCACAGCTTGACCCCATCATCCCACAACCGCTGCTGCGTTTCGGGATTGGCCATCGGCATCTGGCGATACCAGCCCTCCACCATGCCCAGCCACGCCGAGGGATCGGCAAACAGCTTGCCCGGTGCGCTGGCCAAAGCCTCTGGAGTGATAGCCTGGCCCAGTTTTTCGCTCTGGAATTCCAGCCACAGCGCCTGCATCCGCTGCGCCACCCCGGCCCAGTGGGCCAGTTCGGTGGGATCAGTAGGCGACCCGCCCGGACTGTCTGCCATGCCGGGCGCGAACTTGCCGAAATTGCCCATCAAGGTCTGGGTCGCTTCGGCCTGCAGCTTCAGCATTTCGCTAAAAATATCCTGCGGTGCGCTATCGGAACCGGGCGTAACTGCCATTGAGGCCTCCTTGATAAGCAGCGCCGCCGCGTGCGCCGTCATTGATCGGGCTGACTATAGCCGATGGGGCTTTGTCCGCAATCGCCTGCCGGGAATATAGCGCGAGCCAAGGGCGGCATTGACCTTTCCAGCTTCGCCCGATCAGTCGCACGGCGCGGCCTGGCCCATTTTTTTCCAGCGGCGTCTCGCCTTGGGCGCGGTTTTCGCGCATGGGTTCCCGCGCCTGCCCGTGTTGCAACCCACGGGCGATTGGCGCACTACCTTTTTTGCTCGGACAAGTTCCGACGACATATCTAACCGGGAAGGTCCGATGGACGAAGAGTTCTACCGCATCAAGCGACTGCCGCCATACGTCATCAATGAAGTGAATGACATGCGAGCCGCCGCCCGGGCCGCGGGCAAGGACATCATCGACCTTGGCATGGGCAACCCGGATCTGCCACCACCGCAGCATGTGATCGACAAGCTGTGCGAAGTGGCGATGAAGCCCGGCGCGCATGGCTATTCCGCGTCAAAAGGCATTCCCGGCGTGCGCAAGGCGCAGGCCAATTACTATGCCCGCCGCTTTGGCGTGGAACTCGATCCGGACACCGAAGTCGTGATGACGATGGGGTCCAAGGAAGGCCTGGCCAGCATGGCCACGGCGATGACCGCGCCCGGTGACGTGGTGCTGGCTCCCAACCCCAGTTATCCGATCCACACTTTCGGTTTCATCATTGCCGGGGCGACGATCCGCTCAGTCCCGTCCACCCCTAACGAGGCCTATTGGCACGCGCTGGACCGGGCGATGGCCTACACCGTGCCGCGCCCGTCCATCCTGATCGTTAACTATCCGTCAAACCCCACGGCCGAAACGGTTGACCTGGCGTTCTATGAACGGCTGGTCGCATGGGCGAAAGAGAACAAGGTCTGGGTCTTGTCCGACCTGGCATATTCAGAACTCTATTACGACGGCAACCCCACCCCTTCGATCCTGCAAGTGCCGGGGGCGAAGGACATTGCGGTCGAGTTTACTTCGATGAGCAAGACGTTCTCGATGGCCGGGTGGCGTGTCGGTTTTGCTGTCGGCAATGCCAAGCTGATCGCGGCGCTGACCCGGGTGAAGAGTTACCTCGATTATGGAGCGTTCACGCCCATTCAGGCGGCGGCCTGTGCGGCGCTGAACGGGCCGCAGGACATCGTTCAGCGGAACCGCGATCTGTACCAGAAACGGCGCGACGTGATGGTCGAATCGTTTGCCCGCGCCGGGTGGGACATTCCCAGTCCCAAGGCGTCGATGTTCGCCTGGGCACCTTTGCCGCCCGCGCTGAAAGAGATGGGCAGCCTGGAATTTTCCAAGCAGCTGCTCACCCATGCCGAAGTCGCGGTTGCCCCCGGCGTCGGCTATGGCGAGGAAGGCGAAGGCTATGTCCGCATCGCGATGGTCGAGAATGAACAGCGGCTTCGCCAGGCGGCGCGCAACATCAAGCGTTATCTCTCCACTATGGGCGTAAACAGCAGCGCCGCCTGATTGGCAGAGCGCCGCGACTATGGTTAACAATCCCGGTTGCGCCAGGGGGTGCAATCGGGGGATTCGGCTCATGCCAGTGGCACCAGTGCAAGCTATGCAGCCACGCCCTCCGTTGATCGCGACCGGGGGCAGTGGGTGTGCGGCGATTTCGCTGGCTGTCGGCTGATCCTATCCCGCCCGCGCACGATTTGCGCCGACGCGGTTGGACCTTGTCTGTAGCGGCTGGGTCTGGCGCGGCTGGAACAGGCGCGGATGGATTGGGCGCGCATGGGGAAGTGAGCACCGATGGCGATGCCGTCTGTCCCGCCCTGCTCGACAATCCGCTGATCGCCGCAGAGATGTCTGGTGCGACAGAGCGGGCGACTACGCTGTTGCTCGGCATTGATGACAGCCTGATTCGCAGCCACGCGCTGCTGCTGGGTTTTGGCGAAGTGCTGGGCAGCGACACCTCGCTTGAGGAACTGGAACAGCGCGCCATTCGCGTGCAGCAGGCGATAGAGACCGTGCCCCGCCAGCGCCGCCACGGACGGCTGGAACTTGATCTGCTGCTGCGTGACGGGATCGTTGATGGCAAGCGCCTTGGCCTGCACCCGCGCGAATTCGGCCTGCTGTGGCGGCTGGCGCAATCGCCGGGCAAGCCCGTTACCCAGCGCGAGCTGCTGACCGAAGTCTGGCGGGTCAATTTCCGGCCCGAGACGAACAGCCTTGCCGTCCACGTCTGCCGCCTGCGGGCCAAGCTGGCCTCTGTGGGGCTGGGCGGCATCGTCAGCACGACGCTGGCGGGCTGCTATACTCTGGCTCCGCAAGTCGGCAGCCCGCAAACCGCGCTTGACGAGCCGCCGACGCAGCCCTCATTACCGGGAGGCATGAGAAGAAAGCTGTCTGCATGAAAACACCGGCTCCCGGTCCCGATGCTCAGCGCGTTTCGCTGACTGCGGACGATAACGGCATCGCTCACCTGCGGCTGACGCGCGGAGACAAGCTGAACGCCCTCGACCCCGCAATGATCGCGGCGCTGCTGGATGCCGGGCGGGCGTTGGCGGAAATGTCCGGCCTGCGCTGCGTTGTCCTGTCGGGTGAGGGGCGGGGGTTCTGCGCCGGGCTGGATATGGCGAGCATGGCGGGCGGCCTTTCCGGTCAGCCGCCACTGACGGAATGCACGCATGGCAATGCCAACAGGTTTCAGCAACTGGCGTTGCAGTTCCGCAAGCTGCCGGTGCCGGTGATCGCGGCGGTGCATGGGGTGTGCCTTGGCGGGGGGCTGCAGATCGCCGCCGGGGCCGACATCCGCGTGATCGATCCCGCCGCGCGGCTGTCGGTGCTGGAGATGAAGTGGGGCCTCGTGCCGGACATGGGCGGTTTTGCCCTGTGGCGCGGCGTGGTGCGCGAAGATGTGTTGCGCGCGATGACTTATACCAACCGCCAGTTTTCGGGGGCGGAGGCGCTGGCGATGGGCTTTGCCACGTTCGCCCACGCCGATCCGCTGGCCCATGCGATGGAACTGGCGGCGGAAATCGCAGGCAAAAGCCCCTCTGCCATCCGCACGGCCAAGACGCTGTTTGCTCACGCCGCTGATGCCTCGCTCGACCAGATTCTGGCGGCAGAGCGCAATGCACAGCAGGGCTTGATGGGCGGTACTGACCAGATCGAGGCGGTGCGCAGCCAGCTTGAACGTCGCCCGGCAAGATTTTCCCGTCCGTGAAGTCGCTGAATGATCCCGACCAGTTGCTCAGTGATGGCCTTGCCGCCATTCGCCAGCAGTTCAAGGTGCCCGCCATGTTTCCCCCCGCCGTGCTCGCTGCGGCTGAGGCAGCGGCGCGCCGGGTGCCGAGTGCCCATGCGGACCGCACCGCCGTGCCCTTCGTCACGCTTGATCCGGCCAGTTCGACCGATCTTGATCAGGCGTTCTGGCTTGAGCGGTCCGGTGGTGACTTCCTGCTGCACTATGCCATCACCGATGTTGCGTGGTTCGTAGACGATGGCGGCGTCATCGATGCAGAGGCTTGGGCGCGCGGCACGACGACGTACCTGCCCGATGGCAAGGCCTCGCTCTATCCGCCAATAATCAGCGAACACGCCGCCAGCCTGCTGCCTGATGGCGACCGCCCGGCGGTGATATTCACCTCGCGCATTGGCCCCGATGGTGAGGCGCGGTTGCAAGGCGTGGAGCGCGCGGTAATCCGCAGCCGTGCCAAGCTCGCCTACGACACCGTGCGGGCAGTGGACTTGTCAGAGGGTTTTGCCGAGTTCGCGGGCTGGATCGCGGCGGCAGAAGACCGGCGGGGCGCGGCGCGGGTTGACCCGCCAGAGCAGGAATTGCAGCGCGGGGCGGATGGCCGCTTTCGCCTGTCCTTCCGCCCGCGCCTGCCTTCGGAAGACCAGAACGCGGCGCTGTCGCTGGCCAGCAATCTGGCCGTTGCGCGGGCCTTGTATAAGGCGGGAACCGGGCTGTTCCGGGTCATGGCCGGGCCTGATGAGCGCGCGTTGCTGCGATTACGCGGTACGGCCAAGGCCTTTGCGCTCGACTGGGGCGACGGCGTGCCGCTGGCCGATTTCGAAAAGACGCTGAACGCAGCCGATCCCCGGCAGGCCGCGTTCATGATGGCGGTGCGGCGATCAGGCAACGGGGCCAGCTATGTGCCCTATGCCGCCGGGGTGCGCCCGTGGCACGCGGCAATGGCGGCGACCTATGCCCACTCCACCGCGCCGCTGCGGCGGCTGGCGGACCGTTATGTCGTGCAGGCAGCGCTGGCGGTGGCGAACGGACTGCCGGTGCCCGATGCAGTATCCGCCGCATTCCAGAAGCTGCCCGCCGTCATGGCCCGGGCAGAGGCGCATGACGGGCAAGTGGAACGCGCGGCGATCGACCTTGCCGAATCGGCGCAGCTCAGCGGGCGTGAGGGTGAGGCGTTCAGCGCGGTGGTCACGGACATTGGCGAAAGCGGCGCACGCATCCAGTTGTGCGATGTGCCGGTGGTCGCGCGGGTGACTGCGCATGGGGTACTGCCGGGTGCGCCGATCAAGGTACGGCTGACCTCTGCGGACCTCGCCCGCCGCCTCATCAACTTCGAACGGATAGAATAAGCGCGAATCCCGTTGCGCCCGCGCCGCGCTGTTGTTAGGGGCGCAGTCCCGCAGGCGGTGATCCGTCAGTGGGTGAGGCCCGATGGCGGAGTGGTTACGTAGCGGACTGCAAATCCGCGCACGCCGGTTCGATTCCGGCTCGGGCCTCCATTTCCTTTGCCATAGAAACGCCCGGAATCAAAGGGTTTTCAGAACGGAGCCGGGGAGCATACTTCTCGGCTGGCTAAGAGGGTGGGCGATTGGGAAGCGCTGGGGAAGCACACTACGCGAGATTCGCGCCTCCCCGGCCTCCCAACTCCCCCTTAGTGTGTCGCCCGGTGAGTGGTGTTATGTCTTGCCTTCTCCTCCGCCCACGCGACCAAGTCAGGATAGCGGTAGCGGACACAATTGCGGGAAAGGGAGAGGTAGCGCGGCCCCCCGCCTTTCCACCTCATATCTTCCAAGGTGCGATGGCTTAGGCCCAAGATGCTGGCTGCCTCCGCCGTTGAAAGGAAGCGTTCTTCTAAGGACGCGAGGGAGAGGGCCGGGGCCACGGCGGGCGATAAGAGCGGCTCGATCACAGGCACGCCCTCCCTTCTGTATGCCCCAGGGCGGGCCGATAGGGATATACGGGGGAAGGTGCGGCGGCTGAATATGCGCTTGGAGGGGTGCAAATACGCTGCAAATTATTTTCAGTCATCGGCCCGCCTCTCCCACTTCCTCCGCCGCCCCCGGCTCCCACACCTTCACCTCAGGCCCCAGGTAATAGCGCCCGTAGGTGCCTCGTCCCCCAACCTTGGGGATGTTGTCGCGCATTACGGGGATGCGCCACTTGCGACCGCGCAAGCGGGCCAGGATGCGCGTGATTTGCAGGCACCCGCCAAGGCCCGCGTGTACCTCAGCCTTCACCGGTTTGTGAGGCGCTGTTCTGGCAAGGAAGCGGACCATTTGGGCCTCTTGGCTGCGGGGGATCGTGCGGGGTTGTTCTTCTCCGACTTGGAAACTGATAGGCCCATCGGAGCATGGAGTGGAGAGGATCGCGCCGCATTCGTGACAAGTTGGGAAAGCAGTCATTGCATTATACCTCGCGTTTGAGGTGAATACACTCCACCTCCGCCCCGACACACCGTCGAGACTACATATTCACGCTAGTACGGTAAGGTGCAGAGCCGGACTGTACGCGGGGCATCCGCCTGCTATTCGCCAGTTGCAGGGGCGCTTGTACTTGGAACTTCCTAGTTTGTCAATGTATTTGGAACTGTTAAGGCGGATTTTATAACGTTATTCCAGCATAATAGACAATAAGCCAGATGCGCTACCTATCTATAGTCCATGACAAATCCCGGAATACTCTGGGGATTGGAAGGGCCGAAATAAGTCAACCCTCGCCTCTTCCGTGAACCTCGCTACGAGACGAGGCCCACCTGGCTTGCAGTTCTCACCTTGTTTCAGGTTGACCGCCGAACATCCGTCCCGGAAGTAGCGAGACACTGAGGGCAGGTACGGGGCAGGAAGGGGAATGCGTCACAAGTACCGCACTGTTACCGACCCCATGCCTCCTCATCCTCCAATGACTATATTTAAGCTAAGTCTCTGATTTGGTTCCCCCTAAACCCCCTCCCCTAAGGGTATCCTCTAGGGTCGTCCTCTGAAGGGATGGCTTTTATGGGTGGAGGTGGAGGGGGGTGGTAGTCTGGGAGGGTCTCTAGGGGTGGCCCGTTTCTGGGACCACTCAGCGTGTTCTGTCTAGGGTAGCTACCAGCGGTTTCCCACATGGCTCCTAGTAAGGTAGCTACCAGCGGTTAATCCAGCGAGGATAGGCACTTAGGATGGATCAGGTTTTCCACACCCGCCACCCTCGCCACCCTGCCTAGTTCGGACTATGTTGCAACTTCATGCAGAGCACACAACCCACCTCCTCCTTCTCCAGCCAAACCCTAGATGCCTTGGCTCAGGCCATTACCGGAGGGTCTGCCAACTCTGATCGCCCGACAGTTGGGCACTATCGGTCGGCCTGGCACTTGGAGCGGTTCCTGCGAGACGCGGGGCATTCGTTCTCACTGGCCAATCGCTCCCGTGTGCCTGCCGTGCGGGAGTTTCTAGATGAGCTGAGCCGGGAGACTTACGGCGACGACGCCCTTATTAGTCTTGTCGAAAAGGTGGCAGACCCACGGGATTACATAGGCGAGCCCGAAAAGCTCAAAGCCGTGGCGGGATACCTCAACACCTACCTAGAGTTTGACGGCTTGGGACTGGTCCGCGAGGGCAAGACAATGCGGGTTCGCAAGATTGCCGTGTCTTGTCCTGTGGTGGACGCCTTCGCCGATAAGACCATTGCCTTGAACTTCGAGGCGGTGAGCGCTGAGGTGGCCCGGGCCTTGGAGAGTGCCGAGCGGGACCCGCCTGTTGCGGTGACCGCAGCGTGTGTCATCATCGAGAGCGTGTGCCGGGCTATCCTCGCTGAGCTGGACTTAGAGGCTCCATCCAAGAGGGACGTGGATGGGTTGCTCCGGGCGGTACAGGAACCCCTCGGCCTCTCCCCTTCCCGCAGCGATCTAGCGCCCCTCATCGCGGCAGACGTTAAGCAGGTGCTCGGGGGGCTCACCACTGTGGCCAAAGGGGTCGGAGCCATGAGGACGCACGGGGGCAGCGCCCATGCTACGGAGTTAGGGCAAGCTCCGATTGATGCCCGGATAGCTCGGTTCGCAATCCACTCTGCCTCCACCATCGCACTCTTCCTAGTGGAGACGTTGGAGCGAAAGCAGCGGCGAGGCCACATGGGATCGGCATCATGACAAGCACCACTCCGACGCCTGTGAAGGCCCATTGCAACAAATGCCTCGGGGTCAAGAACCACGCGGTCGAGCACCGCACGGTTACGCATTGGAATCACGTACTAGACGAGGACAACGGCATCGCAATCAACGGGGGAGATGAATGGACATTGGTGAGGTGCCTCGGGTGCGATGCCGTGCGCCTAAAACACGAGAGCTGGTTTTCCGAGGCTACGGACGAGAAGGGCCGCCCTGCAATCGAAACGGAGTGGTTTCCTCCATCTGTAACCCGGCAGAAGCCCATCTGGAGGCGTGATTTCCGCCTGTACTTCAACGTGATGCTGTCATCCTACAACGGACTCATGGATGAGATATATGGAGCACTTGCGATTGGCGCACATCGCATTGCTACCATGGGAATCCGGGCGCTGGTGGAACGGCTGATGATTGAGAAGGTCGGGGATAAGGGCACATTCGAGGCCACGATCAAGGCCTTCATTGCGGACGGCCACGTTGCCCCCAATCAACAATCCATGTTTCGTGACACACTGGTGGAGGCAGGCCATGCGGCAATGCATCGCGGATTTGAGCCCACTGCTGATGTGGTCAACACACTGTTGGACATAGTGGAAGGCATCATGCACTCCATCTACTACGTCCCGTTCTTGGCAGAACAGGCAAGCAAGACAATCCCGCCTCGAAAGCCCTAGCACAGTCAGAATGTAGAGGCGCTCGGGAGGCCGCCCATCGGGAAAGCGCGAGGCGGAGTTATGGCCGAGGAGGAACACCAAGGCCGATTGATAAGGGGAGCGAGATGGATTGGACTGGACTGCCCGCATCCGTGATTGGGGGTATAATTGGGGCTTTTGCTGGGGGACTCCCCGCGTGGCTGCTCGCAAAGAGGCAATCCGATGAAGCGTTGAGGCGAGACCGGGAGACACGAACCGCCGCTGAGAAGGTACTTGCGTTCAAAATTAACGTAAAGCTCCTTACGATCATCAACAATACCATCCACGACTGGTGCCACTTCCACCGCTCGCTTGCACTTCTCAAGGAGCCAGCCACCCAACACATGGAGCCGTGGCAAGCTGTGCGCCCCATTATCGGGCATACCGACGCGGATATTCTCCATTTTGATGCGGAAGAGTTGGCCATCTTTATGGCCGCCAAGGAGCGGCAATTTTTGTCAGACCTGATTGTGCTGGCCCAGCGTCACGCCACCTCCATCATGGTCATGCGGGAGTACTGCTCGCAGCGTGAGGCGCTAAAAGCCCGCTCTCCTCACCCGGAGAATATGGATGGCGACATTGCCCAAGCAATGATTACAGATGAGGAGCGGATGAAACTGTTGCCTTACACCCGCCCGCTCAACGGCATGGTGGTGCAAATGGTCGCAGCAGCGGATGAAAACATACGACTGGGGAGAGAGGTGGCCGGTCGGATACGGTCAATCTTTCAGGCTTACTTTGGGGACGACGCGGCGGGCGGCCCGTCCTTCCCCACGGATAGTGAGTTAGAAGCGTTGCTGGCGGACAGCAGTTCTGATTAGTCCGGTCGCCCCCGATGCCCTGCCCCTTGGCTGCCACCATGCGCCTTCCCGCCTCCCCCGGCCCTGTCCGCTGTACTGAGGGGGCAAAGATGGCATAGCATGGGTGGTGGCGGCCGGGAACCTTCACCCAGCAACCGCCCTCAGGTCGCATCCCACCGTCTTCCTGCAAGCCCGTATGCGGATGACGTAGAGCATAGCCTGATCCCGCGAGAGAGCGCGCTGGAGGGTGATAATCTCTGACCGCTTCTCCGGGGATATTGTGGCGAAGAGGCTGTTGGGTGGCGCTACGGGTTCGGTCCATACGCACCCTGTTACAGCCGCCTCCGCCACCTCCCGGGCCACCTCCCCCGAGGGCTCCAAGGCACGGGCCAACGTGGCGATGCACTCGGCGTTCGATTGCCCGGGGGTCGCCATGGCGAAGGAGGTGGCGAGCGCAATGAGGGTCGGAATCATGGTTGCCACCCCGTGCCAGCATGGGCAGTCGCAACCTCCAGGAGTTCATCATTCCAGTCCCCTCCAGCCCCGGCGTCCTCATCCCGCTTAGCCGCCATGAGGATCGCCTGTGCAGACTCCGGGTCGGTGGGGTCCAGGGCGTGTAGCGCCTCATCTATTTCCAGCCAGGCCGGAAAGAGAGGGTGCTCTTCGTAAGGATCACCGCCGCAGTATTCGCGCATTTCTTCCGCATCAATGTCATCCAGCAAGCTCTTCCACATGGGGGCGATGTCGCGGGGGTTGGAAGGGGGCCAAACCCCGGCGAACACGTCCTCCGTCCTGCCCCTGCGTGCTTTGCGAAGTTCAAAGAGGTGTGCTTCCAGAGACTCGAAAAGCCCGTTCATGCCTTGGATGAGGTCACTGACTCGCTTTTTCTCCTCCTCCCCCAAATCGGCCTCCATGAGGTGCGCTATCATGCCTCCGGTGGTGTAGCTCGCGCGCTTGGCCCAAGCCTGGATAGCATCTTCGAGTTGGCGCTTAGTGATTGCCATGGTGTTTTCTCCTGTTACGTGTGGTGGTGGTGGGCTAGGCGATAGATTCCGGAGGGGCGGAGCGTAGCGGGACTGCATCTGCTATCTGCCCTTCGCCGCCACCCCCCACGCCAAAGGCTCCAAGGATTGAGCCGGTCTCAATCATGGTTTCCCGCATGAGGTGGGCATAGCGGCGGGTGGTGAGGGGGGTGGCGTGTCCAAGTTGCGCCTGCACAGCATGAAGCGACCCGGTAGCCCTCAGGGTTAGAGTTGCGGCTGTGTGGCGTAGATCATGGATGCGGCCTCGCCTAACACCCGCCTCTTTTAACACCCGTTCCCAAACGTGATGGATTTGCAGCATGGGCTTGGTAGGGTCGGCAAGCTGAGGGAATGCCCACCAAGTCCGATCCATTGCCACAACTTCCCCGGACTTTTGCAAGGCCATAGCGGTAGGCTTCCACGCGAGTAATCGGCGGGCAAGGTCGGGGTGGAGGTAGCGGGTTACAGGGCGACCCGTTTTTGTGTTCGTGCTCCCTACGGTCCAAAGCGCCCCCCCACCTTCCTCTTCTGGCAGGAACTCAAATTGTCCCCAATGCGCCTTGGTCGCTTCGCTCATCCGCGCACCTGTAAGGGCTAACAGCCGGATAATGAGCCCCCCAGCCCGGTTGACGGTCTGCCCATGTCCTCTCCCTGTTTGCTTGGCATTCTTCAGAGATGCGGAATCCTTGTCCGCCGCCATTAGGATGCGCTCAAGCTCCGCCAAGGTGAAGTAAAACTCAGACTGACTTTCGGGATACCGCGCCACGCCCTTAACGGGATGCTCCGGCGCACAGCCCTTGCGGTAACCCCACCGGACGCCCAGCGATAGCATTCGGCTGAGGAGGGCAAGGGCGCGGTTGCAGGCTCCGGGGGTTGCCTTCTTAGAGGCCTTGAAGCGTTCCACCGTGGCGGGTGTCAGTTCGGAAACCTTGACGGTGGCGAAGGCGGGGGAGAGGTGGTCTCGCCAAAGTTGTTCGTAACTGTGTGACGCCTTCTTCAGACAGCCCTCTGCCTCCCAATACTCGTCCCATAGGCGCTTCACAGTCGGGCAAAGGCGATCCTCCTCCCGCCTCCTCCGATCCTCCGCTTCTATGGCCCGCTGAGAATGCGCCGTACCTCTGAACGCCCTCTCTTTCCCCGCCCACTCCCGGGCTTCCGTAGGGGTCTTATCAAAGTAACGTGCGGTTAGCTTGGTTTGAGGGCCACTTTTGCCGCCCACCCGATAGGCCAGTACCCAGCGCCACTTGCGCTCATCCGCACTCCGCCGCGTCCTGAGTCCAAAGCCGGGAATCTCGCTGTCCCAAATGGTCTCGGCGGAGGTTGGATCACATCCCCGGATTCCCCGCGTGGTTAGTTCTACTTTGTCTGCCATTGGCGAGACTCCTTCACAACCGGCCCGAACACCGGCGGAAGGCCCCGCCATCGCAAAATATAGGTACGCCCTAGGACGGATGGAAGACCCCAACTAATTTAGTGGGGAAGCACCGTGGGAAGCACAGCGAAAGGGGGCCTGATCGTACTCGTACCGGCGTGCAACGTAATTGCCTCCGCCTAACTCCCCGGAAACCTTGGAAGGGCAGGGGGATACCGTACCGACCAGAAACCATAAGTATTTCAAAGACTAGACTGCAAATCCGCGCACGCCGGTTCGATTCCGGCTCGGGCCTCCATTTTCCTGTCCGGCGCCCCGGACCTGCCGGAAGCGCCGGTCAGTCGGCTCGGTTCACCCCAGACCCAGCGCCGCCTTGTAGAGATCTAGCACGGTTTCCATCTCGGCGCGGTCATCAGGCTTCATTTTGCGTAAAGCGACAACCTTGCGCATGATCTTGGCGTCATAACCAACCGCCTTGGCTTCGGAATAGACGTCCTTGATATCGTCGCCGATGCCTTTTTTCTCTTCTTCCAGCCGCTCGATACGTTCGATCAGCAGGCGCAGGCGGTCATCGGTGGCTTCGGCCATAGGTTATCTCCAGACGGTGTGAATCGGTTGAGGGGCTGATAGCGGCGGCAGCGCGTTCGGGCAAAGCGCTGCCTGTGGAAATCCGATCCTCCCTATTTTTGCGGATGCACAAATGGGGAGGGGGACCGCCCGGAACGGGTGGTGTAGGGGTATTGCTGCGGCCGCCAAAGAACCCCTCGTCAGACGCTACGCGCCTGCCACTTCCCTATTTGTCCTGCGGAAAAAATGGGGAGGATCAATGGGCGGGTTAGTTCTTCGCCACACTCAACTCCATCCGCGCCAGTTGTTCGGGGGTGGCTTCGGTCTGGAAGCGGGCCTTCCATTCGCTGGCGGGCATTCCGTGGATCGCCTCGCGCGCGGCGGCTTTGTCCAGCGGGGCGCCGGCATCGACGATCCAGTCGGCCAGGCAGTTGCGGCAAAAGCCTGCCAGCCCCATCAGATCGATATTCTCCGCATCGTGGCGATGGCGCAAATGGCGCACCAACCGGCGAAACGCGGCTGCGGCATGGGCATCGTCAAGCTGATCGATCGGGTCGAGTGCATTCGTATCCATCTTAATCATCCTTGGTCTTTGGCAGTTATTCTTGTCATAGGGCGGTTGCGATCCGGAAGGGAACAACTTTGACCAGTATCGATCCGTCTCACGCCCCGATTTCAACTTTGCCGCCGTCCACGTTGCCAATGTCCACCTTGCGGGGCCGCAGGGTCAAGATTCTGGCCACGTTGGGTCCGGCCAGCAGTTCGCCCGAGATGATCGGCAAATTGCTGCGCGCCGGGGCGGATGCCTTTCGCGTCAACATGAGCCACGGCGATCAGGAAGGCCACGCCCAGACCATCGCCAATATCCGCGCCGCCGAAAAGACTTTCGGGCGGCCGATCGCCATTCTGTGCGACCTTCAGGGGCCGAAACTGCGCGTCGGCACTTTTGCCGAAGGGCGCGCGGTGATCCGCCACGGCAGCCACTTCACGCTGGATCGCAATCCAGAACCGGGCGACGAAACCCGCGTCTGCCTGCCGCATCCAGAACTGTTCAGCGTGCTGAAAAAAGGCCAGCGGCTGCTGATCGACGATGGCAAGCTGCGGCTTAAGGTGATTACGGCTGGCGCTGACGAAATCCTGTGCTCGGCGGAAGTGGGCGGGGTGATCTCCAACCGCAAGGGCGTGAACGTGCCCGATGCGGTGATCCCGGTGCCCGCGCTGACCGAGAAAGACCGCCGCGACCTGGCCTTTGCCGTGCAGCACGGGGCTGACTGGATCGCGCTGTCATTCGTCCAGCGGCCAGAGGACGTGGCCGAAGCGCGCAAGCTGATGGGCGGGCACGGCGCGCTGATGGCCAAGATCGAAAAGCCCGCCGCGCTTGATCGGCTGGAAGAGATCATCGAACTGTCCGACGGCATCATGGTCGCACGCGGCGATCTGGGCGTGGAACTGAACCCGGAAGAAGTCCCGCCGCTGCAAAAGCGCATCGTCGAGGTGACGCGCCGGTCCGGCAAGCCGGTCGTTGTGGCGACGCAGATGCTCGAATCCATGATCGAAAGCCCCGCGCCGACCCGCGCCGAAGTGTCAGACGTGGCCAATGCGGTCTATGATGGCGCCGATGCGGTGATGCTCTCAGCCGAAACCGCTTCGGGCGCATGGCCTGAAGAGGCGGTGGCGATGATGGACCGCATCGGCAGTCAGGTGGAAAACGATCCCGGCTATGCCGCGCGTGTTCACTTTACCGCCGTTCGCCCCGATGCCACCACTGCCGATGCGCTGGCGCAGGCCTGCGCCGCGATTGCCGAGACGGTGACGCTGTCAGGCATCATCGTGTTCACCGCTTCGGGATCGACCGTGCGGCGCGTGGCGCGTGAACGGCCCAAGGTGCCGATGCTGGTGCTCACCCCATCGCAGCGCACCGCGCGCAAGCTGGGGCTGCTGTGGGGCGCGCACGCGGTCCACACGCGCGACATCGGCAGCTTTGAAGAGATGATCGCCAAGGGCAAGCGCATGGCCCTGCGCCAGGGCTTTGGCAGCGCCGGGTCAAAACTGATCGCGCTGGCCGGGGTGCCGTTCGGTACGCCGGGGGCGACCAATCTGCTGCATGTGGTGACGCTTACGGGCAACGAACTGCAAAAGCACGCGGGCAAGGAAAGCGATTAACCGCCTACTCCCGCGCGCCGAACAGCGCGGAGCCGACGCGCACATGCGTTGCGCCCTGCATCACGGCGTATTCGAAATCGTCGCTCATGCCCATGCTGAGGCCGGTGAGGCCATTATCGACCCCCAGCTTGTCAAGCAGCGCGAAGAACGGCGTGGGCTCTATGCCCAGCGGCGGCACACACATCAGGCCAGCAACGGGAAGCTGCGCGGTTCTGGCCTCGGCCAGCAGGGCGGGCAGATCGGCGATAACGCAGCCGCCTTTCTGCTCTTCGGCGCCGATGTTGACCTGAACGAAGCAAGGCACCTGCCGCCCGGCCTTGTCCATCGCCCGCGCCAGCGCCGTCACCAGCGAGGGGCGATCCAGCGAGTGGATGCAATCGAATAGCGCCACCGCCTCGTCCGCCTTGTTTGACTGAAGCTGGCCGACGAGGTGCAGTTCGATAGCGCCATGTTGTTCGCGCAAGGCTGGCCACTTGTCCGCCGCTTCCTGCACCCGGTTTTCGCCAAAAATGCGCTGCCCGGCCTCGATCAGCGGGGTGATGCGGTCTGCGCCGTGGGTTTTGCTGACCGCGATCAGTGTCACGTCAG
This sequence comes from Novosphingobium sp., assembly GCA_040007615.1. Lineage (GTDB taxonomy): Bacteria > Pseudomonadota > Alphaproteobacteria > Sphingomonadales > Sphingomonadaceae > Novosphingobium. The sequence continues at coordinate 23,760 of JBDTUQ010000029.1, forward strand.
CGGCCTTGCGGCCCGCTATCGTGGCGGCGTGGGCGATGCGGCGATTGACTGCGGCGAGCAGGCTGGCTGGCTGATCCATGACGCGGTGCTATAGCGTGCGGATGCGAGCGCGCCAGACCCGTATTGAACTGCCCCGGCTGTGGCTGATCAGCGACGCGCGCAATGACGCCGTGCTGGAAGCCGCGCTGCGCCGCCTGCCGCGCGGGTCCGGACTGATATTCCGGCACTATCACCTGACGCAAGCGGATCGCCGGGATCGGTTCGCCGTGCTGGCCCGGCTGGCGCGGCGCTGCGGACATGTGGTGGTGCTGTCCGGCACGGCGCGGCAGGCGCGGCGCTGGGGTGCTGACGGGGCTTATGGATCACCGCGCGACCTGGCCAAGGGACCGGCGCTGCTACGGCTGGCGACCGCCCATTCACCTCGCGAACTGTCAGCCGCCCGCCGCGCCCGTGCCGATGCGGTGCTGCTCTCGCCGGTATTCACCACCCGTTCCCACCCTGGCGGGAAAGTGCTGGGGCCGCTGCGCGTGTTGCTGTCGGCGCGACTGACGCCTCTGCCAGTCATCGCACTGGGCGGCATGAATCCCCGCCGCGCCCGCCGTCTGCCGGGGCTGGGCTGGGCCGCCATCGATGGCCTTAGAGCATCGAGCGTAATATCTGAACCACCCGTCATCCCGGCGGAGGCCGGGATCCAGCCGTTCTGAATACTAGGCCGCGAAGCGTCGCTGCTTCTTAGTTAGGACTGGGTCCCGGCCTTCCGGCCAAAGGGGCCGGAAGTTTATCCAGAGCGAAGTCGATGGGCCGGGATGACGATTCAGATTAAAGGCAACTTGCTCTAGCTCCCCTTTGCGATGAAGCGAATGCCCAGGATTCCCAAGGATTCTTGACGCGGAGTCGTGCTTGGGCGCATTATAGCCGCAGGCCGGGTTGGGCGGTGCAGGACGGGAAGGTTTCAGGCATGGCGACGCAAGCAATCGGCGCAGGGCGCAGGCCCGGCAGCAGCGCCAACTGGCGCGTGGTGATGCGCCGCGCCGTCCGCCGCTCCAGCGAAATGGGCGCGGCCATACTGTTGCTGGCGGGCGTGGTATTCCTCGCGCTGGCGCTGGTCAGCTATCACCAGACCGACCCTTCACCTTCTACCGCTGCCGGAGGCGTGCCGCTGAACTGGATGGGCGCGGCCGGGGCTTGGGCCGCCGATGCGGCGCTGCTGGGCTTCGGGCTGGTTTCGGTGCTGTTTCTGCCGCTGATGTTCATCGCCTCGCGCAAGCTGTGGCACATGGCCGACGATATCGAGGACGCGCCGCTGGTGCGCCCGCGCTGGCGCACGCTGGCGGTGCTGCTGTGCGGTATGGTGCTGCTCTCCACCGTGCTGAGCCTGACGTTCACTGGCCCCGGCCTTTCGCTACCCGCGACAATGGGCGGGCTTTCCGGCCTGCTGGGGGCAAAGGCGGTGCGCGGCGCGGCATCCTTTCTGCCGCACGCCTTGCAAGGCTGGGCGATCCTGCTGGCGGCGCTGGCCTGTCTGGCAAGCGGGGCGGTGCTGGCCGGGCGGGTGTTCATGATTGACTGGGCTGGCCTGCTGACCATGCCGCAATTCCTGCGTCGCTCACGCGGCAGCATGGCCGCGCCTTCACGCCCGAAAATCCTGCGCAAGGCGGCGATCAACGCCAGCGGGGAGGAGATTATCCCCGAAGCCGCCCGCCGCTCGCCCCAGATCTCCGACCCGGCGCAGGCGGTGAAGCCCGCCGCGCTGGGCAACCTCAGCCGTCAGGGCGACCTGTTCGATACGTGCGAACTGCCGGGGCTTGAACTGCTGGCCGACGCGCCGCCCTATTCCGGGGCCAAAGTCGACAAGCTCAGCCTTGAACGCAACGCGCGGCTGCTGGAAACCGTGCTTGACGATTTCAATGTGAAGGGTGAGATTACCGCCGTCCGCACCGGCCCGGTGATCACCATGTACGAACTGGAACCCGCACCGGGCATCAAGGCCAGCCGGGTGATCGGCCTGGCCGACGACATCGCGCGCAACATGAGCGCGATCTCCGCGCGCGTCTGTTCGATCCCCGGCCGCACGGTGATGGGCATCGAACT
>JBDTUQ010000030.1:0-25262 GCA_040007615.1 Novosphingobium sp.
GCCTTGGCATCACCATCGTCTCGACGCCGCGCGGCGTGCTTTCGGATGCCGAAGCCCGTGCGCAGAACGTCGGCGGCGAAGTGCTCGCGGAGGTGTTCTGATGAGCCGCATCGGTAAATATCCCGTAGCTGTTCCGGCTGGCGTCAATGCCGCTATCGTGGACGGCGTGCTCACTGTGACGGGGCCGAAGGGCACTCTCACGCTGACACTGGCGGACGACATCGCTTACAAGGTGGAAGACGGCGCGATCTCGGTCATGCCGGCCAACCAATCCAAGCGCGCTCGCGCGTTTTGGGGCCTGCAGCGCACTCTGGTGAACAACCTGGTGACCGGCGTAACCCAGGGTTACACCAAGATCCTCGACATCACCGGCGTCGGTTATCGTGCTGCGGCAACGGGTCAAAACCTGAAGTTGCAGCTGGGCTACAGCCATGATGTCGATTTCGTCGTGCCGGAAGGCATCGTAGTCAAGACCCCGGATAACACCACGGTCGAAATTACGGGCATCGACAAGCAGAAGGTCGGCCAGGTTGCCGCCGAAATCCGCCGTTGGAGGAAGCCGGAACCCTATAAGGGCAAGGGCATCAAGTATCGCGGCGAGTACATCTTCCGCAAGGAAGGGAAGAAGAAGTAATGGCCAAGCTCTCACTCTTCGATCGCCGTCGTCGGCGGGTCCGCACCGCTCTCAAGGCACGTTCGGGTGGCCGTCCCCGGCTTTCCGTGCATCGTTCAGGTCGCCATATCTATGCGCAGATCATTGATGATGCTGCTGGCCGCACCGTGGCCTCGGCTTCGACGCTGACCAAGGGCTCCAAAGGCCCGGGCGCAACGGTTGATGCTGCCGCACAGGTTGGCAAGTCGATTGCCGAAGCTGCCAAGCAGGCCGGTATTACGACTGTCGTGTTCGATCGCGGCGGCTTCCTGTTTCATGGCCGCGTCAAGGCGCTGGCCGATGCCGCACGCGAAGGCGGGCTGGAGTTCTGATGATGGCAGATGCAACCATGAATGAAGCAATCCCCGAAGTGACCGCTCAGGCTACTGGCGCTACGGAACCTGCTGGCGATGCCGGTCGTGGACGTGGCCGTGGCCGTGGTAACAACGATCGTGGTGGCCCGGGTGGAGATCGCGGTGGTCGTGGCGGCGGTCGCCGTGACGATCGCGGTGGTCGTGGCGGTCGTGATGATGACGGCGGCGAAGATCTGATCGAAAAGCTGGTTCACATCAACCGCGTTTCCAAGACGGTCAAGGGCGGCAAGCGCTTCGGTTTTGCAGCTCTGGTCGTCGTGGGTGATGGCAAGGGCCGCGTCGGTTTTGGTCACGGCAAGGCGCGCGAAGTGCCGGAAGCCATCACCAAGGCAACCGCTGCTGCCAAGAAGAAGATGATCCGCGTTCCGCTCAAGGACGGTCGCACGCTGCACCATGACGGCAAGGGCCACTTCGGCGCTGGCAAGGTCAACGTGCGTTCGGCGCCTGCTGGTACTGGCATCATCGCCGGTGGCCCGATGCGCGCTGTGTTCGAAAGCCTGGGCGTTGCCGACGTGGTGACCAAGTCGGTTGGCACATCGAACCCCTACAACATGATCCGCGCCACGTTTGACGCCCTGGGTGAGCAGACTTCGCCGAAGTCGGTCGCTCAGCGTCGCGGCAAGAAGGTTGCTGACCTGTTGGGTCGCGGCGGTGCCAATGCAGCCGAGGCGGAAGCCGCAGCTGACGCGATTACGGAGTAAGCGAGATGGCAACTATCAAGATCAAGCAGATCGGCTCGCCGATCCGCCGTCCGGCGCACCAGAAGAAGACCCTTGTCGGCCTTGGCTTGGGCAAGATGAACCGCGTGGTTGAACTGCAGGACACTGCCGAAGTTCGCGGTGCGATTGCCAAGCTGCCGCACATGGTGGCCGTGATCGACTGATCACGCAGCCACTTTGCAAGACAACGTGAAAGTCCCGGCTTTGCCGGGACTTTTTCGTTTGGGCCAGCTTCGTTTGGGGCAGCCCGCTCTGGCAACCTGCACATGCCTTACGCAATGTTAACAAGCAGCCGCTAGACCGCCTTGCATGGCCGGTTCCACTTCCTGTTCATCGAGGGTCGTTTGACGCTCGACCTGCTGAAGCGGCTGCTCTGGCCCAGCGGACCGGGGGCGTTCCGGCTGTGGCTGGCGCTGGTGGTTGTGCTGCACCACTATACCCGCATCGAACTGGGCAAGATGCCGGTGCTGGTGTTCTTTGCCCTGTCAGGGTTCTGGATCCAGCGCATGTGGCAAACCCGCTATGCCGCTGCGCGGCGGCCATATGTTACCTTCCTTGTCAGCCGCTGGTGGCGGATTGCGCCGATGATGGTGCTGTCGAGCTTGATGATGCTGGTCGTCCTGGCCGCGCTGGGTCTGTGGGCCGCGCTGGCTTCGATAACTTCCGATGCGCCGCGCCAGATGTTCTCGACCCTGTTCGGCCTTGGCTATGCGCTGTTGCCCGCACGGCTGCTGGGGCCGGGATGGTCGCTCGATATCGAGATGCAGTTCTACCTCGCCGCGCCCTTGCTAATCCTCGCCGTGCGGCGCCAATCTGCTGTCATTGCGCTTGGTCTGGCGCTGGCGGTGCAGGCGCTTGGGCTGATAGTATGGGGCGACGTGGTTCTGACCACGTTCCTGCCGTGGTTCGTCATCGGCATGGTTTCGGCGCAGCACGACTGGAAGCCGGCGCCGGGTCTGGCGCGTGCGAGCTTGTTGGCGGCGATTGGTGTGACGGCGGGTGTATGGCTCAGCCCGTGGCGCGCGCTGCTTATCGCGCAGGATGCGCCGCAGTGGGCGCCGTTCAACATGGCGCTGGCCATGCTGTTGATCCCGTTCGCTATGGCCACTGTCCAGCGGCGCGGCGACCGGACGGACGCGGTGATGGCTGACCAGTCCTATGTCGTCTATCTGATGCACTGGCCAGTGATCGTCGTGTTCCGGCAGCTTGGCGGGCTTGTTACGGGGTCTTCCTTCGGCGACTTGCTGGTCTTTGCGGGCGCGGTCTGCGCGCTGTCATGGGCGGCGTGGCGTTGGTTTGACCGGCCGCTTAACCGCCTGCGCAGCCGGTGGGTGGGGAAGCGGTTGCGCCAGCGCGAAGCCGATGCCCTGCCGGATGCGACAAAAGAGGATGACTCTTCCCCGCTCTTCGCTTAAGGGCGCGCGTTCCTATCAAGCGCGATTAAAGCGAAAGCGAGTGCAGATCATGAAATTGAATGAAATCCGCGATAATGATGGCGCCCGCAAGGGCCGCATGCGCGTTGGCCGGGGCATTGGCTCGGGTAAGGGCAAAACCGCAGGACGCGGCCAGAAGGGTGCCAAGGCGCGCTCGGGCGTTGCGGTCAACGGCTTCGAAGGCGGCCAGATGCCGCTGCACATGCGTATCCCGAAGCGCGGCTTCAACAACATTTTCGCCAAGGATTTCGCTGAAGTGAACCTCGGCCTGATCCAGAAGGCCATCGAAAACGGCAAGATCGACGCGAACGCAGTGATCGACCACGCGGCTCTGAAGGCTGCTGGTCTGGCGCGCGGAGGCAAGGACGGTGTACGTCTGCTCGCCAAGGGTGAATTCACCGTCAAGGCAAACTTCGCCGTGACCGGCGTGTCAAAGGGCGCGCTGGCTGCTGTTGAAGCTGCTGGTGGTACGGTTGAACTGCCTGCCGCTCAGCCGAGCGAGCATGAAAAGAAGACGGCCCGCCGCGCTGTCAACACCGAGACCCGCAAGGCCATCAAGGCCGCCAAGTAAGCAGACCCGTCATCCCGGCGCGCCGGGATCCACCCCAAGCAATAATGCCGTACAGCGGCGTTTGTCTGTCTTGGGACTGGGTCCCGGCCTTCTGGCCAAAGGGCCGGAAGTTTATCTCGAGTATATCGAGGGGCCGGGATGACGATTTTGCACGGGGGTTCGACATCGCCAGATCGTCCCTATATGGGCTGACAAGCGGTCTCGACCTGACCCATAGCAAGGCTAGAAATTCCGATGGCATCACGCGCCGATAATATCGCGAGCACCCTCAGTCTCGCCAATTTCTCCAAGGCAACGGAGCTTAAGAACCGCATCTGGTTCACCATCGGCGCGCTTATCGTTTTCCGCTTCCTCAGCTTTGTGCCGCTTCCGGGGGTCAATCCGCTGATCCTTGAGACGCTCTACAGCAAGACGCAGGGCGGCATTCTCGACATTTTCAACACGTTTTCCGGCGGCTCACTGCAACGCATGAGTCTGATTGCGCTGGGCGTGATGCCGTACATCACGGCGTCTATCGTCGTGCAACTTGCCGCCTCACTGCACCCCAGTCTCGCCTCGCTCAAGAAGGAAGGCGAAAGCGGCCGCAAGAAGCTGAACCAGTACACGCGCTATGGCGCAGTGCTGCTGACGGGTATCCAGGGCTGGTTCATCGCTTCCGGGCTTGAGGCATATGGTGCCTCGTCCGGGCTTCAGGCGGTGGTCAATCCGGGCACGATGTTCCGCGTTGGCGCGGTGATCAGTCTGATCGGCGGCACCATGTTTCTGCTGTGGCTGGGTGAGCAGATCACTTCGCGCGGCATCGGCAACGGCGTTTCGCTGATCATCATGGCCGGTATCGTCGCGCAGATGCCGACATTCATCGCCAACCTGTTTCAGGGCGGCGCTTCGGGTTCAATCGGCGCAGGCACCATCATCGGCCTGATACTGCTCCTTGTGGGCCTGATCCTGTTCATCTGTTTCATGGAGCGGGCGACGCGGCGATTGCTGGTGCAATATCCCAAGCGCGCGACCCAGCGCGGCATGATGCAGGCTGACCGCAGCCACTTGCCGCTGAAGCTCAATACCTCGGGCGTGATCCCGCCGATTTTCGCCAGTTCGCTGCTGCTGTTGCCGCTGACGATTACGCAATTTGCTGGTAAATCAGTTTCGCCTGACACCAGGATGGGCGAGTTCATCATCTCGTTGAATCAGTATCTGGCGCACGGTAAACCAGCGTACATGTTGTTGTACACCGTCGGTATCGTGTTCTTCTGCTTCTTCTACACGGCGGTCGTTTTCAATCCTGAGGAAACGGCGGACAACCTGAAGAAGAACGGCGGCTTCATCCCCGGTATCCGTCCGGGCAAGAATACTGCGACTTATCTCGATTACGTGCTGACCCGCATTACCGTGCTGGGCGCGGCCTATATCACCATCGTTTGCGTAATTCCTGAATGGGTGATCGCGCAGACTGGGGTACATCTGTTCTTCGCGGGCGGCACGTCGCTGCTGATTGTCGTTAACGTGACTGTGGATACCATAACGCAAATCCAGTCACACATGCTGGCGCATCAGTACGGAGACCTTATCAAGAAGGCCAAGCTTAAGGGCCGTGCGCGCTAAGCGTGACACCTTTAAACGTGTTGGGGGATTGCCTGTGAATATCATCCTGTTGGGACCGCCGGGGGCGGGCAAGGGCACACAGGCACAGCGCCTGGTCGAAGCGCATGGCATGCGCCAGCTATCCACCGGCGACATGCTGCGCGGTGCGGTCAAGGCCGGTACGCCGGTGGGTTTGCAGGCCAAGGCGGTCATGGAAGCGGGCGAACTGGTTTCCGACGCCATCGTTTCCGCGCTGATCGGTGAGGAACTCGATGCGATGGGGCCGGGCGAAGGCGCGATCTTTGATGGTTATCCGCGCACTGCCGCACAGGCCGAATCGCTCGATGCGATCCTCGATCAGCGAGGTCGGTCGCTTGACCACGTGATCGAACTGGCTGTCGATGAGGACGCGCTGGTCGAGCGGATCACCGGACGCTTCACCTGCGCTTCGTGCGGCAAGGGCTATCACGACAAGTTCGAACAGCCACGCCAGCCGGGCGTCTGCGACAAGTGCGGCGGCACAGAGTTTAAGCGCCGGCCTGACGATAACGAAGCCACCGTGCGCACCCGCATGGCCGAATACCGCGCCAAGACTGCGCCGATCCTGCCGATCTACGAAGCGCGCGGCATCGTCACGCGGGTAAACGGCATGGCAGAGATGGATCACGTCACGGCGGCGATCGAACGGGTGATCGCGCTGGCCTGAGCGTTTGCCTGAGCGTTTGCCTGAGCGTTTGCCTGAGCGTTTGCCTGAGCGTTTGATTGCTAACTAACGCAAACCCCCTGCTCTTGCCGAGGAGGGGGTTTTCGTTTGCGCGCAATCCGCGCTACACCGCTGGCCAGCTATGGAGAACCTGCCGATGCGCCTGCCTGCCCCTTCGTTCCTGGCCGCCGCACTGGTGATCGCCTCAGCAGTCGCTGCTCCGGCCAGTGCCGAAGTCCAGCAGAAGTCCGACGCCGGGTTTGTCGTGCGTGAAGTGGCCACGGTTCCTGCCTCGCCTTATGAGGTCTGGGCTGTGTTGACCGCGCCGGCCAAGTGGTGGAATCCAGAACATACCTGGTCGGGCAAGGCGGATAACCTCTATATCGATAGCCAGGCCACTGGTTGCTTCTGCGAGCTGATGCCTGTTCCCGCAGGCGCGCCAGAAAGCACGCGGCGCGGCAGTGTCGAGCATATGCGGATCATCAATTCCACCCCCGGCCGGGTGCTGCGCATGACCGGCGCACTGGGGCCTTTGCAGGGCGAGGCGGTGACCGGGGTTTTGACAATGACGCTGAAGCCCGGGCCAAAAGGCACGCGGATCCTGTGGGAGTATGTCGTCGGCGGTTATATGCGCTACAAGACCGATGCGATCGCTCCTGCGGTGGACGCCATGCTGGCCGAGCAGATGTCGCGGCTTGCGGCGCAACTGGGCGGTGCGGCGGAAGCGCCGGTTGCTCCGCCAGAGCCGCCCAAGGGGGAATCCTCCACTCCCGCTGGCGAACCTTCCGCGCCAGCAGCTGAACCGACCGCTGCTTCGCCGCAGCCGGAGGCCGACACAAAGCCAGCCGTCGCCAAGCGTGCGGTGAAGCCAAAGGCGGGCGCTCCCAAGGCAGGCGCTGCCAAGGGAGCAACCGTCAAGCCGAAGAGCGCAAGCGCCAAACCGGCTCCATCCGCTCCGAAAGCGGAAGCGCCGGTCGATGGCCCGCCATCCGCGCCATCGCCCGAGCCGTCGCCCGAGCAAGCGCCCGATCCTGGCCCGCAACCATCCAGTGACGCCATCACCCCAAGGCCGCCCGTGTAGCCATTGCGCCTTGCCGCAGCCACAAGCGTTGACAGTGCGGGCGAATCGCCCTAAGCGCGCCACTCACTCGACACCAGCGGGGTAGTCCGGCAGGCAGCCGCGTTCGCGCGCGCCATCCGGACTTTTTGCCGTTTTGTCGCAAGTGAGGCGTTGAGATGAGAGGCGCGGGGCCGGTCTGGCTCGGTTAACCTCTTGTGGAGCATGGAGAAACAAGTTGGCTCGTATTGCCGGGGTAAACATCCCCACTAACAAGCGCGTTATCATTGCGCTGACCTACATTCACGGAATCGGTGCCTGCAAGGCAAAGCAGATCGCGGACAAGCTGGGCATCGACCACGCTCGCCGCGTTCAGGACCTGACCGATCAGGAAGTGCTGCACATTCGCGAAGCGATTGACGCCGACCACACGGTCGAAGGCGATCTTCGCCGCGAAACCGCAATGAACATCAAGCGTTTGATGGATCTGGCCTGCTATCGCGGCCTGCGTCATCGCAAGGGCTTGCCTGTTCGCGGACAGCGCACTCACACCAACGCCCGCACCCGCAAGGGCAAGGCCAAGGCAATCGCAGGCAAGAAGAAGTAAGCAGCGGCCCCAAGGGCTGACAGCTTTTCCTTCCCGATACTCGACAGGATATACGATATGGCACGCGAACCCCAGCGCATTAAAAAGCGGGAGCGCAAGAACATCTCAAGCGGTGTTGCACACGTCAACGCCAGCTTTAACAATACCATGATCACCATCACCGATGCCCAGGGCAACGCCATTTCATGGTCGTCCGCCGGCATGATGGGCTTCAAGGGCAGCCGTAAGTCGACTCCCTATGCCGCCCAGATGGCTGCTGACGATGCCGGCAAGAAGGCCGCCGAACACGGCGTCCGCACGCTTGAGGTTGAGGTCAAGGGCCCCGGTTCGGGCCGTGAATCGGCTCTGCGCGCATTGCAGGCGGTGGGCTTCACCATCACCTCGATTCGTGATGTGACCCCGATCCCGCACAACGGCGTTCGTCCTTCGAAGCGCCGCCGCGTCTGATTACGTCCAGCGTGGCGGCCGGTGCAAGCTGCCACGGTTTTTAGGATTGGTCGCAGCCCTGCACCGGGCTGGCGGCCGTCCCGCCAGAACAAACCCTAGGGGAAGTCCATGACTGTCAACATCAAGAACTGGCAGGAACTGAAGAAGCCCAACAACCTTGAGGTCAAGCCCGGGAACGACCCCAAGCGCCGTGCGACTTTCGTCGCCGAGCCGCTTGAGCGTGGTTTCGGTCTGACGCTGGGCAATGCCCTGCGCCGGGTGCTGCTTTCATCGTTGCAGGGTGCCGCGATCACCTCGATCAAGATCGAGAACGTGTTGCACGAATTCTCCAGCCTTGCCGGCGTGCGTGAAGACGTGACCGACATCGTGCTGAACGTGAAGCAGATCGCTTTGCGCATGCAGGGCGAAGGCCCCAAGCGTCTGCAGCTTTCCGCCACCGGCCCGGCTGAGGTCAAGGCTGGCGACATCGTCGTTTCCGGCGACATCGAGATCATGAACAAGGATCTCGTGATCTGCCACCTCGATGAAGGCGCGACCTTCAACATGGAACTGACGGCAGACACCGGCAAGGGCTATGTCCCCGCCGTTGGCAACCGTCCGGCAGACGCGCCGATCGGCCTGATCCCGGTCGATTCGCTCTATTCGCCTGTCCGCCAGGTCAGCTACAAGATCGACAATGCCCGCATCGGGCAGGAACTCGATTTCGACAAGCTGAACCTGACGATCGAAACCGACGGCACCGTCACCCCTGAAGACGCCGTGGCCTATGCCGCGCGCATCCTGCAGGACCAGCTGGCGCTGTTCGTCCACTTCGAAGACATTGCCCCGGCGGGCAGTTCGCCGATGATCGGCATGGCCGCGTCGTCGTCGTCGCAAGATGAAAGCGATACCAACCAGCTCAACCGCTACCTGCTCAAGAAGGTGGACGAACTGGAACTGTCGGTGCGTTCGGCCAACTGCCTCAAGAACGACAACATCATCTACATCGGCGATCTGGTCCAGAAGACCGAAGCCGAGATGCTGCGCACGCCGAACTTCGGCCGCAAGTCGCTCAACGAGATCAAGGAAGTCCTCTCGTCGATGGGCCTGCGCCTTGGCATGGACATCCCTGGCTGGCCGCCTGAAAACATTGAGGAAATGGCCAAGAAGCTCGAACAAGAGCTGCTGGGTTAAGGAAAAGACCACCAACTCGTCATTCCCACATTCGCGGGGATGACGAGAGGGTGGTAAATGGGTGAATTGGCGGCAACCCTGACAGCCGCCTGGACCGGGGTACCTGATACGGCCCCCTTACGAACGGAGAATTATCATGCGTCACAGGCACGGCGGCCGCAAGCTGCAGCGTACTTCCGCCCATCGTACCGCGCTGCTGCGCAACATGGCGGCGGCTCTCATCAAGCACGAACAGATCACCACGACGCTGCCCAAGGCACGCGAACTGGCACCTTACGTTGAAAAGCTGATCACGCTGGGCAAGCGCGGCGGCCTTTCCAACCGCCGTCTGGCGCACGCGCGCCTGCTCGATGATGCCCAGCTGGTGAAGCTGTTTGACACTCTGGCGACCCGTTATGCTGATCGTTCGGGCGGCTATACCCGCGTCATCAAGGCCGGTTTCCGCGCCTCTGACGCCGCGCCGATGGGCGTGATCGAACTGGTTGACCGCGACACTGGCGCCAAGGGGCTCGATTCGGGTCCGGTGATGTCGGAAGAAGAACTCGAAGACGCATAAGCATCGCTCGAGAGGCATATGCCTTTCGTCGATCAGCAGCTATTGCAGGGGCGGTTGCAGGCTTTACGGTCTGTAGCCGCCCTTCTGCATTTCGGGAGCCGTGAATGCCCAACCTGCTGCGTCGATCTGCTTTCCGGCATTATCTTCTCACCACTATCGCTGCTGTCGGCCTGGGGCTTTCCATGACCACTCAAGTTCACGCCGCCCCATCGCCCGCGCCATCGGCATCCCCGGCCTATCCCGAAAGCCGCAAGGGCGACGTGGCCGAAGTCCAGTTTGGTGAAAAGATCGCCGATCCCTATCGCTGGCTTGAAAACGATGTCCGTTCCGACAAGGACGTGGCGGACTGGGTAAAGCGGCAGAGCGCGGTCACTGAAAGCTATCTCGCCAGCCTGCCCAGCCGCGACTGGTTTACCCGCCGCATCCGCGAACTGATGGATTACGAGCGGTTCGGCCTGCCGCAAAAGGCTGGGACGCGCTATTTCTACACCCGTAATTCGGGCCTGCAGAACCAGGCGCAATTGCTGGTGCGGCGCGGGCTGGACGGTGCGCCTACGCTGTTGCTCGATCCCAACACCTGGGCGAAGGACGGCGCGACCGCGCTTGATGCCTGGGTGCCTTCGCATGATGGGCTGAAGCTGGCCTATTCCGTGCAGGACGGCGGATCAGACTGGCGGACGATACGTGTGCTCGACGTGGGCAGCGGCAAGCCGCTGGCCGACGAGATCAAGTGGGCCAAATTTACCGACATCGCCTGGGTCGGCAATTCCGGCTTCCTTTACTCGCGCTTTCCCGAACCTGCGGAGGGCGCGGCGTTTCAGTCGCTCAACACGCTTCAGGCGGTCTATTTTCACCGCATAGGCACGCCGCAGGCCGCCGACGAACTGATCTATGCGACGCCTGACAAGCCCGAACTCGGCCATTCGGCGCAAGTGACTTACGATAACCGCTGGGCGCTGATCACCACGGCTAAGGGCACCGATTCGCGCTATGAACTTCACGCCATCAGGCTGACGGGCGGGGCCAGGCACAAGTGGGCCGCTCGCCCGCTGATCACGGGGCTGGAGCATGACTGGCGGCTGATCGAGGGTATCGGCGATTCGCTCTATTTCATCACCAACAAGGATGCGCCTCGCCTGCGCGTGGTGCGCATGGATTTGCGCGCCGCCCATGCCAATCCGCTTTCCGAAGTGATCCCCCAGCGCGCCGAAACGCTGGAACGCGCGCAGATCGTCGGCAACCGGCTGATCCTGTCATACCTGAAGGACGCAGCATCGACAGCCGAGGTCGTGTCGCTGGATGGCAAGGCGGTGCAGGAGATTACCCTCAATGCCATCGGCACCGCTTCTGGCTTTTCCGGGCGGCCGGGCGACCCAGAGACGTTCTACAGCTTTTCCAGCTTCAACCAGCCGGGCGCGATCTATCGGTTCAACAGCCAGACGGGTGAGACTTCGCCGTTTGCGCTGCCCAAGCTGGCGTTCAATCCCGCCGATTATCTGATCGAGCAGCGGTTCTATGCCAGCAAGGATGGTACGCAGGTGCCGATGTTCATTGTCCGCAAGAAGGCGATAGCCACGACGGTGCAGGCGGTTCCGACACTGCTTTATGGCTATGGCGGCTTTGACATCGCGCTGACACCGACGTTTTCCTCTGCGCGCATGGCGTGGCTGGAGGCGGGCGGGGCCTTTGCCCTGGCCAACCTGCGCGGTGGCGGGGAATACGGCAAGGCGTGGCACGATGCCGGGCGCCTCGCCAACAAGCAGAACGTGTTCGACGATTTCATCGCGGCGGGCGAGTATCTGATTGCTCAGGGGATCACGCCAAAGGGCGGCCTGGCCATTCAGGGTGGGTCAAACGGCGGCTTGCTGGTGGGTGCGGTGGTCAATCAGCGGCCTGACCTGTTCGCCGCTGCGGTGCCGCAAGTGGGCGTTATGGACATGCTGCGATTCGACCGGTTCACTGCCGGGCGTTATTGGGTCGACGATTATGGCTACCCCTCGCGCGAGGCCGATTTCAAGGTGCTGCGCGCCTATTCGCCCTATCACAACATTCGCAGCGGCACGGATTACCCGGCGATTCTGGTGACCACGGCGGATACGGATGATCGGGTGGTTCCGGGCCACAGCTTCAAATATGCCGCCGCTTTGCAGGCTGCTGCCATCGGGCCAAAACCGCACCTGATCCGCATCGAAACGCGGGCAGGCCACGGCGCGGGCAAGCCCACTGACAAGGTGATTGCCGAGGCGGCGGATGTGCTGTCATTCGCCGCGGAGTGGAGTGGCCTCAAGGTGCGGTGATGGGTGCCTCGGCGGTCGCCGTCTTGGCGGGGACCGGCTCGTGGTTCAGGAAAGGCCAGACGAGCAGATCGCTGACCCGCGCGGGCATCCGGGCAAGGCCGGTCGGCGGCCAGCCGTCCGGGCGGCGATAGCTGCCAAAGATCACGTCCCAGATCGGAAACAGCGCGGCAAAGTTCGAATCATAGTGCTCGGGCAGCTTTGAATGGTGCCGCCGGTGATAGGCCGGGCAATTCAGCAGCCACGAGAGTCTGCCGAAGCTGACCTTGATGTTGGCATGGATGAAATAGTTATACAGCGTGACCACGGCATAGATCGCCAACATCCCCTTGGTCTGGCTGATGATTAGCGAAGTCAGCGGCCAGATGGTGGCGGCCTTGATGATCTGGTCGCCCCAGAAGTGGCGATTTGTGGTCAATGCCGACATCTCGGGATCGCTGTGGTGCAGCGAATGCATCCGCCATAGAAGCGGAATGCGGTGCTGCGCCTGGTGAAAGGCAAATTCCAGAAAATCGCGGACGAGGATGAAAATGGGGAAGGCGACGAAAAACGGCAGCGCCTTGCCATCGATCAGCGCCGCGCCTTTCCAGTCGCTGAAAAATGGCAGAAACACGAATGACGCGCCCAGGTCCAGCGCCCAGACTTGCAGGTTGCGCAGCCAGTCAGACGGTCCAGAGTTCCTTACCCGTTCAGAATAAGTAATACCGCCAATGATCAGTATCTGCGCGATGATGAAAACCAGAGCGATCATGGCAAAGGTAGTAACCGGGCAAAGTTAACGAACCGTGCCGAAACGGTATTCATATTTCCTCATGCGAACATGAACCAAATCTGTCGGGCCGGTTCAGCACCCCATCAGGGCAAGGCGGCTAGAGCGGTGTCATCGCCGGACGCAGACTCCGGTTTCACGTAAGGAGATGGCCATGAACACCCTGTCCAGATTGATGATCGGCACCGCAGTTTCGGGCGCCATAGTCCTGTCAGCAGCCAGTCCCGCATTGGCGCGAGATCGCCACCACGACGATGGTATTGGCGCTGGCGAAGTGATTGCCGGGGCGCTGGTGATCGGCGGAATCGCGGCGTTGGTGTCTTCAGGAAGCCATGATCGTAACCGCGACTACAACTATGATCGCGCGGGCTATGATGGCGGCAATTGGCGCGGATATGATCGGGGGTACGAGCGGGGTTATGGCAATCCGCGCCAGGCCATCGCTCAATGCGTAAACGCCGCCGAACGCAGCGCCAGCCGTTATGGCCGGGCCAACGTGACCGAAGTGCGCGACATTGACCGCAACGATCGCGGCTACACCGTGCGGGGCCGGATCGTGCTTAACGGCGGAGATCGCGGCGGTGATCGTGGCGGTTGGGGCCGGGACGATTGGCGCTATGGCAATTCAGGCTATGGGCGCGGCTATGATGACGGTTCGTTCCGTTGCCGGGTAGAATATGGCCGGATAACCGACCTTGATTTTAGCGGCATTCGCGGACTGTAAAGTGAAAAGGCGGCCTCGTCCCCGTACCGGGATGGGGCCGCTTTTCCATTAGGCGCGGAGGGCAGCGTCGCTGGCCAGTTTGTCGGCTCGCTCGTTTTCCGGGTGGCCATCGTGGCCCTTTACCCAGACCCATTTGATCTTGTGCGGGCGGGTGGCGACGACCAGCTCCTGCCACAATTCAGCATTGGCGACAGGCTTTTTCGCTGCATTCTTCCAGCCGTTTTTTTGCCAGCCGAAAATCCATTTGGTAATGCCGTCAATCAGATAGCGGCTGTCAGTATGGAGCGTAACTTCGCAAGGCTGGGTCAGCGCCGCCAACGCGCGGATCGCGGCGGTCATTTCCATACGGTTGTTGGTGGTGGGCTTTTCACCGCCGGACAGTTCTTTTTCGTGCCCGCCAATGCGCAGGATCGCGCCCCAGCCGCCGGGGCCAGGATTGCCCTTGCAGGCACCGTCGGTGAAAATCTCGACATGTTTCACTTGCTAAATACATCCGCATTGGCCGGGTCGGCGTAGAATGACAGGCGGCGGGCGAAGGCCATCGGATCTTTGCGCGTTACCAATGCGCCTTCGGGCGTATTGAGCCAGTCATAGGCGCGGGTCATGGTGAAGCGGATCGCTGCGCCGCGTGCCAGCAGGGGCAGGGCGGAGCGTTCTGCCACCGATAGCGGGCGAACGGATTCGTACCCTTCCAGCAGCGCGGCAGACAGGCCAGCGTCAAAATTCCCGCCCTGCGCATCAAAACACCACGCGGCGTGGGTGACGGCAACGTCATAAGCCGTGGTGTCAGTGCAGGCGAAGTAGAAATCGATAAGTCCGCTCACCCGGTCACCGGTCATCAACACGTTGTCCGGGAACAGGTCGGCATGGATCACAGATCGCGGCAGGTCCGCCGGCCACTGGCTCACCACCGCAGGCAATTCGCGCAGGACCAGCGCAGCAAGCTCGGGTGAAATCGACGCCAGCCCCTCTGGCCCGCAGGCTTGGGCGAGCCTCTGCCATTCCGCCGGACCCATTCCGTTCGCGCGTTGGCCCGCAAAATCGGCGGCGGCCAAGTGAACTTGCGCCAGAGCGGCCCCGACGACGCGCGCTTGCGCCGGGCTGGGGCGAGAGACGGAGACGCCGGGCAGGAACTCGATCAGGGCCACCGCCTTGCCCTTCAGCAGGCGATAGGCCGCGCCGCTGGTATCGTGGATAGTGCGCGGCACCGGACAGCCGCGCGCGGCCATATGGTCCATAAGCCCAAGGAAAAACGGCAAGTCGCTGACTTCGGTCCGGGTTTCGTACATCGTCAGGATATAGCGTGAAGCCTTGTCACCCTTTGCCGTGTCGACCAGCCAGTTGCTGTTCGATATGCCCTCGGCAATCCCCTTGCACGAAACCAGTCGGCCAAGGTCAAAAGCATCGACCAGCTCGGCCAGCGCCGCATCATCCAGTTGAGTATAAACCGCCATGCCGCCCGCTCAGTCTATCAGTTGGCGGGGCAGCTTGAAGACCATGTGTTCTTCTGCAGTGCGCACGTTTTCTTCCACTACCTTGCGCATGGTGCTGATGCGCTCGACCACTTCGCGGACCAGCGATTCCGGCGCGGAGGCTCCTGCCGTCAGCCCCAGGGTGCTGACCCCGTCGAGCCACTCCGGATCGATTTCCGCGCCGCGCTGGATAAGCCGCGCCTCTGCGCCGCAACGCTGGGCCACTTCGACCAGGCGCAACGAGTTGGAACTGTTCGGCGCGCCGATCACCAGCACCAGTTCACAACGCGGAGCAATTGCCTTGACCGCGTTCTGGCGGTTTGACGTGGCATAGCAGATGTCTTCCGCCTTTGGCCCGGCGATCTGCGGAAAGCGCGCGCGCAGGGCGGCGACGATGGCGGCGGTATCGTCCACCGACAGCGTCGTCTGGGTGAGAAAGGCCAGTGCGGCACCCTCGGCAAAGTCCAGTGCCGCGACATCTTCCAGCGTTTCGACCAGCGTGATCGCGCCTTCGGGAACCTGGCCGAACGTGCCGATGACTTCGGGATGGCCGCGATGGCCGATGAAAATGATGTGCCGCCCGGCTTCAAGCTGGCGTTCGGCCTGGCGGTGAACCTTGCTGACCAGCGGGCAAGTGGCATCGAGCCAGTCCAGCCCGCGTTCGGTCGCCGCCCGGGGCACGGATTTCGGCACGCCGTGGGCGCTGAAGATTACCGGAGCGCCATCGGGGACTTCTTCCAGTTCCTCGACAAAAATCGCGCCCTTGGCCTTCAGTCCTTCGACCACGAAGCGGTTGTGGACAATCTCATGCCGGACATAAACGGGGGCGCCGAACCGTTCGAGCGATCGGTCGACGATCTCTATCGCGCGGTCCACCCCGGCGCAGAATCCGCGTGGGGCGGCGATCAGCAGGTGGATGGGCAGCAGGTGGATCGGGGATTGCAATGAGGCGTTCATATCGTGGCCACTAGCGTTTCCCGGCGAGCGCCGCTAGGGCGACATGAAGAATTGCAAGGATCAGCCGATGACTGCCCGCACCCGCTTGCTGACTAAACGCCTTATGACTGCCTCAATGCTCGTTGTCGCGCTGGCCGGGTGCCGGACGCGCGGTGAACTGGTGGTGGACGAAGGCGTGGGCGTTACGGCGGTTCGCGGGGCCTGCCCGGCGGTGGGGATTCCCGATTACACCGGCGACGTCACGCTGTTCACCACGCCCGGTGCGACCGATTCCGGCTCGCTCGACGTGACTGCGGCGATGACCAACTTGCGCAGCAGCTGCAACGATTCGGGTGCGCGGGTCTATTCCGCCTCCACTTTCGACGTGCTCGCACGGCGCAGCGACACACGCGGTGCCCGCACTGTGCAACTGCCCTATTTCGTCACCGTGCTGCGCGGCGGCTCGGCGGTGGTTTCCAAGCGCGTTGGCACCGTTACCCTGAACTTTGCTGACGGCGCAGAGCGCGCGCAGGCATCGGCTCAGGCTGGCGCATTCATTGACCGGGCTGAGGCGACCCTGCCCGAAGACATCCGCCGCCAGATCATCCGCAAGCGCCGCGCTGGTGATAACGATGCGGCGATTGACCCGCTGACCCGGCCAGAGATCAAGGCCGCCGTCGCGCGGGCTACTTTCGAAGTGCTGGTCGGCTTCCAGCTTGATGCCGGGCAGCTGAGCTACAACGCCACGCGGTAACGTCTGCTTGTCCGTACGGATTGGTTTCGCGCTGAGACGCTGAGACGCTGAGAAGGAAGAAGGGACGCAGCGATGCGGCTCTTTTTACCGCTAAGCGGTGCTCATTTGTGGCATGCCAAAAAGGCAGCCTGCGGTGCGGCAACAGCTCTGCGGCCTCTGCGTCTCTGCAGGGCAATTGATATGAACTTTATGACCCAATTTTCCTCTTACTTTTCGTCATCCTGAACTTGTTTCAGGACCCATTTCGCCGCGCATCCCGCATTCGAAAATCGCAAAAATGGTTGCGGCATTGTCCTTTTGGGACATCCCGGCACTGCGCTATTGGCACAATGGGTCCTGAAACAAGTTCAGGATGACGAAGAAATTTTCAAATGCGATAGCCTCGTGCCGGGAGGATCTGGTTCAGATCTTACGCACGATGCCCTAAGCGTGGATCGCCTTGCCGCGAACGGCCATTGCGGCTTCCTTGATGGCTTCGGAATGGGTCGGGTGCGCGTGGCAGGTATAGGCTACGTCTTCCGAAGTCGCGCCGAATTCCATCGCCAGCGCCGCTTCCGCGATCATCGTTCCCGCGACCGAGGCAATCGCCCAGACGCCCAGAACGCGGTCGGTTTTGGCATCGGCGATAACCTTCACAAAGCCGTCGCTTTCGCGGTTTGTCTTGGCGCGGCTGTTGGCGAGCATAGGGAACTTGCCCACTTTCAGCTCATGCCCGGCAGCTTTTGCGGCTTCCTCGGTAAGGCCGACACCGGCAAATTCGGGCGTGGTATAAACGACGCCGGGGATTACCGCGTGGTTGACGATGCCGGTCAGCCCGGCGATGTTTTCCGCCACCGCAATGCCCTCATCCTCGGCCTTGTGGGCCAGCATCGGGCCGGGGATCACGTCGCCTACTGCCCAGACGCCGGGCACTTTGGTCGCGAAATCATGGTCGGTTTCGATCTGGCCGCGCGCGTTGAGTTCCAGGCCGATGGCGGCAAGATTTAGCCCGTCCACGTTGGGACGGCGGCCGATGGCCAGCAGCACGCAGTCAGCGTCCAGCGTTTCAGCCGCGCCGCCTGCTGCGGGTTCCAGCGTAAGCGTCGCCTGCTTGCCCTTCACTGTAACACCGGTAACCTTGGTGGACAGGCGCAGGTTCATACCCTGCTTCTTGAAGATCTTGGCCGCTTCCTTGCGCACGTCGCCGTCCATGCCGGGGAGCAACTGGTCGAGGAATTCCACGACAGTGACTTTCGCCCCCAGCCGCCGCCAGACCGAGCCAAGCTCCAGCCCGATTACACCGCCGCCGATCACCACCATGTGCGTGGGCACCCGGTCAAGCGCCAGCGCGCCGGTCGAATCGACGACCACGCCTTTGTCGTTATCGACAGTCACGCCCGGCAGCGGGGTAACGCTCGATCCGGTGGCGATGACGATGTTTTTGGCGGTGACGGTCTTGTCCACATCCCGCTCATCCTGAGCTTGTCGAAGGACGACGCTGTGCGCGTCCTTGAAGCTCGCATGGCCTTTCAGCCAATCGACCTTGTTCTTCTTGAACAGGAACTCAATGCCGCCGGTCAGTTCCTTGACCGCAGTGGTCTTTTCGCCCTGCATGGCGGGCAGATCGAGTTCGACCGAACCGAGCTTGACCCCGAACTTGGCCATCGTGCCGTCGTGCGCTTCCTCGAACAGTTCCGAACCGTGCAGCAGCGCCTTGGACGGGATGCAGCCGACGTTGAGGCAAGTGCCCCCCAGCGTGGCGCGGCTTTCAACGCAGGCGGTCTTCAGCCCCAACTGCGCGGCGCGAATGGCCGCGACATAGCCGCCGGGGCCAGCGCCGATGATCAGGACGTCGTAATCGTAAGTTGGGTCAGCCATAGGGCCTCCGTGGCGCGCGTGCTTCGACAAGCTCAGCATGAGCGGATTTTGAATTTGAACCAGACCCGCTCATCCTGAGCTTGTCGAAGGATACGTGCAACATTCGCCTTACAAATCAATCAACAACCGCGTCGGGTCTTCAATCGCTTCCTTGATCGTCTTCAGCGCGGTCACTGCCTCGCGTCCGTCGATCAGGCGGTGATCGTATGACAGGGCGATGTACATCATCGGGCGGATCACGATCTGGCCGTCGCGCACCACAGGGCGGTCCTCGATGCGGTGGAGGCCCAGCACGGCGCTCTGCGGGGGGTTGATGATCGGGGTGGACATCAGCCCGCCGAACACGCCGCCGTTGGATATGGTGAAGGTGCCGCCCTTCATGTCGTCCATCGTCAGGGTGCCGTCCTTGGCCTTTTTGCCATAGGCGGCGATGGCTTTTTCGATCCCGGCGAAGCTCAGCTTGTCGCAATCGCGGACGACTGGCACGACAAGGCCGTTGGGCGCGGAGACGGCGACCGAGATGTCGACAAAATCGAAATAGACGATCTCATCGCCCTGGATCTGCGCGTTGACCGATGGGATGTCCTTCAGCGCTAGGCACGATGCCTTGGCGAAAAAGCTCATCAGGCCCAACTTGATGCCGTGCTTTTTCTCGAATACGTCTTTGTAACGGGCGCGGGCCTCTATCACGGCGGACATGTCGACATCGTTGAACGTCGTCAGCAGCGCGGCGGTTTCCTGTGCCGATTTCAGACGCTTGGCGACTGTCTGGCGCAGGCGGGTCATCTTGACGCGCTCTTCACGGCGATCACCGTTGGCGGGGGCAGCAGCGACGGGTGCCGAGACTGTCGGGGCAGGGCTGGCCTGCTTGGCAGCGGCGGCGGCGATGACGTCTTCTTTGGTCAGGCGGCCATCCTTGCCTGTTCCGGTTACCGTGGCCGGATCAATGCCATATTCCAGTACGGCGCGGCGCACGGCTGGCGAAAGCGCAACCGGATCGCCTTCCGGTTCGGCAGCAGCGGGGGCGGCAACGGGAGCAGCGGGGGCGGCAGGCGCAGCAGCGGGGGAAGCGCTGGCCCCGGCTTCGATCACCGCCAGCGGTGCGCCGACATTCACAGTGTCGCCCACTTTCGCCAGCTGCGCGCTGAGGACGCCTGCGACGGGCGAGTTCACCTCGATCGCCACCTTGTCAGTTTCAAGGCTGGCGATAGGCTCGTCCACCGCCACGGCCTCGCCTGGTTGCTTGAGCCACTGGCCGATGCTGGCTTCGGAAACTGATTCGCCCAGTACGGGAACTTTGACTTCTACTGACATCAGCGGAATTCCATTTGACTTGCCCTCTTCCTTTGAGGGGAGAGGATAGTGAAGCTAGCCCCTTCAGGGGCTAGCGGAGCTTG
Organism: Novosphingobium sp.; assembly: GCA_040007615.1. GTDB lineage: Bacteria > Pseudomonadota > Alphaproteobacteria > Sphingomonadales > Sphingomonadaceae > Novosphingobium. Next base: position 20,077 of record JBDTUQ010000030.1, read on the forward strand.
GAGAGGGGCGTGCGGCGGTTCCCCTCTCCAACTGCGGCCAGGCAGCAAGCTGCCAAGCCTTCGTATCCTCTCCCCTCAAGGGGAGAGAGCAGGATGCGCAGTCGCGTCATCCCTTCTTCATGCGGCGAATTTCGGAACGTACTGACAGCCCCAGCGCGTCGGCAACCAGCGCGCCCTGTTCGGACGCATGACGCTTGGCAAGGCCGGTGGCGGGAGAGGCCGATGCGGTGCGTCCGGCATAGCGTGGGCGCGCCGTGGCGCATCCGGCGTCGGCCAGGCATTCCTCGATGTACGGTTCAACGAAGAACCAGCTGCCGTTGTTCTTCGGCTCTTCCTGACACCAGACGACGTCTTCCAGATTGGTCATCCGCGCCAGACGCTTGACCAGCGGTTCGGCGGGGAAGGGATAGATCTGTTCGATGCGGACGATCTGCGTGTCGGTAATTCCGGCGGCATCGCGCGCTTCGATAAGGTCATAGGCGACCTTGCCCGAACACAGCACCACGCGCCGCGTGTCGGTATCAGCGGGAGCCTTGGGATCGGACAGGATGCGCATGAAGTGGCCGTCGCCGATGAAGTCACTGGCGGGGGACTTGGCCATCGGGTGGCGCAGCAGCGACTTGGGCGACATGATGATCAGCGGTTTGCGGAAGGGCCGGTGCATCTGGCGGCGCAGGACGTGGAAATAGTTCGCCGGGCTGGTGATGTTGCAGACCTGGATATTGTCCTGCGCGCAAAGCTGCAGGAACCGTTCCAGCCGCGCCGACGAATGCTCCGGACCCTGTCCTTCGTAGCCGTGCGGCAGCAGCATCACCAGACCATTGGCGCGCAGCCATTTGGATTCGGAACTGGCGATATACTGGTCGATGATGATCTGCGCGCCATTGGCGAAATCGCCGAACTGCGCTTCCCACAAGACCAGCGTTTTCGGATCGGCGCTGGCATAGCCGTATTCAAAACCCAGCACGCCGTATTCGGACAGCGTGCTGTCATAGACTTCGAAGTGACCGTGCTGGACGGTGGAGAGCGGCACGTATTTGTGCTCGTCGGTCTGATCGACCCACACCGCGTGGCGCTGGCTGAACGTGCCGCGTCCGGAATCCTGGCCGGACAGGCGCACCGCATAGCCTTCGGACAAGAGCGAGCCAAAAGCCAGCGCCTCTCCGGTGGCCCAGTCAAACCCGGCGCCGCTGGTAAACATCTCACGCTTGGCGTCGATCACGCGGCCCAGGGTCTTGTGGATGGTCAGGCCTTCGGGCACCGAAGTCAGCGTGCGGCCAAGGCTGTCAAACAACTTGCCTTCGATGCCGGTTGGCACATTGCGGCGCGCGGATTCGGGGTCAACCGGCTTGTTGAACCCGCTCCAACGGCCACCGAACCAGTCGGCTTCATTTGCCTTGTAGGTCTTCGATGCGTCGAACTCTTCTTCGAGGTGCGCGACAAACTTTGCCTCGGTTTCGGCCAGACCGCCTTCGCCGATCACGCCCTGTTCGACCAGTCGCTTGGCATAGACCTGGCTGACCGGAGGATGCTGGCGGATACGCGCATACATCAGCGGCTGGGTGAAACTCGGCTCGTCGCCCTCGTTATGGCCAAAGCGGCGATAGCACCACATGTCGATCACCACGTCGCGGCCAAAGGTCTGGCGGTAATCGATGGCCAGCTTGCAGGCGAATGTCACCGCTTCGGGATCGTCGCCGTTGACGTGCAGGATCGGGGCCATCACGCCCTTCGCCACGTCGCTGGGGTAAGGCGAGTTGCGCGCGAACTGCGGGCTGGTGGTAAAACCGATCTGGTTGTTGATGATGAAGTGGATGCAGCCGCCGGTGTTGTAGCCGCGAATGCCCGAAAGGCCGAAGCATTCCCACACCACGCCTTGCCCGGCAAAGGCAGCATCACCGTGGATCAGCACAGGCAGGACCTGCTTGTGCTTGCCGCCGGTTGCGCCCTGTCCGGGGATCGCCCCCTGGGTTTCGTCGCCAATGTCGTCGCGGATGACCTGATAGGCGCGCACTTTGCCCAGTACGACGGGGTCGACCGTTTCCAGATGGCTGGGGTTGGGCATCAGGCTCATGTGGACCTTGATGCCATCGAAATCGCGGTCAGTGCTGGTACCGAGGTGATACTTGACGTCGCCCGATCCGCCGACATCTTCGGGATTCGCGGTTCCGCCCGAAAATTCGTGGAAGATCACCTTGTAAGGCTTGGCCATGACGTTGGCGAGCACGTTGAGGCGGCCACGGTGGGCCATGCCATAGACGATTTCCTTGACGCCCAACTGACCGCCATACTTGATCACCGCCTCAAGCGCGGGAATCATCGATTCACCGCCGTCGAGGCCGAACCGCTTGGTGCCGACGTATTTACGCCCGAGGAACTTTTCGTACTGCTCGCCGCGTACCACCGATTGCAGGATGGCCTTCTGGCCTTCAGGGCTGAAATGGATGTTTTTGTCAGCGCCTTCCATGCGGTCTTGCAGAAAGCGGCGCTCGTCCAGATCGGCGATGTGCATGTATTCAAGGCCGACATTGCCGCAATAGTTGGCACGCAAGATCGCCACAACTTCGCGCACGGTGGCCCACTGCATCCCTAGATAGCCGCCGAGAAAGACCTTGCGATCCAGTGCTGCGCCCGAAAAGCCGTGGTATTCCGGAGTCAGGTCGGCTGGCTGTTCGCGCTTGGACAGGCCGAGCGGATCAAGGTCCGCCGCAAGATGACCGCGCACCCGGAATGTGCGGATCAGCATGACCGCGCGGATGGTGTCCGAAGCGGCGTCTTCCAGCGCCTTTTCATCGAGAGCTGGTGCGCCCTTGGTAGCAGAGGCCAGAATCGCGGTCTTGATCGCCAGCGGGTCGAGCGCCTGAGTCAGATCGTCTTCCGACGCTCCGCCTGCAAGCGGCCAGTCGCTCCGGCCCCAGCTGGGGCCGGGTTGCGGGCCGGAGTCGCCTTCTGCTCCGGGGAGAAAATCAAAGCTCTCGTTGCCCATGACGTCACCTTTCCGCGACGGAATCCGATCCGCCGCATCAAGTCCTAGAAGGGTTGGCCTGGGCTGATCCGGGGAGGAAACGCTTTGGCCGCACTATGGTTACCAGCCGGTTTGGCGGGCAATCAGGCAATCTGCTTAAGCAAGGCATCCAGCGTGGTGCCCAGTTCGCTTGGTGATGGCGACACGCGGATGCCCGCTGCCTCCATCGCGGCGATCTTGTCTTCCGCGCCGCCCTGTCCGCCCGAAACGATGGCACCAGCGTGGCCCATGCGGCGGCCCGGAGGGGCGGTGAGACCGGCGATGAAGCCAACCATCGGCTTCTTGCGGCCACGGCGGGCTTCGTCAGCCAGAAACTGCGCGGCTTCTTCTTCAGCCGAGCCGCCGATTTCACCGATCATGATGATCGACTTGGTGGCTTCGTCGGCCAGGAACAGTTCCAGCACGTCGATGAAGTTGGTGCCGTTGACCGGATCGCCGCCGATGCCGACAGCGGTAGTCTGGCCAAGGCCCACGGCAGTCGTCTGGTGGACGGCTTCATAAGTCAGCGTGCCTGAACGAGAGACAACACCGACGGTGCCCTTCGAGAAAATGGCGCCGGGCATGATGCCGATCTTGCACTCGTTAGGCGTCAGCACGCCGGGGCAGTTCGGCCCGATCAGGCGCGACTTGCTGCCCGAAAGCGCGCGCTTGACGCGGACCATGTCGAGCACGGGGACGCCCTCGGTGATGCAGACGATCAGTTCGATCCCGGCGTCAATGGCTTCCAGAATGGCGTCAGCCGCGCCCGGAGGCGGAACATAGATGCACGATGCGGTTGCGCCGGTGGCGGCTTTGGCCTCGGCCACGGTATCGAACTGCGGCAGGCCGATGTGGACTTGTCCGCCCTTGCCGGGGGTGACACCGGCCACCATCTGGGTGCCGTAATCCAGCGCCGCCTGAGTGTGGAAGCTGCCGGTCGCGCCGGTCATCCCCTGAGTGATGACCTTGGTGTTCTTGTCGATAAGGATACTCATATCAATTCCTTAACTCGTCATCCCGGTGTAGGCCGGGACCCAGTCCAAAACAAATGACGCCGCTTTGCGTCAAAACTTTCTTTCTTTGGTCTGGACCCCGGCCTGCACCGGGGTGACGGCGCAATGCGTCTCACTCCACACCTTAGAACAAACCTTCATAGAGATCATTCCAGTCAGGATTCATCTCTTCAATCACACGCAGCTTCCACAATCGCTGCCATTCCTTCATCTGCTTTTCGCGCTGGATAGCGAGTTCAATTTCGCCGTGTTGTTCAAACCATACCAGCGTTTTGCAGCCATATTTCTTTGTGAACCCGTCGGCGACACTTTCTTTGTGCTGCCATACACGCCCCGGAAGGTCGCTCGTTACACCAATGTAGAGCGTACCGTTGCGCCCACTCGCCATGATGTAAACAAAGCCGCCCTTCTCGATCATTTCCAATCAATCTGTTTGCTTCGTCATCCCGGCGAAGGCCGGGACCCAGCCCTAGAAAATAAAGTCGCAGAGCGGCGTTTGTTTGTTCAGGTACTAGGTCCCGGCCTTCGCCGGGATGACGGCGTTAAAGATCAGGCCAGCGAGCTATCAATCGCCTTGCAGGCCACCAGCAGTTCCTTGACCGCGTCGATGCTGACTTGCAGACCGGCCTTGGCCTTGTCGTCCAGCGCGATTTCGATGACCTGCTCGACGCCGCCAGCGCCGATGATCACCGGCACGCCGACATACAGATTGTCCACGCCGTACTGGCCGGTCAGGTGCACGGCGCAGGGCAGCATGCGCTTCTGGTCGCCCAGATAGGCTTCGGCCATCGAAATGCCCGAGGCTGCCGGGGCGTAGAACGCCGAGCCGGTGCCGAGCAGGGCCACGATCTCGCCGCCGCCGCCAGCGGTGCGCTTTACAATCGCGTCAATGCGCTCCTGCGTGGACTTGCCCATCTTGATGAGATCGGGAACCGGGATGCCCTTCACGGTCGAGTATTCGACCACCGGCACCATCGTGTCGCCGTGGCCGCCCAGCACGAAGCTGGTGACGTCGCGCACCGAAACGCCGAATTCTTGAGCCAAGAAGGTAGAGAAGCGCGCCGAGTCGAGCACGCCAGCCATGCCGACCACCATGTTGTGCGGCAGGCCCGAAAATTCGCGCAGCGCCCAGACCATCGCGTCGAGCGGGTTGGTGATGCAGATAACGA
>JBDTUQ010000031.1:0-24158 GCA_040007615.1 Novosphingobium sp.
GAAAAGCTGCAGGAACGTCTGGCCAAGCTGGCTGGCGGTGTTGCCGTGATCAAGGTCGGCGGTTCTTCGGAAGTCGAGGTGAAGGAACGCAAGGACCGCGTCGACGACGCTCTCCACGCTACCCGCGCTGCGGTTGAAGAAGGCATCGTCCCCGGCGGCGGCACAGCTCTGCTGTATGCCACCAAGGCTCTCGAAGGCCTGAAGGGCATCAACGACGACCAGACCAAGGGTATCGACATCGTCCGCAAGGCGATCACTGCCCCGCTCAAGCAGATCGCCCAGAACGCCGGCCATGATGGCGCGGTTGTTTCGGGTAACCTGCTGCGCGAAGGCGACGTCACGATGGGCTTCAATGCCTCGACCGACGTGTATGAAAACCTGAAGGCTGCTGGCGTGATCGACCCTACCAAGGTTGTGCGTACTGCCCTGCAGGACGCCGCATCGGTCGCTGGCCTGCTGATCACCACCGAAGCGGCGATTGCCGACAAGGCTGAAGACAAGCCCGCGATGCCGCCAATGGGCGGCGGCATGGGCGGCATGGGTGACATGGGCTTCTAAGTCCAAACTCACTTACGCCAAACAAATCGGGGCCGGGGGAGCAATCTTCCGGCCCCTTTTCATTTGTCTGCTGCGCCGGGTTACCGCTTGTATAACTACGCCAGGTATTTAAGCCGGACGCGGGGAATACAACGGGTGGGCAGTCATGACTTTGCAGGACAACGACGCGACAGAAGCGCGGGTACAGGCGCATTTTCATCTCTCTGATACCGAGCTGCGGTTTTTTGAGGAAAACGGATATGTCGGCCCGTTCGACTGCATCTCCCCGGAACAGGGCGAACAATACGCCCAGCTGATCGCCCGTGAGATCAGGAACCTTCCTCTGCTCGATTTTCAGCCGTGGCAAACCGGCGGGCGTTTATCGCGCCTGCTCCGCCGCATCACGCGCAAGCTGAGCCGGACCGCGCAGACTGCAATCATCGTCAGCCGCAAGGTGATGGGCCATACCGGCCCCACCGGGCGCGGCCAGTTCTGGTACAAGAGCGCGCATTTCCTCATCCCCGAGATCGGCCACATTGGGGCGATGCGCCAGATCGTCGATCCGATGCAGTCGATCCTTGGGCCGGACCTGCTGCTGTGGGGAGCGCAGATCGTGCAGAAGCAGCACGTGTCGCACCGCTGGCATTCCGATGTCGAACACGTCGCCTGGCACGGCGCGACTGCATGGCTGGGTGTGCACAATGTCAGCCGGGAAAACACGATGAAGGTTTTCGCCGGATCGCACCTCTTTCCCGATACCGCGCAGGAACTGGCCAAGCGAACCGGGGCCAATCTGGAAGATGACGAATCGATCCTCGCCGCGCTGCGCCTTACCGTGTCCGACGCGCGGATCGACAGCATCGACATCAAGCCGGGGCAATTCTTCATCTTCGCGGGCAAGACCTGGCATGCATCCTATGACGTGAGCGGCAAATTGAGGACGGCACTGATTTTCCAGTATTGCGCACCCTCGCAGCGCGTCCGCATTCCGCGCAATTTCGATCCCGCAAATATCGATTTCGACCCCGTGCAGCCGTGGGTCATGCAGGTCAGCGGCGAAGACCGGCACCGTATCAATCACGTTCGCTAGCGAAGTGGCCAAAATTCTGCCACGATTCCAGCGATATTATGCATTTGCCCGTGATATTGGAGCGTTTCGTCGCGCGAAGGTTGAATAGACAAGGCGCTCCGATACATATTTGTAAACCGGATAGGGGTATGTCTCGCTCGTGAGCACTCGATTGAAATCGCGTTGGATCGCTGCCCTAGCGGGCGCTCTGGCGCTGGCAGGCCCGGCTTATGCCGGATCCGCTGGATCACTGGAATCCGAATTCGATGCCGCGTTCAATGCCATGAAAACCGTGGCCGCTAAGCCCGTCGCCCCGGTGCGGGCAGCGCCGCGCATGACCGGATCAGTTGCCGCACCGCAGCAGTTCGTTGCAACCAGCAGCGTTCGTCCTATATTCTCCGGCCCCGTTTTCACCGGCATCGCCCCGGCCGTCAGCACTTTCCCCAGCCAGTCCATCCCCCGCTCGCTGGAAGCGCAGATCGCGGCGCTGGCAGACGGCACGCAAGGCCGCATCGGCGTCGCCGCACTGGATTTGCGCACCGGGCGCACACTCACCGTTCTGGGCAGCCAGCCCTTCCCGATGGCCAGCACCAGCAAGATCGCAATCGCCGCGACGTTTCTGGCCGGGGTCGATGCGGGACGGTTGAACCTGGCCACGCAGTACCCGATGATGATGCCACTGCCGTCAAAGAAGTTCGCCGGTCCCATCGCACCGGTTCGTCCGGGCGCGATGTACAGCGCGCTGGAACTGATGGAACTTTCGCTGACCCGCAGTGACAATCACGCCACCGATGCCCTGCTCGCCGCAGTGGGCGGTCCGCAAGCAGTGACGCGCTGGGTGCAATCGCGCACCGGGATTACCGAATTCAGCCTTGATCGCGACATCGCTACGCTGGTGCGCGATGATGGCGCGGTGAACCCGGCCTATACCGTCGACCGGCGCGACAGCGTCACACCAATGGCTATGGTCCGCCTGCTGAGCGGGCTTTACCGGGGCGACTGGCTCAGCCCGACCAGCCGCGACGTGCTGCTGGGCGCGATGGGGCGCTGCGTTACCGGGCGCAACCGGATCAAGGCGCTGCTGCCCGAAGGCACGCAAGTCGCGCACAAGACCGGCACGCTTAACAACACCAGCAGCGATGTCGGCATTATCCGCACGCCCGATGGCCACGACATGGCGGTGGCGATCTATGTTACCGGTCAGGGAACCAAGGCCGGACGCGAATCACGCATCGCCAACCTCGCCCGCGCGCTTTATGACGGGTATCTCGTCGATGCGCCGGGGCAGCACGGCACCGCCTTGCGCTGATCGCCTGAGCAGGACTGACAAAAAAGGCGCGCCGGAATGCCCGACGCGCCTTTTGTTTGAGAGCGAAGGCTTACTTCTTCACGGCATCGGCAGCAGCATCGACGGCTTTCTTGGCCGAATCGGCGGCATCCTTGGCCGCGTCGCCAGCGTCAGCGGCCGCATCCTTGGCCTTGTCGGCGGCGTCAGAAACAGCTTCTGTTGCCGAGGCAGCGGCATCATTGGCAGCAGCAGCAGCATCCGACGCTGCCGAATCGACAGTAGCGGCAGCAGTATCGTCAGTCTTCTTTGAACAGGCGGAAAGCGCGAGGGCAGCACTGGCTGCGGCGGCGAGAAGAACGATCTTACGCATGGGACATCCTCTTGTTTTGTTTCTGTTATTTGCTCAACACAGGGCCGGGCGCGGTGAGTGTGCCGGGGCAATGCGTGCGCGTCAATCGGCATGGCGATTCGGATTGCTGCCGGGGCTGATCAGCACGCAGGCAAAAGAAAAGGCGCGCAGGACAGTGTCCTGCGCGCCTCAATCTTAGCCAAAAAGGCGAAGATTACATCTTTGCAGCGCTCGAAGCGGCATCCGAAGCAGCGTCGGTTGCGACAGCAGCGGCGTCCGAAGCAGTTGCAGCGGCGTCAGTTGCGTCCGCAGCAGCTTCGGTTGCAGCTTCAGTTGCTTCAGGAGCGGCTTCCTGGCCCTTGCAGGCCGAGAGAGCGAACACGCCAGCGGCGGCGGCGGCGACGAGAACGATCTTGCGCATGAATCTAATCCTTGAATATCGAGTGGACCACGCACGACCGATGCCAAGGGCATTTGATGACCGCGCGGAAAGACTACCTTAGGAGTAGACTTCATGCGCCAATTAATCGTGTTGCACCCGCTATGCAAGCAGTTCTCGCGCTTCACGCAGAGGCGTGGCGCAAAAATGGCAGATTTCCGCCATTCATGTGCTAATACTTTTCAATTGTGGCAAGGTTATGGCGAGAATTTTCCGACTTTCGGCGGCAAACATGTCGTTCTGCACACTGGCATGGCCGGTTTCTGCTGCTAGGGTCCGATTCCTATGGAAACCCAGCAGCACCTCTATCTGGTCGACGGTTCGGCCTATATCTTCCGCGCCTATCACCGCCTGCCGCCGCTCACCAACCCGCTCGGTGTCCCCGTCGGCGCGGTCTATGGCTATACCACCATGTTGTGGAAACTGGCGGAAGACCTGCACAAGGCAGACGGCCCGACGCATCTGGCGGTGATTCTTGACAAGGCGGGCACATCGTTCCGCAATGACCTTTACGATCAGTACAAGGCCAATCGCCCGCCGGCGCCAGAGGATCTGAAGCCGCAATTTCCCCTGATTCGCGACGCCACCCGCGCCTTCAGCCTGCCCTGCATCGAGGAGCCGGATGTCGAGGCGGACGACATCATCGCCTCCTATGCCCGCGAGGCCACCCGGCGCGGCTGGAAGGTGACCATCGTTTCGTCCGACAAGGATCTGATGCAGCTCGTCGGCCCAGAGGACAACGGCGGCCATGTCGACATGCTCGACACCATGAAGAACCTGCGGATCGACGTGCCCGAGGTGATGGAAAAGTTCGGCGTGGAGCCGCACCGTGTCGGTGACGTGCTGGCGCTGATGGGTGATACGTCTGACAATATCCCCGGCATTCGCGGCATCGGGCCAAAGACCGCGACCAAGCTGATTCAGGATCACGGCAACCTTGAAGGCGCGCTTGCGGCAGCGCCGGGGATGAAGCCCGGCAAGCTGCGCGACAGCCTGATCGAGCAGGCCGACATGGCCCGCCTTTCCCGCCAGCTGGTGCAACTGCGCGAGGATTGCCCGCTGCCGCTGCCGCTTGACGATTTTCTTCTCACGCAAGTACCGCCAGAGCCGCTGTCAGCCTTTCTGGGCGAACATGGCTTTACCAGCCTGCTCAAGCGGCTGGATGCCGGTCGCGGCAGTCCTGAGCGTGGCACCCAGCTAAACCCCGCCAAGCCGGTCACCACTGCCGCGCCTGCCGCCCACACAGGCGGGCAATCAGGCCGTCAGCCCCTGCCCAATATGCCGCCGATTGACCGCGAAGCCTATCCCTGCGTCCAGACGCGCGAGGCGCTGGAGGACTGGATCGCGCGGGCCTTTGCCGCCCGCACCGTGGCGATCGACACCGAAACCAGCGCGCTGGACGCGATGCGGGCTGAACTCGTCGGGGTCAGTCTCGCTCTCGGCCCGAACCAGGCCTGCTATATTCCGCTGGGCCACGGCGGCAGCGACATGTTTTCCGAAAAACCGCCGCAGGTTGACCGGGCAGAGGCGCTGGCCTTGCTTAAGCCGCTGCTTGAAAGCGACGCGGTGCTGAAAGTGGGCCAGAACGTGAAGTACGATCTCAACATCCTCGCCCGGCACGACATCCATGTCAGCCCGATCGACGACACAATGGTGATGAGCTTTGACCTTGACGCCGGACGCAGCGAGGACGGCATCGGCGGCGGGCATGGCATGGATGAACTGGCGCTGCGCCACCTTGGCCACACCTGCCTGACGTTCAAGGAACTGTGCGGCAGCGGCAAGAAAGCGATCACCTTTGCTGAAGTGCCGCTTGACCGGGCGACGCAATATGCCGCCGAAGATGCCGACGTTACCTGGCGGCTGCACCGCCTGCTGAAACCGCGCCTGTCCGAAGAACGCGGCTCGCGCGTATATGAGCGCGTCGACCGGCCGCTGATCGCCGTGGTCGCCGAAATGGAGCGGACCGGGATCAAGGTTGACCGCGAACGGCTGGCCCGGCTGTCGTCCGAATTTGCCGAAGCGATGCTGGCATTGGAGAGCGAAATTCACGGTTTGGCCGGACAGGTTTTCGCCATCGGCAGCCCCAAGCAGCTGGGCGACGTGCTGTTCGAGAAGCTGGGCTACAAGGGCGGGAAAAAGGGCAAAAGCGGCCAGTATTCCACTGACCAGACGGTACTGGAAGAACTGGCCAACCAGACCGTGGCCGATGGCACGGGAATCGCGGGCAAAGTGCTGGAATGGCGCCAGCTTGCCAAGCTGCGCTCGACCTATACCGAGGCGTTGCAGGCCGCGATCAATCCCCGCACCGGGCGTGTCCATACCAGTTATAGTCTGGTCGGCGCGCAGACGGGGCGGCTGTCGTCCACCGAGCCGAACCTGCAGAATATCCCGATCCGCACCGAGATCGGCCGCCAGATCCGCGAGGCGTTCGTCGCGGAACCGGGCAATGTCCTGCTCGCTGCCGATTACAGCCAGATCGAACTGCGGCTGGCAGCGCACATGGCCGATGTTCCTGCGCTTAAGGAAGCCTTTGCCGCCGGGGAGGACATCCACGCCCGCACCGCGCAGGAACTGTTCGGCGAAGTCAACCGCGACACGCGCGGGCGGGCCAAGACGATCAACTTCGCCATCCTTTACGGCATCAGCCGCTGGGGACTGGGGCAGCGGCTGGGCGTAAGTGCGGACGAAGCGCAGGCGATGATCGACCGCTATTTCGAACGCTTCCCCGGCATCCGCAACTACATCCACGCCACGCTGGAAGGCGTACGCGAGCGGGGCTTTTCCGAAACCCTGTTCGGGCGCAAGACATGGTTTCCGCGCATCGGATCAAAAGTGCAGGCAGAGCGGCAAGGCAGTGAACGCGCGGCGATCAATGCGCCGATACAGGGCACCTGCGCCGACATCATCAAGCGCGCAATGGTCCGCATGGGGCCTGCACTGGCCGACGCCGGGCTGGGCAGCGTCAGGATGCTGCTGCAGGTCCACGACGAACTGGTGTTCGAACTGCCCGAGGGCGACGTTGCGGCGGCAAGCGCGGTGATCGAACGGGTGATGGCCGACGCGGCGCTGCCTGCGGTAAGGCTGGACGTGCCCTTGGGGATCGAGATCGGTACCGGACTCAGTTGGGGTGCCGCACACTGACCGCGAGCGGCTGGCGCGCGGCCTGTGGTTACTTCACCACCTCTGCCTCATGCCAGACGACCGCTTGCGCAACTTTCATGCAGCCGCCCTCATGGTCCCAGTTCATCGCCGGGGAGCCATAAAGCCGCCAGCCCTGCGCCAATGCCTCAGACACGCGCTCGCAGAAAGCGCGGTCGTCCTTGCCGGTAAGCAGGCGATAGATCGGGCGGTCATCAGGGGTTTGCATAGCGGCAGCCTAAACCAAGCACAGCGTCTTTACGAGCGCGAACCCGGCGATCCGTCGCCCACCCATTCGCCGGTTGGGAAATTCGCCCCATTCGCCGGTTGGGAAATCCGAAATGTCCTGCTAGGCGCGCGGCCATGTCGAGATTCCCATGCTGACCATCAATGCCATCACCGTGCGCCTTGGCGGGCGCACCATTCTGGACGGCGCCTCCGCCGCGATCCCGCCGGGGGGCCGCGTCGGCCTGATCGGGCGCAATGGCGCTGGCAAGTCCACGCTTATGAAAGTCATCATCGGTGAACTTGATCCCGATGGCGGCGCAATTGAAATGCCAAAGCGCACGCGCCTTGGTTATATCGCGCAGGAAGCCCCCAGTGGCACCGCGACCCCGTTTGACACCGTGCTGGCCGCCGATACCGAACGCGCTGACCTGCTGGCAGAATCAGAAGTCTGCACCGATCCTGACCGACTGGGCGATGTTCACGAACGCCTGCTGGCCATCGACGCCTATAGCGCGCCTTCGCGAGCCGCCCGCATCCTGATCGGGCTTGGCTTTGACGAAGACATGCAGGGCCAGCCGCTCGACAGCTTCTCCGGCGGCTGGAAAATGCGCGTCGCGCTGGCCGCGCTGCTGTTTTCGCAGCCCGACGTGCTGCTGCTGGACGAGCCGAGCAACCACCTTGATCTGGAAGCAACGCTGTGGCTGGAAAACTTCCTCAAGGCCTATCCCGGCACGCTGATCATCATCAGCCACGAACGCGATCTGCTGAACAACGTCGTCGACAACATCCTGCATCTGCAAGGCGGCAAAGTGACGCTTTATGCGGGTGGATATGACAGTTTTGAACGCCAGCGCGCCGAACGCGCCGCTCAGCTTGCCTCTGCCAAAGCATCGCAGGACGCCCAGCGAGCCCGGTTGCAGGACTATGTTTCGCGCAACAGCGCCCGCGCCTCCACCGCCAAGCAGGCACAGTCACGCGCCAAGATGCTGGCCAAGATGCAGCCGATCACCGCGCTGATCGACGATCCCTCACTCAGCTTCGGCTTTCCCAATCCCACCGAACTGCGCCCACCGCTGATCACGCTTGATCTGGCGGCGGTCGGCTATGGCGACAAGCCCATCCTTCAGCGGCTGAACTTGCGCATCGACCCGGATGACCGCATCGCCCTGCTGGGCCGAAACGGTAACGGCAAGACCACGCTGGCGCGCTTGCTGGCAGCACAACTGACGCCAATGGACGGCGAAATGCACGCCACCGGCAAGATGCAGATCGGCTATTTCACCCAGTATCAGGTGGAAGAACTGGCCGGAGACGCCACCCCCCTGGAACACATGACCCGCGCCATGCAGGGCGCGACGCCCGGTGCGGTGCGCGCGCAGCTTGGCCGCTTCGGCTTTTCCGGCGGGCGGGCGACTTCGCAGGTCGGCACGCTTTCGGGCGGTGAACGGGCGCGGCTGGCCTTGGCGTTGGTGACGCGCGACGCCCCTCACCTGCTGATCCTTGACGAGCCAACCAACCACCTTGACGTCGACGCGCGCGAGGCGCTGGTCCAGGCGCTCAACGATTATGAAGGCGCGGTGATCCTGATCAGCCACGATCGCCACATGGTCGAACTGACGGCGGATCGTCTGGTGCTGGTCGATAACGGCACGGCCAAGGATTACGATGGCAGCATGGAAAACTACATCGACTTCGTGCTGGGCCGCAACCAGCCGAAGGGCGACGCGAAGGTCAAGGGGCCAAAGCTCGACAAGAAAGCCGCCGCCAAAGCACGCGACGATCTCCGCCTGCTGAAGAACAAAGTCAGCGCCGCCGAAAAAGCGATGGCGGGGCTGCAGGCGCAGATCAAGCTGCTCGACCACGCCATGTTCGATCCCGCCAGCGCCGCGCCTGAACTCGCCAAGCTGACCATGAGCGAACTCTCGCGCCGCCGCGCCGCCGTGGCCGACGAGCTGGATACTGCCGAGGCCGAATGGATCGAAGCGGGCGAGGCGCTTGATGCGCTGATGACATGAGGGACACCGAACTTCTCTTTAAGCCCCTCCTCTTCAGGGGAGGGGTTGGGGTGGGGCCTGTGCCCCGAACAACTGCTGACCGATGAGGACAGGCCCCACCCCCAACCCCTCCCCTGAAGAGGAGGGGGGAAACCACTACGACGCGATCATGCCTTATGACGCGATAGTGTTGGGCGCTGGTGCCGCCGGGCTGATGTGCGCCGCAATCGCCGGACAGCGCGGCAAGCGTGTGCTGCTGATCGATCATGCGGACGAGGTGGGCAAGAAGATTCTGATTTCCGGCGGCGGGCGGTGCAATTTCACCAATCTGGGCACCGCGCCTGACCGGTTCCTTTCCGCCAACCCGCATTTTGCCAAGTCCGCACTCAGCCGATACACCCCGCAGGATTTCCTGGCACTGGTGGAAAAGCACCAGATTGCCTGGCAAGAAAAGACGCTGGGGCAGCTGTTCTGCGATGGCTCTGCCCGGCAGATCGTCGCCATGCTGCTCGATGAATGTGCGGCGGGCGGCGTGGAGGTGCGCTGCGGTGAACCTGTCAGCGATGTTGCCCACGCAGACGGCCAGTTCCGCGTCACCACCGGCGACATTACCGCCCGTGCCACTTCGCTGGTCATCGCCACCGGCGGGCCTTCGATCCCGAAAATGGGCGCGACCGGGTTTGCCTATGATCTGGCGCGCAAGTTCGGCCTGAAAGTGGTGGAACCGCGCCCGGCACTGGTCCCCCTCACACTGGGCGGAGACGAAGTGCTGTTCCGCGAACTGTCCGGAGTCGCGGCCCCGGTCGTGGTGCGCTGCGGCAAAGTCAGCTTCCGCGAAGCAGCGCTATTTACCCATCGCGGGCTGTCCGGCCCGGCAATCCTGCAGATTTCTTCCTATTGGCGGCATGGTGAGCAGGTGGGAATCAACTTCCTGCCCGACCGTCCGCAAGGTTGGCTGCTGGAGGCAAAACGCGCCCATCCACGCGCCAGTTTGCGCCGTGTCTTGGGCGAACATCTGCCTGACCGGCTCGCCCTAACCCTTTGCGATACCTTGGCAATGGACGGCGAACTGGGCGGCCATACCGACCGCGCCCTCAGCGCCGCCGCCGCCCGGCTGGCCGACTGGCGATTTCACCCCAATGGCAGCGAAGGCTTTGCCAAGGCAGAGGTTACCGCAGGCGGAATCAGCACCGCCGAACTGTCATCAAAAACAATGGAAGCCAAACGCGTTCCAAACCTGTATGCGGTCGGCGAAGCGGTCGATGTCACGGGGTGGCTAGGCGGCTATAACTTCCAGTGGGCATGGGCCAGCGGCAACGCGGCGGCACAGGCGCTCTGACATTACCAGCCCGGCGCAGCGGCGCGGCAGATAGCGAGTTCAATGCCTTTTTCCAATATCAAGATGCCTCTTGCAGAGGCGCTCACGGCGCATGGCTACACCGCGCTTACCCCGGTGCAGGCCTCCGTCATCGAACCCGGCGCCAAGAGCCGCGACCTGATCGTTTCCGCCCAGACCGGCTCTGGCAAGACCGTTGCGTTCGGTCTGGCGATGGCCGACGAACTGCTGGCTGACGGCACCGGACTGCCGCTGGCCGAAGCGCCGCTGGCGCTGGTGATCGCGCCGACGCGCGAACTCGCCTTGCAGGTCAGCCGCGAACTGGTGTGGCTCTATGCCAAGGCCGGGGCGCGCATCGCGACTTGCGTTGGTGGCATGGATCCATCGAAAGAACGCCGCGCGCTCAGCCACGGCGCGCATATCGTCGTCGGCACGCCGGGCCGCCTGCGTGATCACCTTGAACGCGGCGCGCTCGACATGTCGGCGCTGCGCGTCGCCGTGCTCGATGAGGCCGACGAAATGCTCGACATGGGCTTCCGTGAGGATCTGGAGCAGATCCTTGACGCCAGCCCCGAAGGCCGCCGCACGATGCTGTTTTCGGCGACCATGCCAAAGCCGATCGTCGCGCTGGCCAAGCGTTATCAGCGTGACGCGCTGCGCATTTCCACCGTTGGCGAAGATCGCGGCCACGGCGACATCAGTTACCAGTGCGTCACCGTCGCCCCGGCAGAGATCGAGCAGGCCGTGGTCAACCTGCTGCGTTTCCACGAAGCCGAAACCGCGATGCTGTTCTGCGCCACCCGCGACAATGTCCGCCACTTGCACGCCACTTTGGTCGAACGCGGCTTTTCCGCCGTGGCCTTGTCTGGCGAGCACAGCCAGAGCGAGCGCAACAATGCGCTGCAAGCCCTGCGTGACCGCCGCGCCCGCGTTTGCGTGGCGACTGACGTGGCCGCGCGCGGCATCGATCTGCCGTCGCTCAGCCTGGTCGTCCACGTTGAAATCCCCCGCGATGCAGAGGCTTTGCAGCACCGTTCCGGCCGCACCGGGCGCGCGGGCAAAAAGGGCACGGCGGTTATCGTCGTCCCCTATCCGCGCCGCCGCCGGGTGGAAATGATGCTGCGCGGCGCGCGGATCGAGGCGGACTGGGTGGAAACACCCACCCCCGAAGCCATCCGCCTGAACGACCGCGAGCGGTTGCTTACCGCGCTGCTCGCGCCGGTTGAGGTCGACGATGAGGACCGCGTGCTCGCCGCGCGCCTGATGGCTGAGCGCAGCGCCGAAGACATCGCCGCCTCATTGGTCCGCGCCCACCGCGCGATGATGCCGCAGCCGGAAGAACTGATCGCCGGTACGCCGCAAGCGCAGCGCGATGCGCAGACTGACCGCCACCGCGCGGGTTTTGAGGATACCGTCTGGTTCCGCATGGACATCGGCCGCCGCCAGAACGCCGATCCGCGCTGGATCCTGCCCTTGCTCTGCCGCCGTGGGCACATCACCAAGAACGAGATCGGCGCGATCCGCATCGCCGCCAACGAAACCATGTTCCAGGTGCCCCGCACCGTGGCCGATAAGTTCCAGGCCGCGCTGATCCGTACCGCCAATGCTGACGGCGAAGAGGAAAGCGGCATCCTGATCGAAGCGGCAGAAGGCGGCCCGCGCGAAACCGCTCGCGAAAACCGCCGTGCTCCGCTGACCGCGCGGCCTAATGACCGGGGCGATCGCGAAGATCGCGGCGGCGACCGGGGCGAACGCAAGGGCCGCAGCGGTCCTCCGTCTGACCGTGGTGAACGCGCGGGCCGTCCAGCGCGCCCGTCAAACTATTCGGCCAAACCTGCAGGCCGCCCCTTCCCCAAGAAGGGCCCACCCCCGCGCGGTGGTGCTCGCTGAACCTGCCGCCCATCTTCTGAAGAAGCGATTATATCGTTTGCAAACATGCGTAAAATCCTCCCTGCCCGCGTAGCGGGTGGGGAGGTGGCAGCCCGCTTGGGCTGACGGAGGGGTACTTTGCCAGCGCCGAAACCCCTCCGTCAGCCGCCTGCGGCGTCTGCCACCTCCCCATCGCTTCGCGACAGGGAGGATCAAGATAGCTTGCTTCGCGCGGTTCTATTGCTGCGAATGGTGGACCGGGTTGCCGATCATGCCGGGGTGGCCCTGCCAGACATAGCCCGCGACACCCAGCAGGATCGCCGCGCCCGCCAGTTGCAGCGCCCCGCGATTGAACCGTCCACTTAGGTGCAGCGCCAGCATGATCGCCCCGGCCAGCGCGGCGGTAATCAGGTAACCCATTACTTTTTCTCCGGCCGCGTCTTCTTTGGGCGCCTATTCTCAGGGCGGTGCAGGCGCAAGCGGCGGCTGATCAGCCATATGCCGCCCATAAGCGTCAGCAGCGGAACCAGCCACAGCGGCAGGGTTGCCGCGCGGACTACTGGCTTGAAGCTGACCCAGTCGCCATAGCGGCTGACCAGCCATGCGCGCACTTGCTCGGGCGTTCTGCCCGCCGCAATCTGTTCGCGGATCACCCGCCGCATGTCGCCCGCCAGATCGGCATCGCTGCCCGATATCGGCTGGCCCTGACAAACGACGCAACGGATCGAATCCATCAGCGCCATCGCCTTTGCTTCCTGCGCTTGATCAGTCAGGCCGACTTGCGCGTAGTCCTGCGGCGCATCGGCAGGCACAGCGGGCGATGCGGTGGCCAGAGCCAACGCGGCAAGCAGCGCCCTCATTTCACCTGCCCCAGAAGCGCCAGCAATTGCGGAATGTCCTGCTCCATCACCGCGCCGATGTGCTGATGTACCACCCTGCCCTTGCCATCGATGACGAAGGTTTCCGGCACGCCTGACGATCCGAAGGCAATCTGCACTTTGCCCGCGTCGTCCATGCCGATGCGGGTATAGGGATTGCCGTTGTCGGCCAGAAACTTGGCCAGCGCATCGGGGGTGTCATGCACCGCAACGCCGTTCACTTCCACGCCCATCGCTTTCAGCCGCATCAGCATCGGGATTTCGGCAACACAGGGCACGCACCAGCTGGCAAACACATTAAGCAGGCGCGGTTTGCCATCGCGGAAGTCTGCAGTCGCCGCGCCCGGATAACCCGGCAGCGCGGGAGCGGCGGTAAACTCAGGCAGCGGCTGGCCGACCACCTGGCTGACGATAACGTGATCCTCCGGGTTGCGCAGCCCCATGTAGAACACCGCGAACAGCACGCCGACCAGCGCCAGCGGCAGCCACAGGACCAGCCGGCGGGTCATGCCGATACCTCGTCAATCCGCGCCTCGCGGCGGGCGGGGGCCAGCACATCGCGCTTCACCCGGCCGACCAACGCCAGCGCGCCGCCCAGTGCGATCATCATGCCGCCCAGCCAGATCAGTGTGATGAACGGCTTCCACCACATCCGCATCAGCCAGCGCGACCCGTCAGACTGCTCGCCGATCACCAGATAAAGCTGGCCGTTCCACAACGTGCGGATTGCCGCCTGATTTGTCCGCATCGGCGGATCGCTGAACTGGTGCAGTTGCGGCACCATGATGAAAGGTTTTCCGCCATTGTTGCGCACCGACAGAACTGCTTCCAGCGCGGCGTAGTTCGGCCCCATCCGGGTGCGCAAACCCAGCAGCCGCACCGCGAACGGCCCGACACTTCGCGTCTCGCCCAGCGTCATGGCGACCATGTTCTCGCGCGTGAAGGCGCTGTCGCAGGCCATCCCGGCGATGCTGACCCCGCAGCCCAGATGCGCAATGACCATGCCCCAGGTGAACAACGGCGTGCGCAGCAGCTTGCGCTTCCACAAGGGCGCTACGCTGGCCACCATGATGCCCGCAGCGGCGACCAGCCCCAGCAGCGGCAGCGCGCCGATTGAACCACCGAACAGCACCAGCAGGACCAGCCCGGT
The DNA here is from genome assembly GCA_040007615.1 of Novosphingobium sp. Lineage (GTDB taxonomy): Bacteria > Pseudomonadota > Alphaproteobacteria > Sphingomonadales > Sphingomonadaceae > Novosphingobium. Next base: position 14,279 of record JBDTUQ010000031.1, read on the forward strand.
CAATGCAGCCCCGATTGCCGGAGCCACGCGCTTCAGCAGCAGGCCCGGCTGATCGCTGCGCCAGCGCAGCAGCGGGCCGACCGCCATCACCGCCATCAGGATCAGCGCCAGCGGCCCGGCGGTGGCATTGAAATAGGGCGCGCCGACCGAAATCTTCGCGCCCGTCGTCGCCTCAAGCGCCAGCGGATAGAGCGTTCCGGCCATGACAACGACCAGAATCACCGTCAGCAGCAGGTTGTTGATCACCAGCGCGGCTTCGCGGCTGAACATGTCAAACCGGTTGCCCTCGGTCACGGTGCCGATCCGCGTGGCGAACAACACCAGCGCGCCGCCGATATAGATGCCCAGCAGCGCAAGGATAAAGATCCCGCGCCGGGGATCGACGGCAAAGCTGTGCACGCTGGTCAACACGCCTGAACGGACGAGGAACGTGCCGACCATCGACATGGAAAACGCCAGCACCGCCAGCATGATCGTCCACGCCCGCAGCCCGTCGCGGGTGGCCAGAACGGTGACTGAATGGATCAGCGCCGTGGCGGCCAGCCACGGCATCAGGCTGGCATTCTCCACCGGGTCCCAGAACCACCAGCCACCCCAGCCCAGCGTGTAATAGGCCCAGTACGACCCCGCTGTGATGCCGATAGTGAGGAAAATCCACGCGCCCAGAATCCACGGCCGCATGGCGCGGGCGAACTCGGCGGATACATTGCGGGTGACCAGCGCGCCCACGGCGAAGGAAAACGCCGCCGACATGCCAACATAGCCTGCGTAAAGCGTCGGCGGATGGAACGCCAGGCCGGGGTCCTGCAACAACGGGTTCAGACCCATCCCGTCATAGACCCCGGAAATTCGAGCGAACGGGTTCGATGAGAACAACAGAAAGGCGTAAAAACCCAGCGCAATCGCGCCTTGGGCTGCCAGCGTGGCGATTTTGGTATCGGGCCGCAGCCGGGTTTCGAACAGCGCGATCGTGGCCCCCGCCAGCCCCAGGATCGTCACCCACAGCAGCATCGAACCTTCGTGATTGCCCCAGGTTCCGGCGATCTTGTAAAGCATGGGTTTGGCGGAATGGCTGTTTTCGGCCACCACCAGCACTGTCATGTCAGACCGGGCAAACACCGCGATCAGGCACAGGAACGCGGCGCTGGCGAGGATGGCCTGCAACACCGCGACCGGTGCGACGGCGGGCGCGAGAGCGGTACCGCGCCCCAGCGACAACGCGCCCAGCACCAGTTGCAGCAGCGCCAACGCCGCCGCAAACCACAAGGCGGCAAGTCCGGCCTCGGCAATCATCGAATACAACCCAACGGAAATAGCATAATTGCGGCGATCCCAAAGTCAGGTGCCATTACGCCAAGCCGCCGCGATCACAAAGGCCGTTTCGTCCGGTGCAAAAATGCGCGCGGGACGGCGGGGATCTCCAGGAGGCGGGACAAATTCGGTCGCGCGGTTGAGCGTCTGCTATCTGAACTTTTGCCCGGCAAAGCTGACTTTCCGGTCACGACAACATTGCAGTGATAAGCTTTGCGCTCCATTATCGGTCCCGGCCCGCGATGGAGTAATAGATGTTCGCTATCCTGCTTTTGGCAACCGCGCGACTCCTCAATCTGGAGGATGGCCAAGCGTATGAAGTCGTTAGTCAACTAGATTGCAGCGTCTATGCAGGAACGATTGACCTGCATGGTGCGGCTTCGACATCTTCAATGGGGTCCGGGAAGAAAAGGGTTTCCCTGATGTTCTCGACCCTATGGCCGGCGGATAAGCCGGGGAGGAAAATCGGGCTTCTTGCAGTCGAAACAGAGGGAGAGACAACCACTCTGCAGGAGTTGGACTACACCCTTGATTACGTTCCCATCAAATCTAACGTGCCACAGCCGGTGTTGGCATTTGTAAGTGGGGCGACCTTCTATTCGCTGTCGCCACGGGATGGTTCAAGCAAGTGGGTCTATGAAGAACGCCAGGTGCTCGTGCACGGAGCAACCCAAACCTACGAGGGCATCTGTGAAGTAAGGAAGACGGGCGAGTAGTGCTAACGTCTAAGGTCAATCTGATGTCCGAAAGCCTCAACTTTTTCGCCATTTGACATGCCACAACTGCCCGTCAATGGCGGGCAGCCGTTACGCTGAAATTTGTCCGCGCGACCTAAGCGGGCAGCGCGAGTGACGTATGCGCCTTGCTGATGTTGATGTCGGTTTCCCAGAAGGGCGTCCCAGCAAAGCGCGCCAAAACGTCAGGCGGCATGGTATATTTCGGCTTGCGGTAAGTCACCTTCTTGCGCACCGAATGCAGCCCCGGTGCGCCCAGGAATGCGTCGAACTCGCTGGCTTCATAGGCAATATTGCCGAAATCGTGGGCAAAAGGCATTTCGCCAAGGAACTCGTAAAGCTTTTCCATCGCCAGCTTGGGCCGCCCGGCGATATTTTCATACGACAGCAACATCAGCCGGTCGCTGTGCGGGCCGTAAAACGCTTCCTTCAGCGCATTGAGCGCCAGACCGATCAACCCGTTGCCTGCCATCAGCCGGTCAGCCCGGACATAGATCGAGGTATCGGGATCAAAGCCTATGACCTGCGAAAGCTGGAGCGGGCTTTCCAGATAAAGTCGCTCAAAACTCTGGATGATTTCATTGACCGGGCGCACGCAGCAGACGAACTTCGCCTCAGGGTACAGGTTCAGCAGCACCGGCAGCTTCTGCGTCCAGCTGCGGTTGGTATCGAAAACCACCTTGTCGCCCAGATCGGCGTAATAGCTTTCAAACAGCCCGCGCAGCAACCGGCCGCGCGCGGCATCGTCAATGAATACGTTGAATTCGTTGGCGTTGCTCAGCCGGGGCATCATGCTGTTGAGCAGGCTGAATACCGGGCTGCTCATCCCGGCATGGAACAGCGGGTTCTGGCGTAGCAGCGCGCCGAGCAGCGTCGAGCCGGAGCGGGGCAGCCCCGAAATGAAATGCACGCGCTGCATCAATACTCGTAACCCTCGCGCCGCCGGATCGTGCGGGCCAGGTTGCCGCGATACATGTATTGCCCCAGATGGCCCAGGTCTGAGCGGAAATCGGCATAGACCTTGCCGCCGATGTCGCGCCAGCGTTTGCAGAAGGCATAGTCTTCAGACAGATAGCGTTTCGATACCGGGTCGACCATGCAATCGAAAAACAGCCAGTACAGGTGCGCAAACGGCCGCTTGTCCGCGCCTTCGGGCATGTAGTTGAGATCAGGATAAGCCTCAATCATGGTGTCGAAAACGGCGCGCTTGATGCACATGAAGCCGGTTGGGGCTTCAGCCACTTCGATGAAGCGATCCTCGTTGACGCGGGGGATGATCGGCTCGTCCCAATAGCCCACCGGGTTGAACGGGAACGTGGCGTTGCGGACGGTGAATTCGTCCAGCGTCATCGGTTCGGGCACGCCCTCTTCCGGCCAGTTCATGCTCTTGATCGGGTAGATACCGGCAACGATGTCGAGATCGGCGAGGAGCAGGCGGAACACCTGATGCGGTTCGAACTCGATGTCAGAATCGATCCACAGCAGATGGGTGAACTGCGTGTGCTCAAGGAAAAAGCGCACCATTTCATTACGCGCGCGCGTTACAAGGCTTTCCGAGCGCATGTGCAGCGTTGACTGCAACCCGTTGTTCAGCGCCTCGTTCTGGAACTTGTACAGACTGGTCACGTAATTCATCGTGACGGCCGAGATGTAACACGGCGTAGCCACCAGAACGTTCATCGTCCGGAGCGCTTCAACAGGCAGCATCGTTATGTTTTCCGTGTTCTGTCAGTTGGAATAGTTGAACGTGTGCCAGAGGTTATCCTTGCCGTAGCTGAAGGTAACCACTTCGTTATAAGACACGCTCTTGTTCGTCGTGCTGGTGAACGTGACGATCGCGACGGGGACTTGGCCCGTGGGGGCAGTTGCGGATCGTATGGTCGAACGCACCACGCTCTGCCATGCACGAGAGACAACCGGACCGCGGCTGGCCTTGTTGGCGGCGATCTGTTCGATAAACCGTGCCTTGGGGATCTGCGCCTTCATCTCGGCTGCGGAACGATCCCATACCAGAGCGGCGCGGCCCTGATCGACATTGTTGACCACTTGCGCTGCGAAGTTCACGAACTGGTTGGGATCCGGCGCGCTCTGTGCGGAAGCCGGCGCCGCCGCGAGAGTTGCGAGGGCGATTACTGGCCAATACTTCATTCTGAAACTCCGATCGGACCGCGCCTGCGGCCCAGCTTGCTTCACTGTAGATCAGCATTTTCCGGCAGCGTCAAACCTCCTGCCTCCCCGGGCCGTCGCGCGATGTGACGACCCCGGGGGGCAGTTTCAGGTTCAGGCGTCAGCCGCCACCTTTGGCCAAGAACTGGCTTTGGCTCAGAACTGAATGCCAAACCCGGCAGTTGCGCCCTTTTCACCCTGCGAGTCGACGGTGCCGGTAACCTTGAAGACAAACCGGCCGTCTGCCGTCGCCTTGCCAATTCCCAGCGAGTAGCCCGCCTGGCCGTGCCAGACACCCACGCCGCCGCCGATGACCAGTGCGCCTGGCTCAGTCGGTGTCGGAATGCTGCCGATCGACATCGCCGAGGCAATGCCCGCGCTGAGGTTGCGGCTTAGCAGGTCGGTGATCGAGTAGACCTGGCTGCCATTGACCGCGTCAGTGCTGGTCGGAGTGATCCGCCCGGCTGCGACATTGGTGATCTGGCGTTCATTGCCCGGCGAACCGACAGAAACCACGCTCTTCGGGCTGCCGCCGGCGAAGTTCTGGTAGTGCCAGCTGTCAACCAGTGCCCCGGGTGTGGGGTTGGCTGCCGCCGTTACCGAGCCCGAACCCAGCGCCACGTCGTTGGCGTTGTTGGCGCGTGCGCCATAACCAACCGCCGTGGAACCGACCGCCACTGCCGTCGAGCCATAGCCCACTGCCGTGCTCTGATCCGCAGCCGCGCTGGCCGTGCCGCCGAAGGCCGAAGCCGTCGGGCCATTGGCCGAGGCGCTGGCGCCCATTGCCGTGGCCGTCGCACCGTTGGCGAAGGCCAGGGTGCCCGATGCCGTGGCATTGGTGCCATTGGCCACCGCACGCTGACCGATTGCCGTGGCATTGAGCCCGACCGCCTGCGAACGTTCACCAAAGGCCGATGCGGAGTCGCCAGTGGCCAGAGCCGTAAAGCCCGAGGCCGTAGCCGCCGCTCCGTTGGCGAATGCTCCCGAGCCGCTGGCAGATGCGTTCGCACCATTGGCGACTGCCGAGAAGCCCGACGCCGTGGCCGAAGCCCCGGTGGCCGTCGACTGGAAGCCCAGCGCCATCGCGTTCGCGCCCAAGGCCAGAGAGTTTGGTCCGAAGGCCGAAGCCTGGGCGCCCTGTGCGTTAGCCGTGAAGCCCGATGCGATCGCCGACGAGCCATTGGCCAGAGCACTTGAACCGGCCGCTGTGGCATTGGTTCCGTTGGCCTTGGCCAAGGTGCCGGTTGCCGTGGCATTAGCGCCGATGGCGTTAGCCTGCTGACCCAGCGCCGTGGCGTTGGTGCCGATTGCCTGCGACGCATAGCCTAGTGCCGAAGCGGTGTTGCCCTGAGCGTTGGCGTTGGCGGCGATTGCCGTAGCATATCCGCCATTGGCCAGAGCGAAAGCACCCGTGGCTGTAGCGCCGCTGCCATTTGCTTGCGATTGCAGGCCCGATGCAATGGCTGCGTTACCGTTGGCAAAAGACTGCGGACCGGTCGCCAATGCAAAAGGTCCGTTGGCAATCGCGTTGGTGCCGAAAGCTGCGGCATTCACACCATTGGCCAGCGCATTCGCACCGGTGGAAGTGGCAGCCAGGCCGTTTGCAGATGCTGATGAACCCGTCGCGGTGGCATAAGTGCCGTTGGCGAACGAGCTGGTGCCCCCCGCCGTAGCATTCGCGCCCAGTGCATTGGCCAGATAGCCGGTCGCCGTGGCATTCGTGCCATTGGCGTTGGCCTGCTGGCCAAGCGCCGTGGCGTTGGTGCCGATAGCCTGCGCCGCGTCACCAAAGGCCGATGCGGACGCACCCTGCGCATTGGCACTGGTGCCGACTGCCGTAGCGACCGAGCCGTTGGCGATTGCCAGCGAGCCCTGTGCCGTGGCGTTCGCCCCATTGGCAAGCGCCTGGAAGCCGCCCGCCGTGGCGTTAGCACCCTGAGCACTGGCCTGGCTACCAGTCGCCGAAGCATTGGCACCGTTGGCGAGAGCAAGGCTACCCGTTGCCGTGGCCGCTGCTCCATTAGCATTGGAGCTGGCACCCGTTGCTGTGGCCGTTGCCCCCGTCGCATTAGCCGACGAGCCGGTTGCCGTAGCATCCGAACCGCTGGCTACCGAACTTACGCCCGCTGCCGTGGCATTCGCGCCCAGCGCATTGGCCAGATAACCGGTCGCCGTGGCATTGGTGCCGTTGGCATTGGCCTGCTGACCCAGCGCCGTGGCGTTGGTGCCGATGGCCTGCGCCGCGTCGCCAAAGGCCGATGCGGAGTCACCCTGCGCAAGGGCGCTGGTGCCGACTGCGGTGGCTACCGAGCCGTTAGCCAGCGCCAGCGAGCCGATCGCCGTGGCGTTGGCACCGTTGGCCAACGCCTTGTAACCGCCAGCTGTTGCTGCCGCGCCCACTGCGACCGAGCGATCACCCGTGGCCGTGGCGCTCGCGCCGTTGGCCAGGGCGAGGTTGCCGGTAGCCGTGGCGTAGCCGCCATTGGCAAACGAGCTGGTGCCTGTGGCCGTGGCGTTGGCGCCATTGGCCAGCGAGGACGAACCTGTTGCCGTGGCGTTGCCGCCCAAGGCGTTCGACCGTGCGCCCGCCGCCGTCGCCGCGAAGCCGATGGCGTTTGATTGCATGCCCGTGGCGGTTGCCCAGGCTCCGGTCGCATTCGACTGCGCACCCGTAGTCGTGGCAAACGCTCCGGTCGCGGTCGACCGGTCACCCGTGGCCGTTGCTGAAGCACCATTCGCGAACGAACTGACGCCCGCTGCCGTAGCATTCGCACCCAGCGCATTGGCCAGATAGCCGGTTGCCGTGGCATTGGTGCCGTTGGCATTGGCCTGCTGACCCAGCGCCGTGGCGTTGGTGCCGATGGCCTGCGCCGCGTCACCGAAGGCCGATGCCGACGCACCCTGCGCATTCGCGCTGGTACCGACTGCGGTGGCTACAGAACCGTTGGCCAGAGCCAGCGAGCCGATCGCCGTAGCGTTGGCACCGTTGGCCAGAGCCATGTAGCCGCCAGCTGTTGCCGCCGCGCCTTCTGCGACCGAGCGATCACCTGTGGCAGTGGCGCTCGCACCATTCGCCAGGGCGAGGTTGCCAGTCGCCGTGGCATAGCCGCCATTGGCAAACGAGCTGGTGCCCGTGGCCGTGGCGTTGGCGCCATTGGCCAGCGAGGACGAACCTGTTGCCGTGGCGTTGCCGCCCAAGGCATTCGAACGTGCGCCTGCTGCGGTTGCAGCAAAGCCGATGGCGTTTGATTGCATCCCCGTTGCCGTGGCGCGCGCACCGATGGCGTTGGACTGCGAACCGGTCGTGGTGGCAAAGGCACCCACTGCGTTCGATTGCGCACCAGCTGCCGTCGCCCAGACACCTTGCGCGTTCGACTGTTCGCCAGTCGCGGTTGCAAAGATTCCGTTGGCAGTTGCCTGGAAGCCGGTCGCAGTGGCAGCAATACCATTGGCCTGGCTGCCCGTACCAGTCGCCGTCGCAACGGTGCCGTTGGCAACCGAGTTCAGGCCGCTTGCCGTGGCTGCATTGCCATTGGCCAAGGCGTTGTTACCGGTGGCCGTGGCGTTGATACCATTCGCCTGCGAATTGACGCCGGTTGCCGTGGCATTCGCGCCGTTAGCGATGGCGCTGTCACCTGTTGCCGTGGCACTTTGGCCATTGGCTTGTGAACTGACACCCGTTGCCGTGGCATAGCCGCCATTGGCAAAAGCCGCGGCACCAGTCGCCGTAGCTGCAAAGCCGTTGGCTATGGACTGCACGCCAGTTGCCGTGGCCGCAAAGCCGTTGGCCAGGGCCTGTGAGCCCGATGCGCTAGCATAACCGCCATTTGCAAAGGCCAACACGCCCGTCGCCGTGGCGTTCGCTCCATTCGCGAGCGACCGATCGCCAGTCGCCGTCGCGGAAACGCCGTTGGCAAACGAGTTGACGCCCGCTGCCGTGGCATTCGCACCCAGCGCATTTGCGAGATAGCCGGTCGCGGTGGCATTGGTGCCGTTGGCGTTGGCCTGCTGGCCAAGCGCCGTGGCGTTGGTGCCGATAGCCTGCGCTGCGTCGCCAAAGGCCGATGCGGAGTCACCCTGCGCAAGGGCGCTGGTGCCGACTGCGGTTGCTACCGAGCCGTTGGCGACCGCGAACGAACCAATCGCTGTTGCGTTCGCCCCGGTTGCATTGGCGAGATAACCGCCTGCCGTGGCGTTCTTGCCGATGGCGTTGGAAAGGAAGCCAGTCGCCGTGGCGTTCTGGCCTTGCGCGTTGGCATAGCTGCCGGTTGCCGTGGCGGCGATGCCATTGGCGTTCGATTTGGTGCCGGTGGCAGTCGCGTAACCGCCGTTGGCAGATGCCGCGTCACCGGTGGCCGTGGCATATGTGCCGTTGGCGCTGGCGAGGACGCCGGTTGCCGTGGCGAAGGTGCCATTGGCGTTAGCCGCTGCACCCGTTGCGGTTGCATCGGTGCCGTTGGCAGTGGCGAACTTGCCGGTTGCGGTGGCGGAGTCGCCGTTGGCAAATGCGCTGGTGCCGGTGGCCGTGGCGTTCGCGCCATTGGCGAGCGAGAACGAACCAGAAGCCGTGGCGTCCTTGCCCGTGGCATTGGCGAGGTAACCGCCTGCCGTCGCGTTCTTGCCGATCGCGTTGGAAAGGAAGCCAGTCGCCGTGGCGTTCTGGCCTTGCGCGTTGGCATAGCTGCCGGTTGCCGTGGCGGCGATGCCATTGGCGTTCGATTTGGTGCCGGTGGCAGTCGCGTAACCGCCGTTGGCAGATGCCGCGTCACCGGTGGCCGTGGCATATGTGCCGTTGGCGCTGGCGAGGACGCCGGTTGCCGTGGCGAAGGTGCCATTGGCGTTAGCCGCTGCACCCGTAGCTGTTGCATCGGTGCCGTTGGCAGTGGCGAACTTGCCGGTGGCCGTTGCGGAGTCGCCATTGGCGAAGGCGCTGGTGCCGGTGGCCGTGGCATTCGCGCCATTGGCGAGTGAGAACGAACCGCTGGCTGTGGCATCCTTGCCCGTGGCATTGGCGAGATAACCGCCTGCCGTCGCGTTCTTGCCGATTGCGTTGGAAAGGAAGCCGGTGGCCGTGGCGTTCTGGCCCTGGGCATTGGCATAGCTGCCCGATGCCGTGGCGGCGATGCCGTTGGCGTTCGACTTGGTGCCGGTCGCAGTGGCGTAACCGCCGTTGGCCGAGGCTGCGTCACCCGTTGCCGTGGCATATGTGCCGTTGGCGCTGGCGAGGACGCCAGTTGCCGTGGCGAAAGTGCCGTTGGCGTCAGCCGCTGCACCTGTGGCTGTTGCATCGGTGCCGTTGGCGGTGGCGAACTTGCCGGTGGCCGTTGCGGAGTCGCCGTTGGCAAATGCGCTGGTGCCGGTGGCCGTGGCGTTCGCACCGTTGGCTAGCGAGAACGAACCAGAAGCCGTGGCGTCCTTGCCCGTGGCATTGGCGAGGTAACCGCCTGCCGTCGCGTTCTTGCCGATCGCGTTGGAGAGGAAGCCGGTCGCGGTGGCATTCTGGCCCTGCGCGTTGGCATAGCTGCCCGATGCCGTGGCGGCGATGCCATTGGCGTTCGACTTGGTGCCGGTGGCGGTCGCATAACCGCCATTGGCCGAAGCGGCGTCACCGGTGGCCGTGGCATATGTGCCGTTGGCGCTGGCGAGGACGCCAGTTGCCGTGGCGAAAG
>JBDTUQ010000032.1:0-23758 GCA_040007615.1 Novosphingobium sp.
GGTGAACAGCCCTCTAGGCACCACCCGCGATTCGGTCAAACCCTTTTTTGCAGTTTTCTTTCAGTTTGCCCAAATCGCTGATTTTACGGGGGTATGCCCAAGGGCATGCCAAGGTTAAGCCGTTGTTGACCTTGTCGCGCTATCGCGGGTGCCGACCTTTTTCATGAGCGCGCCAACCCTTGGCCTGCCCCTATTTGTGGATTCAGTCTGCGCACATGGCGTTACCGGCAATCAGCGTCGCGATGAGCGTCTATAACTGCGAGCGCTATCTGGCGGCAGCCATCGAGAGCATCCTTGGCCAGACGTTTGGCGATTTCGAGTTCCTGATCCTGAACGACGGTTCGTCAGACGGTTCAGCGGCAATCATTGACCGTTACGCGCAAGGCGATGCCCGCATCCGGCCAATCCACCGGGAGAATCGCGGCCTCATCGCCAGCCTCAACCAGTTGCTGGCCGAAGCACGCGCCCCCGTGGTCGCACGCATGGACGGAGACGATGTCGCCTACCCCCAAAGGTTCGCCAAGCAATATGCCTTCCTCGCGGAGAACCCGGACTTCGGCGTCGTCAGTTCGTGGACTGACGATATCAATGGCGATGGCGAACTGATCACCGCTGGCGGTGCCGGTCATCCATCGGACTATCAGGGATTCCTTGCCGCCCTGCCCCACAGCACGCCGATCTGCCATCCGGCGACGATGTACCGCCGCGATCTGGTTCTGGCGGTGGGCGGCTATCATCAGGCCTATCGCCACTGCGAGGACTATGACCTTTGGTGCCGTCTGGCCGACGTGACCAAGCTGTGCAGTCTGCCAGAGCGGCTGATGCAATACCGGCGCACCGAGAGCCAGGTCAGCAACCGCCATATCGTGGAGCAGCAGACCAACGCGGCGATTGCCTATCAGGCATGGATGGAGCGCCGCGCCGGTCGGCCCGATCCCACTGCAAGCCTTGCGGAGATGCCGCCGATCGAGGCGCTGGATGCGCTGTTCGGCCGTGCCGGGGTGAGCCGGGCGGTGCAGGCGCGGGTAGCGCCGGGCATCGTCTATTCGCACACGGCGCTTTCGGGGCGCGGCTTTAACATCGTGCTGAACCATATCAGGAGCGGGGGCGACCGGGCGGGAATGCTGCGCACGGTGGTTCGACTGCTGCGCTTTGGCGAACTGAGCCGCGCGGCAACGCTGCTTGCCACGCTGCTGGTGGGCTGAAAATGTCAGTCCGCACCGCAGCAATCTGGGCGATGGTATCGCAATATGCCTCGTTCGCTATCCAGTTCATCGGCAGCGTGGTGCTGGCCCGGCTGTTCATCTCGCCGGGGCAACTGGGGCAATTCTCCATCGCCTTTGCGGCCATATCGCTGATCGCCTTTTTGCAGGACTTCGGCGTCAACCGCTTCATCGGCGGCGAGAAAGAGCTGGACCGCGACAAGCTGTCGATGGCGTTCACCGTCTCGGTTGTGTTCGCCGGGGGCATAGCGGTTATCGCGCTGCTGGCGGCGGGGCCGATTGCGCGGTTCTATGGCGATCCGCAGATGCTGCCAGTCGCCCGCGTGATCGCCGCATCCTATCTGCTGGTGCCGCTGGCCATCGTGCCGCAGGCGATGTGCCAGCGGCGCATGGACTTTCGCAGCAACACCATGATCGAGGTCGGTGCATCGCTGGCCAACGTATCGGTCGCACTGGTCATGGCGATGCGCGGGCAAGGCGCTTTAGCGTTGGCCTGGGGGGCGTTTGCCCAGCAGGCGGCGCGGATGGTGGTGGCCCAGTGGCGCGCGGGCCTGATGCTGCCCTGGCCGCTGCACTTGCGCGGCATAGCGCCGGTGCTGAAGATCGGCGGCACGAACTCTGTCCAGTCGATCTGCGGATCGATCATCACCCGCGCACCGGAACTGGTGATCGGGCGATTGATAGACAACGCCGCCGTCGGCCTGTTTGCCCGCGCGTCCGGGCTGGCGCTGCAATTGCGGCTGCTGCTGGCGGGGGCGGTTACGGGCGTGTTCTATCCCGCGTTCCGCCATGTGCGCGACAAGGGGGAGCCACTCGGCCCGCCTTATCTGCGTGTCGTCGCCGCCTATACCGGGATCACCTGGCCGGCGATGGCGGGAATCGCAGTGCTGTCCGCGCCGCTGGTCAGCCTGCTTTATGGCCCGCGCTGGATGGCCGCCGCGCCGCTGTTGGCGTGGGTAGCGATGGCGCAGCTGTGCTATGTCGCGGTGCCGCTGAATACCGATCTGCCGCTGCTGGTGGGCCGTATGCGGGGGCTGATCCGGTGCTATCTTGTGGAAACCGCGCTGTCGGTGCTGCTGCTGGCTGCCGCCGCGCCATTTGGGCTGCGCTGGGTGGCGATCTCACGCTTTGTCCACGGGCTGCTGTGGATCGCCCTCTATGCGCCGTTCATGCTGGGAATGCTGGAATTGCGCTGGCGCGACCTGCTCAAGGTCTATGCGCAGAGCATGGCGGCGACGCTGGCTGCGGTCGCGCCGCTGATCGCATCCTATTGGTTGTGGCAAGGACCAGCCGAGGCAGGCTTAGTTCAAGTGGTGTGCGGGACGCTGTGCGGCATCGCATTGTGGCTCATGGCCTTGCGCCTTCTTCGCCATCCGCTGCTTGCAGAGATCAGCGCCATCCTTCGCGACGCCTGTGCCGCCCTGCTTCCCCGCCGAGCCGCCGACACGCATTGAACTTCTTGGGGAGCCTCTTGGGGAGCTTCTGGGGGCATACATTGCCCCCGACACGTGGTAAGATTCTGGTTCGGAGAGTCGCCATGAAGCGAATTGCGGCCAGCCTTACCGTTGCCATTTGCGCGGCCCTGATCGTCGCCCCGGCCACCGGCCAGGATATAACCCGCCCAAATACAACCCGACAAGATACCGAAGTACTGGCCACCGGCACGGACGGGCACGACCGGCTGACGGTGCCGGTCAAGCTGGGCGACAGCGGTCCCTTTCGCTTCATGATAGACACAGGATCGCAAAACACCGTAGTTTCAGACGTTCTGGTCAAGCGACTTGCGCTGGTGCCGCGCAGCAAGGCCACGCTGATCGGAATCGCTGGCGTGATGCAGGCCGATCTGGTGGAAATCGACGAAATTGGACTGGGCAGCCATTTCTCCTACGGTATCCTCGCACCGATACTGCAACGCACAGACATCGGCGCGGACGGTATCCTGGGTCTGGACAGCTTGCAGGACCAGCGCGTGCTGATCGATTTCCGCCGACAGACCATGCAGGTTGGCGACGCCCGGGCGCTTGGCGGCAACAGAGGCTTCGAGATTGTCGTCACAGCGCGCCGCCGCTCGGGCCAGTTGATCCTGACCAATGCCATGATCGATGGGGTGCAGGCGGACGTAGTCATCGATACCGGCTCTGACACGACGCTGGGCAACCGCGCGTTGCAGCGCGAACTGGGCCGCCGTGGACGATCCGCCACGCAAACTCAGCTGTTAAGCGTCACCGGCCAGCAAGTGTCCGCCGACATCGGCCAAGCGGACACGCTGGAAATCCACGGAGTCACCTTTCGCGGCATCACCATCGCCTTTGTCGATTCGCCGACGTTTGCGCACCTGGGCCTTGATCGGCGCCCGGCGATCTTTCTTGGCATGCGCGAGATGCGGCTGTTTTCGCGCATCGCCATCGACTTCAAGTCGCGCAAGGTGCTGTTCGATCTGCCTCCATCGGACGCAGCGCGCAGTTTCGGCATGAACTTTGACAGGACCGGGTCGAGGACAGCGCCGTAATACCAAGGTGCACACGCTGCGCCCTTTCGTTTCGCGCGCACATCCCTACATAGCGGCCCATGCCTCCCGAAACCCACGCCAATGACCCCGCCGCCCGCCACGAAGGCTGGAATACGCTTCGGCGCTTTCTGCCCTACCTGTGGCCGCGCGATAACCACGAACTGCGCTGGCGGATCGTCGGCGCGTCGCTGTTGATCCTGGCCGCCAAGGCGACCTCGTTGTCGCTGCCCTATGCGCTGAAATGGGCGATCGACGCGATGTCGATAACGGCAGTGACGGGGCGCAGCGCGGGCTTCACCATCGCCTTTACCTTCGTGCTGGCATACGGCGCGGGGCGGTTTATCGGCGTGTTGTTCGACAATTTGCGCAACATCGTGTTCGAGCGCGTCGGGCAGGACGCCACCCGCGCGCTGGCAGAGGACGTGTTCGCCCGGCTGCACGGCCTCAGCCTGCGCTTCCACCTCGCCCGGCGAACCGGCGAAGTGACCAAAGTGATCGAACGCGGCACCAAGAGCATCGACACGATGCTCTATTTCCTGCTGTTCAACATCGCCCCCACCGCCATCGAACTGACGGCTGTGACGATCATCTTCTACATCACCTTTGGCTGGGGGCTGGTGCTGGCGACAGCGGCAGCGGTCATCACTTATGCCTGGGCCACGCGCATGATCACCGAATGGCGATCTGCTTTACGTGAATCGATGAACCGGCTGGACGGGCAGACGCTGGGCCGCGCGGTGGATTCGCTGCTGAATTACGAAACCGTCAAATACTTCAACGCCGAAGGGCGCGAACAGGCCCGCTATGCCGCCGCCACCCGCGCCTATGCCAGTGCTGCGGTAAAGAGCGAGAACAGCCTTGGCCTGCTGAACATCGCGCAGGCCCTGATCGTCAACCTGCTGATGGCGGGCGCGATGGGCTATACCGTGTGGGGCTGGTCAAAGGGCGAATATACCGTTGGCCAGCTGGTGTTCGTGAACACCTATCTGACCCAGCTGTTCCGCCCACTCGACATGCTGGGCATGGTCTATCGCACCATCCGGCAAGGGCTGATCGACATGGCTGCGATGTTCAATCTGATGGACGAGCCGCAGGAAGTGAAGGACGCGCCCGGTGCCCCTGCACTGGCGATCCGCCAGCCGACGCTGACGTTCGACAATGTTGTGTTCGGCTATGAGGCTGACCGCACGATCCTCCACGGCCTCAGCTTTCAGGTGCCTGCCGGGCAGCAGGTTGCCGTGGTCGGGCCATCGGGAGCGGGCAAGAGCACTATCGCGCGGCTGATATTCCGTTTCTATGATCCGTGGCAGGGCCGCATTCTGATCGACGGGCAGGACATCCGCGAGGTGACACAAGCCAGCTTGCGCGCCGCCATCGGCATCGTGCCGCAGGATTCGGTGCTGTTCAACGATACCATCGGCTACAACATAGCCTATGGCCGCGACGGTGCTGGTCCGGCAGACGTGGCGGCGGCGGCGCAAGGTGCCGCGCTGATGGACCTGATCCGGCGTCTGCCCAAGGGCTTTGACACCGAAGTCGGCGAACGCGGGCTGAAACTTTCCGGCGGTGAAAAACAGCGCGTGGCCATAGCCCGTACCTTGGTCAAAAACCCGCCGATCCTGCTGCTCGACGAAGCCACCAGCGCGCTCGACACGCGGACCGAGCAGGACATCCTCGCCACCCTGCACAGCATCGCCGAAAACCGAACCAGCCTGAGCATCGCGCACCGGTTGTCGACCATTGCCGATGCCGACCAGATTTTCGTGCTGAACGAAGGACGGTTGGCGGAGTCAGGTTCGCACGGCGACCTGCTCCGGCTGGACGGACTCTACGCGGAAATGTGGGCGCGTCAGGCCAATGAGGCTGAGGAAGTCAGCGAAGCGGCGGAGTAATCTCCATTTCCGCTCATGAAGGCTGCTTGCGCAGGATCGCCGACCGCAGGCACTGACAGACCACCTCGCCGCGCTGATTGATGAGGACGTGCTTGAAGGTCACGATCCCGGCATCCGGCCGTGACCGCGATTCCCGCACCTCCGCCACTTCGGTTTCAGCACGCATGGTGTCGCCGATGAACACCGGCTTGGGCATCACCAATTTGTCATAGCCCAGGTTGGCGACCAGCGTGCCAAGTGTCGTGTCACTGACGGAAAGGCCGACCATCAGGGCGAATGTGAAAGTCCCGTTGACGAGGATCTGCCCGAACTCGCTCGCCTTTGCTGCCTCCGCATCAATGTGCAGTGGCTGCGGGTTGTGCGTCATTACGGAAAATAGCAGGTTGTCAGTCTCGGTCACGGTGCGCGTAATTTCGTGCACGATCCGGTCACCGACCTGCCATTGATCAAACCACCGTCCGGCCATCTGCATTATCCTTTTTTCGCTGCAGGCATGGAACGGACCCTCCCGTACTTGGCGCCGTTTCCCGCTGTCCTGATATTTCAACTGTGCCGTCCAATGGCATGTCGGATGCCTGCTCCATTCATCGCAGGCGTACCAGCGACTTCTGCTCCGGCCCGGCGATCAATACCACATTGGCGATGGCATCGACCCACCCCAACCGCATCGCGATGCTTTATGGATTCTTTATGCTCAAAGCCAAAATCCCCGTGGAACCTTAACGCCATGAAGGCGCACATGGGACACCGCATCCATAAGACGGAAACACAGTCCTATGTCGGGGAATCTTGATCGGCTACGCAAGGGGGAACGCTGCTGGGCGGCGGAAGTCATACTTCGCGCCGGCGGCCTGATCCTGCTTGACGGCTGCTATCGCGCGGGGCTGCTGGCGCAAAGCCTCATAAACAAATCGCTACCTAATCAGGCAACACCGGGCGAATTCGCAGTGTGTGCCATGACATTCCTCATGCTCACCTGCGGCATTGCCTTGACCGTGGAGGGACCAGGCCTGTTTCGTCATGTCCCGATCCCGGCGCACAGCGCCTATTTCCCGAGGAAGTGATCGCAAACGGGCTAATTACCCTCCCGGAAAAGCCTGGCGTTCGATGGTTTGTGCGGCTTCCGTCAGCAATGCCAGTAACGGTGCGTCGTCCAGGCGATCGCGCGATAATAACGCCTGCGATACAGATATAGCCGCAAGTACCTTGCCGTCGCTCTTGCGCAGAGGCACCGCCATGCAACGCAAGCCGAGCGAAACTTCTTCATCATCTATGGCAAAGCCCTGCCCTCTGACAGCATCAAGCTCTTCGCGCAGCCTGGCCGGATCGACGATGGTGCGTTCGGTGAGTGACACAAAAGGCCCATTCGCCAGATAGAGCTCACGCTCTGCCTCTGGCAGATGCGCAAGCAACACTTTGCCCATGCCTGAGCAATATGCCTCCAACTGCATGCCGACACGGGTAAACAAGGCATTTGCCCCTCGTCCGGTCTTGATGCGGTAGGTCACCATGTCATTCTCGAATGTCCCAAGCTGCACCACGCTACGCACGCGAGTCGCCAGTTCATGCAGTATTGGCCCCGCAACATTGGCAATGATCTGTTTCTCATCCAGCGTGTGCAACAAGGCGAGCAACCGTGCTCCCGCAACATGCTGGCCACCGCCCGATGCAGTAAGGTAGTCTTCTGCGACCAACGTAGTCACTTGCCGATGCGCCGTTGCCAACGGCATGCCGGTCTGCCGTGCCAGCTCTGCCACGCTGCTGCGCCCGCCATCCGCGATCACCGCTTCCAACATCAACAGAGTTCGCTTCAGCGAACTGATTTGGGGCGTACCTTTGCTCATAGAGAGTATCTCATATTATGAGATGATAGCAGATTGGCACTCTAGCGCCAAGCGCAGCAAAGCCCTATCGAATATCGCGACAAAGAGGATAGCACTAATGGCCACACCAACCCATGATGAACTCGCGCGCCGCTTGCGTGACGCCTATTCCGCAGGTGCGGTTCCGCCAATGCGAGATGGACTGGACCCGGTCGACATCGAAGGCGCATATGCCGTGCAGACGATCAACACCCGGTTCTGGGAAGCCTCAGGCCGCCGCATCGTTGGGCGCAAGGCCGGGCTGACAGCCAAGGCAGTGCAAGTCCAGCTTGGCGTCGATCAGCCAGACTTCGGCGTGCTGTTCGATGACATGGAAGTGGCTGACGGCGGCACGCTCGACCCGGCCCGTGCGCTGCAGCCAAAGGCAGAGGCTGAAATCGCCTTTGTGCTGGGCAAGGACTTGCCTGATCCGCAAACAACGCCGGAGATGGTCGCCGATGCCGTAGCCACGGTTCATGCCGCCATCGAAATCGTCGACAGCCGCATTGCCGACTGGAAGATCACCTTTGCCGATACCGTGGCAGACAACGGCTCGTCCGCGTTCTTTGTGCTTGGCAAACAAGGCAATCCGCTAGCCGGGCTGGACTTGTTCACCTGCGGCATGGTGATGAAGATCAACGGCGCAATCGTTTCGCTGGGTGCCGGTGCCGCCGCGCTCGGCCATCCGCTCAATGCCGCCGCATGGCTGGCGCAGACGCTCGCGCAACGCGGCGAACCCTTGAAGGCGGGCGACATCCTGCTGGCAGGCGCGCTTGGCCCGATGGTGGCGATCAACCCCGGCGACCATGTGCAGGCCATTGTCGGCGGACTTGGCTCAGCCAGTTTTACTTACACAAAGGCGTGAATTTCATGGCTCAAACTACAGACATCAAAACCCCCAGTGGCAAGATCAAGGTAGCCATTATCGGTTCCGGCAACATCGGCACCGATCTGATGATCAAGATCATGCGCTTGTCGAACGTGCTTGAAATGGGCGCATTCGTTGGCATTGACCCCGAGTCTGACGGGTTGCAGCGCGCCGCCCGCATGGGGGTTCCTATCACGGCGGGCGGCATTGACGGCCTGATCGCCTTGCCTGAATTTGCCGACATCAAGATCGTGTTCGATGCCACTTCAGCCGGTGCCCACAAGCACCACAACGAATTGCTGCAAGCGCACGGCAAGCGGGTGATCGACCTGACCCCGGCTGCGATCGGTCCTTATGTCATTCCGCCGGTCAATGGTGAAAGCTGCCTTGACGCGGTCAACGTCAACATGGTGACCTGCGGCGGGCAGGCGACGATCCCCATCGTCTATGCCGTGAACCGGATCGCCAAAGTGCATTATGGCGAGATCGTCGCCTCGATTTCCTCGAAGAGTGCCGGCCCGGGCACGCGCGCCAATATCGACGAGTTCACTGAAACCACCAGCCAGGCCATCGTCGACGTTGGCGGAGCAACGCGGGGCAAGGCGATCATCGTCCTCAATCCCGCTGAACCGCCGCTGATCATGCGCGACACAGTCTATTGCCTGTGCGAAGACGGCGACCGTGATGCCATCCGCCAAAGCATCGAAGACATGGTCGCCGAAGTGCAGACTTATGTCCCGGGCTACCGCCTGAAGCAGGCCGTGCAGTTTGAAAGCATCGGCGGCAACCATCCGCTGCACATTCCCGAAATGGGCGCCTCTTTCACCGGCCTCAAGGTATCGACGTTCCTCGAGGTAGAAGGCGCTGCGCATTACTTGCCCGCCTATGCTGGCAACCTGGATATCATGACTTCGGCGGCGATGAGGACGGCTGAAAAAATCGTGGCCAAAATGGCAGGGAGTATGGCGGCATGACTTTCGACCCCACCACAACAAAGCTCTATATCCAGGATGTCACGCTGCGCGACGGGATGCACGCGATCCGTCATCAGTATAGTCTCGATCACGTGCAGGCGATTGCCCGCGCGCTCGACCGGGCCAAGGTGGACGCTATTGAAGTGGCCCACGGCGACGGGCTGCAAGGTTCAAGCTTCAACTATGGCTTCGGCGCTTATACCGATTGGGACTGGATCGCTGCCGTAGCCGATGTGCTCGAGCATTCGGTACTCACCACTTTGCTGCTCCCCGGCATCGGCACGGTGCATGATCTGAAGCACGCCTATGAACTGGGCGTCCGATCAGTCCGCATCGCGACGCACTGCACTGAGGCAGATGTTTCCAAGCAGCACATCGAAGCCGCCCGAAATCTTGGCATGGACGTCTCGGGCTTTCTGATGATGAGCCACATGTCAGAACCAGAGCCGCTGGCTAAGCAAGCCAAGCTGATGGAGGATTACGGCGCGCACTGTGTCTATGTCACCGACAGCGGCGGGGCCATGTCGATGGATCAATATGCCGCGCGCCTTGCCGCTTATGATAAGGTGCTGAAGCCTGAAACCCAGCGCGGCGTCCATGCGCATCATAACCTGTCGCTCGGTGTCGCCAATTCCATCGTCGCTGTTCAAGGGGGCGCAATCCGCGTCGATGCCTCGCTGGCAGGTATGGGCGCGGGGGCCGGCAATGCGCCGCTCGAAGTGTTCATCGCCGCCGCTGAGCGCATGGGCTGGAACCACGGCTGCGACCTGTTTGCCCTGATGGACGCTGCCGAGGAACTGGTCCGTCCGCTGCAAGACCGGCCAGTGCAGGTCGACCGCGAAACGCTTACGCTGGGCTACGCCGGGGTTTATTCAAGTTTTCTGCGCCACGCCGAACGCGCCAGCGCAGAATATGGCATCGACACCCGCTCGATCCTCGTCGAGCTGGGTCGCCGCAAGATGGTCGGCGGGCAGGAAGACATGATCGTCGACGTCGCTCTCGATATGCTCAAGAAAGCGGCGGCTGAGTAACGGCAGGTCGGGCGCTGCATCTCCGGAGCGAACTTCACCTCCCGAGAACCGCGCCCGACTTACCCATTTGGTATCAAGCCGATAGCAAGACTCTTGCGCAGTAGCTTGCAACGCGCTCGTGATCGTTGGCAGGCAGGACCTCGGCTACGTATTGGGCAACGTATATATCGCCCAGATGGCCCGCAGTCTCGCCATTGTCGATGACCATGCTGGGAGCTGTCAGTCTGTTGTAAACTCGTCTCCATTGCGCGCACTGCACCCCGGCAACGCAAATCTCAGGCCATCAAAGGCCGGGACCAAACACTCAGGCAAGCACTACCCGCCAACCATTTTACTTGTGAATGGCGTCGTCACCAGCCTGCCCCACCGACTGGATGTCGCGACCGGCACCCTTGACTGTATTGCAGGCAGTGGCGACTAGCGCGATGGAACCGACGAAAAGCGTGATGAGAATTTTGCGAACCATGAGATAGGCCTTTCGGGCATGGCAGGCCGAACGAGGCGCCTGCCGAGTAATGCCTAAACGCAGACAAACAAGCGATGTTCCGCCCGCAACCTCAAACCGCCGCTCTGACCACCTCACCGGGGGACAAAACCCTCACATGACCTACCCCTCAAACATCCCATCAATATCCTGCCCCGCATGAACCAATCGCAGCACTTCAACCCCTTGGTCGGTAATGGGATAGGCGATCACCGTTCGCCGCCGATAGGGCGTGGTGCGCAGGCCGGGGGATAGGTCGTCTCGCGGGGTGCCGCGTTCGGGGAATGTAGCGAGGCGGGTGGCGTGGGCTTCGATCCGGCTGGTGTAATCAAACGCCACCTCGCCGCCTGCGCGTTCGGCAATCCAGTCATACAGGGCCAAGATCATCGCGGGCATCAGGCCGCCAGACTACTGCGTACCGCTTCACGCCTTCGTTTTCGCCGCATGGTGCGCGCGCAATGTTGCGAACACATCGGCTTGGGGAATGGAGGGTGCGGGATTGGCCAGTGCCTGTGCCACCCGCGCCTGCATCACCGCATCAAGCGACGCTTCCTCACGGTCCAGCGCCCGCAATCCGGCGCGGACAACCTCGCTCAGCGAGGCATAGCGCCCGGCACTAACCCGTTCCCGCGCGGCTGATTCCAGCGGGCCAAGCGTGACGGTTACGGGTTTGACGGCTCTGACTGACATGGCGCGATTGTATGACAGTGTCATAGAGGGCGCAAGGTGAAATCTTGCTGCTTCTTCGTGGCTTCGTGGCTTCGTGCGAAAAATCTCTTTCCTGCCTCACCTCTCCAACAGCGCCCCCAAATACCCCCCGGTAAAGCTGCGCGGGTTCTTGGCCACCTGCTCCGGCGTGCCTTCCGCCACGATCTCGCCGCCGCGCACGCCGCCTTCGGGGCCCAGATCAATGATCCAGTCGGCGGTTTTGATCACGTCAAGATTGTGTTCGATCACCACCACAGAATTGCCGCCCTCAACCAGCCGGTGCAGCACTTCCAGCAGTTTGCGCACGTCTTCAAAGTGCAGCCCGGTGGTCGGTTCATCGAGGATATACAGCGTCTGCCCGGTGGAGCGGCGGGCGAGTTCCTTGGCGAGTTTTACCCGCTGCGCCTCGCCGCCTGACAGCGTGGTCGCCTGCTGGCCGACTTTGACATAGCCAAGGCCAACCTCGTTCAGCATGTGCATCTTGTCACGGATGGGCGGCACCGCCTTGAAGAATTCCTCGGCGTCCTCAATCGTCATGTCCAGCACGTCGGCGATGGAGTGGCCGCGAAATTTTACCTCCAGCGTCTCACGGTTATAGCGCCGCCCGCCGCATTCCTCGCAGGTGACATAGACGTCGGGCAGGAAGTGCATTTCGATCTTGATCAGCCCGTCGCCCTGGCACTGTTCGCAGCGCCCGCCTTTGACGTTGAAGCTGAACCGGCCGGGCTTGTACCCGCGCGCGGCGCTTTCCGGCAGGCCCGCGAACCAGTCG
Source organism: Novosphingobium sp. (assembly GCA_040007615.1). Classification (GTDB taxonomy): domain Bacteria; phylum Pseudomonadota; class Alphaproteobacteria; order Sphingomonadales; family Sphingomonadaceae; genus Novosphingobium. Next base: position 12,324 of record JBDTUQ010000032.1, read on the forward strand.
CGGATCTGGGTGAACGCGCCGGTATAAGTCGCCGGGTTGCTGCGCGGGGTGCGGCCGATGGGGGACTGGTCGATCTCGATCACCTTGTCGCAGTTTTCCAGCCCGGTGATCTTGTCATGCGCCCCCGCGATCACCCGCGCGCCGTTGAGCGTGCGCGAGGCACCGGCCTGCAAGGTGTCAATCGTCAGGCTGGACTTGCCGCTGCCCGATACGCCCGTGACGCAACAGAACGTGCCGAGCGGGAACTTCGCCGTCACTCCGGTCAGGTTATTGGCGCGGGCGTTGTGGACGGTGACGAACTTGCCGTTGCCCTTGCGGCGCTTGGCCGGAACCTCGATCCGCCGCGCGCCGGTCAGGTATTGGCCGGTCAGGCTGGCGGGGTTGTCGAGAATGTCCTGCAGGGTGCCCTGCGCGACGATCTCTCCGCCATGCACACCCGCCCCCGGCCCCAGATCGACGATATGATCGGCGTGGCGGATGGCGTCTTCGTCATGTTCCACCACGATCACGGTATTGCCCAGATCGCGCAGGCGTTTGAGCGTTTCCAGCAGCCGGTCATTGTCGCGCTGATGCAGCCCGATGCTCGGTTCATCGAGCACATAGAGCACGCCCGAAAGCCCGCTGCCGATCTGGCTGGCAAGCCGGATGCGCTGGCTCTCCCCGCCGGACAGCGTGCCGCTGGTGCGATCAAGGTTGAGGTAATCGAGGCCGACGTTGTTAAGGAAGCCCAGCCGCTCGTTGATTTCCTTGAGGATGGCCTTGGCGATCTGCTGCTGCTGGTTGGTCAGTTTCGGCTCGAGCGTGGAAAAGAACGCCAGCGCATCGGCCACTGATCGGCGGGTGGACATCGAGATATCCTCACCCGCGATCTTCACGCTAAGCGCCTCAGGCTTCAACCGCGCGCCGTGGCAGGTTTCGCACGGCTGCGCGGCCTGGTATTTGCCCAGTTCGTCCTTCACCCAGGCGCTGTCCGTCTGCAAAACGCGGCGGTTGAGGTTGCCGATCACGCCCTCAAACGCCTTGTTGACGGTGTAACTTTTGCGCCCGTCAATAAACGTCAGCGGCACCGCTTTGCCCCCCGTGCCGTACAGGATCACCAGTTGCACTTCGCCCGGCAGATCCTGCCACGGTGTGGTCAGATCAAAGCCGAATTCCTTGGCCAGCGAGTTCAGCACTTGCATGTAATAAGGCGACGGCGGGTTGCTTTTCGCCCACGGCACAATCGCGCCTTGTTTGAGCGTCAGGTTCTCATTCGGCACCACCAGTTGCGGATCGAACAGCAGCTTTTCGCCCAGCCCATCGCACGCCGGGCACGCGCCTTGCGGGGCGTTGAAGCTGAACAGGCGGGGTTCGATGGCCTCCAGTGTGAAGCCGGAGACGGGGCAGGCGAACTTTTCGGAAAAGACGATGCGGTTGGCGGGCAGGCCGGTGCCTTTGAGGCCCGATGTGGGCGCGCGTGCTTCGACAGGCTCAGCATGAGCGGTTTTTGATTTCGAGCCCAAGTCCGCTCGTCCTGTGGTCCTGAGCTTGTCGAAGGGCGAAGGACCGCCACTGAGATCCGCCACATTCCCATCGGCCAAATCCACATAAGCCGTGCCATCCGCCAGCTTCAGCGCCTGCTCAAACGAGTCCGCCAACCGCGTCTGGATGCCGTCCCGCACCGCGATCCGGTCCACCACCACTTCGATGTCATGCTTGAACTTCTTGTCGAGCGCCGGGGCGTTCTCAATCTCGACCATTTCGCCGTCGATACGCACGCGAGTGTAACCGGCCTTCTGCCACTCGGCCAGTTCCTTGCGGTATTCGCCCTTACGGCCGCGCACAACCGGGGCGAGCAGATAGGCGCGCGTACCCTCTGGCAGGGCCATCACCCGGTCGACCATCTGGCTGACCGTCTGCGCAGAGATCGGCAGGCCGGTGGCAGGCGAATAGGGCACGCCCACCCGCGCCCACAGCAGGCGCATGTAGTCATAAATCTCGGTCACCGTCGCCACAGTGGAGCGCGGGTTGCGGCTGGTGGTCTTCTGCTCAATCGAGATCGCAGGGGACAGCCCGTCGATATGCTCGACATCGGGCTTGTGCATCATTTCAAGGAACTGGCGCGCATAGGCGCTCAGGCTCTCGACATAGCGCCGCTGCCCCTCAGCATAGATCGTGTCGAACGCCAGGCTGGACTTGCCCGACCCCGACAGCCCGGTGATGACAATCAGCTTCTCACGCGGCAGGCTGACGTCAAAGCCCTTGAGATTATGCTCACGCGCGCCGCGCACGGTAATGTGGGAAAGACTCATACGGCAAGTCTGTTCCAGATTTGTTCGATTCGGGCAAGGGGGTGGACGCAAGTGGGGCGCAGCCTGCGGCCGCCTCATCCCGCGCGCAGTGGCCCTACCGTTGCCTCAGCGCCTAAAGATCAGCTTCCTCAGCCGCGCGAACACGCCCCTGATCCGGTCCATGCTACTGACGCTGTAATCGGGTTCGACCACATTGATCCGCGCGCGCAGGCTGTTGCGGGCCGGGGCGATGTATTCCGGGAGGGCATCGAGGTCGTCGGCAAGTTCCGGCACGCCAACAGCAGCATCGGCCCAGTTAAGGGGCGCAACGTCCGCGCTTTCCACAGCCGCAAGCAGGCCCAGGTCCGGTTCGATGACCAGCAGGTCGTCCAGATCAAACCTGCCGCCGGGGCTGTCAAACGCCTCGCGAGGGGCCGCTTCAGCGATCAAGGGACGGTCTGGCAGGCGGGTGAGTACGTCGCGATCCTCTACCACCAGCCATTCGGCCTCGGCCATCTCGATAAAGTGAGCGGCCTCGCGCACGTCCTCGTCGGTCACGATCAGGACAGGTTGTTTGGTCCCCTTGCGCGAAAATGCGGAGAGCAGGCTGGATTCGCCCGTTGGCGCGCCTTCCGGTTCAACCGGCCAGACAATGTCGTCATCGTCGCCATCTTCCGGCAGTGCTGCCTTATCCTGCGGTTCCTCGTCCTCGCAGCCGACCACCGGCGCGTCGAAGAATGGATAGACGCCATCACAGGCGACCAGCACGCACAGCGGACGCGGCAGGCCCTTGGCGCGGATCGTTTCACGCAGGGCCGCGTGGATCAGCGCGGCGATATAGCAGGCACCGATAGACCCGGCGCGCACTTCGGCGGGATCGGGCTTGCTGGTATCGAACAGGCGCTCTTCCAGTTCCACCACCGCGCCGTAGAGGTCATCGAGTCCTTTGATCGACAGGGTGACATCGCTGGCCTGAAAGTCGGCCTCCCACTCAAACCCGTCGCGGGTGTAGCCGTCGAGCAGGTCATCGCGTGAGGCGATGGAAAAAGGGAAGGCGTCGTCGCCGAAGTAGAACGTCTTGATGAAAGGCGGCAGGCGTCCGCCCGATGGCCCCGGCCCGCCCAGATTGCGGGCATCGGCCAAAGTTATGCCGATGGCCGAGATCGGGCTGGTCGGCCGGTCATGCATCGACAGACGCTTGCCCAGCTTTTGCCAGCCGGCAAATTCGATGTCTCCGGGCGATACGTTTAGAAAGCGGGCGGGCAGAATGCCGCCCTCGCCCGCGATCGGTTCCAGCAGGGTGCGCAGCTTTGCAATGGCCTCATCGACCTGATCGAGCCGCAGCATGTTTTCGATGCCATGCCGAAAAGCGTGCTCGTCCATCCCGTCGATTGTGATGGTTTTCACCGAATTCCTCCGACAGGCCCGGCATCGGTCCCGTAGCTTGGTCAAGGAACTCTAGCCCGCAATGGTTTACCGGGAGTTATTACGGCAGGTAAATATCCGCAATTCTACGAAGACAGGGTTTAGCGGCTATAGGACAGAGAGCGCGAGCGCCCGCGCGCCCGGATCGCCCAGCCAGTGGCCGCGCATGTTCCACACATCCTTTATCACCGCGCCGCTCAGAGCCGTGCCGGGCGGGCCATCGGTAACCAGCGCGCCTTGCTTCAGCACCAGCACGCGGTCGGCATGGTTCATCGCGGCGGCCAGATCGTGGAGCACAACGACCACGCCCGCGCCCTGCCTTGCCTGCGAGGCAAGGTGCTGCATAAGCGTGGCGGCGTGCGACAGATCAAGGTTGGCGAGCGGCTCGTCGGCCAGCAGCCAGCGCGGCTCACCCGCCAGCACGCGCGCCAGCAACACCCGCGCGCGTTCGCCGCCGGACAGGCGAGACAGCGGACGGCGGCGCAGCGGGACAAGGTCCATCGCCTGAATTGCCGCCTCGATAGCCGCATGATCCTGCGCCGGGCTGGCGGCGGCGCGGTGCATGGGCGCGGCCTGCCACGGCAGGCGGCCAAGGCTGACCAGCACTTCCACCGACACGTCCCACGCAACTTCCGGCGATTGCGGCAAATAGCCGATGGCCCGCGCCCGGCGGCGCGGCGGCATTGCGGCGATGGCCTCGCCTGCAAGGCTGACCGTGCCGCTATCGGCATCCAGCAGACCCGCGAGGCAGGCCAGCAAGCTCGATTTGCCCGCACCATTGGGGCCGACGATGGCGGTGACTTCACCGGGGCGCAGGTTTGCGGTGATCCCCGCCAGACGGCCCTTCAGGGTAAGGTCGCGTGCTGACAGGCTCATACCCAGCCCCCGTCGCCGCTGGTTCCGGCGCGCATTTTCAGCAGCAGGTACAGGAAGAACGGCGCGCCGATCAGGCTGAGTGCGATGCCCAGACGCAGCTCTCCGGCCATCGGCAGCAGGCGGCACAGACTGTCCGCGATCAGCAGCAGCACGGCCCCCGCCAGCGCGCTCGGCACGATCAGCGAACTGGGGCGGCGGTCAGTCAGCGGACGGACCAGATGCGGCACCACCAGCCCGACAAAGCCGACGATGCCCGCCACCGCCACGCCCGATCCCACCGTCAGGCCGACGCCTGCGATCAACAGCCATTGCAGGCGGCGCGGGTCCAGCCCCAGCGAGCGCGCCGCCGCCTCGCCCAGCACCAGCGCATCGAGCGACTTGCCAGCGGCCCACAGCAGCACCACGCCCGCCAGCCCCAGCGGCGCGGCGATCCACACTTCATGCCAGCCCCGATCGGTCAGCGCGCCCATCAGCCAGATGACGATCTCGGAAAGCGCGAAGGGCGACGGAGCAAGGCTGATCGCCAGACTCATCAACGCGCCGGACAGGCTGGCGAGCATCATGCCCGCCAGTGTGAACAAGGCGATACCTCCCTCACGCCCGGCGATCAATCCCAGCAGTCCCATCGCGCTGCCCGCGCCGATCAGCGCGAACACCGGCAGCGTCCACATTGTCGCGCCAAAGCCGGTCCACATCGAAAGGACCGCGCCCAGCGCCGCACAAGGGGCGACGCCGAACAGCCCTGGATCGGCCAGCGGATTGCGCAAATAGCCCTGCATTGCCGCCCCCGCCGCACCAAGGCCCGCCCCGACGCTCAGCGCCAGCAAGGCACGCGGCAGGCGCAGTTGCAGCAGGATGATCCCCGCGTTGGGCACGGCGGGATGCAGCGGATCGATCCACACTTTGCCCGCCAGAAGCGACAGCGCAGCCGCCAGCACCAGCGCGGTGAGCAGCGAGAGGTTGAGCCGGGTCATCGCACGGTGGCGTCCGATTCCACCACCCCCCATCCCCCTCCTCTGAAGAGGAGGGGGAGCAGGTTGCGCAACGTCAAAGCCCCCTCTTCTTCAGAGGAGGGGGCTGGGGGTGGTGGCCCAGCAGCAAGCCCCTTGCGAACCGCCGCCAGCCGGCCTGCCGCGCGAATAATCGTCGGCCCGCCGCACCAAAGCAGCGCCGGATCGAGCGAGGCGCGCCGGGTCGCCTTCAACCCGCTCAGCGCCGGATGGGCGAGCAGGCGGTTCTCTTCCGCACGCGGGTTCCCGGCGGCAAGGATCAATTCGGGTGGGTCGGCCAGCATCCGCTCCAGCGGCAGCACATCGGCCTGACGCAGGCCCCTCGCCGCGCTGTACACCGAAAAGCCGGTGCGGCGCAGCAGGTCTGCGATCAGGCTGTTACCGCCCGGGACGATGCCGCCGGACTGCCAGACTACGGTGGAAACCGGGCGCGCATCTGGCGGCGGCGCGGCGGCGGTGAGTGCGCGCTCGATGCGGCGGACCAGCACTTCGCCGCGCTCGGGATGTCCGGCCAGCAAGGCCAGACGGCGCACCTGGGCCAGACTTTCTGGCACAGTGGAGGCGATGGGAAACTGCTCCAGCCGCATCCCCAGATTGCCCATCGCCGCACTGGTGGCGGGGGCGAGGAAGTTGCCGGAAACGACCACGTCAGGCCGCAGCGCCAGCAGTTCCTCGACAGTGCCCGACGTGGCAGGGAAACGCCGGGCAAGCGCCACGTCCATCGATGAGGACTCAGGGTCGCGGCTATAGGCTGATAGGGCGACAATCTGCGATGGATCAGCCACTTCGGCCAGAATTGCGTCTGTACAGGGGTTCAGACTGACCAGCGAGGGATGGGCATGATTGATCCCATGTGGCGCGGGCGAACAACTCGCCAAAGCCAGCGCGCACACTAAAATCCTCCCTGTTTTCGCGAAGTGAAAATGGGGAGGTGGCAGCCCGTAGGGCTGACGGAGGGGTTCCTTGCGGGCGCAGCAAGACCCCTCCACCACCCTCGATGAGGGCGGTCCCCCTCCCCATTCCCGCTGTGCGGAAACAGGGAGGATCGAGGAGCGCAGGTTTAGAACTTCGCCCTCGCGCCGACAAAGGCCGAACGTCCCGGCGTGCCGTAACCGGCGGCGGTCTGGTAATGGACGTTGCCCAGGTTCTCCACCCGGCCAAACAGCTCAATCCGCGCGGTTACGGGCAGGCTGGCGCGGACGGCAGCCAGCACATAACCGTCCATTCGTGTGAAATTCCCGGCATCATCGAAGCTATCGGAAACCAGCCGCACGTCGCCACCGATAGCCAGCCCCGCCACCGGCGTCGTCCAGTCCGCTGCCAGGCTGAGCGCATGGCGCGGGCGGCGGACGAGATCTTTGCCGGTGCTGCGGTTCACCGCCCTGACATAGCTATAGGCCGCATGGATGGTGAATGCCGTAGTAGGCCGCACGTCGCCTTCCAGTTCGAACCCTTCGGCCCGCGCACGCTTGACGTTATCGTAAGTGCCGAACGGCCGCGTTGCACACAGGCCGAGTGAGGCGCAGCCGACGAAATCAATAAGGTCGCTGCTGTCTCGCCGGAACACGGTGGCAGCGAAATGCAGCGGGTCGCTGCGCTCGCCCAGTTCTATCCCGGCGTCATAGCTGCGGCTGGTTTCGGGGCGCAGTTTGGTGTTGCCGTAGTTCGACAGCAGTTGGAACAGGGTTGGAGCCTTGAAGCCTTCGCCATAGCTAGCGCGCAAACGCAGGTTTGGCGCGATTTCATAGCTGCCATTCGCGCCCAGCGTCCAATGCGTGCCGAACCGGCTGTGATCGTCCACCCGTACCCCGCCAGACAGGTTCAGCCCGCCGCTGTGCAGCCCCAGCAGCGCATGGCCGCTCGATAGCCGCGCCTTGGCCTGTGCATCGAACGTTGAATGATAGCGCGTCCATTCACTGTCCGCGCCGAAATCGAGCGTCAGGTTCATCGGCAGATCGGCGTGGCCAGACAAGTCCGCCCGCTCGGTGCGCCCGAAAGTCTGGTTGTTGGGGGCCGCGCTGGCGGGCGTGTTAAAATAGGAACGGCGGGTGTCGGACAGGGCGAAGCCGCCGGTCAGGGAAAAGCGATCCCCCTGATAGTCCAGACCGGCCCGGCCCGATGCTTCGCGCGTGGTCTGGTATTCCGGGGTGTCGGCAAAATTGTAGAACGGCGCGGGGTAGCCATCGATCTCCAGCCTGCTGTCGGCATAGCGCGCGGTGGCGATGGCGGAGAGGCCGGGAGCCAGTTCCACCTTGCCGCGACCATTGACGTGCCATTGGCGATAGCCGTCCGCCTCGGTGCCGACTGCGGCGGCGGAAACACCATCGCTGCGCACGTATCCGGCGGTCAGGCCCAGCTCATAGCCACTGCCGATTTTGCCCGCGCTGCCTTCTACAGTCACGGTATTCTGCGAGCCATATTCAGCCGAAACCGCAGCGCCGTCCACGGTGCGGGTGGTCAGCGCCAGCACGCCGCCGATGGCATGGCTGCCCCAGACGACAGAGTTTGATCCGCGCAGCAGTTCCACTTTGCCGACCTGCCCGGCCATCACGTTGCCAATGTCAAAGCCGCCGCCCGGAGCAGCGACATCGGCCACCCGCACGCCGTCGACCAGCACCAGAAGCTGCTCCGCATCCGCCCCGCGAACGCGCAGGCCAGTGAACGTGCCAAGCCCGCCGTTGCGCGTCAGCGTGACGCCGGGCGCGCGTTCCAGCACGCGGGCGAGGTCAGCGCCTTGAATGGAATCGATCTCATCCTGACCGATGACGGTGATCGACTGGCCGGTAGTCGCCAGCATGACCTTGTTGCCAGTGGCAACTACGGTGATGGCATCATCGGAAACGCGGCGATCGGCAATGATAATCTCGCTGCTCTCCGCCGCCAGAACCGGCGCAGAGGCAACAAACGAACAACCCAGCAAAAACAGATATTTCAAGACGCAGGACTCCACACATGAACGAAATGCCGCTCATGGCGAGGCCGCCCGCACGTATTCGCGGACTCCTGCTTGCACCCGGTACACCCCGCCCGGCTGCGGAACGACGGTCATCGGCAGGTCTCCTGGCTCCCGGATCGATGCTTACCCCGCCTTCCCAGCTTTTCGGCCAGTGGCATGTGGAGTTCGCTCCCCGGTCACAGTTGCGGGGGCAGCGTGAGTATTGCGCTCACTTCCCTCTTAGGTCCGGCGCAAACCGGACAACCTATGACGTGCCCGTGCCTTTAGGGTGCAGGTGCGAAGAGCGCAAGGTGGTGTCCATATCGCGGAACTGTACACCCCACCTATGTCGTTATCCCGGCGCAGGCCGGGACCCAGTTTCAAACTGATAACGCACCGCAGCGGCGTAATTTTCTCCGGTCTGGATCCCGGCCTTCCGGCCAAAGGGGCCGGAAGTTTATCCAGAGCGAAGTCGATGGGCCGGGATGACGGAGATGGAGATTTATCGGAATTTAGCTAACTTGCCCGCGCCATTCGTTAACCGGTTAAGCCTAGTGGCAAAGCTTGTCCCTTTTCGGCACGCGGTGGATTCGCCTGCTGACTTCAGGGGGTGTTCCGCGTTACGCGCCTCCGCGCGTATCCACTATCGCGCAACAACAGGGCCTTGATGACTGAACTGATTTCTCCTGACAGCGAACCCAAAGCGCGCGATTTCCACGCGCGGCTGCGGCGGCGCACGTCGGGAGCAGGGGCGCGTCACCGTCATCGCCATCACCGGGGCCGCCGCGCATTGGCGCTGCTGGCGGCAGTGGCTGTCCCCGCATTTGCCGCACCCAGTAACTGGAGCGCCTTTGCCATCGGCAACGCAGGCCGTGCCGAAGTGGCGGTGGAGCCGATGCCGTTCGAAAGGGCGGGAGACAGCTTTCCCGGCTCTGCTTTCTATTACCTCGCCGCCGATCCGGTCGTGCTCGATCCCGCCGCCCGTTCCGATGCGGACGACAATTCCGGCACGTTCGGTCCCTATGCCGGGCCAGCCGCCCGCGCGCTGCGGGCAGAAGGCACCGCAATTGACCGGATGCGCGCGCTGACCTGCCTGACCCAGGCGATCTATTACGAGGCTGCCAGCGAACCAGACGGCGGCCAGCGCGCGGTGGCGCAAGTAGTGCTTAACCGCGTTGCCCATCCCGCGTTCCCCAATACCGTCTGCGGTGTCGTCTATCAGGGTAGCGAGCGCAGCACCGGCTGCCAGTTCAGCTTTACCTGCGACGGCGCGCTGGCCCGCGTTCCCGCGCGGATGTTCTGGCTACGGGCGGAAAGCGTCGCCCGGGCGGCGCTGGCCGGATATGTCTATGCGCCCGTCGGTCTGGCGACGCATTATCACACCATCGCGGTGCATCCTTACTGGTCTGACAAGCTCAACTATCTGCTGACCATCGGCGCGCACCGGTTTTACCGGCTGGGCGGACCGGCGGGCGATTCTCAGGCCTTCCGCGCCTTTGCCTATAGCGGCGGTGAGCCTCTGGCCGCGCCGCGTCCGCATGTGGCAGGCCCGGCAGAGCCTGATCCCGCGCTTGATCCCGTGGCCATAGAACGCGCCTATGCCGCCGGTTTCAGCGTCGCCCAGTCGGGCGTGGTGGCGGCAAAAGCTGGTGCCAGCGTTCAGGGCGCGCCCGCCCCGCATTATGCGGCCTCAATCGAGGCGCGCGGCGGCGAAAGCCTTTACCGTGCGGACAAGCTGCCCGCAGGCAACGACGTGCGGCCGGAATACCAGAACAGCGGCAAATGGCTTGACCGGCCGGGCGATTAACAACCGCAAAACGCTATGGTAAAATCTTCTCAACCATAGCCGCACAGGAAGCCTTAGCGCCCTGCCGTTATCAGGCGATGAGTTGCTCAAGATAACGGTGTCCCACAGTCATGCCCCTTCACTTCGCCGCCTCGCGCCACGGCAAGCACGCCTTGTTGGCCCAGATGCTGACGCCCCCCGGCGTCGTGCGCGGGGCCAATGACAATGGCCGTCCTCTTGGCGAAATGCTAAGCGAACCCAGCCTGCTGCGCGCGGCGCTACTGCACTTTGCCCGCCACGGCCTTGCCGCCGCCGAACACGCTCGCGACAGCGCCGAGGCGTCCTTTGCGAGCGGCGATGATGCACAGTACCGGCACTGGCTGGCAGTCTGCCGCATTCTTGACCGGCGCATGGCGCAAGGTACGGTGCACCGCCTGCACCCGATGGAGGCGAGTCCGGCTTCCGCCCCGGCCAAGCAGCCCGCCCTGGGCCTGGTGCAAGGTTCCGTACATGATCGGACCCTCGCCAGCCGGTGATCGGAGCGCCGGGCAACAGCCTTTTGCTATTGCGAACTGTTATCACAAATAGTTCAAACCCCCGTGTTTTCCCGCCTTGCAATCATCTGCGCACCCGACTACGGCCCTCGCACCATTAAAGGTCACCGTCTTGCTGCGGGAGCATTCGGTCGGCCATTCCGCTAGGGTTCTCCCGCATCTGGGAAGGTATGCAATGAGCGTTGGACGCAAGAAGATCGCCCTGATCGGTGCCGGTAACATCGGCGGCACGCTGGCTCATCTGGCAGCGCAGAAGGAACTGGGCGACATTGTGCTGTTCGACGTTGTCGAAGGCGTGCCGCAGGGCAAGGCGCTCGATCTTTCGCAGTGCGGCCCGGTCGAAGGTTTTGACGCCAAGATCACCGGAACCAATGATTACAAGGACATCGCCGGGGCCGACGTGGTCATCGTCACCGCTGGCGTCGCCCGCAAGCCGGGCATGAGCCGCGACGATCTGCTGGGCATCAACCTCAAGGTGATGAAGGCCGTTGGCGAGGGCATCAAGAACAACTGCCCCGGCGCTTTCGTTATCTGCATCACCAACCCGCTCGACGCGATGGTCTGGGCGCTGCGCGAATT
>JBDTUQ010000033.1:0-22927 GCA_040007615.1 Novosphingobium sp.
TGGCTAAAAACCGACGTATTAGCAAGGATTTTCTGATATTCAAAAGTTTTTGAATCCCGCGCGTCTACCAATTCCACCACGCCCGCGCTGGGCACCGCCTATAGCGCCGCCGCGCCACGGCGCAACGGCAAACGGTGCCTAATTCATCAAACCCGCCCTAATTCATCAAACCCTCAGGGCCTGACTGACGATCTTGTGCAACCGCGAATGCAGCGCATCGTTACCGGCCAGCACTTCCACATCGCAAACCGGCTGCGAACGTCCGCGATAGTCGGTGACGAAGCCGCCCGCCTCGCGCACCAGCAGGCAGCCCGCCGCCGTGTCCCACGGCTTCAGATCACGCTCCCAGAAACCTTCATAACGCCCCGAGGCAACCCATGCCAGATCGAGCGACGCCGCACCAAAGCGGCGGATGCCCGCGACCTGCGGAGCCAGCGCGCCATAGATGCGCGACCACTCGTCCGCATTGCCGCGATTGGCAAAGGGGATGCCGGTGGAGATCAGCGATTCGTCCAGATGGCGGCGCGCCGAAACGCGCAACCGGCGGTCCTGCAACCATGCGCCACGGCTCTTTTCTGCCCAATAGCTTTCGTCAGTTATCGGCTGATAGATCAGTCCGGCGGTAACGTCGCCCCAGCCGCTGCCGTCCAGCTTTGGTTCCTGCACCGCGATAGTCACCGCGAAGTGCGGGATGCCGTGGAGGAAGTTGCTGGTACCGTCCAGTGGATCGATGATGAAGCGCGGCTTGTCCTCGTCGCCCGGGATTTCGCCGCCTTCTTCCATCAGGAAGCCCCAGCCCGGCCGGGCTGCGCGCAGTTCGTCCCACAGGGTCCGTTCTGCCGCCTGGTCCGCCTTTGACACGAAGTCCGAAGGCCCCTTGCGGCTGACCTGCAAGTGCTCGACCTCGCCGAAGTCGCGGCGCAGGCGCTGGCCGGCCTTGCGGGCGGCCTTTTCCATGACGCGGATAATGCCGGAAATAACTGCCATTTGCTGTTCAGCTCACCTTGCCGACATAAGTACGTTCGTAAACGTCAACGATGATCCGCGTGCCCGCTGCAATGAACGGCGGCACCATGACGCGCACGCCGTTATCAAGGATTGCGGGTTTGAAGCTGGATGAGGCTGTCTGGCCCTTTACCACCGCATCCGCCTCAACAATCGTCGCCTCGACCTGTTCAGGCAGCGCGACGGACATCGGGCGTTCCTCGTACATTTCCAGCGTCACTTCCATGCCGTCCTGCAGGAACGCGGCGACATCCCCGACCAGATCGGCGGGCAAGTTGATCTGCTCGTAATTTTCCTGGTCCATGAACACCAGATTGTCGCCATCGACGTAGAGGAACTGAAAGTCCTTGGTATCAAGTCGCACGCGCTCAACCGTATCCTGGCTGCGAAAGCGGACGTTGGTCTTGCGGCCGTCGATCAGGTTCTTCATCTCAACCTGCATGAAGGCCCCGCCCTTGCCCGGCTGGGTGTGCTGGGTCTTGGCGACCTTCCAGATGCCCTTTTCGTATTCGATAATATTGCCGGGACGGATGTCCACGCCGCTGATCTTCATCGCCGCACGCCTTCAAATTTGCAAAGAGCCGAGAAACACAAGAGGCGCGCCCTTAGCGCGGCTCGCCCCGCGCGGCAAGCGGCACTGGAAAGCCCCGGTGCAAGCTGCTAGATCACGGCCATGAAACGCGCTTGCCTTATTACCGCAGTTGCCCTGATGGGTGCCGCATCCTCGCCGGGTCTGGCTGCGCCGGGCGGCATAATCGGCACGCTCCCGCTAGGCCGATATACCTGCGAATTGCCGGGCGACGCCACGGGCGCCGTCGGTCAGCATCTGCCGGAAGCTGACTTCACGGTGATCAATGCATCGAGCTATGCCACGGCCAATGGCCAGGGGCCTTACCTGCTGACAGGCGACGTGCTTACCATGACCGGGGGGCCGTTCCGGGATGCACGCTTCCACCGCGTTTCCGGCGGTTACCTGCGCAAGCTTGAGGCCGATGGCAGTGAGGGCAAAATGCGATGCGTGCGCGGCGGAATCAGCCAACTAGGCAGCGACTAGCGCCGCCTCAAACGCTCGCACAGCCGCCGCTTCATCGCCATTCCACACTGCACCCGAAACCGCGATGAAATCGGCACCCGCCTCCACCAGCGGGCGGCAGTTTTCCGGCGTGATGCCGCCGATGGCGACGCAGGGCAGCAGGAAGTATTGTTGCCACCAGCGGAGCGTTTCGGTGTCAGCATAGTGTTCGACAAGCTTAGTGGTGGTCGGGAAAAATGCGCCGAACGCGACGTAATCCGCCCCGGCCTCGCCCGCTGCCATCGCCAGATCGCGGCTGGCGTGACAGGTGACGCCAATCTGCGCCTGCTTGCCCAGCCGTTCGCGCGCATCGGCAATCGAGTTATCCTCCTGCGCCAGATCATCCTGCCCAAGGTGAACGCCATCAGCGCCCAGACGCTTGGCCAAGGTGATCGAATCGTTGACGATAAATGCGACTTCCCGGTCAAAACAAATGCGCTGGAGCGGTTCGGCGAGCCGCGCGGCATCGTGATCATCCAGCCCTTTGACGCGGAACTGAAACGCGGAAACGCAGCCCTCACCGCTTTGCGCGTCCAGCGCACGGGCCAGACGGTCAGGAAACAGGCCGCCCGTTTCCAGCGGCGAGATCAGGTAAAGCTGCGGCGGCAAGCGCTCTATGACATAGGACATGGCAAGCCTCTAGACGAATGTGGCGTAATCGGGAACACTCTGCGGCGTGAAGAACTTTCTCCCCCTGCTCGCCGCGCTCACGCTGTCGTCATGCGTCACCTACCACACCCGCGACGATGGCATTGCCCGCGCGCGGATTGGTGAAACGGTGCGGGTGGCAGGCTTGCAAGTGTCGCCGGTCAAGATGCTGGAAGACAGCCGCTGCCCGCAAGGGGTGCAGTGCGTCTGGGCGGGCCAGGTACGGATTTCAGCCACCATCAGCAGCGAGACGCAGGAGTTGACGCTGGGGCAACCAACCACCGTGGAGGATGGCCAGTTGACTATGGTCGAAGCCTATCCTGATCCGCGCAAAGACCGGACCGTCTATCCCGAGGAATACCGGTTCGGCTTCACATTCGCGCGCGGGAAATAGCGCGCTGGAAACGCAATCGCCGGACAGGTTAACCCTGCCCGGCGATCACCTCTCCAGCTCTGTATCTGGTCGTCAAGCGGCGACAGGCACCGTCTTGACCGTCGAACCTTGATAAATCGCATTGATCGCCTCGCCCAGCGAAGCGTCGAATTCTGCATCGCTCATCTGGAAGCGCAGGTCTTCCAGCAACGCGCGGCTGAAACTGGCGATGATGCCGTTGTTCTTGGCCAGTTCGGCGCAGGCCTCTGGCCGCTTGAAACCGCCTGACAGAGCGACCACGCGCAGCACGCGCGGGTGGTTCACCAGCGGATCGAACAGGCCCGATACCACCGGCAGGCTCAACTTGAGCATGACCTTGTCGTCGCCGGTCATGGCGTTCAGTGCCGCCAGCAGTTCTTCAAGCAGGATCTTATCGCAGTCCGCGCGTTCGGCGCTCTTGATGTTCACTTCCGGCTCGATCATCGGCATCATGCCGTGCGAAAGTACTTGGCTGCCGACTTCAAACTGCTGCTTGACCACTGCGGCGATCCCCGCGCGGTTGGCCAGATTGACGACAGAGCGCTCCTTGGTGCCGAACACGCCGAGCGCCTTGGACTTGATCAGCAAAGCGTCAAGTTCCGGCATCGGTTTCATCAGCTGGACGCCGTTTGCCTCGTCCTCAAGCCCCTTGTCGATCTTGATGAACGGGACAACGCCCTTGGCGATCAGAGCGGCGGGGGTCGTCACGCCATCAACCTGGCCGTCCATCGTGCGCTCGAACAGGATCGCGCCGATCACCTTGTCGCCGGTGAAGGCAGCCGAACGGATGATGCGGCTGCGCATATCGTGGATCAGGCCGAACATTTCCTCATCATTGCTGAACGCATCGGCACCAATGCCGTAACCGGCCAGTGCCTTGGGCGTCGAACCGCCCGACTGGTCAAGCGCGGCGATGAAGCCTTTGCCGGCGGCGATCTTGGCGGTCATTTCCGAAGTCTGCATGGTCGCTCCTGTACTGTACCGGCCGTGGGCGGTGCATACGTATGTGATTCTTGCCGCGCGCATAGCGCCGGGATCGCCGGACCGCAATGGCGCTTACCACGTTCAGACGTAAAGTGCAGTCACCCCCGGCAGTTCCTTGCCTTCCATCCATTCGAGGAAGGCACCTCCGGCCGTTGAAATATAAGAGAAATCATCGGCAACGCCAGCATGGTGCAGCGCGGCGACAGTATCCCCGCCGCCAGCCACCGAAACGAGCGAACCTTCGCGGGTAAGTGCCGCCGCGATCCGGGCCAGCGCCACCGTGGCAGCATCGAACGGCTCGGTTTCGAAAGCGCCCATCGGCCCGTTCCACACCAGCGTACGGCAGGTCTTGAGCACATCGCCCAGCGATTCCACTGCCTGCGGGCCGACATCAAGGATCATTTCGTCGGATGCGACTTCGTGGACGTTGCAGGTCCGCAAGCTGGCCGGGTTGGCGGCGAATTCCTTCGATACGACAACATCATAAGGAAGGTGCACGGTGCAACCGGCCTTGTCGGCATTGTCGAGAATTTCCTCTGCCGTGGCGGCCAGATCGTGCTCGCACAGCGACTTGCCGACATCGACCCCGCGCGCGGCCAGGAACGTGTTGGCCATGCCGCCGCCGATGATCAGATGGTCGACCTTGCTGACCAGATGCTTAAGCACGTCCAGCTTTGATGAGACTTTCGCCCCGCCAACAACTGCGGCAACAGGCTTTTCCGGATTGCCCAGCGCCTTTTCGAGCGCGGTCAGCTCCGCCTCCATCGAACGGCCCGCATAGGCCGGCAACACATGCGCCAGGCCCTCGGTAGTCGCATGGGCACGGTGCGCGGCGGAGAAGGCGTCGTTGACATAGAAATCGGCGTTGGCGGCAATCGCCTTGACCAGATCAGGATCGTTCTTTTCCTCACCCGCCCAGAAGCGCGTGTTTTCCAGCACGGCAATGTCGCCCGGACCGAGAATGCCGACGCACTGCGCCACGACCGGACCGGCGATTTCAGGCACGAACATCACTTCGCGGCCAAGCACGCTTTGCAGGCAATCGACCACCATCGACAGCGACTGGGTTGAAACCCGTTCACCTTTCGGACGCCCGAAATGGGCCAGAAGCAGCACTTTCGCGCCCTTGTCGGCCAGTTCGAGGATCGTCGGCGCCGCCGCCCGCACGCGGGTATCGTCCGTTACCGCACAGTCCTGCATCGGCAGGTTCAGGTCGACCCGGACCAGCGCGACCTTGCCGCGAATATCGCCAAGATCGTCAAGCGTGCGAAATGATGGCATGTTTTGTTTTACCTTAATCCACTTTCGTCATCCCCTCGAAGGCGGGGACCCATCTCCGGCGTTAAACCAATTGCGACGTTCGAAGTTAGGTTCCCGCCTTCGCGGGAATGACGAATGAGATGGGAACCAGTTCAGATCAGCTTTGCCATGACACCGGCAGTGTCCAGCATGCGGTTCGAGAAGCCCCACTCGTTGTCGTACCAGCTCAGCACGCGCACCAGTTTGCCTTCGAGAACAGCGGTTTCCAGGCTGTCGATGGTCGAGCTGGCGGGATCGTGGTTGAAGTCGATCGAAACCAGCGGCTCGTCGGTATAGGCCAGCACGCCCTTCAGCGCGCCTTCGGCTGCGGCCTTGAGCAGGCCGTTGACTTCCTCGACCGTGGTGTCGCGCTTTGGCGTGAAGGTCAGGTCGACGACCGAGACGTTCGGCGTGGGCACGCGGATCGACGAACCGTCCAGCTTGCCCTTCAGATCAGGCAGAACCTCGCCCACGGCAACGGCAGCGCCGGTGCTGGTGGGGATCATGTTCATCGCAGCAGCGCGGGCGCGGCGCGGATCGCTGTGGATCTGATCGAGGATCTTCTGATCGTTGGTGTACGAATGGATCGTGGTCATCAGGCCGCGCTCGATACCGATCGATTCATGCAGAACCTTGGCCATCGGCGCGAGGCAATTGGTGGTGCACGAAGCGTTCGATACGATCTTGTGATCGGCGGAAAGCTTTTCGTGGTTCACGCCGAACACGACGGTAAGGTCAACGCCCTTGGCCGGGGCCGAAATCAGAACGCGCTTGGCGCCAGCATCCAGGTGCTTCTGGCCGCCTTCGCGGTTGGTGAAGAAGCCGGTGCATTCGAACGCGATGTCGACACCGTTGGCAGCGTGCGGCAGGTTGGCGGGATCGCGCTCGGCAGTCACGTGAATGCGCTTGCCGTTGATGATCAGGTCATTGCCGTCGACTTCGACCGTGCCGTTGAACGGGCCGTGGACCGAATCGCGCTGGAACAGGCGGGCATTGGCCTTGGCGTCAGCCAGATCGTTGATCGAAACGAGTTCCAGTCCGCAGTCCGGACGTTCGATGATCGCGCGAGCCACATTGCGGCCGATACGACCGAAACCATTGATTGCAACCTTAGTCGCCATGTTAAGACTCCTTGTTAAATGTTTAGTTTAGCAGTGATTTGCGGGACGATCTTGGCCGCAGTCAGGCCGAAGTGATCGTAAAGATCCTCTGCCTTGGCCGATGCGCCAAAAGTATTGATGCCAAAGCGCAACCCGTCGAGGCCGGTGATCGCTTCCCAGCCGTGGGTGGTGCCCGCCTCGATCGAAACGGTCAGCACGCCGGACGGCAGCAAGTCGGCTCGATAGGCCGCATCCTGCGCGCTGAAACGCGACCATGAGGGCATGGAAATAACGTCTGTGCCCACACCCTGTGCCTCAAGGGCATCGCGGGCGGCACAGGCGATTTCGACTTCCGAGCCGGTGGCGACGATCACCACCTTGCGCTCGGCAGAAGCAGCGCGCAGGCGGTAGGCCCCCTTGGCGCTGAGCATGTCGCCCGAAGTGCGAAGCTGCGGCAGGTTCTGGCGGGTCAGCGCCAAGACCGAAGGCGTAGACTTGTTGGCCAGGGCCAGCTTCCAGCATTCTGCCGTCTCGATGATGTCGGCAGGGCGGAACACTTCGAGGTTGGGGATCAGGCGCATCGACATGATATGCTCAATCGGCTGGTGAGTCGGGCCATCCTCGCCAAGGCCGATGCTGTCATGCGTCAGCACATAGATTACGCGCTGTTCCTGAATTGCCGACATGCGGATGGCGTTGCGACAATAGTCGGAAAACACCAGGAACGTACCGCCATAGGGGATGATCCCGCCGTGCAGTGCCATGCCGTTCATCGCCGCCGCCATGCCGAATTCGCGGATGCCGTAATAGATGTAGCGGCCGCTGTAATCGTCGGCAGAAAATGGCCCGGTGGCCTTGGTCTTGGTATTGTTCGATCCGGTAAGGTCCGCCGATCCGCCGACCATTTCGGGAACTTGCGACGTCAACACCTCAAGCGCCATTTCCGACGACTTGCGGGTGGCGACCTTTTGTGATTGCGTCAGCCAATCGGCAAAGGCCGCGTCGGTAACCTCTGCGGAGGGCAAATCACCTGCCATGCGCCGCAAAAATTCGGCGGCCTGCGGATTGCCGGCAAGCCGCTCTGCCCAAGCTGCGTGCTCTGCCGCGCCCTTGGCCCCGGTCGAGCGCCAGTCAGCTGCGATGTCGGCTGGGATTTCAAAAGGAGCCGCCGTCCAGCCCAGATACTCACGCGCGGCGGCGATTTCAGCATCGCCCAGGGCAGCGCCGTGGACGTGGTGCGTGCCCTGCTTGTTGGGTGCGCCCTTGCCGATCACGGTCTTGCAGGCGATCAACGACGGGCGATCATCGGCCAAAGCGGCATCAATGGCGCGGCTGATGTCGGCGGTATCATGGCCGTCGCACATTTCGGTGTGCCAACCGCTCGCCCGGTAGCGGGCCAGAATGTCCTCGCTGGTGGAAAGGCTGGTGTTACCGTCGATGGTGATATTGTTGTCGTCCCACAGCACGATCATGCGGCCAAGCTTGAGGTGCCCGGCCAGACCGACCGCCTCGTGGTTGATCCCTTCCATCAGGCAGCCGTCGCCAGCGACTACCCAGGTGCGGTGATCGACCAGATCGTCGCCGAACGTCGCGTTAAGATGCCGCTCTGCCAGCGCCATGCCGACGGCCATTGCGAAGCCCTGACCCAGTGGCCCGGTCGTGCATTCCACGCCAGCGATGTGGGTATTTTCGGGATGCCCGGCACAAACGCTGCCAAGCTGGCGGAAATTGCGGATGTCCTGCATCGTCGGGCTGGCATACCCGGAGAGGTTCAGCAGCGCGTAGATCAGCATCGAGCCGTGGCCTGCTGACAGCACGAAACGGTCACGGTCTGGCCACTTTGGCGCGGCGGGATCGAACTTCAGATAGCGCGACCACAATACCGTGGCGACATCGGCCATGCCCATCGGCATACCAGGGTGCCCCGAATTGGCCGCCTGGACCGCATCCATCGAAAGGGCGCGGATGGCATTGGCCATTGGTCCGAGGCGCGACGGGTCGAGGGTCATAACAATAAGTCTCCGGCACTTCCCGAAGCGCGGCCCGGAATGACGCGGCGATTCGGGTTTGGGCCTCTTTGCGGCAAGGTTGCGCCTCGTCAAGTTTTGCTCCCGCCCCGCGCCGCCGCTTCGGGTGGGCACATGCCATGCAATTGTGGACGTATCACCGCTTTCGGTTGCGCAAGATTTACGCTAGCCACGCCGCATGACCGAACAACGGATTGACCAAGCCCTGTCGCGGATTGAATCGGCGGCGTCCCGGATTGAGGCGGCAGCCGCCAGACTTGCCGCTGATAACGCCACCGCAAAAGCGGAAATGGCGACGGAATGCGGCGACCTTGCCGCCCGTCACGAACGCCTGCGCAGCGTAGTGAGCCAGTCCTTGCGCGATCTGGATGCACTTATCGGCAGTGATCCGCTGGCGGGGGATCTGGCATGAGCAACCTTGACCTGCCCATCGGCGGCCGCAATTTCACCGTCGCCTGTGCTTCGGGTGAAGAGGCGCACATCGCCGCGCTGGGCAAGATAATCGACGCCAAGGTCACATCAATGAACGGCGCGGCAGGCCAGGGCGAAGCGCGAATGCTGCTGTTCGCCGCGCTGCTGCTGGCTGACGAATTGCACGAGCTGAAACACGGCAAAGGCCCGGCTCCCGCGCCCGAACCGCCCGCGCCGCCGCCGGAAATCGACCCTGCCGTGGCCGAAAAGCTTGAGGCGATTGCGATTTCTTTAGAAAACTGCGCCTTACACCTTGAGAGTGGCGGACAAGACGCCTAGATTGCATGGTGACGGGTACTGCCCGGTGCGAGCCTTCGAAAATCCCTGAGGCTATAAGCAAATCCTATGGGGGCTGTCCCTGGTTGGGTCTTGGCCCGGCACACATGGTTCCCACCTGACGTCAACGCGTCAGTGGATTTCCCGGCAACGGCCTATGGTGGTCCCGTCACCCACCTTTTTTTGAGCGGCACTTTTTTGAGCGGTAGGCGATTTGACGGGGCAAGGATCTGATGAGGCGCGCCGCGTGAATGAAAAGCAGCAATTACGCGCCCGAATGCGAGCTGCCCGCAGAGCGCACGTTGACGATCTGCCCGAAAGCACCCGCGCATTGATCATGATGCGCCCCCCCGCCCCTGTTGCCGCGATGGTGCCGGAAAGCGGCGTGGTTGCCCTTTATCACCCCCTGCCCTCTGAAGTGCCGACCGGCGGCTATGCCCGGTGGTTTCATGAAAACGGGCGAACGCTGGCGCTGCCGTGGTTTGCAGATCGCACAGCGCCGTTGCAGTTCCTGGAATGGAACAATCCGTTTGACGACCAAGAGCTGGAACAAGGCCCGTTCGGCCCGCAGCCGCGCGCCCATGCCGCCCTCGCCCTGCCAGATGCGGCGTTTGTGCCTCTGCTCGCTTTCACGGCAGACGGCGACAGGCTGGGACAGGGCGGCGGACATTATGACAGGTGGCTGGCGGCGAATCCCGGTGTCGTGCCCATCGGGCTTGCCTGGGACGTACAACTGGTCGATTCGCTGCCGCTGGAGCCGCACGACCGCAAATTGGCGGCGATTGTCACCCCGACCCGGTTTTACAGGACAGACGACTGATGCGCAGTGAACCGACCTGGCGGATACCCTTCGGCATATTGTCACTGGTTGCGGTGCTGTTCGCTTATGCGGCCCTGATCGCTCATGTCCTGCCACCGTTCATCGGCAACTGGCCGACGCTGGCGCAATTGCCGATCTATGTCGTGCTGGGCGTGGTGTGGCTGCTGCCGTTGCGGCGGTTTCTGACGTGGATGGAAACGGGCCGCTGGGGCTAGGCATTTTCGCCTGATTTCGC
This sequence comes from Novosphingobium sp., assembly GCA_040007615.1. Taxonomy (GTDB): domain Bacteria; phylum Pseudomonadota; class Alphaproteobacteria; order Sphingomonadales; family Sphingomonadaceae; genus Novosphingobium. Next base: position 10,350 of record JBDTUQ010000033.1, read on the forward strand.
CGCGACCGGGGCAGCCTTACTGACGGCAAAAAGCTGCTGTAATGTCAGGAAAACTGCCCCAAGTGGCGCGAGTGACGGGACTTGAACCCGCGACCTCCGGCGTGACAGGCCGGCGCTCTAACCAACTGAGCTACACCCGCGAACCCCTTGGGGAGCGCCGCCACTAGGGCAGCATTCGGGGGCTGTCAACACTCCTCACAACGCCATTTGCAAACAGGCCAAACAGCGGGCTTCGGCGGCCTTAAAAACATAGCTACCACCGCGTTAACCATTCCTTTGCACAGTCTTGCGACAAGGCACCTGCGACTTTGCCCTGTTGTTTGCGGCGTCGCCGGGGGGAATAGGAACGTGACTTTTCGTAGCAATCTGGTGCGCGCGGCCTGCATGATCGGCGGACTTACCGCCTTGCCCTTCGGCACAGTTCTGGCGGCGCAGACCCCATCGATGGCGGTTTCGCTGGAAAGCGCGGTCTATGTTGAAAAGGGCGGCAGCACGGCGCGGACGCTGCAACCGGCCAGCAGGCTATCTCCGGGCGACCGGGTGGTGACCATCCTGACCTGGCACAAGTCTGGTCCCGGTAACCGCTTTACCCTGACCAATCCCCTGCCCCGCAGCGTCTATTACCAAGGCAGCGCGCGCGAGGACGAGGAAGTTTCGATAGATGGCGGGCACACCTGGGGCCAGCTTGGCAGTCTGCGCGTAGCAGACCGTCTGGCGACGCCAGAGGATGTCACCCACGTTCGCTGGCGGATCAGCGCCGTCGCGCCCAGCGGCCAGATCGCCTACAGCGCCATCGTGCGCTAACTCAGCAACAGCACCGGCGTTTCCAGCAAGGCGCGCACCGCCTGAACAAAGCTGGCTGCGTCCCAGCCATCGACGACGCGGTGATCGCAGCTGATCGACAGGTTCATCAGCTTGCGCTTGGCAATCCGCTCTCCACCCATATCGTCGGGCACGAACATCGGGCGTTCGACAATGCGGTTCGGGCCGATGATTGCCACTTCCGGCCTGTTGATGACGGGCGTAGTGGCAATGCCGCCCAGCGCCCCCAGCGAGGTGATCGTCAGCGTCGATCCCGACAGCTCCTCTGCCTTTGCCGTGCCATTGCGGCAGGCATCGGCAAGGCGGCCAATGGTGGCTGACAGCTGCCACAGGTTCTGGTCCTGCGCATCGCGGATCACCGGCACCATCAGCCCGGCAGGCGTCTGCACGGCCATGCCCAGATGGACCGAGCCATAACGTGTGACCACACCCGCTTCGTCATCATAGCGAGCGTTGATCATCGGGAATTGCGGCACCGACCGGCAGATGGCCGCGATCAGCAGCGGCAGCATCGTCAGCTTTGGCTTGTCTCCCCGATTCGCGTTGAGCTGCGCGCGCATGTCTTCCAGCGCGGTGACGTCGCATTCATCGACATAGGAAAAGTGCGGGATATGGCGCTTTGACGCGGCCATGTTCTCGGCAATCTTGCGGCGCAGGCCGATGACCTTGATCGCCACGTCCTCACCTTTCGCGGCAGCACGGCGAAAGCCGCCGCTGCTGTCATAGGCAAGGAACGCATCCAGATCGGACTGGCGCACCTGATTGCCGTTGGCCGGTCGCACCTGCGCCAGATCGACGCCCAGTTCAGCCGCACGAGCACGGACTGCCGGGCTGGCGAGGACTTTGGTGGCGACTGGCGCACTCGGCTTTGTTGCTTCCGGGGTCTGTGCGGGTTCCAGAGATAAAGGCAGGACTTCGAAAGGCTCAGCCCGGACGGGTTTGGGGATAGGTGGGTTTTCTGCTGGAGCATCCTCCACCTCCCCTTCAACTTCCAGCACCACCAGCGCCGAACCAATCGGCACCCGGTCGCCCACTTCCCCGGCAAGCGAGATCACTCGCCCCGCGACCGGGCTTTCCATCTCAACCGTGGCCTTGTCAGTCATCATGTCGGCCAGCGGGCTGTCTTCCTCAACCATGTCGCCCACCGCCACATGCCACGCGACGACTTCAGCCTCGGCAATGCCTTCGCCGATGTCGGGCAGGCGGAAGGTGTAGCGGGCCATCGGATCAATCCTTCAGCAAGCGGTCGACAGCCTCGCCAATGCGGACCGGGCCGGGAAAGTACGCCCATTCAAGGCTGTGCGGATAAGGCGTATCAAACCCGGTCACGCGCTCGATCGGCGCCTCCAGATGATGGAAACAGCGTTCCTGCACCAGCGCGCTCAGTTCCGCGCCAAAGCCGCCGGTGCGCGTCGCTTCATGGACGATCAGACATTTGCCGGTTTTTTCAACAGACTTTTGCACAGCCTCAACATCCAGCGGGACCAGCGTGCGCAGGTCGATGATTTCGGCATCGACGCCCTTTTCGCGCATCACCGCCACAGCCACATGCACCATCGTACCGTATGCCAGCACGGTAAGCGCCGTGCCCTCGCGCACGATCCGCGCCTTACCCAATGGGATGGCATAATAGCCTTCCGGCACGACCGCCTCTGGCCGGGTATTCCACGGCTGCACTGGCTTGTCGTAATAGCCATCGAACGGTCCGTTATAGATCCGCTTTGGCTCGAAGAAGATGACCGGGTCGTTATCCTCGATAGCGGATATCAGCAGGCCCTTGGCATCATGGGGCGTGCTGGGGATAACGGTTTTCAGGCCCGCAACGTGCGTAAACAGCGCCTCCGGGCTTTGGCTGTGAGTTTGCCCGCCGAATATCCCGCCACCAAAGGGTGATCGCACCGTGATCGGCGCAGTGAACTCTCCCGCAGAACGATACCGCAGCCGTGCAGCTTCAGAGACAAGCTGATCGAGGCCGGGATAGATATAGTCGGCAAACTGGATTTCGGGCACCGGGCGCAGGCCGTAAGCTCCCATGCCCACCGCCGCCCCGATAATGCCGCACTCACTTATCGGAGTGTCGAACACACGGTGCTTGCCGAACCGCGCCTGCAGGCCCGCTGTGGCCCTGAACACCCCGCCGAAATACCCTGCGTCCTCACCAAAGATCACCACATCCGGATCGCGTTCCAGCATGATCGCCAGTGCCTCGTTGATCGCTTCAATCATGTTGAGCCGGCGGCCTGCCTTGGCGGCCAGGTCTTCTGCCTCGTGCAGCGAAACGGGGGCTTCTTCGCGGGTTATCGGCACGTCATTCCTTCCAGTCCGGCCACTTGATCCGCCGCTCGCGGATGGCCTGCTCGGCCTGTTCCTCAAGGTGCCAGGGCAGTTCCTCGAACACGTCCTCGAACATGGTGTGGAAAGGATGGTGAAGCCCGTGACCGAGCACGCCGCTCTTCTCGGCTTCCTTGGTCGCCGCCTTCACGGTTTCGGCCAGTTCGCGGTCCATTGCGGCGTGCTGGTCTTCGGACCATTCGCCCAGCGTGATCAGGTGCATTTTCAGCCGGGTGACGGGATCGCCCAGCGGCCAGTCCCCCGCCTCCAGCGCGGAACGGTATTGGCAGGGGTCGTCCGAGGTGGAATGGCCCTCAACCCGGTAAGTGAAATGCTCAATCAGAGTCGGCCCCATATTGAGCCGGGCGCGGTTTGACGCCCACCGGGTGGCGGCATAGACCGCGAGCGCGTCGTTACCGTCGACGCGAAGGCCCGCGATGCCATATCCCACGGCGCGCGCGGCAAATGTCGTCCGCTCAGACCCGGCAAACCCTGAAAAGCTGGAGATCGCCCACTGGTTGTTCACCACATTCAGGATGACCGGCGCATTATAAACGGCGGCGAAAGTCAGGGCGGCGTGAAAGTCTCCTTCAGCCGTCGATCCCTCGCCAATCCAGCTCGCCGCGATGCGCGTATCGCCGCGCAGGGCGCTGGCCATCGCCCAGCCGACCGCCTGCGGATACTGGGTAGCCAGGTTGCCACTGATCGAGAAAAAGCTGCAATCGCGCGATGAGTACATGATCGGCAACTGCCGCCCCTTCAGGCGATCAGCGCGGTTGGAGTAGATCTGGTTGATCATCTCGATCAACGGATAGCCGCGCGCAATCAGGATGCCTTGCTGGCGATAACTGGGGAACACCATATCATCGCTGGCCAGCGCCATTGCGGCGGCCACACTCGTCGCCTCCTCGCCGGTACATTTCATATAGAAGCTGGTCTTACCCTGCCGCTGGCCGCGATACATCCGGCTATCGAAAGCACGGGTCAGCGCCATCGTCCGCAGCATCTGGCGGAGCGTGTCAGGATCGAGCCGGGGGTCCCACGGGCCGCAGGCGCGATGATCGTCACTCAACACTCGCACCAGATCAAAACATAGCGGGTGGGTCTGATCAGCCGCACAGGTTTCGTCAGGGCGCGGCTGGGCACCGGCGGCGGGGATCCGGTGATGGGCAAAGTCCGAGGGATCGCCAGCGCGCGAACGGGGTTCCGGAATATGCAGGCTTAAACGGGGCATGTTGCCGCCGATCCCACCGGAAGTACCGCCCTGCGTCACCACAGCCAACCTTTCCCCGGCCTGCTTGATGCGACCCACAAAGGAAACGCAGACTCAGACCAAAAGTTTCGTCGTTTGATTATAATATTTCAAACAGCTTTTCACGTCAACTAGACTGCTACGGGTGCCGAAATAGCGCCCTGCGGGGCATAATCGGTGACGGTGAAGTCATCTATCCGATAGTCGAAAATCGACGAGGGCTGGCGTGTGATCGCAAGCTGCGCCTCACCCGAGGGTGTACGAGACAGTTGCTGTTCGACCAGTTCGGCATGGTTCAGGTAAAGGTGGACATCGCCGCCCATCCACACCGCCTCGCCCGGCTCAAGCCCGGTCTGTTGCGCCAGCATCCGCGTCAGCAAGGCCAGCGACCACATATTAAAGGCAAAGCCCAGCCCCAGATCGCAGCTGCGCTGGTAAAGCAGGCCGGAAAGGCGCCCGCTCGCGACGTGGAACTGATAGGTCTTGTGACAAGGCGGCAGCGCCATTTGCGGCAATTCCGCGACGTTCCAGCCTTCGATGATATGGCGGCGGCTGCCCGGATTGTGACGCAAACTTTCCACCACTTCGGAGACCTGGTTGACCCCTTGCGCGCGCTGGCGGAACAGACCGCCTTCGACAGGTTCATAAACCGGCCAGTCGACCCATTGCTTGCCATAGACAGGGCCAAGATCGCCCCAACGGGCGGCAAAATCGGCGTCAGCGACGATCCGCCGCGAAAACTCATCACGCGCGATGTTTTCCCCCGACTCGCGGCGATAGCGATCGAGCGGCCAGTCGGTCCAGATTTCGACCCCTTGCGCACAGAGTTTGCGGATATTGGTGTCGCCAGTCAGGAACCACAGCAGCTCGCGCGTCGCAGTTTTCCAGTAGACTCGCTTTGTGGTCAGCAGCGGCATCGCGCCGCCGGACAGGTCAAAGCGGATTTCGGCCCCAAAAACCGCGCGAGTGCCTACTCCGGTGCGGTCTGTCCGTTGATCACCCGAAGTCCAGATGCGGCGCATCAGGTCAAGATATTGCCATTCCCAGTGGCGGGGTCCGGCGGAGGAATCGGCAATTTGTGCAAGGGAAGCCATGACCTTGTCCTAGCCTTGCGATTGCCCACTTGCCACCCCCTGCATCGCTGACTATAGGCCCGCTCCTGCCTCGGACGCAGGTGGCCTTGGCCGCACGTGTCCTTGATCGGTCGGGGAATAGCTCAGCCTGGTAGAGCACTGTCTTCGGGAGGCAGGGGCCGGAGGTTCGAATCCTCTTTCCCCGACCAACAATTTCAAGCGTTTAACCGGAAAACTGTCTCCCCGCTGGGGGAGTATGTCCGAGTTATGTCCGTGTTACGTTGACCCGCCCGGCCAAATAAAAGCCCCCGCATCGGTTGCAGCCGAGGCGAGGGCGAAAACCAAAAGCTTGACGGCACTTGGCGAGCGCAATTCTACCGACAACGGGAGGGCTGCGCAATGACTTATGCGGAACCCCTAACTGGCATGATGGGCGAAGTCGCGGCGGAGCTGCTGGGCAAGCCAAACGAACACCTGTCGAAGATCAATGACGGCGTGCTGAAATTTGGCACGAACGGCTCAATGGAAGTGAACACCCGCGAAGGCTGGTTTGCCGACTATGAGGCGAACGTGCGCGGCGGCGTGCTCGACCTGATAGCGCACAAGGCTGGGGCGCAAGATCATGCTTCCGCCTTCCGATGGCTCGAAGATCACGGAATTAAGGAACCGTCTGACAACACCGACAAGCCAATCCCAAAATTCTACGACTACGCGGACGAATCCGGCGCAGTGCTGTTCCGTGTCGAGCGCAAAGGCAAGGGCGATAGCAAGACCTTCCTGCAACATGGTCCGGACGGCAACGGCGGCTTTATCTGCAACAAGGGCTGCATGCAGGGCGTGCGGCGCGTGCTCTACCGCCTGCCTGAGCTGATCGCAGCCGACCCCGCCGAAATCGTCTTTGTCTGCGAAGGCGAAAAGGATGCCGACAATCTGGCAGCGCACGGATTGATCGCCACAACTAACCCCGGCGGCGCTGGCAAGTTCCTGCGGGACTTCGCGCCAGTGCTGGAAGGCCGACGCGTTGTAGTGCTGGAGGATAACGACGAAGCGGGCCGGAACCATGCGGCGGACGTGGAAGCCAAGCTGAAAAGCATCGCGGCCATGGTGACAACGCTCAAGTTGCCGGGGGCGAGCAAGAGCGACGTATCGGATTGGCTGGAGAATAGCGGTTCAGGTTCAGCGTTTGAATTGCGCCGAAAAGCGGGCGAGGCACTTGATAAAGCGACGGCACCCGATGATCTGGTTAGTCTCGACCTCGCTGCGCTGGCGACGGTGGCACCCAAAGCCAAGCTTTTCTCAATCGAGCGTCTAGCACCGCTGGCAGAGGTAACGCTGTTCACTGGACCGGGCAGCGCGGGCAAGTCCCTCTTAGGGCAGCAACTGGCCACAGCGGCGGCGGCGGACCTTCAGTGTCTTGGTCTGGACGTGATGCCCGGGCCTGCGATCTATCTCACCTGCGAAGACGATGCCGAGCAACTCCACTTCCGGCAGGCGCATATCTGCGATTCAATGGGCGTTCCGATGGCCAGCCTTTCCGGGAAACTGCACCTTATGAGCCTTCGCGGCGCGCTCGATAATGCGCTTACGGTGGAAGCCGACAAGGGCAAGTTGATGCCTTCCGAGTCCTATCAGCGGCTTGTGCGGAAGATTCTGGCGACCGGCAGCAAGCTAGTTTTTCTCGACAACGTGGCGCATTTGTTCACCGGCAACGAGAACGACCGGGGCGAGGTGACGCGGTTCGTCAATCTGTTGAATAAGGCGGCTGGCGAAACTGGGGCGGCGATTGTGCTACTTGGGCACCCCAATAAACAGGGCGACCAATGGAGCGGCTCGACGGCTTGGCCTAACGCAGTTCGATCCCGCATTTATCTTGAGCACGACGAAGAAACCGACCTGCGCACGCTTTCGCTACCCAAGTCCAACTATGGGCAGAAAGGCGAAGTCGTTTCCTTCCGCTGGCACGAATGGGCGTTCGTTCTGGATAAGGATTTACCGGCCGATACGCGGGCTGAGATTGCGCAAGTCGTCAAAGCCAATGGCGAGAACGCTGCCTTCCTGCGGTGCCTCGCGGCGGCAACCGAGAGTAACCGCGCCGTCTCTCACAACCCCGGCAGCAACTATGCCCCCAAGGTTTTCGCGGCGATGCCCGAAAGCAAATCCTACACTGCAAAGGCACTCGCTGGGGCGATGGAGAGGCTCTTACACTTGGGCACAATCGCGCTCGATCAGCCGCTTTGGCGGGGGCCTAACAGGGTGATGAAACAAGGCATTAAGCTGGCCAAAATCTGCACCGACCCCCCTGCACGCACCCCCTGCACGGACCCGCACGAAACGCCCGGAAATGCTGCACGCTTCAACCCCCCTATATATAAATATATATCAGGGGCGGGGCCGGATGGCCCCCCGCCCCCTATCGAGGACTACGATCTGGACTGGGGCACGGATGGGGAGGGCGAGCAATGACCCCTGCCCGCACCGCGCGCGACATTGCTCGCGACCTCTCCCGGCTGCGGCCTGACTGGCGCGATCCTGAACGCTACTTCGAGAACCGTTCCGAGCTTGAACATGCGCTGCGGAGACTGGCGCGCAAACTGGAAGGCAATGCCCCATGATTACCGTTAAGCAGGTGCTGGCAGCACTAACACCTGAACAGAAGCGCGGCGCATTGGTCTTGCTCGATCATATGTCGCGCCCCCTCACCCAAAAGGAAATCGAGACTTGTCTAGTCGCGAAAGGCGTGGCTCGCCATCGTGCGGTGCTCATCGGTTCTGCGGTCAAGGGGCTGCATATCGTCGCGCTTGTCGGGGGCGATGATCGTGGCTGACTTCCCATACAATACCACCGCCTGGGCGAAGCTGCGCAAGGCTCACTTGTCGATTGAACCGTTGTGCCGGGGGTGCGAGGCAATGGGCAGATACACACCCGCGAACACCGTGGATCACGTCACAGCGATCAGCGATGGCGGGCACCCGTTCCCCGATCATGCGGGCTTGGCGAGCTACTGCCCCGGCTGTCATTCGGCCAAAACGGCACGTGGCACTGAGGCTGGGGCGTTCACCAGCACGAAGCCACGGAAGGGATGCAACCCGGACGGCACCCCGCTCGACCCTGCGCACCCATGGAAAAAATCGCTCAGGGCTGCACCACTAGGACCGCCCATAGACCTTAAAACTCAATTAGTTTCAAAGGATACTAAATAATGGGCAAACGTGGCCCCGGCGCTGGACGCCTTCGAGCGGCGGCGAAAGATGCCCCCGGCATTGTGTCGCACCCTTGGGAGCAAGAGGGGATGCCCCCGGTTGAACAGGTGCTGTCGTTCTTGCGTGCCCTGCCGATTGTATCGGGCTTGAAGGCTGGCGAGACTATGGAGGTTCTGGACTTTCAGGAGCAATTCGTTCGCGGGATTTATGGCGACGTTGACGACCTGAACAGGCGGCGCGTGCGGCTCGCTGCGCTGTCAGTGGCGCGCGGCAACGGTAAGTCTGCAATCCTTGCGGGCCTGTCGCTGGCGCACCTGCTGGGGCCGATGATGGAACCGCACGGCGAGTGCTATGCCGCCGCGCTCGACCGTGAACAAGCGAGCGTGCTGTTCCGCATGTGTCGGGCCTATATCGAGGCGGTGCCGTGGATGGCGGCGCGGGTGAATATCAAGGATTGGCACAAGGAAATCATTGACGAAGAATCGCAATCAATCTGGCGCGCGCTGACTTCGGACGCACGAAAAGCGCACGGGCTGGCCCCGTCGTTCTGGGTGGCGGACGAAGTTGCACAATGGCGCAGCCGGGAGCTTTGGGACAATCTGGCGACCGGCATGGGCAAGCGGGCTTCGGCGCTGGGCGTGACGATCAGCACTCAGGCGGCGGACGATCTGCACTTCTTTTCCGAGATGCTCGACGCTGAACCGACGCCAACCGTATACGTCCAATTACACACCGCGCCCGATGATTGCGCACTGGACGACCGGGCGGCATGGGCTGCAGCTAACCCGGCGCTGGGCGCGTTCCTGAACGAAGATCAGTTCGCGGACGCTGCGGCGCGGGCGATGCGCTCGCCATCCTTTGCCCCGTCGTTTCGGCTGTTGCAGCTCAATCAGCGGATAGCGGCTGAGGGCCGATTTATCGAGCAAGCTGACTGGGACGCCAACGGCGAACCGTTCGATGTGCACGAGCTTGAGGGCAAGCGGTGCTACGGCGGGCTTGACCTATCCAGCACGACCGACCTCACCTGTTTTGCGCTCTACTTTCCCGACGAGGGCAAGGTTCTGGCGTGGCATTGGCTCCCGAAAGATACCATTGCCAAGCGTGTCGAGCGGGACCGGGTGCCCTATGATCGCTGGGCTAAGGATGGCTGGGCAGCGGTGACGGTGGGCAACGCACGCGACGATCTGGCGATTGCGATGCAGCTTGCCGACATTCGCACCCGCTTTGACGTTCACGGAATCGCGTTCGATCGCTGGCAGATTGCGCGGCTTAACAAGCTGCTGAACGACGAAGGGATTGACCTCCCGATGGTGGAATTTGTCCCCGGCTTCAAATCCTACGCATCGGCGGTTGACGCCTTCGAGCGGGCAGTTCTGGGCGGCAAAATGCAGCATAACGAAAACCCGCTGCTGCGCTGGCAGGCGGGCAACGTGATTGTGGAAACCGACCCGGCAGGCAATCGCAAGCCGACGAAGGCGAAATCGCTGGACCGTATCGACGGGATTGTTTCGGCCATGATGGCCTGCGGGCTGGCAGCGACCGACGCTGGGCCGCAAGTCTATCGCGGCGATGGGCCTATGTGGGTTTAATCGAGTGCTGCGGCGATCAGGCGGCGGACGGCTTCCGGGCGCGAGGGCTGGTCGATCTGGGCGGCAATCCAAGCGTCTAGCTTGGCAAGCTGGTCCGGTTGGAGGCGGACCATGACAGGCGCGCCCTTCCCACTTGGTGGCGGCCCCCGGCGTTTCTTTGGTATCAAAGTTTCTTGACCATTCATTCCAACCTTGATACCAAAGTGTCGGACCGAGGGGAAGCGCCAACTTCCCGCCCGGTCCTAACCTCAATCGAAACGGAGCTTCGATCATGGCTACTGCAACCCTACGGGCGGAATCCGCCCCCGTCACCTTCCCGAATCGTTTTCCCCCCATGCCAGCCGTAGCGCGCATTTTGTCGCGCTTCGACCGCGACCAACTGGCCAGCTTCATTGCTGTAGCTATCGACCTTGCCGACGCGATGGACGGCGACCCTGAGGCTGAGGACGACGACCCGTCCGGGGCGTGCGATGAAGACGGCATAAACACGCTAACCGGCTTTACGCGCGGCGGCGGGCCGGGCTGCGAGATCAGCGACTGCGATCACGCGGTGGACGATAAGAATTGCGATGACATTGGCATGGATCAAGAGCCGGATGACGGAGATTGACTTAAAACGATAGGCGGCCGTCGCGATATTCAGATGAATATTTCTGTTTGCATTCGCGCGAATATGTGCTAGTTCACATGAAAGTGAGGATTGGCATGGACGGCGACACCCCTATTGACCCCTACGAAGTGCAGTTTACGCAGCGTGAGGCGTCTGAGCTGTCGGGTGTGGATAATCTGACTCTGAATAATTGGCTTCAACGGGGCACGTGGAAGCTGGAGAAGTCCAAGGACCGCAGGCTGGCAAATCGCAGGCTTTTTTCAATCGCGGATATTGCGGCACTTCACGCCATGCACCACTGCGTTAAGCAAATTGATCTTCCGCCCGCAACGGCGGCTATAGCGGCGCTGCCGGTTTATGAGTTCATGCGCGGGCCGAATCCCACTGCCGGTTTGTTCAGCGCCTCAATCGTCGATTGCAGGCCTGACAACGATGGCAACTCCTTAGAAGTGTGGCACATATTCAAAAAGGGCGGTTCAATCATCGGAGGCTCGACCGAAGACTGGAGCGTGCAAGGCGTTTGGCGCGACCCGAAATCGGGCAACTTGCACCAATACAACCCGCACCAATACCCGGATGAGGGTGCTTGGCTTCCGCATTTCCCCTGCATCCTTCTGCCCACGTCTAAGATTGCGCTGCGGATCTTCCGCACGTGCTCTGCTTATCTGATCGAGCAAGGTGACGACGGCGGGGCGCGCAACAATGATTAACCGAATTGCCCGCGCGCTCTTGGCGATTGCCCTATTCTGGGCACCGCTGGGAGCGTTCGCGCATGACCTGCCAACGTCGCAAGACAGTCGGCTTTCACAGTGCGGGGGGCTTCGGCTCCCCGCCAGCCTGAGGACTACACCATGAAAACGAGTGACTTGATTGAACAGCGAGGGGCAATCGTCGCTCGCATGAATACCGCCCATGCGGCGGACGATAACGAGGCGTTCAACGCGGCGGAATCCGAATTGCGCTCGCATGATGCCAAGCTAGACCGCGCTCGCAAGATCGACGCGGCGGACCGTTTCGAGACTGGCGACCCGATTATGGGCGATGCCAAGCTGTCTGGCGAGTTGCACAAGCGGTTCTCGCTCGTTCGCGCCATGGCGATGCAAGCCGGAATCGGCGGACATGATGTCGGCTTTGAACGGGAAGTGCAGTCGGAATTGCTCAAGCGCGCTGGCAAGGTTTCGGACGGCGGCGTGCTTGTCCCGATGGAGGTATTCCTTGAAAAGCGAGTGCTTACCACCACCACACCGAGCGGCGCTGTCGGCGGCAACCTGATCGCTACCGAACTGCACGGCGAATTGTTCTTTGACCGCCTTCGCGCGGCGCTCAAGGTGCAGTCGCTGGGCGCAACGGTGCTTTCCGGCCTGACCGGCAATATCGACATTCCCGGCCTCAAGGATTCGGTAACAGGCGGCTGGGTGGCCGAGGATACGGCGCTGACCGGCTCAACCCCCGGTTTCAAGAAGGTTAGCCTCTCTCCGAAACATGCCGGGGGCCTGACTGAAATCAGCCGCAATATGCTGATGCAATCGAGCGTCGATATTGAAAACCTTGTGCGCAATGACTTTGCCCAGGTGCTTGCGGCCATTGTTGACCGCGCGGCAATTACCGGCAGCGGCACGGGGGCCGAACCGAAAGGCATTCTCAATACTAGGGTCCGGACCCAATAAGCGGATTCCCACAGCGCCTGGAGTGTGATTCACT
>JBDTUQ010000034.1:0-22620 GCA_040007615.1 Novosphingobium sp.
TCCTTACCATGGAGACCTATTGATTCAGAGTTTCATCCAAAGTGCAACTGTAATGTTAGGACGGATCGACATTCATCGTAGCCCGATCATGGCAGCGGCGAGGTGAACGAAGCCGGTGAAGTGGATGGTACGCCGGTCGTAGCGTGTGGCGAACCGGCGGAAGTGTTTGAGACGATTGAAGCATCGTTCGATGTGGTTGCGGTGCTTGTAGATGGCAGTGTCATGAGGGATGAAGACCTTGCGATTGCGCTTGGACGGGATCACTGCTTCGGCCCTCATATCAGCGATAATTTCTCGTAAGGCATTGCTGTCATATGCTTTATCGGCAAGAACGGCATCACCGGACTGTCCTTCGAGCAAGGCTGGTGCCTGGGTGATGTCGTTGGCCTGACCCGCGATAATGATAAAGCGCAGCGGTCTGCCGAACGTGTCGGCCAGCATATGGATCTTGGTGGTCAGTCCACCTCGGGAACGCCCCAGCGCCTGATCCGAGGCCCCCCTTTTCCGGTCGCTGCCTGCTGGTGGGCGCGGACTATGGTGCTGTCGAGCATCAGATATTTGTTGTCGCGGTCCTCAGTCAGCGAAGCGAATACCCGCTCCCACACCCCGGCATGGCACCATCGGCTGAAGCGCTTATGCACCGTCTTCCATCGGCCATAGCGCTCGGGCAGATCGCGCCAGTGGGCGCCAGAGCGCAGAACCCAAAGGCAACCGTTCACAAACAAACGGTTATCTGATCCCGTCCGCCCTGAATCACTGACTTTCCCCGGTAGCAACAACGCAATCCTTGCCCATTGCGCCTCACTCAACTCGTACCGCTTGATCCCCATCGTCCGCTCCGCGTCTCAACACGGAGTCCTATGAATCACACATCACACCTTTTGGGAATCCTGAATGTCGATCCGTCCTAGTATTCAGAACGGCTGGGTCCCGGCATCCGCCGGGATGACGGGTGGTTCAGATATTACGCACGATGCTCTAGACGCGCGGGATTCAGGCGCGGGCTTCTTCGACCCCGGCGCTGTTGTGGCGCAGCGCTTTCAGCACGGCATCGACGATTTGCGGCGCGTTGAGGCCAGCGGCCTCGTACTGCTTGTCAGGCGAATCATGGTCCTGAAAGGTGTCAGGCAGGCGCAGCGTGCGGATCTTCAGTCCCGCATCGGTCAGCCCTTCGTCGCTGGCCATCGTCAGCACATGCGCGCCCAACCCGCCAATGGAGCCTTCCTCTACCGTGACGACAACCTCGTGCGTGGCGATCAGGCGGCGGATCAGTTCGTTGTCGAGAGGCTTGGCAAAGCGCAAGTCGGCGACCGTGGTCGTCAGCCCGCGCGCTTCCAGCTGATCGGCGGCTTTCAAGGCCTCGCCCAGCCGGGTGCCGAGTGACAGCAGCGCGACTTTGGAGCCGGAACGGACCACGCGGCCCTTGCCGATTTCCAGCCGCACAGGCGTTTCCGGAAGGGCGATGCCGGTGCCGTTTCCGCGCGGATAGCGGAAAGCTATCGGCCCGCTGTCATGCAGCACGGCGGTATGGGTCATGTGGACCAGCTCCGCCTCGTCCGCCGGGGCCATCACAACCATGTTGGGCAGCGTCGCCAGATAGGTCACGTCGAACGAACCGGCATGAGTCGCGCCATCAGCCCCGACCAGACCGGCGCGGTCAATGGCGAAGCGTACCGGCAGGTTCTGGATCGCCACGTCATGCACCACCTGATCGAACGCGCGCTGGAGGAAGGTGGAATAGATCGCGCAGAATGGCCGCATCCCCTGCGCGGCGAGGCCAGCGGCAAAGGTCACGGCGTGTTGTTCGGCAATGCCGACATCGAAAAACCGCTCAGGGTGCGCGGCGGCGAACTTGTCCAGCCCGGTGCCCGAAGGCATCGCGGCGGTGATCGCGCAGATCAGCGGATCGGTTGCCGCCTCTGCCGTCAGCTGTGCGCCGAACACGTTCTGGTAACTGGGCGGACCGGCAGCGGCCTTTACTTGCGCACCGGTGATGACATCAAACTTCTGGACGCCGTGATACTTGTCATCCGCCGCCTCTGCGGGGGCATAGCCCTTGCCCTTTTGCGTCACGACATGGATCAGGCACGGCCCTTCGGCGGCATCGCGGACGTTTTCCAGCACCGGGATCAGCTGGTCGAGGTTATGGCCATCAATCGGGCCGACATAATACAGCCCCAGTTCCTCAAACAGTGTGCCGCCCATCGCCAGACCGCGCGCGAATTCGTCGGTTTTCTTGGCGGCGCGGTGTAGCGGTTCGGGCAGGCGGCGCGAGATGCGGCGGGCGATGTCGCGGATTTCCAGAAATGGGCGCGACGATACCAGCCGTGCGAGATAGGCCGAAAATCCGCCCACCGGGGGCGCAATCGACATGTCATTGTCGTTGAGGATGACGACCAGCCGGCTGCCCGCCTGCTTGGCGTTGTTCATCGCCTCATAAGCCATGCCCGCGCTCATCGCGCCGTCGCCGATCACCGCGATGCCCTTGCCAGGAGTGCCTGCCAGCTTGTTGGCCACGGCAAAACCGAGCGCGGCGGAAATCGATGTGGAACTGTGCGCGGTGCCGAACGGATCGTATTCGCTCTCGCTCCGCTTGGTAAAGCCGGACAGCCCGCCGCCCTGGCGCAAGGTGCGGATGTGGCTGCGGCGCCCGGTCAGGATCTTGTGCGGATAGGCCTGATGGCCAACGTCCCAGACCAGTCGGTCAGCGGGCGTATTGAAGACGTAATGGATCGCCACGGTCAGCTCGACCACGCCCAGCCCGGATCCCAGATGCCCGCCGGTCTGCCCGACGGCGGCGATCATTTCGGTGCGTAATTCGTCCGCCAGCTGGCGCAACTCGCTGGCCGGAAGCCTGCGCAAGTCCGCAGGCGTATCGACAGTATCGAGCAGCGGAGTCGCCGGGTCAGAACTGGAACTGGAAGGCGGATTGACGATCATTGCCCCCGCAATACACTTAAGCCCCGGCCAAGTCGATTGCCTGAAATCAGGAACATGCCGCACAGTGTCCGCGCAGTTCCACCACCGGGCGAACATCGGCAAAACCGGCCCCCCGTGCGGCAGCGATCAGCGCCCCGGTCAGCGTGTCGTCATCGATATGCACGGTCTTGCCGCATAAATCGCAGATCAGGAAAATGCAGTCGTGCCGGCAGCCCGGATGGCTGTTGGCAACATAGGCGTTGGCGCTTTCCACCCGGCGGGCCAGGTTGGTGCGCACGAACAGATCAAGGATTCGGTAGACGCTGTTGGCGGCGATCCGCTTGCCCCGGTGCGCGGAAACGCTTTCGGCCACGTCATAGGCGGAAACCGGGCGGTCATGCTGTGCCAGCGCGCTGAACACGTCCTCGCGCATGTCGGTCCACTGCTCGCCCGCGCCTTTCAGCGCCGCGCGCGCGGCGTCGATCAGGCCCGCTCCCGAATGCTCGTCGTGATTGTGGTGATGATGGCTGCCCATCCCGCCCATATAGGCGCGGCCTAGCCCCGCGTGAAGGCCGGTTGATACAGGCTGGGAAACAGCCGCCGGAACGCCGCCAGCCGGGGCACGTCCCAGGCGACGATATAGGGCTGGTCCGGGTTGCGGGCCATGAAGTCCTGATGGTGTTCTTCGGCGGGGAAGAAGCCCTTGTAAGCTTCGATCCGGGTGGCAATCGGCGCGCGCCACAGGCGCGAGGCGCGAAGCTGCGCGAGATAGGCGGTGGCTGCGGCGCGCTGCGCATCGTTCAGTGGCACCAGCGCCGAACGGTACTGCGTGCCGGTATCGGGGCCTTGGCCGTCCACTTGCGTCGGATCGACGATGACCGAGAAATAGACCCGCAGCAGCTGGTCATAGCTGACTTTGCTTGGATCATAAGTGACGCGCACCGATTCGGCGTGACCGGTGTTGCCGCCGGAAACCTGATCATAACGCGCGGTGCCCCGCGCGCCGCCCTGATAGCCCGAAATCGCGCTGGTCACGCCCTTCGTATGGCTGAACACCCCTTCCACACCCCAGAAGCAGCCGCCAGCAAAGATCGCCACTTTCAGGCCGGGGCTTTCCTTCGCGGCAGCGGTGGGAACTGGGGCCAGCAAGGCGCGCTCGGCAGCGTGGGCGGGCGACAGGCTTAGCGCCGCCAGACCGGCGCAGCCGACAGCGAAGCCGATGGTGAAGGATTTCAGCAGGTCAGGTTTGAACACGCCCATGTCAGCTTGCCTCGCGAATAAGTGTGCGCCAATCGCACACCTCAGGTTTCACGGGGCTGAATGGCTCAGTGCTTAAAGTGGCGCATTCCCGTGAACACCATTGCCAGCCCAGCCGCATCTGCCGCCGCGATCACCTCGTCGTCGCGGATTGATCCGCCTGGCTGGATCACCGCCGTCGCCCCGGCTTCTGCAGCGGCGAGCAGGCCATCGGCAAACGGGAAGAACGCATCGGAAGCCACCGCGCTGCCCGCCGTGCGGCTGGCCGCCCAGCCAAACTTTTCCGCAGCCTCAGCCGCTTTCATGGCGGCGATGCGCGAGGAATCGCGGCGGTTCATCTGGCCCGCACCGATCCCGGCGGTCACCCCGTCACGCGCATAGACGATGGCGTTGGATTTGACGTGGCGGGCCACGGTCCAGGCGAACATGCAGTCCTGCAATTCCTGCGCGGTCGGCGCGCGCTTGGTAACAACCTTCAGGTCCGCCACCGAGATCGCGCCATTGTCGCGTGTCTGCACCAACAGGCCGCCGGTGATCGCTTTGACGCTCAGTCCTTCGCGGCGCGGATCGGGCAGGTCGCCGGTCAACAGCAGGCGCAGGTTCTTCTTTTTGGCAAAGGCAGCGCGGGCGGCTTCGTCAGCATCGGGGGCGACGACGACTTCGGTGAAAATCTTGCAGATCGCCTCTGCCGTGGGGCCATCGAGCGGCACGTTGACCGCGACAATGCCGCCGAAAGCCGAGACATCGTCACAGGCCAGCGCGCCCTCCCAGGCCGCCAGCAGGGTGTCTGCCTGGGCCACGCCGCAAGGGTTGGCGTGCTTGACGATGACGACCGCCGGGGCCTGCCCCTTGAATTCTGCCACCAGTTCAAACGCCGCGTCGGCATCGGCATAGTTGTTGTACGACAGTTCCTTGCCCTGCACCTGCATGCCTTGCGCAATGCCCTGAATGCGCGGGCCGACCGGCGTATAGAGCGCGGCGCGCTGGTGCGGGTTTTCGCCATAGCGCAGCTCGGTCATGCGGCGGCCATTGACGGCGAGCATTTCGGGGAACGTCTCGCCCTGATCGGCATGGGCGAACCACTGGCTGATCATCGCGTCATAGGCCGCCGTCGCGGCAAAGGCGCGGGCGGCCATCAGCTTGCGGAAGGGCAGGCTGGTGGAGCCGCTGGCGTCCAGTTCGGCCAGCAGGCCTGCATAGTCCGCCGGATCGGTCAGAATCGTCACGTATTCGTGGTTCTTGGCCGCTGAACGGACCATCGAAGGCCCGCCGATGTCGATGTTCTCGATAATCGTGTTGCGGTCCGCGCCCTTGGCCACGGTGGCCTCGAACGGATAGAGGTTGACTACGACCAGATCGATCGCGCCGATCTTGTGGTCGGCCATCGCCGCCGCATGTTCCGGATTGTCGCGCACTGCCAGCAGCCCGCCGTGGACCATCGGGTGCAGCGTCTTGACCCGGCCGTCCATCATCTCTGGGAAGCCGGTCAGGTCAGACACGTCGCGCACGGTCAGCCCGGCCTCGCGCAGCGCCTTGGCCGTGCCGCCGGTGGACACCAGCTCCACCCCGCGCACGGCGAGTGCCTTGCCAAGATCAACAAGGCCTGCCTTGTCGGAAACGGAAAGCAGGGCGCGGCGGATGGTTACGTCGGTCATGGTCGGGATGTTCCAGATTCGCTGAAGGTTTTGCGGTCCCCATAAGGATTTTACGCGCATCAAGAAGTAGAATTTTCGCACGAAGTCACGAAGCCACGAAGATGTCGCGTGCGCCGCAGGCTATTCGCTCGATCAGACGGTTTCGTTTGGCGCTATGCTGAAATGACACTGGGCTTCGCCAAATAGCGCAACATCTTCGTGGCTTCGTGGCTTCGTGCGATTCAAAAAAGCGGACAAACTTTAGCCACCCAAATCCCGACGCTCAGCTCATCTTCTTGAGCAGCCATGCGAAACTGCCGCCACCGCGTGAGACGAGGCCTTGCAGGACAAGCTGCTGAATCGGCAGCGGGCGGCCATTACCGTCGGCCCACAGGCTTTCCTCCACCGTCACTTCTCCGCCGCCCGAGCGGAACTGCCAATAGCTGCCGTCGGGCATGGCAAGGCCTGCGCCAAGGCCGTCATCGGACCGTCCGACCTCTATGCCGCTGCCAAGGTGAAAGCGGATGGCAAAGCTGACCTTGCCGCGTCCGCCCTTGCCGCGTGTGGGCACCAGCAGGTCTTCGCCGCGCAGTTCGGTGCCATCGTCGCGCAGGATCAGGATGCGGCGGTGGATCAGGCCATAGCGCCCGGCATAGCCATCGTGGCTGGCCTCAAGCCGGGTCGCGCCCCAGGCCCTGCCGGTATCGCCGCGTTCTCCGTCCAGCGTGCGGCGATCGACTTCCACTTCGTTGACGCCCGCGCCGATCTTGCCGTTGATGAGGACGGCGGTGGAGTTGGAATCGTCCAGTGCCAGCGTGGAATGGGCCGCCGTGGCGCGCAGCCCCGCGTCGAGCCGCGCCGGGATCAGGCCCCCGGCTGCCGCCGCGCCGCCACAGTTGACGATGATCCGCTGGCCGCCGTGGCTAAGTTCAAACGCCAGCGTCGATGCGCAGCCGGTGCGGGTGTGGCGGGCCATTGGCGGCGGCGCGGCATCGAATTGCAGCACGCTTTTTTGCGCCGCGACCCGCTGATAGCCCCACTGGCGAACATCGCGGAGCGGACGGGTACGCACGCCGCTTGCCTCGACCAGCGCGGCGATCTGGGAAGCGGAAATGGCCCAACCGCCCTGCCAGCTGCCCAGCGAGCCATCGCCATGCGTCAGCGCCAGCAGCGGCGGCACGGTAAGCGACAGCATGGCAGGCACCGCCTCAGGCGGCTCGCGCCCGGCGGCGCGGTAGCAGGCGCTCAGGCGGGTGAGCAGGGTAATTGCCTCGATCTGGCCGAGCGGGCTGCGCGACAGCATGCCGCCATCGTCGCCCACCATCTCGCCCAGCACGCGGACCAGTCCGGCCTCGCCAAACAGGCGGCGCGGCTTGCCATCGGGCAGCAGCAGCCCGGCGGCGACAATCGCGCTCCACCCGGCAAGCTGCGCCAGCAGATCTTCGCCGCGCGCAACATGCTTGTCGAGCCAGCGGGCGTGGGCATTGATCGCGGCCAGCATCCGCCCGCGCATCGCCTTGTCGCCCGAAAGCGTCAGCGGCGCATGGATCAGCCAGCTGAGCAGGCGCGTGCCGGTGGAAGAAACGCTCCACAAGCCCAGCTTGCCGGGGCGCGAGGGCGGCTTGGGATTGGCATCCAGCCATGCTGCGAGCACGCGCTGCGCGATTGGCAGAGCCTGTTCGCGGGTGGCGGCGGCGTTCAGGTCGGCCAGCCAGGTAAAGCCGTGAACCAGCCGTTCCAGCGGCGGCGTCATGCGGGCGACTCCGCCCATCTCGGTCTGAGAAATCGGCTGCTTTGACCCGTGCATCAGGAAGTGCCCGGCCCGCAGCGCGGTTCCCGCGATCCGGTCACCCGGCAGCGGATCAGTGACGGTGGCCAGCAGGCGAGTTTTCTGCGGTTTGCCAAAGGGCGCGGTCAGCGCGGTGCCGGGAATGCCCATTCTGTAGGCCAGCCGGATCAGCCGCTCTCCGGCGCTGAGTGAGGGGGCGCTGAAATCGGTGAGCGCCAGCATCCGCCCCGGCTCGATGATCGGCCCGTGCGGTGCGGCATGATCTTCGGCGTGGTAGTCGTCCTCAATCACCAGGTCTTCCCGGCCGGTCTGGCGCAAGGGAATGGCAGAACGGGTATCAATGTTGCCATCGCCTTCGTCCGCTCTCGTTGTCGCCGCGTCGGCGCGGGCCTCACCGGGTTTGCTGCG
Organism: Novosphingobium sp.; assembly: GCA_040007615.1. GTDB lineage: Bacteria > Pseudomonadota > Alphaproteobacteria > Sphingomonadales > Sphingomonadaceae > Novosphingobium. Next base: position 8,008 of record JBDTUQ010000034.1, read on the forward strand.
GGAGAGCGCGCCGGCCATGTGTCAGCCTTTGCCCTCTGGGTTCTGCCCGCCGCCTTTAAGGGCAACGATATTGGCGGCATAGCGTTCCGGCCCGCCGCGAAAAGTGGCTGTGCCCGCCACCAGCACATCGGCCCCGGCAGCAACGCAAAGGCGCGCGGTTTCCACGTCGACCCCGCCATCAACCTCAAGCCGGATGTCGCGCCCGGTCTTGTTGATCATCTTGCGCACGGCCTCGATCTTGCGCAGCTGGCTGGAAATGAAGCTCTGCCCGCCGAAACCGGGATTGACGCTCATCACCAGCACCAGGTCGATGTCATCGATCAGGTAATCGAGCATCTTGGCCGGGGTTGCCGGATTCAGCGAAATGCCTGCCAGCTTGCCGCAGGCTTTGATGGCCTGCACTGTACGGTGGGCGTGCGGCCCTGCCTCTGGGTGGAAAGTAATGATATCGGCCCCGGCCTCTGCAAAAGCCTCAATATAGCTGTCCACCGGGGAGATCATCAGGTGGACGTCAAACACTTTGGCCGTGTGCGGGCGCAGTGCCTTTACCACCATCGGGCCGATGGTGATGTTGGGCACGAAATGCCCGTCCATCACGTCAACATGGATCCAGTCCGCGCCTGCTGCATCGATTGCGCGCACTTCTTCGCCAAGCCGTGAAAAGTCGGCGGACAGGATTGAGGGAGAGATCAGGGGAATTGTCATGGAAGCATTGCGGCTTAGACACCATATATAGTTGCGACAAGCGCGGTTTGGCTTTTTCCACATACTATGTTTTGATACGGGACAACACGTATTGCTTGGCCGCCGACTTGCGCAGCCTCTGCGCGACTTGTAGCCAGACCCGGCGCGTTATGCGTCAGCCGGGGGAATTGCTTGCGTGAGCGGAATTGCCGCCATCATCCGGTTTGACGATCAGGCGGTCGAACCGGGCCAGATCGAGGCGATGACTGCGGCAATGGCCTGTCGCGGGCCGGACGGGATCAGCCATCACACGGCAGGCCCGGTGGCGCTCGGCCATTGCCAGATGCACGCAACCGCCGAATCGCTGGAGGAAGTGCAACCGCTGGCAAGCGAGGACGGCAGCCTGATCCTCGTCATGGACGGCTGGCTGAGCAACTGGGAGGAACTGCGAGCATTGCTGCTGGCGCGCGGCGCGGTGTTGCGCTCCCGGTCCGATGCCGAACTGGTGCTGCGGGCTTATGAGGCGTGGGGCGATGAATGCCCGGCGCATATCGACGGAGAGTATGCGTTTGTCATCTGGGATGGCCGCCGGGGTGAGGCGTTCATGGCCCGCGATCACGCCGGTCTGCGGCCGCTGCATTATCATTTGGACGGGCACCGGCTGGTCGCCGCATCGGATATCGCCGCCGTGCTCGCCGGGCCGGACGTGCGCCAAGTGCCGAACATGGGCATGGTGGCCGAGATTGTCGCCGCCGACTGGATCAGTGCTGACGAGACTGTCTGGCAAGGCGTGCTGCGCGCGCCACCAGCGCACTGGATGCGCTTTGGCCGGGAAGGCATAGCCAGCGGCGAATACTGGTCGCCACCGCTGGAGGTAAGCCTGCCGTGCCGCAGCGATGCGGACTATGTGGCGCAGTATCACGCGATGTTTGCCGATTGCGTCCGCCGATGTTCGCGCACGCACTTGCCGGTGGCGGCGGCAGTCAGCGGCGGGCTGGATTCCTCCGCTATTTTCGCGATGGCGCACGATCTGGCGCGGCGGGGCGAACTGCCTGCAGCGGAGATCAAGGGCTATACTTATCAGGCCCCGGCAGGCGATCCGGCGGACGAACTGGCCTTTGCCCGCGATGTCGCCGCGCATGTCGGGGTGAAAGTGCGCGAAGTGCCGCTGTTCTTGCCAGAGCTTGACTGGTTCAAGGCCCGCATGGCCGCCGACCGCGATGCCGCGCCTTATCCCAATACCGCGATGGGGGTGGAACTTGGCCGGGCACTGGTAGCCGATGGCTGCCGCGTGCTGCTGAACGGGGAAGGTGGCGATGAGTGGTTAACCGGCAAGCCGTTCTACTATGCCGAGCAACTGCAATTCCGCGATTGGGGCGCACTGCGGCGCAGCCTGCGCAGCGACGTAGCGGCCTATGGCTGGCGCGCGGCGATGCGCCTCTTGCTGCGCTATGGGCTGGTCTATGCCCTGCCGCAGTGGTTGCGTTCGTTTGTCGGGCGGCGTCGCGGGGCGGCGAAAGGCGGTGAGGCGGATTGGCTTTCGCCCGAACTGCGCGGCCTGCTCACTGCGCGGCGGGCGGCGAAACGCCCGACCTATGCCCGCATTGCGAACCTGCCGAGCCGGGCTATGTACATGGAACTACAGAATAATTTCGGCGCGATCATGCGCGATCATTTGTCACGTCAGTGTGCCCAAACGGGGTTCGAACCACGCTATCCGATGTTCAGCCGACGGTTCATGGAATTCGCTTTCTCCACGCCAGAACATCTGCGTCTGCGCGGTGGGGTGACGAAGTGGATCCACCGCCAGGCCCTGGCCGACCTGCTGCCCGAAAGCGTTGCCAAGCGCACCAGCAAGGGGGAGTTCTCCCTTGCATTTGCAAAGCATCTAGGTAACATCATGTTTCCCGAATATGAATTACTGACAGGCACGGATGCCGGTAACTATCGGTCCCGAGTTGTCAGTCCGGACGGTATGGGGCGATTATACCAGCGTTATCTTGATACCTCGGCGGGTGAAAAGCCCATCTGGGAACTTTGGGGTGCGTTCATGTGTATTGAACTTTTTGCGCTGGCGGATGTTGCTTCGAACGATAACGCGACGAACGGAGAATTGAGATGACGGAGCCAAAAACCGCAGAGCGCGGCAAACTGCCGTACAAGACCCCGGCGCTGACCGTGTTCGGATCGGTCCGCGAACTGACCGGCGGTGCATCGGCCACAGGTGCTGCTGACGGCGGGATCTCGATGGCAACGATGATGGCCTGATCCTTAACGTTCCTGTTTGGCGCAACGGTTGCTGTGCCACGGCAATGACATCGGGTTTATGGTGATGAGGCGCGCGCCACGCAGCGCAGGCCTTGTCGGCGTCTCTGTCCTCTGCGCCAGACCCGCGACTTCCCGCGCTCGCACCATTTCATCCCTGCGGCTTTGAAAATCACGCCATGCTGGACGAACATCTTGGTTACATTGCTGACCGGGTCCGGCTGGAGCGCTATCGGCAAGCCATCGACAGCACGCTAAGTGCTGGGCTGAAATCCGGCGTGGATTCTGCCGGGCACGATTCCATCACCGTTATCGACCCCATCACCGTTATTGACGCGGGCTGCGGTTTTGGCGTTCTGGGGCTGATGTGCCTTGAAGCAGGTGCCGCGCACGTCTGGGGAATCGACGCGACTGCCGCTATTGATGTCGCCCGCGAAACGATGGACCGGGCAGAACTCGGCCCCCGCTATACCTGTATCCGTGCACAGACGTTCAACGCCTCGGTGCCCCAGCCGGTAGACCTGATCATCTGCGATCATGTCGGTTACTTCGGGTTCGATTATGGCATTATCGCGATGATCGGTGACTTGCGCCGCCGCTTGTTGACGCCCGGCGGCACGATCATGCCGCGCCGCATCCGCCTGATGATCGCCGGAACAGCCTCTGCCGATTGCCAGCGCAAGGCCGATGGCTGGGTGGCAGATGGCGTGCCGGGGGCGTTCCACTGGCTGCGCCAATACGGCGTCAACACCAAGCACGCCTGCACCCTGACCGCCGAGGACATCGCCACCACCCCCGCCGCACTGGGCGAGATTGACCTGACCGCCGACAACCCCGAACACTTCGCCTTAAAGACCGCGATCACCGCTGCCTGCGACGGCACGCTCAATGGGCTTGCCGGATGGTTCGAGTGTGAACTGGCGCAAGGCGTGTGGATGACCAATTCGCCGCTGGCGGACGACCGGATCAGGCGCGGGCAGGTGTTCCTGCCGTTTGATCAGCCGCTTGCGGTCAAGGCCGGAGACGAGATCGCGATCAGCGTGTCGTTTCGCCACGATTCCGGCACGATTGTCTGGTCTGCACATGATCTGCGCAGCGGTGAGCGGCGCAAGCAGTCCACCTGGAACAGCCTGATCCTTGATCCCGCCGCACTGGACACCTCGCCGGAACGGGTGCCGCAATTGACCGCGCTGGCGCGTGCCCGTTCGGCGCTGCTGGGGCTGATTGACGGCCAGCGCACGGCGGCTCAGATCGAGGCGGCGATGCTGCAAGACCACCCCGACCTGCTGCCCTCTGCCGAAGCGATGCGCCGCTTTGTCCGCGATGAACTTGCCCGCAATGGCCGGACCGCCAGCGGTGCATGAATTGCGGCAATTGCCTGCGCGCGAGCAGGCGGCAATGGCCGCGCCGCCCTATGACCGCTGGCTGTCGCCCGATGGTGAGGTGGCGATAGAGTTCTACCGGCAGGGCGCGGATTACCTGCTGCGCTTTCCTGACCGCGCGGATTTTGCCATCGGCGCTGCCCTCACCTGCACCCCCGCGCCAGACGTGCCGCAAGCGCTGATTACCGCGCTGTTCAATAACCAGATCATCCCGATGATCGAAAGCCGGGGCGGCGCGCTGGTGCTGCATGCCAGCGCCATAGCCGTGGATGGTCATGCGCTGGGTTTTCTTGGCCAGTCAGGTCGCGGCAAATCGACCCTGGCGGCCAGTTTCGCCCGCGCCGGGATGCCGTTCCTGACCGATGACGGGCTGGTCCTTGAACGGCACGCCGATGGCTATGTCGCCAAACCCAGCCTGCCCTACATCCGGCTGTGGCCGGACAGCGAAAGCGCGGTACTGGACATCAGCGCCAGCGACGATGCCGAGTTGAAAAGCCACGTGTCATCCAGCCCCGGCGTGCCGTTCCAGCATGAAGCAATCCCGCTGCGGGCACTATACTTGTTGCGGGATGATGGCGCTGACACGGTGCGGATCGACCGTTTGCCGCCTTCTGCCGCACTGGCGGCGTTCCTGCAACATGCCTTCGTACTCGATGTCGAAGACCGGGCGCGGGTGCGGGCGCATTTTGACCAGATGGCCGGACTTGCGGAGGCTGCGGCATGCTTTACGCTGGACTATCCGCGCCGTTATGACGATCTGCCCGCAGTCAGGCAGGCAATCCTGAGCCATGCCAAAACCGGAGTGTGCCCCCTGTGAATCTGACCGATGCTTTAGCCCTGTCCGATGATGTCGTCGCCCGCGAAGTAGGCGGGGAGACGATGCTGCTCGATCTGGCCAGCGGCACATATTTTGGGCTTGATCCGGTCGGTGGCCGCTTGTGGGCGGTGCTGGAGCAAGGCGGCACGGTGGCTCAGGCCTGCGAACAGATTGCGGCTGACTACGATGTGTCGCGTGATCAGCTGGAGGCAGATATGCTGGCTCTTGTCGGTCAGCTGGTGGAACGGCGCTTGCTGGTTCCGGGTTGATCAGGCGCGTCTATTTCCCCAGATCGAAGGGCCGGGCCAGCGCCAGTTCAGGCATGTCGAACAGGTCCGCCCACTGGTTGGGATCGATCAGTTGCAGCGTGCCCTTGGGGATGTAGTGGAAGAACAGCAGGTCGCAGAACGCGCGGGCGGGCGGCGCTCCGGGTTTTTGCGCGGCCTCTTGCGCAGTCTCTAACAGGGCATCGCGGTAATGCCACTGGCTGCTGCCAGAAAACAGCACGGCGTCCCCCGGTTCAAGCAACGCCGGGGTATAGCGCAAGGCCGGGTCTGATGGACCGACCCCGCCCTCACCAACTTCCGGCCACGGCACGATCTGGCTGAAGTGGATCGGCCAGACGTGGCTCTGGTCGATGCACAGGTCCAGCGTCCACTTGGCCAGCGGGGCGTCCAGATGGGGATCGCATTTGCCCATGCGGGTATAAAGGCTGAGGAAGTTATAGAACGGCTCCACCGCCTCGCCCGCCCAGGCCGAAACGCGGTCTACCATTGCGGTTTGCAGCGCGGTGAAAGCCGGATGATCGTGCACGATAAAGCGCCCGAATGTGCGCATTTCGTGCATTTCCAGCAATTCGCGCGGGATCGCCCGGATTTCGGCGCGCAGACTTTCGATCAGGTCCGGGCCGATCAGACCGGGCAGTTGGCGCACGGTAAAGGCGGGATCGGTGCGCAGCACGTCGAACGCGGCGACGAATGCCTCCAGCCTGTCAGGCGCGGCGCGGGCGACGATGGACCGGGCGCGCTGATAGGCCTGAAGCCACTGCGCATCGTACCAGTACGGGTTCACGTTCACCGCCGAATACCCCGCCACAGCGCCAGCGCCGGGCCAAGCACCGCGTAGACCGGCGCGAACCGGGCATCGAGCCGCAAGACGTCAACGTCGCGCGGATCGCTGGCAGAGAGCAGGAATTGCACGCCCTTGCCGCGCAGACCGGGCGACAGGCGCATCAGAAAGCGCAGGAAGCGCAGTTCCCCCCACAAGCCCGACAAGCTGCGCGATGAGGGCAGGTCGACCGGGTTTTCCATATCGGCCAGAATGCGCTGTGCTGCACCTTGCATAGTGCGCTGCCCATCAGAAGGCTGATCCAGCGCGTAACCGATGGCCGCCAGCACGTTGTCGACCAGCTCCCCCGGGTACGTGGCCAGCGGCGGGGCATGATTGCCGACATATTGCCCGCAGCTTTCCGCCGAGGCCCGGCGCAGCGCGCGCGCGATGTCGCAGAACCATTTGAGCCGGTAGCCGTGATGGGCCAGCGCATGCAGGCTCAGGTATTGCACCAGCAGCGGCCCATCCAGCCCGCGTATCGTGCCAAAGCGCGTGGCGATCTCAAGCGAGGCGGCGTGCAGATCAACGAAACTGACCGGCAGCCAATGCGGGTTAAGGGTAATCCGGTGGTGCAGTTCGATGACCACGCCCGTATTGGGGCTAAGGTATGTGAACACGTTGGCCAGCAGATCGAACGTGTCCGCTCCGACGGCGGGCAACTGTTCAGGCCAGGTGCGTTCATATCCCGCCGCACGCAGCAACCTGTCGGAGGTGATCAGGTCGGCGTGGTCGATCAGCAGGTCTATGTCGCAGGATATCCGCCACGCCGGATCGGCGGGATAGAGCATGTGGGCCGCCGCCATGCCTTTCAGCACGATGGAGCGCACCCCGGCTTCCGCGAACTGGCGGGTCAGGGCAGCGGCCCCGGCGGTTTGGGCTATCTGCATCATGCTCTGCTGCTGAAGCGCCAGACGCATCCGCTCTGCCATGTCGGCGGGCAGGGCATCCGGCGCCACTTGCGCCAGCCGCGCGCCGACCAGACCGGCCATTTCGTTGCCGAAAGCCAGACGCTCAAACCGCTGCCAGTACAGCCCGTTCTTCGACGCCGAAGCGACCCGGTCGGCCAGCGCGGCATCACTATCCAGATCGCACGCCGCCAGCAGCGTCAGTTCGGCGGACAAAGGGGCATAGCGGGCGGCGACGGTCATCATCTCCGTCTGACAGACTGCCCAAGCCCCGGCAAGCATGGTGCGGGGCCGGTCTATTGACTGCAAGCCCCACCGTGGTCAGGGATGGCGCGATAGTCAGGAGAAGTCATGAAAGCCGCGTCATCGGGCGACCTGAGGTTCCTGCTCGGCCAGATGAACATGCGGCTGGGCGGCGGGCTTGTGGCGCTGACCTTGGCAGGGGCGCTGACGGAAAGCTTCGGCTTGTTGCTGCTGGTGCCGGTGCTGGGCGCGCTGGGCGATGGTGCGGCGCATGTCGGGACGCTGGGAACATGGCTGGCGCACATCGGCGTTCCCACTGCGATCGGGCCTTTGCTGGCGATCTATGTCGTGCTGGTAGTGCTGCGATCGGTGGTCAATCATGCGCGCTCGCTGGTCGGCCTGCGGTTTGAAGTGGCGCTGATCGACGGGCTGCGGGCGCGGGCGTGGGATGCGCTGCTGCACTGTGATTGGCGCGTGCTGTCAGCCATGCGGCAATCGGACAACGCCGGACTGCTGATCACCAGCATCGACCGCATCAGCGTTGCGGTCAGTCAGGCGCTTTCCGGGCTGGCGACGGGCATCACGCTGGCGGCGCTGTGCATGGCTGGAATTGCCATCTCGCCTGCGGTGGTGCTGGCCGGGATGGCCTGCGGGGCAGTTGTGCTGATCGCCTATCGCGGAATGCGGCGGCGGGCAGGCGAACTGGGCGAGCAATTGCAGCATGCCTATGCCGACATCCACGGGCGGCTGTCCGACAATCTGGAAGGCCTGCGGGTCATCAAGAGCTTCGGTATGGAGCGCCGCGCGACAGCAGACGGGATCGCCGGATTTGGCCGGATGCGGCGGGCTGAATACGCCTATCTGCGCGATTTCGGGCTGGGCTATATTGCCTTGCAAGGGGGCGGGGCGCTGGCGCTGGCGGCGCTGGTGTGGCTGGCAATTGGTTATGGTCATGCCAGCATGGCGGCGATCCTGCCGCTGGTCGCGCTGTTTGCCCGCGCCCTGCCGATGCTGGGCAGCTTGCAGGAAACGTGGCAGAACTGGGCGCATGGACGGCCGATGATCAGCGCGGTCCGGGCGCGGATCGACGAGGCCGAAGCCGCGCGGGAGCCTGACAGCGACGGAGTGGTGGCCCCGGTGTTCGTCCGTGACATCCGGTTCGATGCCGTCTCCGTCCGGTTCGCAGGCCGTGATCAGGCGGCGCTGGAGGCGGTCAGCTTCACCATCCCGGCGGGCAGCATTACCGCGCTCAGCGGGCCTTCTGGTGCGGGCAAGAGCACGGTGGCCGATCTGCTGGCCGGGTTGATCTCTCCCGATGTAGGTGCAGTGCTGGTCGATGGCGAGCCGCTGGAACCCGCCGCGCGCCGTGCGTGGCGCACCCGTGTTACTTATGTGCAGCAGGAGCCGGTGCTGTTCTTTGGCACCATCCTGGAAAATCTTTGCTGGGCCACGCCCGATGCCACGGAAGCGGATTGCCGCCGCGCGCTGGAGGATGCCTCTGCCGGGTTCGTCGCCGCACTGCCGCAGGGGATGGATACGCTGATCGGCGATGCTGGCCGGCAGCTTTCCGGCGGCGAAAGGCAGCGCGTGGTGCTGGCGCGCGCGCTGCTTCGCCGCCCGGCTCTGCTCATCCTTGATGAAACAACCAGCGCGCTGGACGAGGCCAATGAGCGCGCCATTGCCGATGCGCTGGCGGCGCTGAAAGGCAGGCTGACGGTGGTGATTATCGGCCACCGGGGCGGCCTGTCCGCGATTGCCGATCAGACGATCAGGCTGGAGCAAGGCCGTATCGTTGAGGGAAAAGCAGCGCACTTGCATTTATCAGCCAAGGTGCCCTAAATTTGCGCTATTCGGCTACGGTTAATCGCGGCCTGTGCAATTGGGAGAGAGAATGGCTTTCGTCGCAACGGACCTGCCGCATTTGTGTGCCATCAATTGAGCGCCAGACCTTCTGCTTTTTCCCCAAATCAGGAATTTTGAATCGATGCCAAAGTCGATGTCCAAGATGAATTTTGCCCGCGCCATTGTGCTCGGCATGGCCGGTCTTTTTGCGCAGGCGGGGACGGCGCAGGCCAATACCGCTCCCGCCGGGTGCACCGGGCCGGTCAGTTCGACCTGGATTACCGTGGTTGCCGATGGCCTGCGTTCAGGGTCTGGCCTGCTGGCGATCACGCTTTATGCTGATGATTCCAAGCGGTTTCTGGTCAGGCACGGGTCGATGTATGTCGGCCGGGTCGATGCGGCATCGGGGACGACAACCGGCTGCATCTATGTGCCCAAGCCCGGCGTCTATGCGCTGGCGCTGTACCATGACGAGAATGCCAACCAGAAGTTCGATCGCAGCGGACTGGGCCTGCCGACAGAAGGCTATGGCTTTTCAAACAATCCCACGACACTGATGGGCTTGCCCAATTTCAACTCGGTGCGGCTGGGCATCACCCACAGCGGCCTGCTGACGCGGGTGCACATGAAATATCCGTAAGGCTGTTCAGGCGCTGAGCGCCGCATAGATCGCGGTCAGGCGCGCGGGTGCTTCGGCTTCGGCCAGTTCCAGTGCGCGGGCGTCATCAACGTCCATCCACCAGGCGGTGGCCGGATCGCTGCCGATATCGAACGTGGTGGCGCGGCCCCGGTCGGCCAGAATCTGCATACCGTCTGACAGGCTGCCGGATTTGCCGGATGCAATCGCCTCGGCAATCGCGGCGGGCAATTCCTGCGTGGCCAGGAACGCCCCGCAATCGACGGCATCGTATTGCGGAATGGTCTTGCCGATGGCCCTGATCCGGCCTTGCGGGTCAGTCTGTACCCAGGTCGCGTCATCGGGATCGATCAGCGGGCTGTCGATCTGGCGGTCAATGGCCAGCGTCACCCCCCGGTCAGCGTCACCCTGCCGGGCCAGACGGGCGAGAATGTCAGCAACGAAGATGTGGTCGGCCATCATCAGCAGGAAATCGCCGCCAATGCGCGCTGCCCCGGCCATGACGGAATAGCCGTTGGGCTTTGACCAGTCGTCAATCCGCTCGGCCACGATCTCTATCCCGCAGCGCAGGGCCAGTTCGGCAAGGAACGCTTCCAGCCGCTCTGCCTCGTGCCCGGTGACGACGACGACCCGGTTCACGCCCGCTGCCTGTGCCTGACGCACGCCCAGTTCGATCAGCGGCACCCCGCCCACCGGCGTCAGCGGTTTCGATGGCGACAATTCGCGCAGGCGGCTGCCGAACCCGGCGGCGATGATCAAGGCGTCCATTTTGTCTTTAACCCAAATGCCATGAAGCCAAATGAAAGCGGCGCCGGTCGTCCCGAGGGATGACCGGCGCCGCCTTTGTACCGTGAAGGTATTTTACTCTGCCGCGAGCGCCGAGTCGGCGATGAATTCTTCAACCATCTGCGATGCGGTATCATCGTTGAACTGCTGCGGCGGATGCTTGCAGAAATAGGCAGACGGACCGATCAGCGCCCCGCCTTCGCCGCGTTCCAGCGCCACCTTGCAGCAACGGATCGCATCCATCACGCAAGCTGCCGAGTTCGGGCTGTCTTCCACCGAAAGGCGCAGTTCCAGGTTCATGGGCACGTTGCCCCACTGGTTGCCTTCAAGCCGCAGGAAGCACAGCTTGTTGTCTTTTTGCCAAGGCACATAGTCCGACGGGCCGACGTGGATATTTTCGTCAGCCAGACGGGTTGCCAGCATGGCCTGCACCGCCTCGGTCTTTGATTCCTTCTTGCTGCCCAGCCGCTGGCGATCGAGCATGTTCATGAAATCGGTATTGCCGCCGGTGTTGAGCTGATACGTCCGCTCAACATTCACGCCGCGCGCACCAAACAGGCTGGACAGCACGCGGTGGACGATGGTGGCACCGACTTGTGCCTTGATATCGTCACCCACGATCGGGATGCGCTTTTCGGCAAAGCGGCGTTCCCATTCGGGGCGGCTGGCGATGAATACCGGCATGCAGTTGACCACGGCCACGCCAGCTTCCAGCGCGCATTCCATGTAGAATTCGGTCGCGTCTTCCGAGCCGACCGGCAGGAAGTTCAGCATGACTTCGGCACCGGTGGCCTTAAGCGCGGCAACGATTTCTGCCTTGGTCGATTCAGGGGCGTCGGCAACGATGAAGCCCTTTTCGCCCACAGTGGTCATGTGAGGGGCAACGCCGTCCGCAACATGGCCCATCATCACTTTGGCGCCCGACTGCGGCACATCGCCGTGGAAAATCTGCGTATTGTTGGGCATGGCGAAGATGGCTTCGGAAATGTCCTTGCCCACCTTGCGGGCATCAACGTCTACACCCATCACGAAATCCACGTCGCCAGCGCCATAGCCACCGATCCGGTCATGGATCAGGCCCTGCGAGGAGTTGTTCGACCGGTAATAGGCAACGCCCTGAACCAGCGAACTGGCGCAATTGCCCACGCCAATCACGGCGACCCTTATTGGCTTCATCATTCAATCCCTATGTGACAGACGCTTTTGCGACCTGTGCGATCTGGCGTCATTGTGAAAACACGCGCCAAAAGCAAGAAGTTTGCGACAGGTCAAGCGAATCGACGGGGAAAAGTTCCCGCGCTCGCTGTCTCTTGCGGTCTGCGTGGTGCAGGTTAGAGCGGCTATATCCGAGGGGTGAGCAACACGACATGACAGATATGGCAGGCATGGCAGCGTCGCCGAATCCGATCCCTGATCCGATTAGGCCAAAACGGCCCGTCCGCCCGCGCGAGTTGCAGGATGCGTTGAACTTCCATCTCTATCACCCGCTGGCGTGGCGGCTGGCACAGGCTTTGGCGCGCACGCCGATCACGCCGAACCTGGTCTCTGTGATCGGCGCGCTGTGCGTGATCGCCGCCGGGGCGGCCTATGCGCAGGACTGGTATCCGGCGGCGGCGCTGCTGGGAATGGCGCTGCACATGACCTGGCATGTGGTCGACGGCGCGGACGGCGATCTGGCGCGAATGACCGGACGGTCAAGCCCGGTGGGTGAGATGGTTGACGGGCTGTGCGATTACCTCAGCCATATCGTGCTCTATATCACGCTCGGCTGGCTGCTGCATTTCAGCCTGGGCAATGCGGCTTATGGCTGGATGGTGGTGGCCGGGGTCGGCCATGCGGTGCAAGCCAACCATGTCGAGGTGCAGCGGCGGCAGTACCAGTGGTGGGTCTATGGCACGCCGTGGATTCGACACAGCCACGGAGCTGATTCGGCTACCGGGAAAAGCGGCTTTTCCGCGCTTGTTTCCACCTATCTCGCGGTCGCCAGCGGGATGACACCTTATGCCCTGGCGGTGGACGAAGCGGTCGATGCGGCAAAGGGCGATCCTGCGCGGCTGGCGCGGATTGCCGATGCCGTGCGTGCAGAAGCGCCGCCCTTGCTGCGCCTGTGCAAGATCCTTGGCCCCAATCCTCGCGCCATCGTGCTGGGGCTGTCGATGCTGGCGGGCGGGGCTGGCTGGTCTGGTGCGCTCTATTACTTTGCCTATCAGGCGATCGTGCTCAACGCGCTGCTGTTATGGTCAGTCATGGCGCACAACGCGGCGGCAAAGCGGATCGCGGCAAATCTGGCGGCATAAGCGCATCCGGGGCCTCGACAGGCGCGGCCCTGTGCGTATCATGCGGCCATGTTGACTGATGAACTGCTGAGCCAGGCTGCGGGACTGTCCGACGGGATCGTCGCGCTGCGCCGCGCCATCCATGCCGAGCCGGAACTGGGCCTGCATACGCCGAAAACGCGCGACAAGATCCGCGCCGCGCTGGCCGACCTGCCGCTCACCTGGCGCGAGGGGCCAAGCACAACGGGTCTGGTCGCAACGCTGAAGGGCGGGGCAGGTTCTGGCATCGGCTCTGGCCGCCGCGTGCTGCTGCGCGGCGATATGGACGCGCTGCCGATGCCTGAGGAAACCGGGCTGCCGTTTGCCTCCACCGTGCCCGGCGCGATGCACGCTTGCGGCCATGATGCCCATGTGGCCATGCTGGCAGGCGCGGCGCGGCTGCTGTGCGCGCGGGCAGGAAATCTGGCGGGCGAAGTGCAGTTCATGTTCCAGCCGGGCGAGGAAGGCTATCACGGCGCGCGGTTCATGCTGAACGACGGCCTGCTTGATCCGCTGCCCGATGCGGCCTTTGCCCTGCACGTCATGCCCAACGCGCCGCACGGCATTTTTGGTGGGCGCGCCGGGCCGCTGCTGGCGGCTGCCGATATGCTCGACATCGTGATCGAAGGGCGCGGCGGCCATGCTTCCATGCCGCACCAGACGCTTGATCCGGTGCCGGTCGCTTGCGAGATCGTCATGGCCCTGCAATCGCTTGTGACGCGCAAATACAATGCCCACGATCCGGTCGTGCTGACGATCACCCGGCTGGAAGCGGGATCTGCGCATAACGTGATTGCCGACCGGGCGGTGATGAAGGGGACCATGCGCACGCTTTCCGCCCGCCACCGTGAACATCTGCGCGAATCGATCGAACTGCTCGCCGCCGGGATCGCGGGCGCGCATGGGCTGACCGCTCAGGTTACCGTGACCGAGGGTTTCCCGGTGACCATCTGCGATCCCCGCGCGGTCGATTTTGGCGAGGCAGTGGTGAACGACATGTGCGGCTCCGGCACCTTCCAGCGCCTGGCCGACCCGATCATGGGCGCGGAAGACTTTTCCTATGTGCTGGAAAAAGTGCCCGGCGCGATGTTCTTCCTGGGCGTCAGCCATGTGGGCGAGGACTGGACGCAGTGCTGCGGCATCCATTCCACGCGGATGCAGGTAGACGAAGCCGCCATGCCGCGCGGTGCCGCCGTGCTGGCGGGGCTGGCCGAGCGGTTTCTTGCCGAGGGATTCTAGACGGCGGCTTCGGCTGACCGGGCTTCACGCCGCAGTCAATCCCAGCCAGCGCCGTGCGGCAGGCAGACGGCGCAGGACAATACTTTCGACCAGCCATAACCCGATCAGCGATGTCGCCAGCAGTGGCAGGAACACCGCCAGCACCGCGATGATTGTCACTACCCCGCCGATGCGCGCGGGAACTGGCGGCAACGGCGGGGCTCCCAGCAGGTCGGCAGGCTTGCGACGCCGCCACATGACAAAGCCGCTGACCGCCAGCGTGATCAGCATCAGCGCGGTGGCCACGCCAACCAGTTGGTTGAACAGGCCCAGCAACTGGCCTTCGTGCCAGGCCACGCCATAGCCGATCACCCGGTCGGCCACCGGCTTGTCGGCAAATTCCGCTCGC
>JBDTUQ010000035.1:0-22353 GCA_040007615.1 Novosphingobium sp.
AGTGAATCACACTCCAGGCGCTGTGGGAATCCGCTTATTGGGTCCGGACCCTAAAGTCCGATTGCCGCGTTTTAATCTTGGGCAGCTTGCCGGGGGCGATGTCGCTGGCACAGCAGCAGTATTATGGCAATCCGCGCAATCAGTTCTGGGCTATACTTGGCAATCTGCTTGAAGCTGATCTCACATCTCTGACCTATCAAGACCGCCTTTCCGCTATAGCCGCGCGAGGCATTGGTTTGTGGGACTGCATCGGCAGTGCGCAGCGCCGTGGCAGCCTGGACAGTGCGATCCGGCATGCTGAGGCAAACCCTCTCGCCGCGCTGGCAGAGCGCCTGCCAGACTTGCGCGCCGTTGCTTTCAACGGCGGGGCATCGGCCAGATTGGGCTTGCCGCAGCTGGCAGATTTTCCGCATATCGCCAGCTTTGCCCTGCCCTCGACCAGCCCCGCCCACACCCTGCCCCTCTCCGCCAAGATCGCCGCCTGGCGCGTTCTGCTGCCGTGGCTCGGCGGTGGTTGAGACTTTCTTCTATGATGCCGAAGGGCATGACGAGTTGATCGCCGACGAAACCGACAACGATATCGGATTTTCCTGCATAAGGTTGGTGCACCCGGCGGGATTCGAACCCACGGCCCCCAGATTAGGAATCTGGTGCTCTATCCGGCTGAGCTACGGGTGCCCCGGCGTTCCATAGAGGCGCGCGGCGAGGCTGGCAATGCGGGGGCGGCGCGGGCGCTTCAATTCGCCTGATCGGGGGGAACGATCGGAAACAGCACCGGGGCTACCGCAATGCCCTCTTCCGCCAGTTCCTGTGCCTCGTCAGGCGTGGCCTTGCCATAGATCGGCTCTTCCGGGGTTTCGCCATAGTGGATGGCGCGGGCGGTGTCGGCAAACTTTTCGCCTACCCAGCGCGAGGATTTGAGCGCCTCAGCCTGCGCAGTCGCCAGCGCGCGGAACATGGCCACGGCTTCGGGCGGCAGTGGCGGCCCGGCATTTGTCGCCGCAGATGGAACGGCGGACGGAGCGGTTGTGGTTGAGGCTACCTGCGGCGGCGGCGAGGCCACCATCTGGTTACCCTTGCGGCCCACGTTGGGCGCCATCACCGCCTTGGCTACATCGGCACTGCCGCAGGTCGGGCATGTGACCAGACCACGCTCCTGCTGGCGGGCATAATCATCGGACGAACCGAACCACCCTTCGAACCGGTGGCTGTGCGCGCGGCATTCAAGATCGAAGACAATCATCTTGGGCCTAAGTGGGGATAACGCGGCGATTGGCAAGGCTTGGCAGTTGCGCGCGGACGCTGGCGATCCGGGCCGGGTCAATCTCCGCAAAGCCGACGCGCGCGTCATCCCCGCCCATATCCAGCAGCATGCCGCCCCAGGGATCGACCACCAGACTGTGCCCGTAAGTATCGCGCCCGTCCTCATGGTGGCCAACTTGCGCGGCAGAAACGACAAAGGCGCTGGCTTCCACCGCGCGGGCGCGTTGCAGCAAGTGCCAGTGATCGCGGCCCGTCGGCACGGTAAAGGCAGAGGGAATGGCGATCACGTCGCAGCGCCTGTTGCCAAGTGCCTGAAAAAGAGCGGGAAAACGCACATCATAGCAGATCGTCAGCCCTAACCTGCCAACCGGCGTATCCTCGACCACGCCCAGCGCCTCACCGGGGGCATAGACGCTGGATTCGCGCCATGTCTCACCAGTGTCGAGATCGACGTCGAACATGTGGATCTTGTCATAACGCCCCGCGATTTCGCCCGCCGGGTCGATCACAAAGGCCCGGTTGGCAAAGCGCCCGTCGCCGCGCGCGATGGCGAGCGAGCCGAGCGCCACCCACACGCCCGCCCTTGCCGCCGCATCACGCACGGCGGCCAGTACCGGGTCCGCATCCTCGCCCAAGACCTTTGGCGAGGCGCGTTTGCGGTCGCGGTCAATCAGGTTGGACATTTCCGGCGTGAACAGCATCCTGGCACCGCCGGTGGCAGCGGCATCGATGGCCGAAACTATGGTGGTTGCGTTCGCCGCCGGGTCGATTCCCGCCGTCATCTGCAGCAGTGCAATGCGGGCGGCGGCGCGCTCCATCCCTCTAAAGCCCCAGCAGCGTGTCGAGTTTCCCGGCAGCATCGAGCGCGTGGATATCATCGCTGCCGCCCATCGCCGCCCCGTCGATAAACACTTGCGGCACAGTGCTCGCGCCGGGAGCGCGATCGGTCATTTCCCGCCGCCGCGCTGAATCCATCGTCACGTCATATTCAGTGTATTCCACCTGCTTGCGATCCAGCAGCGCCTTGGCCCGCGAGCAATAGCCGCAGCCCCACTGGGTATAGATCTCAACTTTCGTCATCATGGGTCCTCAGGAAAAAATGCGGTCGAACCGGGTCTTGAATAGCGAGACGGCTAACATATCTGGATATGCGTGTCATGCGCCGCTCAGGGCGTGGCACACCGGGAAGAGCGCCGATCAGGGCTCTGACCATAACGCAGTTAAACCGAAGATTGCTCATTATACAGAGGATTTTTGCCATGACCCGTATCGACTTTACCCCCTATCGCCGCAACACCGTGGGCTTTGACCGGCTGTTTGACCTGCTGGAAAATTCAAACCGCACTGGCAGCAGCGACAATTATCCCCCCTTCAACATCGAGCGGCAGAGCGAGGATGCCTATCGCATCACGCTGGCGGTGGCCGGGTTCAAGGCGGACGATCTTGAGATCGTCGGCCAGCAGAACCTGCTGACCATCACTGGCCGCAAGAGCGATGAATCAACGCAGAACGGCCAGTTCCTGCACCTCGGCATCGCCCAGCGCGGGTTTGAGCGGCGTTTTGAACTCGCCGATTTCGTCCGCGTGGAAAACGCCAACCTTGAGGACGGCCTTCTGACCA
Source organism: Novosphingobium sp. (assembly GCA_040007615.1). Classification (GTDB taxonomy): domain Bacteria; phylum Pseudomonadota; class Alphaproteobacteria; order Sphingomonadales; family Sphingomonadaceae; genus Novosphingobium. Next base: position 2,884 of record JBDTUQ010000035.1, read on the forward strand.
TCGATCTGCTGCGCGAAGTGCCCGATGCGATGAAGCCGAAAAAGGTGATCATCGGCGGCCAGAAACCGCTTTCGCTGGTTGACACGCCTGAAGCGACCGACAAGCCGGATAGCGCCGCCGCCTGATTGGCGCGGGCTGAATGAAAGCCGGGGGCGGGCCTTTCAAAGGTCCGCCCCTTTTTCGTATCAGCGGTAAAGGGCCGTCAGACCAGCCGCGCCTGCGCCAGTGCCGCGCCGATGAAACCGGCGAACAGCGGGTGCGGATCGAACGGGCGGCTTTTCAGTTCCGGGTGGAACTGCACGCCGACGAACCACGGATGATCAGGCCGCTCGACGATTTCCGGCAGCAACCCGTCGGGCGACATGCCGGAAAACACCAGGCCGCCCTGCTCAAGCCGGTCACGATAGGCGACGTTGACTTCGTAGCGGTGGCGATGGCGTTCCGAAATCGTGCTCGCCCCGCCGTAGATCGTCGAAACGTGGCTGTTGCCCGCCAGACGCGCTTCGTAAGCGCCCAGCCGCATCGTGCCGCCCATGTCGGTTTCTGCGCCGCGCTGTTGCAGGCCTTCCGCGCTCATCCATTCGGTGATGATGCCGACCACTGGCTCAGACGTTTCGCCGAACTCGGTCGATGAAGCGTGAGCGATCCCGGCGGTGTTGCGCGCGCCTTCGATGCAGGCCATCTGCATGCCCAGGCAAATGCCCAGAAACGGCACCTTGCGTTCGCGGGCAAAGCGGACCGAGGCGATCTTGCCTTCCGATCCGCGCACGCCAAAGCCGCCGGGCACCAGGATGCCGTGCAGTGGTTCCAGAGCAGCGGCTATGTCTTCGTCGGGCTGTTCGAACAGTTCCGCGTCGATCCAGCGGACATTGACCTTGATCCGGTGCGCCATGCCGCCGTGGGCGAGCGCCTCGTTCAGCGATTTGTAGGCATCGGGCAAGCCGACATATTTGCCGACGACGCCAATCGTCACTTCGCCTTCGGGGTGCTGGAAACGGTCAACGATATCTTCCCACCGGGCAAGGCCTGGTTCCGGCGCGGTCATGCCGAAGTGGTGGAGCACCTCGTCGTCCAGACCTTCGGCGTGGTACTGCAGCGGCACCGAATAGATGCTGGCGGCGTCCAGCGCCGGGATCACCGCCTGCTTGCGCACGTTGCAGAACAGCGCGATCTTGGCGCGTTCAGTTTCGGGCAAGGGATGCTCGCAGCGGCACAGCAGGATGTCGGGCTGGATGCCGAGCGAGGTCAGTTCGCGAACGGAGTGCTGGGTCGGCTTGGTCTTCAGCTCACCCGCCGCCGCGATATAGGGCACCAGCGTGACGTGGACCGAGCAGCTTGCCTCACGCCCGACTTCGTTGCGCAGCTGACGCAGGGCTTCGATGAACGGCAGGCCTTCGATGTCGCCCACCGTGCCGCCGATCTCGCACAGCACGAAGTCGAGGTCTTCGGTTTCGGCGCGGGCAAATTCCTTGATCGCGTCGGTCACATGCGGGATCACCTGCACCGTCGCGCCCAGATAATCGCCGCGCCGTTCCTTGGCGATGATGTCGCGGTAGATGCGGCCAGAGGTGATATTGTCCGCCTGACGCGCGGAAACGCCGGTAAAGCGTTCGTAATGGCCCAGATCAAGGTCAGTCTCTGCCCCGTCGTCAGTCACATAGACTTCGCCGTGCTGGTACGGGCTCATCGTGCCCGGATCGACGTTGAGATAGGGGTCGAACTTGCGAATCCGCACGCGGTAGCCGCGCGCTTGCAGCAGTGCCGCAAGGCTTGCCGCCATCAGACCCTTGCCCAGCGAGGAGACCACGCCGCCGGTGATAAAAATGAACCGCGCCATGGGAGTCGGGCCTTAATCGAAAGTGGGCAAAAAGGCCAAGCCCTTGCCGGGGCAATCCACAGGCAAGGTCAGCCAGACTGGTTTGCCAGCGCAACACGGCCCTATCCCGCGAACTGCGGGCGGGCCGGACTGGCGATGCGGCGGCTTACTTGTTGGCGGGCGTCGGTGCCGGAACCGCTGCCGGGGCTGACGGCTGGTTAACGCCTGCCAAAGGATCAGCAGGCGTAATCGGCGCGGCGGGCGCGACGGTGCGTTGCAGCGAGGTATCGATCTGGCGGCCAGCGGTGGCACCCACGGCCAGCGTCGCCAGCACAATCGACATGATGACAAACATCGTCGCCAGCACGGCAGTTGCGCGGGACAGGAAATCCGCAGCGCCGCGCGCCGACATCAGGCCAGAAGGACTGCCCCCCACGCCCAGACCGCCGCCTTCCGATTTCTGCATCAGGATGACAAGCACCAAAAGCGCGGCAATCAGCGCCTGCACGACGGTAAGAAAAAGGAACATGGACAAATCCGGTACTGGAAACAGGCCCCGCATCTAGGCGCGGGAGGGCGGTCGCGCAAGTGCAGGCAGCAGCCGCGCGCGTAACGTGTTTGCGGGCTCAGGCTTCGACGCTGGCTCCGGCACCGGCGACGATGGCCAGAAAGCTCTCCGCAGTCAGGCTGGCACCGCCCACCAAGGCCCCGCCAACCCCGTCCGCAGCCAGCAATGCCGCCGCATTGTCTGCATTTACCGAACCGCCATAAAGAATACGCACCGCTTCTCCGGCTTCGCCATAGGCCGCTATCAGCCGCTGGCGCACTGCTGCGTGCATGGCAACAACGTCTTCAACTGCCGCCACCCGGCCGGTGCCGATGGCCCAGACGGGCTCATAAGCCACCGCAAGACGGCCCGGCATGATCTCGGCCATTGCATCAGCAGAAGGCAGCGAACCATCGACCTGCCCCGAAACCACCGATTCGGCAGAACCCGCATCGCGTTCAGCCAGCGTTTCCCCGACGCAGACGATCACGCCAAGTCCTGCGCCCAGCGCGGCTTCGGCCTTGGCCTTGACCAGCGCATCGCCCTCGCCATGATCGCGGCGGCGTTCGCTGTGGCCCAGAATAACGAAATCCGCCCCGGCATCGGCCAGTATGGGAGCCGAAACATCACCAGTATGCGCGCCCTTGGCCTCTGTGTGGCAATCCTGCCCGCCAACGGCAATCGCGGAAACGGCCTCGGACATGGCGTGGATCAGGGTGAACGGCGGAGCCAGTGCGACCGCAACCGCCGGATAACGCGCCGCAGCCCGGTCAATGGCGCGGGCTTCCGACAGCAGCGCGCGGCTGCCGTTCATCTTCCAGTTGCCGACGATAAATGGACGAGAGGGCATGGTGCCGGTTCACTTTCGAAAATTGGGCAGCCAGAGCGAATCCGTGAAAGGCCGCTGGCGTTATCTCGTGGCCCGCTACGCCATCTCACGCCCGTTTGTCAAAACGCGCTGCATTGCACAATGCGCCTTTTTGAGCCGAAAGGCGAGGCTCGGCACCATCTGGCGTGTGCGCGGGCCATTGCGATCCGCTTGATCCATCCCTAAAGCCGCGCGGAACCTGGCGCAGACTGCGCTGCGACAGCGACCGACCCATCCAGATCAGGCAAGCGACACGGCAATGCTCAATTTTTTCCGTAAAATGACAAAGTCGAAGTTCGGCGTGGCGGCGGCGGCGGCGTTTTTGCTGTTGATCCTGATATCGTTCGCCGGGGCAGACGTGGCCGGCAGCGGCAAGTTTGGCGGCGTTGCCGGGGGTGACCGGGCGGCGATAGTCGGCAAGCGCCGGGTGAGCACCAGCGAACTGAGCCAGGCGGCAACCTCTGCCGTGGAACAGGCCAAGCGCGAGCATCCCACTGCGACGATGGCGATGTTCCTAGCCCAGAATGGCTTGTCGAGGGTGCTGGACCAGATCATCGACAGCGCGGCGATTGCCGAGTTCGGTGCGGCCCACGGCATCATTGCAGGCTCGCGGCTGGTAGACAGCGAAATCGTCAAGATTCCGGCCTTTCGCGGCGCTGATGGCCAGTTCAGCGAAACCACCTATAAGCAACTGATCGCCCAGCGCGGCATGACCGACGCTGCACTGCGCCAGGATTTTGCCGATTCGCTGATCGCCCGGCAGGTGCTCGTGCCTGCAGCTTTCGGCTCGTCAGTGTCTGGCGAACTCGTATCGCGCTATGGCGCGTTGCTGAACGAGACTCGCACCGGTTCCATCGCAATGTTGCCCGCCTCCACTTTCGCGCCGCAGGCAGAGCCATCGGCGGCGGAACTGGCGGCCTATTACACCGCCCACCGCGACGCCTATATACGGCCAGAGCGCCGCGTGATCCGCTATGCCCTGTTCGATGACAGCGCGATCCGCAATGTTCCCGCGCCAACAGACGCCGAAATCGCCGCGCGCTTCAACGCCGACAAGGCCAAATATGCGCCGTCCGAAACCCGCAAGCTGACCCAGCTAATCCTGCCGACCGAGGCCGCCGCGCAGGCAATCGCCGCCGAAGTGGCCAAGGGCGGCTCGCTTGACGCCGCAGCCCGAGCCAAAGGGCTGGCGACTGCCGCCATTGCGCCACTGACCCGCAGCGACCTTGCCGCGCAAAGCTCGCAGGCCGTCGCCGACGCCGCCTTTGCCGCCAGCCCCGGCGCGATTGCCGCTCCGGCTAAAAGCGGCCTTGGCTGGCACGTGATCCGCGTGGACTCGGTCGTCCGCAATCAGGGCAAAACGCTTGATCAGGCGCGCGGCGAAATCTCCGCCGCCATCGCTGCCGAGAAAAAGCGCGCCGCGCTGTCGGACTTTTCCGCCCGCATCGAGGATGAGTTCGACAAGGGCGGTTCACTGACCGACGTGGCCAAGGAACTGGGGCTGACTTTGGTGCAGACCGATCCGCTGACCGCCGATGGCCAGGTCTATGGCAAGCCGGGCACCCTCGGCCCGGCCCCGCTGGCGCGGGTCTATGCCACAGCCTTTGCGATGGAGCAGGAAAATCAGGCACAGCTGGCCGAAGTGGTGCCGGGCAAGACCTTTGTGGTGTTCGATGTAACCTCGATCACCCCGTCCGCCGCCGCCCCGATCGCTGATATCCGCGCCAATGTCGCCGCCGACCTGATGCTGCAAAAGGGTGCGGCTGCGGCCAAGGCTGCTGCGGAAAGCCTTCAGGCCGCCGCGCGCAAGGGCACTGACCTGGGCACCGCGATGGCCGCGCTGGGCAAGCCCCTGCCGCCGGTCGACCGGATCAACCTCAACCGTTCGCAGCTTGCCCAGGCAGGCCAGGCCGTACCGCCGCCGCTCGCGCTGCTGTTCAGCATGGCGCAGGGCACCGTAAAGGTTCTGGCGGCACCGCAGAATCGCGGCTGGTATGTGGTGTCGCTCAAATCGATCACCCCGGGCAAGATGAACCCGGGCGATCCGACTTTCGCCGCCGCCAAAAGCGAACTGGGCAAGTTGGTGGGCCGCGAATATGCGGAACAGATGCGCAGCGCGATCCGCGCCGAAGTTGGCATCACCCGCAACCAGACGGCGATCAGCGCGGTCGCCCGTCAGTTGACCGGCGGCAATTGAGCGCATCCCGATGACCGCTTCCCGCCCTGAAAACTGGCAGAAGGCCGAAAACCAGCTCGCCCAGGGCCAGCCCGCGCTCGTCTGGCGGCGGCTGATCGCCGATACCGAAACGCCGGTTGGCGCGGCGCTCAAGCTGATAGAGCCGGGGCGCGGCGATTTCCTGCTGGAATCGGTAGAAGGAGGCGAAGTGCGCGGGCGCTATAGCCTGCTTGGCCTTGACCCGGATCTGGTGTTCCGCGCCAGCGGCCACGGCGCGGCGATCAACCGCACATGGCGGCATGACCGCGACGCTTTCACGCCCCTGCCCGGCGATGCGCTGGCCGAACTGCGGGCACTGGTCGCCACTTGCCGGATCGACGTGCCGCCCGAACTACCCCGCGCGCTCGCCTGTCTGGTCGGCTATTTCGGCTATGAGACTATCGGACTGGTCGAAGACCTGCCCCGCGCCCCGCAAAGCCCGCTGGAACTGCCGGACATGCTGTTCGTGCGGCCGGCCCTGATCCTCATTTTTGACCGGTTGACAGACGCGCTGTGGTGCGTGGCGCCGCTGTGGCCCGAAGGCGGAGCGCCAGCCGCCCAGATCGACACCGCAGCCGACCGTATCGACGACACCCTGCGCCGCCTTGCCGGCCCGGTGCCCGCCAGCGACCACGACGCCGCTCTGCCCGAGCCAGTGCTTACGCCCGTGCTACCAGAGGGCCGCTATGGCGAGATGGTGCTGCGGGCAAAGGACTATATCACTGCGGGGGACATCTTTCAGGTCGTGCTGGCGCAGCGTTTCACCTGCCCGTTCACTCTGCCGCCACTGTCGCTTTACCGCGCGCTGCGGCGGGTAAACCCTTCGCCGTTCCTCTATTTCCTCGACCTGCCGGGGTTTGCGGTGATCGGTTCCAGCCCGGAAATCCTTGTCCGCGTCCGTGATGGCGAAGTGACAATCCGGCCCATCGCCGGAACCCGCCCGCGCGGTATCACGCCCGAGGAAGACGCCGCCAACGAGGCCAGCCTGCTCGCCGATCCCAAGGAACGGGCAGAGCACCTGATGCTGCTCGATCTGGGCCGCAACGATGTTGGCCGGGTCGCGGCCAAGGGCACCGTCCGCGTGACCGACAGCTATACCATCGAACGCTACAGCCACGTCATGCACATCGTCAGCAATGTCGTCGGACAGCTCGACACCGCTCGCCACGACGCGGTTGACGCGCTGTTCGCAGGCTTTCCGGCAGGCACCGTCAGCGGCGCGCCCAAAGTGCGCGCCTGCCAGATCATCGCCGAACTGGAAAGCGAAACGCGCGGAGCCTACGCTGGCGGCGTCGGTTATTTCGCGCCCGATGGATCGGTCGACAGCTGCATCGTCCTGCGCACGGGGGTCATCAAGGACGGCGTGCTTCACGTGCAAGCAGGCGCGGGCATCGTGTCCGACAGTGTACCCGAATACGAACAGGCCGAATGCGAAAACAAGGCCCGCGCCCTGATCGCCGCCGCGCGCGAGGCGGTAAGGGTTGCTGGCGAAGCCGGGTTTGGGCAGTAGAGCACCATGATCCTTGTCATCGACAACTACGACAGCTTCACCTGGAACCTGGTCCATTACCTGATGGAACTGGGCGCAGAGGTTGAGGTGGTGCGCAACGATGCCCTGTCCGCCGGGCAGGCAATATCATCTGGCGCGCAGGGGTTCCTGATTTCGCCCGGACCCTGCACCCCGAACGAGGCCGGAATCAGCCTTGATCTGGTCGGCGCGGCGGCGGATGCGGGGAAGCCATTGCTGGGCGTTTGCCTTGGCCACCAGTCCATCGGGCAGTATTTTGGCGGCAAAGTTGTGCGCGGCGGGCTGATGCACGGCAAGACTTCGCCCGTAACGCATGACGGCAGCGGGGTTTTCGAAGGCCTGCCCTCGCCCTTTACCGCGACGCGCTATCACTCGCTGATCGTTGAGGATATTCCGGAAAGCCTTGCCGTCAACGCCCGTTCCGACGACGGCCACGTCATGGGTTTCCGCCACACCGCGTTGCCGATCCACGGCGTGCAGTTCCATCCCGAAAGCATCGCGACCGAGCATGGCCACGCCATGCTGGCCAACTTCCTGAAGCTGTGCGGAATGGCGCCTGAAATGCCGGTGCGCGCGCGGGCATGAGCGTTCTGCCGCCAGTCGACCTGCCGCTGACTGACGAACAGGCAGAGGCGGCCTTTGGCTCGCTGCTGGACGGCAAGGCTGGTGACGACGAGGTCGCGCGCTTCCTTACTGCCCTGTCGGCGCGCAACGAAACAGCGGCAGAGATTGCCGGTGCGGTACGGGCGATGCGCGCGCGGATGATCCCGGTGCGCGCCCCCGCTGGTGCTATCGACGTATGCGGCACCGGCGGCGACGGACAGCACAGCCTGAACGTCTCGACCGCCGTGGCGCTGGTCGTCGCGGCCTGCGGCGTTCCCATCGCCAAGCACGGCAACCGCGCGGCAAGTTCAAAGGCGGGCGCAGCCGACACGCTTGAGGCGCTCGGCCTGAACCTGGCCCGCTGCGCCGAAACGGCTGAGGCTACGCTGGGCGACCTGGGCATCTGCTTCCTGTTTGCGCAGACGTATCACCCAGCACTCGCCCGCATTGCCCCGGTGCGCAAGGCGATTGGCCGCCGCACGATCTTCAACCTCACCGGCCCGCTGGCCAATCCGGCAGGCGTAACGCGGCAGCTGGTCGGCATTGCCCGGCCCGATTTTCTGGCCGTCTATGCCGAGGCGCTGGCCCGGCTGGGTACGGAAGGTTCGATGGTCGTCGCGGGTGACGAGGGGCTGGACGAGCTAAGCCTTGATGGCGGCAATACTTTCGCCCGCGTCGGCCCCGGCGGCGTCACCATGCACCGGCTGATCGCTGGCGACGCCGGGCTGATGCCAGCGCCGATTGCCGACTTGCGCGGCGGCGATGCGGCTTTCAACGCACAGGCCTTGCGCGGGCTGCTGCTGGGCGAACCGGGGGCTTATCGCGACGCCGTGCTGCTCAATTCCGCCGCCGCACTGATCGTCGCGGGCGAAGTGGATGACTGGATGGAAGGCGTGGAAGAAGCCGCTGAGGCGTTGGACAAGGGGCTGGCCAAGGCCTTGCTCGATTGCTGGATCGACGCGCTGAAATAGGATTTTTCGCACAAAGCCACGAAGCCACGAAGAAGATGCGTCGGGCGCAGGCGGAACAGATCGTTGGGCACGCTTCGCCAAATCGATTACCGAATTGGTCGAGGCTACGTCCAAAACATCGTCCCCCTTCTTCGTGGCTTCGTGGCTTTGTGCGAAACCAATCTATCTGCCCATCTCGACTCAGCCCAATCCCACACGCTAAAGCCCCGCCATGACCGACAAGCTCAACGAAATCTGTGACACCACCCGCGCCGAAGTCGCACGGCGCAAGCCGCTCGCCTCGCTCGCCGATCTTGACGCGCGCGCCGACGGGCAGACCGCGCCGCGCGGATTTGAGGCGGCTTTGCGCAAGGCCGCCGAAGCCGGGTTTGCCCTGATCGCGGAAATCAAGAAAGGTTCGCCGTCCAAGGGCCTGATCCGTGCCGATTTCGATCCCCCCGCCCATGCCCGGCAGTATGAACTGGGCGGCGCGGCGTGTCTTTCGGTGCTGACCGATGCGCCCTATTTTCAGGGGCACGAGGATTACCTGATCTCCGCCCGCGCGGCTTGCGCGCTGCCGGTGCTGCGCAAGGATTTCATGATCGATCCGTGGCAAGTGGCCGAAGCGCGGGCCATCGGCGCTGACGCCATCCTGATCATCGTCGCCGCGCTGGACGACGGCCAGATGTCCGAGATCGAAGCAGCGGCACTGGAACGCGGCATGGATGTGCTGGTCGAAGTCCACGACGAGGCCGAAATGGAGCGCGCCGCACAGCTTAAATCACGCCTCATCGGGGTGAACAACCGCGATCTCAAGCGTTTCGTCACCGACTTGGCTACCACCGAACGGCTGGCTCCGCTGGCCCCTGCAGGCACGCTGCTGGTCTGCGAAAGCGGCATCAGCGGCCATGCCGACGTTCTCCGCATGGCACAGTCTGGTGTGCGCACGTTTCTTGTCGGCGAAAGCCTTATGCGCGCCGAAGATGTGACAGCCGCAACCCGCGCACTTCTGCACTGTTGATCACTTACGCCGCCAGGTAGCGGTATGGCGCGACTAAACGGGTGCAAAGGCTCGTTTTCTGTGTCAGATAGCCGGGAATCGGGCGGCATGGCATGGCCCGCTGCGAATTCCAGGAACTGCGCGATGGCTGACGACAAGGGCAATAGCACTCCGGAAAGCACGCCGGGGCGCACGCCACCGGGTGATGATCGCACGGTATTCCTGCCCATTGGCTCACTGCTGCCCAAGGCAGGCGCTCCGGCGGAAGCTGCAGCGCCCACTGAGCCTGCCCACCCCGTATCGACCCCTCCTGCATCCTCGCGCCCATCGGCTATTCCCGAAGGAACGGTCGGCAGCCGCTCCGGGCAGGAAATCCAGATCGGCGACGTTCTCAACCACATCTTCGAGGTCAAGCGCTTCATCGCACGCGGCGGCATGGGTGAGGTGTTTGAGGGGATAAACGTCAACAGTGACGAGCGCGTGGCGATCAAGGTCATGCTGCCGAACCTTTCCGCAGACGCCAACGTGCTGGCCATGTTCCGCAAGGAAGCCCGCACGCTGACCCGGCTCAGCCACCCGGCGCTGGTGCAATACCGCGTGTTCGCGCAGGAACCGCAGCTTGGCGTGTTCTACATCGTCACCGAATATGTTGACGGGCATAACCTGTCTGACGTCATCAAGACGCTGGAACCCAGCGTGGCCGACCTGTTAGCCCTCACCCGCCGCCTGGCCGAGGGTCTGAGCGCCGCGCACGCGCTGGGGGCGATCCACCGCGACATGTCGCCTGACAATGTGATGCTGGAAGGCGGTCATCTGGCGGGCGCGAAGATCATTGATTTCGGCATCGCCAAGGATCTCGATCCCGGTTCGGCAACGATCATTGGCGACGGATTCGCCGGAAAGCTGAACTATGTCGCGCCCGAGCAATTGGGCGACTTTGGCCGCAATATCGGACCCTGGACCGACATCTACAGCCTGGGGCTGGTGATCCTGGCAGTGTCCATGCGCAAGGACGTGAACATGGGCGGCACGCTGGTCGATGCGGTAGACAAACGCCGCGCTGGCCCCGACCTTACCCTTGCGCCGGAAGAATTGCGTCCACTGCTGGCGCGGATGGTCATGCCCAACCCGCTGGACCGGCCCGCGTCGATGGGCGAGTTGCTGGCACTGTTGCCGCAGCCCGCCGGTTCGTGGACATCGCCGGGGCTGCTCCGCGAAGCTGCCGCGCCGGTTGACGTCACTCCCGCCGCCGATCCGGCGCCCGAAGCCTCGCCGATTGCCGAGCCAGAGCCGATCCCGGAAGCTGAGCCACTGGTTGAAGCAGAGCCAGTGCCCGAGACTGAGCCAGAGCCAGTGGCTGAGCCAGAGTCGCCCGCTCTTCAGCCAGCGCCTGACAGGTCGGTAATTGCCGAGGCTCCCACTCCGTCAGAGCCAGCTTTTGTGCTGCCATCGAAAACGGTCGAACCAGCGCCAGCCCCCGCCAAAAGCCGCGTACCCATGCTTGCAGGCGGCGGCGCGGTCTTGCTGGCGCTGGCGGCGGCCGGGGCGTGGTATTCTTCCGGTTCTGCACCTAAAGGCGGCGGTGTCGCGGTGGAAAGCGCGCCGGGCGCATCAGGCGATGCGGTCGCCGCGTCCCGCACTGCGCTGGCGTCTGGCTTGGGCTCGGTCGGCTGCACCTGGCTCGACATCACCGACATCGACCCAGCTGGAAACGGCGTCAGCATCGCACTGCACGGCGTTGCCGGACACCCGGCAGAGGCGCAGCGGCAGATCGGGCAATTGCTTGCGGCGCGACAAGTGACCGTGTCGGCGCTCGATTTCCACAACGTATCACCGATCGACGCCACCGAATGCGGCGCGATCGACGCGCTGCGCCAGATACGCGATACCACTGGCGGGCGGATTTCCGTGGCCCAGCAGCAGTTTGAACTGACCCGCTCCGCACCTGGTGGCCCGCTTGCGGCGAAGGTCGTGGTCAATTTCGATTTCGGCAATGCGCCGCCGGAAATGGCACTGTTCGGCGTGCAGCCATCGGGCAAGATCTCGCAGCTTACAACTCAGCGGTCTGAACTGATCGCGGGGAGCGAGGATCTGGGTGGCGGTCATTACCGGCTGACGCTGGATGTCGATCACACCGGATGGTCCGGCCTTATGCTGCTTTCGGGCAAAGGGCCGTTTGATGGTGGTCTGACCAGCGCCTCTGCTGGAGCGCACGCAGGCGATTGGCAGCAGCGTTTTCTGCAGACGGCGCGCGAACGGGGCTGGAAATCGGAAATGGTGTGGTTCAAGACCGTGGACGACCAGACTAACTAGCGCATCGCCAAGGCGAGGCGCGCGTGGTAATTCCCCCATCGAAGGGCGTTTGCAGGTGAGCATGATGCGATCACTTTTGACCAGAACAGCCTGTGCCCTCGGCGCAGCGGTGCTGCTGGCGTCGGCCCCTGCCCACGCCGATTTCACCATCGCCAAGCCCAAGCCCGGCGCGACGACAAAGCCGCCCGAGACGCGCCGCCACGCCCCCAGGCCCCGGTCCGCTTCCTCGCCCAAGGTGAACGTGCCCACCATGCCTACAGGAATCGATCCCGCTCTGATGGTAGAAGTTATCACCCAGACAGGGTCGACCGCCAAATCCTCCTATGATCCGGCAACACGCACTGCTCTGATCCAGGCGACCAGCAAGAACATCGGCTGGAGCACGAATTTCAAGGATTGCACAGACGCCAACCACTGCCGCGTAGCCGAACTCTATACTCTGTGGACGGTTTCCAACGAAACCAACGTCTGCACCGTTTGGGGGCTGGAAATCACCAAGGACCCCGGGCGGCACAAGGGCCTGCCCTATTGCTATACCCTGCAACCACCGGGCGACCGGCACCTGCACCTCAAGCTATCGAGCGAGCAGCAGCCCTATACCGGGGTAGAACGCATGGCCCGGCCGCAAGCGCGCGACGTCTTGCTGCATATGGTCGGCGTGTGGAACTATCACCTGGAAATGTTACTGCAAGCGTGGAAGCTGGCAGAGCAGAAGTGCCCGAAAAGAAACGATAATTGCGTAGGCGGTATTCGGATAAAGGGTTAGATTAGCCCAAAGTTCAGGTCAGGCTGCCTTGATCAAACTGGGCTCGGCAAACGAACCATCCACGCCCGCCAGCGCGGCCAGAGTCGGCGCAACCGCGCACAGTGGCACGCTTTCGGCGAGCCGGGCGGGCGCAACGCCGGGTGCCTTGATCCACAACACGCCATCGGGATGGTGCATCCCGCTGCGCAGGGCCTCAAGCGGATAGAACAGATCAAAAAAGCCCGGCGTTTCATTCGAATGAAGCGAGCGCACAGTCGCCTGCTCACCCGGATTCTGGTCGATCATGCAACCACTGTCGAGGGTGGTGCCATCGCGGCGCGCCCACATCGGTTGGCGTCCGTCAGACAGGCTCAGGCCCTCTATCCGCTCGGCAGCGGCGGCGGCGGCGGCTTCGCTGTCAAAATGGAGCAGGAATTGCTGCGACATGATCGGGGCATAGCGCCAGCCCGGCGCCACCCCGGCAAACTCCAGCAGCCGCGCGATGTCGCGGTGGCGGTATATCTGCCGTCCGCCGGTATCCTCGTGCACCAGCATCGGCTGCTGGCTGAGCGCGGAAACCAGCACCACAGCGGCATCGTCACCGGCCAGATCCAGTGCCTTGCCGACGATCACATCCATCGCCCGGTAACCGCCGGGAATGGCATCGGCGTAAGCTTCCATGTCATCCGGCCCGGACTGGATGCTGAACAGCTCCGGTTCCATCTCGCGCCAGTGAAAGTGCTGGAAATGCGCCGTGCTGTTAAGAAAGAAGGTCGCGAAATCAGGCTTTTCGCGGCGATAGACGGCGCTGAACAAATCCCACTGCAACCGATCGAGAATCATCGCCCGCTGCCACTTGCTACGGCGAAACCGCTCACCGGCCAGTTGCCGTATGGCCGCCCAGATGGTGGCAGGAGACAGGCCGTTGGCCAGCATGAACTTGCCAAACCGCACATAATCCGCCCGTTCCAGATCCGGCTCTGCTGAATGTTCCTGCACATAGGCGCGAACCAGCCGGTCGTAGGCGTCGAATCGTCCGGCGGGGAAGCTGGCGGTTCCTGTCGCCCACGGGTCGGGAAGGAAGTTGCCTTTGAATGTTCCGGCATCGTAGCCGGCGTTCATGCTGCCGCAGACCCAGTTACTGCGCCCTGCCCGGCTGACCAGATCCCATAAACGCGGAGAATCCAGTGCAGCCCCATCGTTCAGCTGAAAACAGCCATGTTGAGCAAACGGCAGTCCGGTGTGGACGGTAACCCATTGAATCCACGGCTCAAGATTAGGCGGCGTCTCCCCCGCATCGGTCACCGCCGCCAGTCCGCCATCGCGCAGCCGGGCAAAATTGGGCAGTTCCCCCTGCCCGATCATGCGATCAAGCAGCGACGGGCTCAACTCATTGAATTCAAGTACCAGAACCCGCACATCATACTCCTGCTGTGGCGCCCGTCATACCAATTTGCGGGCCTCGGGGAAACCCATCGATGGGGCAAATGACGGATTTAACAAAGGTGCGATCCCCGCATTCACAGATCACTCGCTACTGAAGGGATTCAGCAAAACTATTCGCCTTTGCCAGCAAAGTTGGTAACCAGCCGATTAACAATGTCGCGACGCAACTGTCGTCGGTGACATATTTATCAGGCATTTCTTTGCAAGGCGTCACCGGGTGAGTCTCTCAATCATAATTCCGACTTTTAACCGGCTCTGGAGTTTGACGGAAGCAATTGCTTCCTGCCCGCGCGATCCACGTATCGAGATTATCGTCATAGACGATGGCAGCAACGACGGGACGGCGGAATGGCTGAGCGAGCAGTCCGGGATAACCGTGATAACGCAGACCAACACGGGAAAGTCGAGGGCGGTGAACGGGGCGATGGCCAGCGCTCGCGGCGATTACATCCGGTTTCTGGATTCCGATGATATACTTATAACTGGTCAGGTAATCCCCCAACTCGAATTTGCGCAGGCTTCAAACGCCGACGTCTGCGTCGCTGGATACAGGGAGTGGTTCTCGCAAGGCGATCGGTACATCGAACACCCCTGGGATGACTGCGGGGATTTTCTTGCCCAGCAACTGGGCGAATGCGACAGTTCGCATTACTCGGCCTATATCTTTCGGCGCTCGTTCATAGCCGGTCTGGAACACCGGACGGAATACGCCATCATGGATGACCGTGCTTTCGTGGTGGATTGCGCAATGGAACAGCCACGAGTCTCAACCTGGCCTGAGCCGACGCTCATTCACAGACAGCATAACAACGCGAGAATCCAGTTTCAGCCAGGCTCCATGCATACAATCGCCGATTGGCAAGAACTGCAGATGTGGAAGCGCATCATCAATCAACTTGACGCCAAAGCGCTGAATACACCTCGACGGCTGGTGGCCGTGACGAACAATCTATGGCCCCTCGCGGTGCGGATCGGAGCGCGATTTCCCGGCGAAGGAAGGGAGGTCTTCCATCTGATCCAGCAACTGGTGCCGGAGTTTGTGCCGCCATGCGACAGTGCGGCTGGTAAGGTGTTCCGCCTCGTCGGCATCAAGGCAACGATGCACATTGCCCGATGCGCAAGGTTGCTCAGGAATTTCGTGCGCAGACTGGCCTTTTTTAGCCGACGCTGAAAGCGAACGCGCTATCCCGTTCATGCAGATATTTTCTGCCAACTTCAGGCAAGGAGGCTCCATTTTTGCAGCCCCGCGCGCCAAATCCCTTTGCATTCCATCGCGTTTTCTGGCCTGTGCCACCCACATAGGCGCCGGTATATCTGGCAAGCCGACGGCGATCAGGATTTATGGGTATGCGCGCAAACTTCGGGTTCAAGGGGAACCGGCTTACCGGACACCTGGGCAGCGCGCGCCTGGAACAGCGGATTCGCCGCACCGAATATGCATTGTGCGTGTTGGCAGCAACGGCGCTTTCGTTCAGCGGCATCTATTCCACGATGTCGGCGTTTTTCTTCATCCTTGCCGCGGTCGGACTGATTGCCCTTCGCCCGATCGACAATGCGCGCGTTCTTCTGGTTTTCGCCCTGCTGTTGGCCCTGCCGCTGCTGGCCATCGCTTCCACGGTGTGGTCCGATGCCCCTTCGCGGACCCTGCGCGCAGGCATGCAATTGTTCATCACCTTTGCCGCCGCGATCATCCTTGCGAAGCGGTGTCCGCCCGAGTTGCTGATCGGAACGCTGATGGTATCGGTGATGGTGATCGGCATCCAGATCATGCCCTATGTGCCCGATACTTTGGCAAATGGCTATCCGCTGAGGGGCCCGCTGGGCAGCAAGAACGCACTGGGCTTTACCGCGCAATTGGGCGTGCTGCTGTCATTCGCGACCCTGCTTAACCCGGAAATGCCGCGCCCATTGCGGATAGCGGCCCTGATTTTCCTCCCGTACTTTTTCTGGTTGATCAACTTGTCGCAATCGGCTGGTTCGCTGACCTCGACGGCGATTTTCCTGTTCGTATTCTTCTCGTCTCTGGCGCTGGGCCGTTTTCCGATGACTGTGCGATGGACGGCGACCGTGATCATGCTGGTAGTGATCGCGGTCCTGTACCCCTATCTGGCGGACCTTTCCGAGAGCCTGGCCGGTGCGGGCACGCAGGCGCTGGGCAAGGATACCACTTTGACCGGACGGACCATGCTGTGGCGGGTGGCGGAAGACTTTGCCTCACGCCGCCCGATGCTCGGCTATGGCTATGGTTCATTCTGGCGGCAGGGCTATGTCGAGGCTGAAGCACTGTGGCGAGCGTTCGGCATCCGGTCGCGGATGGGTTTCAATTTTCACAATGAATACATCGAGATGCGCGTCGGCTTGGGCGTTGTCGGCATGGGGCTTCTGATCGCGACCAACGTGGGGATCTTCCTGCTGAGCATCTATCGCCAGCTCACCACGCCCAGCGTCACCATCGCGTTCTTCCTTGCGCTCCAGACCGCGTTCTATGCGCGAACCTTTGCGGAGGACGGACTGGTAGCGCCGTTCAGCGAAACGACCGTGCTGTGGATCGCCAGTGCCGCCTATTGCGCCATGTGGAGCCCGCAGGCGCGCACCAGTATTGCCGCTGCCGCACAGCGCATGAAGCTGCCCCGCGAGGCGCTGCGCCGCGTGCGCGACGCGCGAATGCCCCGGCGCACCTGACCCCGCATCTTCCGGACTGGACTTGACTATGGACAACCCCCTCACACATCTCGATGCGCAAGGCAAAGCGCGCATGGTCGACGTCGGCGGCAAGGCAGTCACGCGCCGCATCGCCGTCGCCAGCGGACTGATTCAGATGAACGACGCGGCTTTGGCGGCTATCCGCGACGGTCAGGTGCCCAAGGGCGATGTCCTTGCCGCAGCCCGGATCGCCGGGATCATGGCCGCGAAAAAGACCGCCGAACTAATCCCCTTGTGCCATCCGCTGGCTCTGGACGCTGTGTCTGTCGACTTCGCTATCGAAGGCAACGCAGTGCGCGCCACCGCCACCGCCAGTCTCAGCGGGCGAACCGGCGTGGAAATGGAAGCCATGACCGCTGTTTCGGTCGCGCTGCTGACGATCTATGACATGGCCAAGGCCGTGGACAAGGCAATGGTGATCGATCAGGTGCGCCTGCTCAGCAAGACCGGCGGCAAATCGGGCGACTGGACCGCACCGGAACTGGCAGGCACCCCGTGAAGCCGCCGCCTCTGCCGCTGGAAGAAGCGCAAACCCGTCTGCTGGCGCTGGCCACTGCCCTGCCTGTCGAGCGGGTAGACGTTGCCTCGGCACTGGGACGCTACCTGGCTGAACCGCTCACCGCCCGGCGCACCCAGCCCGCAGCGCACCTATCGGCAATGGACGGTTACGCGGTGTGCGGATCGGACCTTCCCGGCCCGTGGACGGTGATCGGCGAAAGCGCCGCCGGGCACCCGTTCGGCGGCGCAGTTGCGGCCGGGCAAGCGGTGCGGCTCGCCACCGGGGCACTGCTTCCGCCCGGAGCAGACGCGGTGGTGTTGCAGGAAGACGTGGCCCTCATGGGTGACGCCCTGTCCCTTACAGGCACGCCGCCCAGCCCCGCAAACCGCCATGTACGCCATTGCGGGTCAGACTTTCATGCCGACCATGTTCTGCTTCCTGCAGGAGCGCGGCTTGGCCCGGCGCAACTGGCGCTGGCGCTGGCTGCCGGCCACAATCACCTGGCCGTGCGGCGCAAGGTCCGCGTCGCCATTCTTGACAGCGGTGACGAACTCTCCGCCGATGCCGAAGCCTGCGCCCAGCACCAGATTCCCGCCAGCAACGGCACGATGCTGGCCGCGATGGTCGCGGCGGTGCCTTGCCAGGTGCAGCGCATCGGCCCGGTGCGCGATGATCTGGACACACTAAAGGACTCGCTTGAGCAGGCCGTATCGGCTGACGTGATCGTCACCACCGGCGGGGCTTCGGTGGGCGACCATGATTTGATCCGCCCGGCGCTCGAATCCTGGGGCGCGCAGCTTGATTTCTGGAGGGTGGCGATCAAGCCGGGCAAGCCGCTGCTGGTCGCCACGCGCGCGCATCAGATCATCCTGGGCCTGCCGGGCAACCCGGTTTCAAGCCACGTTACTGCCTATCATTTTCTTCTGCCACTGCTGCGCATGCTGCTTGGCGCGGCTCAGCCCTTACCGCGAGCGATCCGCTTGCCACTGCAAGGGTCGGTTGGAGCGGGCGGAGAGCGGCGCGAGTTTCTGCGCGCACGCCTCGTCCCAGCAGGCGTTGAGCCGCTGACTACGCAGGATAGCGGCGCGCTGGCCGCGATGGCCGCTGCCGACGGCTTGATTGACCGCCCGGCCGGGGCCGCCGCCAAAACGCCGGGCGATGTGGTTGAAGTCTATCTGCTCGGAAATGGCAGTATCGCTTGACGAAGGCTTAAAAGTTGCTTAATTGTTCCGCATTCGTTCACCGAACGGCGCAGGAACATGCGTCGGTCGCTTGCAGGAGTGTGGCGTGATGCTGACCCGTAAACAGCACGAACTGATCCGCTTCATCCAGGCCCGCCTGGAAGAAACCGGCATTTCCCCTTCGTTTGAAGAAATGAAGGAAGCGCTGGACCTGAAGTCGAAGTCGGGCGTCCACCGGCTGATCTCGGCGCTGGAGGAACGCGGCTTCATCCGCCGCCTGCCCAACCGCGCCCGCGCGCTGGAAGTGCTGCGGCAGCCTGACAATATTCCTGCGCGGGTTACCCCTCCGACAGCGGCCAATTCGAACTCTGCCGCGCAACCTGCACGTGCTGCAGCTGCCCCGCGTCAACCGGCCAATGACGTGATCGAAATCCCGCTGCACGGCCGCATCGCCGCCGGTATCCCGATGGAAGCCTTGGAAGGCCAGGCCATGTTGCCCGTTCCTGCCGCCCTGCTCGGGCCGGGAGAGCACTATGCGCTTGAAGTATCAGGCGATTCCATGATCGACGCGGGCATCCTCGATGGTGATTACGCCCTGATCCGCCGCACCGACACAGCCCGCGATGGTGAGATCGTGGTCGCGCTGGTGCATGGTGAGGAAGCGACGCTGAAATACTTGCACCGCGAACCCGACGGCATCCGCCTTGACCCGGCCAATTCTGCCTATGATCCGCAGTATTACGGCAAGCACGAAGTCCAGGTACAAGGCAAGCTGGCGGGACTGCTGCGGCGCTATCATTGAGACGGAGTGCAAGTGTAAGCGCTGGGTATGTCCGCGCCGCAGGCTGGTATACCGGGGGTGTGCAGCGTCTTTTGTTAGCCAAAAGTGGCCCCAGCCGCCACTCTTGATTCTGCCTTCACTCCTGTGCGTCTCGGCGCATCTTCTTCTCCGCGTCTCCGCGCGAACCCGGATGTAATCACCCCGCCACCTGCCAGCCACGCCGACCGCCTCTACTTTACTGATGAAACGGCACGGGATCATTTCGAAGCGCCCGC
>JBDTUQ010000036.1:0-20959 GCA_040007615.1 Novosphingobium sp.
CGAACCCTCGTATTCAGCTTGGGAAGCTGCTGCTCTACCATTGAGCTACACCCGCGTACCATGATCGGCGCGCCGCGTTGGCTTTGGGAATGCAGGACGGATCGGTTTGATCGCCAGCTTTCAGCCGATGCGGGCGCCTTTGCCACATAGGCTTGCGATCGGTCAATCGCGATTCCCTGAATCGGCGCCGATCTGTCTGCGGGAGCGTACCTTGGCAACCGGGAAACGCTGGGCTAGCCTGTGCTGGACTACTGGGGGAAAGTGATGGAGGTCGACTCTACTTCTGGCCTGTGCGGTGACACCGGCAAAATCGCGGGGGTGACATCCCCCTCTGACGGGGCGCTGGTAAAGCGCCACCGGCTATCCACCCGCATCTGGCACTGGACCAACGTGATCACGCTTTGCATCATGATGATGAGCGGGCTGATGATCCTGAATGCCCATCCCCGGCTCTATTGGGGCAAGTTCGGGGCCAATCCCGATCATGCCTGGCTGGTTCTGGGGGATGAGGGGGGGGCGCCGTTTCCCGGCTGGATCACGATTCCATCGCATTACAGCCCCGCCGATGCGCGGATCTGGCACTTTGCCTTTGCCTGGGTACTGGCGCTGGGACTGGCAGTCTATCTGCTCCGTTCGCTGTTCAACGGCCATGTCCGGCGCGATTTGCACATCACGCGGCGCGAGTGGTCGCCAGGGCATTTGTGGCACGACATAAAGGAGCATGCCGCCCTGCGCTTTCCCACCGGAGAAGCTGCGCTGCGCTATAACGTGCTGCAAAAGCTGGCTTATTGCGGAGTTCTGTTCGGCCTGCTGCCGCTGATCATCCTGACCGGGCTGGCGATGTCCCCCGCTCTGAATGCCGCGCTGCCTTTCCTGACGGAGATTTTTGGCGGACGGCAATCGGCGCGGTCGCTGCATTTTCTCTGCATGTGCGGGCTGATCGCATTCTTCATCGTCCATATGGCTATGGTGCTGCTGGCCGGGCCGATCAACGAAGTGCGCTCAATGATTACTGGCAAATATCGCCTGCCCGTGGCCAGGCAGGAGGACCGCACCGATGTCTGAGTTGATTTCGCGCCGCCGCCTGCTCGGCACCGGGGCGCTGGGCGCTGGCGGCTTGTTGCTGGCTGGGTGTGACAAGCTCAACCAGCCCGGCCCGTTCCGATCCCTGCTGGAGGCCGCTGGCGAGCCGCATTTCCGCTCCCAGCGCCTGCTGGCGGGCGATGCCCTGGCGCAGGAGTTTTCCGCCGCTGACATGTCCCCGAACTTTCGCACCAATGGCAGCCTGAACGCCAATGACAACGCCGATTGGGCGGGCCACGCGGCGCAAGGCTTTGCCCGCTGGGCGCTGAAGGTGGACGGGCTGGTGCTGCGCCCGCTCACCCTGTCGCTCGATGCGCTGAAGGCGCTGCCCCAGCGCAGCCAGATCACCCGCCATGACTGTGTCGAGGGGTGGAGCGCCATCGGCAAGTGGCAGGGGCCTCAGCTTGCCGGACTGCTGAAGATGGCCGGCCTGCTCCCCTCCGCCCGGTTTCTGGTGTTCCATTGCGCTGACCGGTACGAGGGCAAACCCTATTACGAATCGCTCGACCTGATTGAGGCGCATCACCCGCAGACGATTCTGGCGTGGCAGATGAACGATCAGCCGCTGTCTATCGGCCACGGCGCTCCGATCCGCCTGCGCAGCGAACGCCAGCTGGGCTACAAGCAGGCCAAATATATCATGCGGATAGAAGCGCGATCATCGCTCAGCGGGCTTTACGGCGGCAAGGGCGGTTACTGGGAGGATGCGCGCGGCTATCAGTGGTGGGCCGGGATTTAGGTTTCCTGTGTTAACCGCAGGATAAGCCCGCCTTGCTATGCCGCCCTTGCGAATGATAGGGCGACGCAGCGTCGTCAGGAAAGGCTCAGCTTGTCCCTCCCCAGAGTAATCGTAATCGGCCTTGGCTATGTCGGGCTGCCGCTGGCCGTTGCTTTGGCAAAGCAGTTCGAGGCGACCGGGCTGGATGTTGACGCGCGGCGCATCGCCGAACTGCGCAGCGGGCATGACCGGACTGGCGAGATCGACACAGATCGCCTCGCCGCCAGCACCCTGTCGCTGACCTGCGATCCGGCGGAGTGCCCGGCGGCCGATTTCTACATCGTCACCGTGCCGACGCCGATCGACGGGGCCAATCGCCCCGACCTGTCCATCGTCGAAGCCGCCAGCCGCACTGTCGCCAGCCTGCTGCCCGCCGCTGTCGCGGAAGGCCGGGTGCCGGTGGTGGTCTATGAAAGCACGGTTTATCCCGGCGTGACGGAAGACATCTGCGCGCCCATTCTTGAGGCCGTTTCCGGGCTGAAGTGCGGCAAGGACTTCTTCCTTGGGTATAGCCCCGAACGCATCAATCCGGGCGACCGCGAACATACCATCGACAAGATTACCAAGGTCGTTTCCGGCCAGACGCCAGAAGTTTTGGACCGTGTGGCCGACCTTTATGGCGCGATCACCAGCGGCGGCGTGTTCCGCGCCGCGTCTATCAAGGCTGCCGAGGCCGCCAAGGTGATCGAAAACGCCCAGCGCGACATCAACATCGCCTTCATGAACGAGATCGCGCGGATATTTTCCGCGATGGACCTGTCGGTGTGGGACGTGCTCGCCGCCGCGCGGACGAAGTGGAACTTCCTGCCGTTCGCCCCCGGTCTGGTGGGCGGCCACTGCATCGGCGTTGATCCCTATTACCTGTCGCACCGGGCCGAGGAGCTGGGGCTTGATCCGCAAGTTATCCTGGCCGGGCGCGGGGTGAACGACGGCATGGCCGCATGGGTCGCTGACCAGCTCCACGCCGTGCGCGGGGGCAAGCCGGGCAGCGTGCTGGTGCTGGGGCTGACTTTCAAGGAAGACGTGCCCGATTTGCGAAACAGCAAAGTTGCCGATCTGATCGCGGCGCTGGCCGGGCTTGGCCATGCGGTGACGGTCCACGATCCCCACGCCGATGCCGCCGAAGCGCAGCATGAGTATGGGCTGGACCTGAGCGCAAACGCGCTGGCCGGAGGCAGCCACGACCTCGTCCTGCTGGCGGTGCCGCACCGCGAATATCTGGCGCTGGGGGCGGATGCCTTGCGCGGACTGGTGGCAACTGGCGGCATATTGGCCGATCTCAAAGGCGTGCTTGGCGGCGCGGCGGACTGGAGCCTGTGACGATGCGTGTTCTGGTAACCGGGGCGGCAGGCTTCATCGGATTTAACGTGGCGCGCGTGCTGCTGGCGCGGGGCGACAGCGTGATCGGCGTCGATTGCGTCAACGACTATTACGACCCCCGGTTGAAGGAAGCCCGTCTGGCAGTGCTGCGCGAGGAAGGCGGCGCGCGCTTCACTTTCCTGCGGCAGGACTTTGCCGATTACGCCGGACTGCTTGCCGCGCTGGGCGACACGAAGATTGACCGCATCGTCCACCTGGGCGCGCAGGCCGGGGTACGCTATTCGATCGAGAACCCGCACGCCTATGTCTCGGCCAATCTGGTCGGCCACCTGAACCTGCTGGAAGTGGCCCGCCACCGCGCGGTTGAGCACATGGTCTATGCCAGTTCCAGCTCGGTCTATGGCGGCAATACCAAGATGCCGTTCTCGGTCGATGACCGGGTCGATCACCCGATGTCACTTTATGCTGCCACCAAGAAGGCGGACGAACTGATGAGCGAGACTTACGCCCATCTCTATCGCCTGCCGCTGACGGGACTGCGCTTTTTCACCGTCTATGGCCCGTGGGGCCGCCCGGACATGATGATGTGGATATTCACCCGCAAGATCATCGCCGGAGAGCCGCTGCCGGTGTTCAACCACGGCGACATGTACCGCGACTTCACCTTCATCGACGACATCGTTGCGGGCGTGATCGCCAGCCTTGATAATCCTCCGCCCGACGATGGGCAGGAAAAGGCGGGCGGCAGCCTGAAACCGCACCGGCTCTACAACATCGGCAACCATAAATCCGAACACCTGATGAAGGTGATCGAGATACTGGAGGGCGAACTGGGCCGGAAGGCAGAGATCGATTTCCAGCCGATGCAGCCCGGCGACGTGCGCCAGAGCTTTGCCGACATCGACGCGATCCGCCGCGATCTGGGCTATCAGCCGACCACCAGCATTGACGTTGGCGTGCCCCGGTTCATCCGCTGGTACCGCGAATACCACGGCGGTTGAACATCACGCGCGGCACTCGGACTATCCGAAATAACTCATTGACGATGGGTCACTTGCGCGCGAACACTGCGCGCCGGAAGTCTGGCATCG
Organism: Novosphingobium sp.; assembly: GCA_040007615.1. Classification (GTDB taxonomy): domain Bacteria; phylum Pseudomonadota; class Alphaproteobacteria; order Sphingomonadales; family Sphingomonadaceae; genus Novosphingobium. Next base: position 4,273 of record JBDTUQ010000036.1, read on the forward strand.
CACGCGCGAATGGAGCCAGACCGACACCGGGGGGACAGCTTCATGAAATTCACCAGCTTTGCCGCAACTGCATTCTGCCTGATCGCCAGCGCCGCCGGGGCGCAAGTGCCTGCCAAGCCGGCTGCTGCTACGGCACCTGTCGCGGCTCCGGCACCCAAGGTTGACGCGCCTGTGATTTCGCCAGCGTTTGCCCCTGCTGCACCGGTAGCGGCTCCCGCCCCCCGGCCTGCGCCCGTGGCGGTCATGTCAGGCGATCCGTTCGAAACATGGGTCCGCAAGATGATCACCCATCACCGCGCCGCCATCGCTATGGCCGAAGCGATGATGAACAACGCACAGGACCGTCAGGCCGCGAATCTGGCCAAGGCCACCTTCTACCGCGAACAGCGCGACGTCACCTCGCTCCAGGCATGGCTGAAGCGGCACGGCAAGGCCCCGCAATAACCCGGACCAACGCATGAAATGGCAATACGGCGGGCCGCTGCCCGCCGCTATGTCGTGCCTGCGATTTTCAGGCGCCAGCAAATAATAATCGATGCAATGCTCAACCCATTGTTAAGTGTTCTTACTTAGTGGTAGGGACTCAGGATAACGTGGTGGGGACGGTCGAATGGTGCAGACGCAGCGCGTCTGTTCATAGCAATCATGGGGACTCCTGCGTTTAGCTGGATGTGAACCGGCGTTGCCGTTCCAAAGGGGCAGGCTGATGATCAGGGTATTGAATGCGATCCGGAATATCGCCGCCGTGGCGCTGCTGGTCAGCTTCGCAGCGCCAGCGTCCGCGACGTCGGTAACCATCGGCAATACCGACGAAGGCAATTGCTACCCTTTCAGCTGCGGTGCCACTGATGGATTGACCCAGTATCAGGAACAATACGACAAGGCGGCATTCACCGGTCCGATTACCTTCAACAGCGTGCAGTTCGCCCAGAATCTCGCCTATGGCCCCAACAACGGCGTACCTTACGGACCGATCATCGATTCCGCTTCGTATGACGTGTCGTTCTACCTGTCGAATGTCACCTTCACCGGCCTTACCGACGACCTTTCGTCAAACCTGGGCACGTTTCTGGGTAGCCTGGGCACGTTCACGCTGGGCGGCCCGGTTTCCAATGTCCTGAACTTGACCGGCAACACGATCACTTACGATCCCTCGCTCGGGCAGCACCTGTTGATGAACGTGAACATCTTCAACGTGACCGGAACGCAAGGGCCTTACGGCACTTACCAGAACTTCTTCAATTCCGATTCCAGCAACGAAATCGTCAGCCGCGCGTGGACGGGGACAGGCGGTTCGGTGGGTAATGCCGGTTCGGCGCTGCAGACGACATTCGCGATGGTTACGGCCACACCTGAACCCGCCACATGGGCGATGATGGTGCTGGGCTTTGGCATCGCCGGTGCCGCACTGCGCCGCCGCCGCGCTCTGTCAGGCCCGGCTCACCTCGCCATCAGCAAGGGATAGGGATTGACGGCGGTTCCCTGCCACCAGTTCTGGCCGGGACCCAGCACGTTGATCGCAAAGTGAAGATGCGGCGCACCAGGCGGTGCATTGCCGGAAATGCCAACCGCCCCGATCACCTGCCCCGCCATGACCTGCTGCCCCTCTGCCAATCCGGGGGCATAGTGATCGAGATGGGCATAATAATAGATCACCCGCTGGTCGGCTGAACGCACGTAGACCGTGTTTCCGCCCTCGTTCGACACGAACAGTTTTTCCACCCATCCCGATGCAGCTGCGAGGACCGGCGTCCCCAACGGCGCGGGAATGTCGATCGCATCGTGCCGCCGCTCGCCTTCCGCCCGGGCCTGGCTAAAGGTGTCGCCCAACTGGGCGGGGGCAACGCCTTGAACCGGTATCAGCAAGTGACCAATCGCGGGGGGCGCAACCTCCGCCGCTATGGCCGTGTTACCCGTGACAGCCTCCTGCTCCGGGGCAGTCATGCCCATACGCGCGGACTGTGTGGCTGATTCCGGTCCCTTGAGATGAAGCAGTTCGTAATAGCCGACCAGTATCCAGACGAACGAGGTGATCGTGGCCGTTGCCGTAATGGTTTTGAATTTTTGCCAGGTCATTGCGATCAACTTTCAAACTTAACCTTGGTCCGCGCAGATACCATCTGCGCTAGGCGGGCGGCGTCCCAGTTGGTCAGGCGCACACAGCCGTGGCTTTCGGCCCGACCGATCGTTTCCGGGCGCGGGGTGCCGTGGATACCATAGTGCGGCTTGTTGAGGTCTATCCACACCACGCCGACCGGACCGTTGGGTCCAGCGGGCAGCAAGGCCTTGTCCGATCCCGGCTTTGCATCCCAGAACAGCGCGGGGTTGTAATGGAACTTGGGATTGCGCGAGATGCCCTGTATCTTCCAGTCGCCGAGCGGCAGCGGATCGTGGCTGGAACCCATCGTCGCGGTATAGACGGCTATCAGCTTGCCATCCTGATCAAACGCCTTGAGCGTGCCTTTTGACTTGCTGACGACGATATCTGCGGCCTGCGGCTGGCGTGAGCCGACGCCGAGCATGGCCAGCGTCTGCGCCCAGGCGGGATCGTCTATGCTGCCCGGCTCGATCACATCGCCGCCGACATTGGGTACGCGGATCTGCTGGCCTGCGTGGAACAGCGGAACGGCAACGGGCTTGGCGTCTCCGGTTGCTGCAGCTTCGCTTGGCGAAGGCGCCGGGCTAGGTGCGCGCACTCCTGCTGGTGCGGGCGAGCCTGCCGGAACGCCACCGGGGTTCAATTCCTGCAAGGTCGCGATTGTGGTGTGGAACCGTTCGGCCAGCTTTTCGTCAAGCGACTCGTATCCCAGCGCTGGCAGCTTCGCTTGTTCGGCCGGATCGGCAGGCTTGGGCTGAAACGGTCCGGCGGCAAAATCGGCGGGAATGGTAACCACGCGGGTGGCCGGAATGTCGTTCCACCTCTCCAGCGCCTTGAGCGTCGCCGTATCCAGCTCTCCGGACACGTTCAGCCCGGTCGCTTCCTGAAATCCCCCGATCGCGTTGCGCGTGGATAACCCGGCCTTGCCGTCGACCACGCCGGGGGTGAAGCCCAACCGGTCAAGCACGACTTGCGCCTGCATCAGCGGGCGCGGCTGGGCGTCGGGGATCTGCTGGGCCTGCGGATCGTGGTCATGCGAGGCAAGCGGGTCGGCAGCAGGCTTTTCCGCTGGCGCGCGGGCGGACGTTTCGTCATTGGACTTGTCATCATCGCCAGTGGAAAAGTGACAGCCGCCCAGCAGCAAGAGTGGCAAGACGAACGCAATAAGCCGCATGGCAAGTTTCCCCGGAACATGAAATCCCGGTCTAAACGCGCGAGGGGCGAAAATGCTCCATGCGCGCGCCTCTTGCTCCTCCTCACCCCTTCGGCCATGAAGCGGCGCATGGCTATTCTTTCAGATAAATGGATCCGCACGCAGGCGCTTGAACACGGCATGATAGAGCCGTTTGTCGAAAGCCAGCGGCGCGATCAGTGCATTTCATACGGGCTGTCGTCCTATGGCTATGACGCGCGGGTGGCGGATGAGTTCAAGATCTTCACCAATGTCGATTCGTCGGTGGTGGACCCGAAGAATTTCGATCCCAAAAGCTTTGTCGACCGCAAGACCGACGTTTGCATCATCCCGCCAAACTCGTTCGCGTTGGCCCGCACGGTGGAATACTTCCGCGTGCCGCGCGATGTGCTGGTGATCTGCCTTGGCAAATCGACTTATGCGCGCTGCGGCATCATCGTTAACGTCACCCCGCTGGAACCCGGCTGGGAAGGTCATGTGACGCTGGAATTTTCCAACACCACCCCGCTGCCCGCCAAGATCTATGCCAACGAAGGCGCCTGCCAGTTCCTGTTCCTGCAGGGCAACGAGCCGTGCGAGGTCAGCTATGCCGACCGGGCGGGCAAGTACATGGGCCAGCGCGGGGTTACCCTGCCAAAGCTGTAGGTTGTATCGACATTCAGCCCATACCGGCCTGCAAATCGCGTCTTTCTGCGCTTCCGGTGCTCACGTACATAAAGTACGCTCCGCTCCGGTTCTCAAAATCCACAATTTTCGGCTCGGTCTGAGCTGAATGTCGATACAACCTTGGCGCGACTAATTAGATGAGCGGGTTCCTTTTTGCTTTCCTGTGCGCGGTGCTGGCCGGGATTGGTGCGCGCGATCAGGTGCTGGTGGCGCAGCTTTCCGCCCGGCTGGGGCCGCATCCCGGCTTGCTGGTGGTGGCCCTGTGCACCGGCGGCGCTGCATCGGCGGGGGCCGCCTTTGCGGCCAGCGCAATGTCCGCCCAGATGGCCACAGCAATGGGAGGCCCGGCGCGGCTGGTCTTTGCGGCGCTGGCGCTGGCTATTGCCGGGGCCGAAGCCCTGCTTTCCCGCCCCCGCAAGCCAGCGGACGAGCCAACCCGCTCGCTGGTCGCTGCTGCCGTGGTCCTGCTGGCAGGCCAGTTGACCGACGCGGTGCGCCTTGTAGTTCTGGCGCTGGCGCTGCTGACGGCGGCCCCGATCCCTGTCGGCATGGGCGGAGCCGCCGCCAGCGCCGCGCTGCTGGGCACGGCATGGGCGTTTCCGGCCCTGGCAACCAACCACCGCACGGCACTTGCGCGAAGGATAGCCGGGGGCATATTGCTGATCGCGGCGCTGGTGCTTGCCCTGCGCGTGTTTGGCTGATCGCTTTTTTCGATTTCTTTCGCCGGTAATGATTGTTCGGCCAATTAATCGTTGGTGGTAGGATAGGGCATCACAACGATTGAAGCACCGATTCGATGCCCCAGGACAATGCCCGAAAGGCGCTCGTCGCCGCGCTCAATACGCTGCTGGCTGACAGTTTCGCGCTCTATATCAAGACCAAGAACTTCCACTGGCACGTGCGCGGACCGCAGTTCCGCGATCTGCACTTGCTGTTCGACGAGCAGGCGGCAGAAATCTTCGCGCTGACCGATCTGATCGCCGAACGGGTGCGCAAGAACGGCGCAAATACGTTGACGTCCATCGGCGCGATTGCCGCCAGCACACGGATCAAGGATCAGGACGCCGCCGATCTTGATGCCCTGGCAATGGTCAGGGAACTGATCGCGGACAACACCGCCTATGTCGCCGCCCTGCGCGAAGCCAAGCAGGCTGCGGGCGCAGCGGGCGACAATGCCACCGACGGCGTGATCGACGACTGGACCGATCAGGCCGAACAGCGCGTGTGGTTCCTCACCCAGATCGCCAGCTAGTATCATGAATCTAAAGTTCGCATTGTTAAAATCCCGTCATCCCGGCTCATCGACTTCGCTCTGGATAAACTTCCGGCCCCTTTGGCCGGAAGGCCGGGACCCAGAACCTGAGACAAATGTGCCGCTACGCGCTTTAGCTAATGGGACTGGATCCCGGCCTCCGCCGGGATGACGTTTGCTTTTAATGGAACGAACTTCGAATCCTCCACACTAGCCTGCAGTGTGCTATGCCGATGGCATGGCGATAGAAATCATTGATGGCAAAAACGACGCGGAGATCGCCGCGTGGATCGAGGAGCGGCTGCTGATCGCGCTGGACGCGGCGCAAGGGCGGGAGATAGCGATTACCGTTCCGGGCGGATCGACCCCGTTCCCGATCCTTGGCCTGCTGGCGCAAAGCGCGGTTGATTGGCGGCGGGTTGCGGTGTGGCCGGGGGACGACCGGATTGTTGATGAGGGCAACCCGGCCAGCAATGTTGGCCGCATCCGCGCGCTGCTTGAGCCGATGGGCGCGCGGATCGTGGCCTTGGCCGAGGGCGCGCTGCCGCCGCATTTCGCGCTGACCTGGCTGGGCATGGGCGCTGATGGCCACATCGCCTCGCTGTTCCCCAACACCGATCCGCGCGCTGACGCCCCATCCACAGTGCGCCGCCTGACGCCCGACCCGCTGCCGTCTGAGGCTCCGTTTGACCGGCTGACCCTGACAATCCCTGCGCTGGTCGATGCCGATGCCTTGCTGTTCCTCATTCGCGGGGCAGAGAAACGCGCGCTGTTTGAAGCGGCAGCAATCGGCGGCCATGATCTGCCGGTGGCGCGTCTTCTGGCCGCCCGCCGCCAGCCGGTGACATGCTTCACCTGATCCCGCCCCAGCTGCATATCGCCCTGTTGCGCGCTGCCCATCAGCTGCGGCTGCAGTGGTGGCGCTGGCGGCGGACACGAGTGGCGGGCGCGCAAGTGGTGGCAATCGATCCGCAAGGCCGGGTGCTGCTGATCCGCCATTCCTATGGCCTGCACCACTGGACGCTGCCCGGCGGCGGCCTGGCGCGCGGCGAAAGCGCGATTGCCGCCGCTGTGCGTGAGGCGCGCGAGGAGGCCGGTGTGATCCTTGCCGAGCCGGTCGAGATCGCAGTGATGCGGCACATGCCGCACGGATCGGACAACGACGTGCGCGTCATCGCCGGGTGGACCAGTGACACGCCGCGCGCTGACGGGCGCGAGATCGTGGCCGCGCAGTTCTTTGCCGTGGCCGATCTGCCCGCCGACATCGCGCGCAGCCTGCCCGGCCTGTTGCCCGGCTATGTCACAGCAGCGAAAGCTGCGCGTCAGGCCCGATAGGTCCGGCGGCAGCGGGCGCGCTGTCACTCTCCAGCGCGGACAGAGTAAGCCCCATCAGCCGCACCGGCTGCGGCAGGGGCAGCAGTTCATCAAGCAGGGCAATGGCCATGCCAGCGAACTCGTCGCGCCCCGTGACGTTGACCGGCGATGATCGCGCGCGGGTCAGCGTGGTAAAATCGCTGTATCGCAATTTCAGCGTCACCGTCCGCCCGCGCGCCTGTGACCGTTCGATGCGGTCCCAGACGATCCCGGTGATCCGCTCCAGCGTTTCGCGCAGCACCGTGCCGGACGAGATGTCATGATCAAACGTACGCTCTCCGCCGACAGACTTGCGCGGCCGGTCGGCGGAAACCCGGCGCAAGTCGATACCCCGCGCCGCCCGGTAGAGGTATTCCGCTTGCGAGCCGAAATGCTGGCGCAAAAAGGCGATGTCCTGCCGGAAAAGGTCGGCCCCGATGTGAATGCCCAGCGCCGCCATTTTCTCTGCCCCGCGCGGGCCGATGCCGTGAAAGCGGCGGACGGGCAGTGCCGCGACAAAGTCCGTGCCCTCGCCGGGGCGGATCAGGCACAGGCCATCGGGCTTGTTCTGGTCGCTGGCCAGTTTGGCGAGGAACTTGTTGTACGAAACCCCGGCGCTGGCGGTCAGCCCGGTTTCGGCCCTGATCCGCGCCCGGATCAGTTCGGCAATCCGCGTGGCCGAACCGATACCGCGCGGATCTTCGGTAACGTCCAGATAGGCCTCATCCAGCGCCATCGGTTCGACGTGCGGGGTGTAATCGCGAAAGATCGCGCGAATCTGGCGCGACACCGCGCCATAGACTTCAAAGCGCGGGCGGCAGAAAACCAGATCAGGACAAAGCCGCGCCGCCTCGGCCGAGGGCATGGCAGAACGCACGCCGAACCTCCGCGCCTCGTAACTGGCAGCAGCCACCACGCCGCGCGTCCTTGACCCGCCCACCGCCACGGGCTTGCCGCGCAGTGACGGATCGTCGCGCTGTTCGACACTGGCGAAAAATGCATCCATATCGACATGAATGATCTTGCGCAGGCCGGGTGCGCTGTCATCCTGCCCTTTGGCTCCATATCCATCGCCTGAATCGTCCATGTCCGCACGATAGTCGCCATCTGACGTGCTGTCTTGGGGGCGGTTGGCGGAAGGATGTGGCAAATTTTCCGCGATGCAGCAAAAAACCCCTGTCAGGGGGTGGCCGTTTGCGTTCGCCCGGCCCATTATGGGGCGATGGCCTCCCCCGCATCGTCTCCCTATTCGTCTGCCCCGCCAGCCCTGCGCATTTCCGAGCGCGAGCTGGTGTTCATGCTGGCGGGCATCCAGGCGCTGCAGGCACTGGCGATAGACGCCATGTTGCCCGGCCTGTCTGACATGGCCCGCGACCTGGCGGTGACCGATCCCAACCGCCGCCAGCTGGTCGTCGGCGTGTTCATGATCGGAATCGGGCTGGGCGCCATCGTACCGGGGCTGCTGGCCGACCGCTTTGGACGCAGGCCTGTGCTGCTGGGCTGTCTGGGCAGTTATATCGTCCTGTCGCTGGCTTGCGCTGTCGCCTATGAATTCAACATGATGGTCATGCTGCGGCTGGTGGAAGGGATCACCTGTGCCGGCCTTGGCGTGCTGCCATCGGCGATCATCCGTGACCGGTTTGAGGGCGATCAGATGGCGCGGCTGCAATCGCTGGTGGCCGTTATTTTCATGTGCGTGCCGATGCTGGCACCCAGCATCGGCCAGTTCATCCTGCTATTCGCCAGTTGGCGCTGGATCTTCGGTTTCATGGCAATCTGGGGGGCGGGCATAACCTTGTGGATCGCTTTGCGCCTGCCCGAAACACTGGACCCGGCGAACCGTCAGGCCATCAACTTGCGCGCCATTGGCGCCAACATGGCCACCACGCTGACCACGCGCGAGGCGACCGGCTATGTGCTGGCCAGCGGCGCGGTAATGGGCGTGATGTGGGGCTATGTACAAAGCTGCGAGCAGCTAATCGGCGAACATTTCGGCGCGGGACGGGCGTTTCCGCTCTATTTTGGCGGCATGGCGCTGGCGATGGCAATTGCCAATTTCGGCAATGCCCGCATTGTCGAGCGGTTCGGCGCGCGGCGCGTGTCACATGCGGCGGTGTTGGGATATATCGTCGTTTCGGCCCTGCAACTGTGGCTGGCTAACCTGCCGCACCAGACCTTGTGGCAATTCGTTCCCGTGATGGCCGGCAATATGATGCTGATGGGCTTTATCAGCGCGAACTTCGGCTCGATCGCGCTGCAACCATTCGCACGGATAGCCGGGGCGGCAAGTTCGGTGCAGGCATTTATACGCCTGATGCTGGGATCGCTGGTCGGGGCGCTGGTTGGCCAGGCCTATGACCAGACCGCACGGCCACTGGCCTTTGCTCTGCTGGTGGCGGGGCTGGTGTCCCTGGGGCTGGTGCTGCATGCAGAGCGTGGGCGGTTGTTCCGGCGGCTCTATCCGCCGGGTTCGGTGCGCCCCGTCTGATCAGCTATTGGCGGCGAACGCGGCCAGTTCGCGGCGCGACCAGCGAGGGCGGACCTTGCTGCGCGGCGGCGGCGTAGCGGCTTCCCACAGCGCGTAGAGCACATGGCCCAGCTTGGCGGAAGACGAGGTATAGGCCCGGTGATCCCAGGCGTGGCTGCCCGCCGCGTCAACCTGCCGGGCGATGGCTCCATAGATCCCAGCAGCAGACAGCACCGCCCAGCGCTGGCGGAACGTCAGCCGCCCAGCCCCGATCCGCGCCGAAGCCTCATAGGCCTTTTCCAGTTCGCACATCCGGTGGACCAGCGGCACCAGCGCGGCGCGGAAGTGCGGCTTCATCTGCTCACCGGGGGGAATATCTGCCTCGACCAGCCATTCGAGCGGCAGATAGCAACGCTCAGCCGCGTCGTCCTCGTCCAGATCGCGCGCGACATTGGCCAGTTGAAACGCCAGCCCCAGATCGCAGGCGCGGTCCAGCGTGTCCTCGTCCTGCGGCGATACGCCCATGACCACAGCCATCATCACGCCGACGGCACCGGCAACATGGTAGCAATAGCGCAGCAGGTCAGCCTCTGTGCGCGGGTGCCAGTCCGCCGCGTCGAGCGCGAACCCGGCGATGACATCGTCGGCCATTGCCTGCGTGATCCCGCATTCGCGCGCGACAACGCCAAAGGCATCGAAAGATGGATCGCCCGTTTCCTCTCCCGCGAGCGCCCGCGCGGTCAGGTCACGGATTGTGGCCAGCCGGTCCGCCGCGCCGCTCTGATCGCCCAATGCACCGCCCAGTTCCTGCGCATCGGCCAGATCATCGCAAGCCCGGCACCAGGCATAGAGCAGCCACACCCGCTCGCGCGTGCGGACATCGAACAGGCGGCTGGCGGCGGCAAAGCTTTTCGACCCGCGCTGTATGGTGTCGCGGGCGTGGGCGAGCAGATCAACACGGCTTAGCACGCAGCCTTCACTCCCGGCTCACAGGTCGTCCGCCGTCATGGCAAAGATCGGCGTGTGCGGTTCGTGGGCGGCCATCCGGTCCAGCAGCAGGTCAAGTTCGGTCTCGGCCATGATGATCCCCTGATGCGCCGGGCGGACAAAGCCGGTCTGCGCCATGTGGTGGATGAAGGCGATCAGGTGATCGAAAAAGCCCAGCGCATTCAGCAGCCCGACCGGCTTGGCATGATAGCCCAATTGCGCCCAGCTGACCGCCTCCCAGAACTCGTCCATCGTGCCGACGCCGCCGGGAATGGTCATGAAGCCGTCCGCCAGATCGGTGAACATGGCCTTGCGTTCGTGCATATTGGCAACGACGTGAAGCTGAGTGCAGGCGTGATTGACCACCTCGGCCCCGGTCAGCGCGCGGGGGATCACGCCGATCACTTCACCGCCCGCCGCCAGCGCGCCACTGGCCAGCGCGCCCATCAGGCCCAGCCGTCCGCCGCCATAGACCACGCCGATGCCCCGCCGCGCCAGCGTTTGGCCAACGCTGCGGGCCAGCTCAATATAGCGCGGGTCCGCCGGGGTGGCAGAGCCGCAATAGACCGCAAGGCGTTTCATCGGGCGCTCATTTCAGATCATCAAGCATCAGCTTGGCCGTCGCCTTGGCGCTGCCGACGACGCCCGGAATCCCCGCCCCCGGATGCGTGCCCGCGCCGACGAGGTAAAGATTCTTGATCTTGTCATCGCGGTTATGCGCGCGGAACCATGCGCTTTGCGTCAACAGCGGCTCAAGGCTGAACGCGCTGCCCAGATGCGCGTTCAGGTCCAGCGCGAAATCGCGCGGGGCGTAGTGAAAACTGGTGACGATGCGGTCGTGAATGTCCGGGATCAGGCGGCGGCCCACCTCGTCCAGAATGCGCTTTTCCAGCAGCGGCCCGACCTGTTCCCAGTCAATCGGCAGCTTGCCCATGTGCGCCACCGGCACCAGCGCATAGAACGTGCTCTTGCCCGGCGGCGCGAGCGAGGGGTCGGTCACCGTCGGGTGGTGCAGATAGATCGAAAAGTCCTGCGGCAGCACGCCATAGTCATAGATGTCCTTCAGCAGCCCCTTATAGCGCGGGCCGAACAGGATCATGTGCTGCGGAATGCCGGGCCAGGTGCCCTCCACCCCGAAATGGACCACGAACAGGCTGGGCGAATAGCTTTTGCGCGCCAGCTTTTTCGCCTGGGTTTGCGCGGTGGGCGCGTCTTTCAGCAGATCGCGATAAGTGTGGACGATGTCGCCATTGCTGGCCACCGCATCGAACCGTTCGCGCCAGCCGCTGACGCATTCCACCTCGGTCGCCTGCGCGCCCAGGGTGTGGATTTGCACCACCGGGTCGTGCATCCGCATTGTGCCGCCCAGCCGCTCAAAATGGCGGACCATGCCCGCGATCAGCCGGTTGGTGCCGCCCTTGGCCCACCACACGCCGCCGTCTTTTTCCAGCTTGTGGATCAGGGCATAGATGGAGCTGGTGGTGAACGGATTGCCGCCCACCAGCAGTGTATGAAACGACAGCGCCTCGCGCAGTTTTTCGCTTTTGACGTAAGATGATACGATCGAATAGACTGATCGCCACGCCTGATGCTTGGCCAGCGCCGGGGCGGCCTTCAACATGCTGGAAAAATCGAGGAAGGCACTGCTGCCCAGCTTGACATAGCCTTCTTCGTAAACCCCTGCGGAGTATTTCAGGAAGCCTTCATAGCCAGCCTCATCCCCCGGTGCGACACGGCCGATTTCGCGCGCCATCGCCTCATCGTCGTTGGAATAATCGAACTGCACGCCGTCTGGCCAGTTAAGCCGGTAGAACGGCATCACCGGCATCAGCTCAACGTCCTGCGACATCAGGTGCCCTGAAAGCGCCCACAGTTCTTCAAGACAGGCCGGATCGGTGACCACGGTTGGCCCGGCATCAAACGTGAACCCATCCCGCTCCCAATAATAGGCCCGCCCGCCCGGCTTATCGCGCGCTTCGACAACAGTGGTGGAGATGCCAGCCGATTGCAGGCGGATGGCAAGTGCCAGCCCGCCAAAGCCCGAACCGATTACACAAGCCCGGCGGGTCATTCAATATTCTCCAGTGAAGCCAGTTTGCGCCGTCCAGCCAGAACTGCCAGCGCGGCGGTTACCGGCACCGGCGGCCTGCCCGCCAGCACGCGCGCCTTGTCAGCCAGGGTGCTTTCCCCGGCATAGAACCGTTCGATCAGGCCGGGGCGCAAGGCGTAAAACCGCTGGAGCATCCGGTAACGGGAAGGGGGATCAGACGCGCCAAACAGCATGGACGACAGCATACGGTAATAGCTGCCCGACTGCCAGTGCCGCGCGGCAAATTTGCGCGTTGCCGCCGCGAGATTCTGGCCCGACAGATCGGTCAGGCTGGCGATGTGCAAGGCCAGCCGCAAGGCGGTGGGCAGCGAATAGGATGTCAGCGGGTGAAACAGCCCGGCGCGCACCCCGGCGCGGGCAATGCCATCGTCCTGCGGCCACAACGCGGCGACCTCGCCCTGCCCGACCACCGGCAGCACCCCGGTTTCCTGCCGCATGACCTGTTCCACCTGCCACCCGGCGCCGTGGCAATAGTCCGCAATCCGCGCCGTCAGCAGCGGCACATCTAGATCGGGGGAGTCGGCATAATAGGTGTCTTCAACAAAGACTTCGGTAGGCGAAAATGGCAGACAATAGACGAACCGATAGCCATCGCTCTGGTCAACCGTCGCGTCCATCACCACCGGGCGGGTCAGCCCGTGCGGTTCGCGCAGGCGCAGCATCTGGCCAAGGAACTTTTGCCAGCCGCCCGTCATGCCCGGCAGACCGGCAAACCCCCGCGCATCGATCACCGCGCCCACCGGAAGCCTGCGGCCATCGGATAGCGTGACGCTGTTGGGGGTAGTGCTGGTGACCGACACCCCGGTCAGCAGCGCATCGGCGGGCAGAGCAGCGCGCAAGGCACTGTCCAGCAGTTCGCCCGTCAGGCTGCGATAGGGCGTATCCAGCCGCCGCTGAACCTTCGGAAACCGCACGTCATAACCAGTCCACCGCGCGGCAGTCAGCGGCTCAACCAGCCACTCCGCACCCGGCGGCACATCGCTGGCAAAGCACGACCACACATGATTGCCGCCGCAAAGCTTGGCCGCCTCGATCAGCACGATCCGCAATTCAGGCCGCAACCGCGCCAATGCAAGGGCGATCAGTCCCCCGGCCAACCCGCCGCCGAGAATGGCAATATCGCTATCATGGGTGTGCATGCGCCGCCCACCATAGCGGCGGCGGGGAAAGAGGCAATTGGTGTGTGGCTTTGCGTGGTTGGTCGGTGTGGGGACGTTCTATTGCAGGGCGTCATCGGTTTTGGGGTTTAGTAAACCGTCACCGTCACCCTAGACCCTGATTAACCAACCAAAGCTTGCGACTTGTTGTGCCTGCGCAGGGCAAAACCGATCAGCCCAAATCCAGCCATCATGTAAACCCATATGGCCGGTTCAGGTGTTGCCGATGCCATTGAAACATCTGCCAGCAGGGCAAATGGCGGCGCTCCCGATCCAGAGGCGAAGAATGTCAGCAGTTCAGAGCTGCTGTTAGCCGTGAATGTCAGCGATTGTGTTTGCCAGGGACTGATCCCGCCACTTTGCGTGTTGCCATTCATCAGCGAGGAGTATTGCGTTGAAGCTCCTGAAAGTACCCAAGCATACAGGTTATTGAGGGAGTCTGTCTGGACATAATTCACCGCACCGCCCAACCCCACTTCCCATCTGGCTGCTTTGTCTCCCTGGTCGAAATAACTGCCCATCGCCTGCTGGAAGGAAACGGTGTACTGACTACCGGGAGTAAGACCAAAAATTTGCTGCATCAAATAAGTGCTGGCATTATTGGGCGCTTCAGCATCGGCGACATACACATTGCCCGTGTAGCCTGACGGGTTAGCAGGCGCAAAGTCGATTACCTGACTGCCATTGTTCGCGATCCACGCAAGGTCGCTACCACTGTTTTGCCATGCAAATTCTTGCAGATAAGTATGCGATGTAAAGGGATATGGCGTAGGGACTATCGTTCCTGCATTCGGGCCTGTGTCGTACTTAGCGCCGACGAAGTTACCATTCTGGACCAGACTTGCGGCATTCGCCATTTCAGGCAAGCTGCCAGAAACCCCTATCAGCAAAGCCAGCGCTGCGATCGACCGAATAAGCAAAGCCACTACTCCAACATAGATATGGGCCACCGATTGTGCCGCACAATGAACTGCGCAATACATAACGTCAGTTGACGAGTGCCACCGACCTGTGAGTCGCTGCTAGCTAAGGTTAACCTCAGGTTAAGTGAGTTAGTGGACCCAACACGGGATTTGGTCAATCATCCAGCGTCGGCCTTCTGTCTGCCGAATCGTCCATTTTCGATACAGTTACCGCTTTGACGCGCTCTGGCCAGAACGGTGAAGTCAGCTGGTGGAAAATATTGTCCGCCACGAAAGTATCGGTGCCATATTCCTCCGGCCATTGTTTTGGCAGGTAATAGCTGCCGAACAGACGGTCCATTAATGGCAACATTGAAGCGTAATTGTGGTTGGCGTGATCGGTGCGCGTATGATGCCAATGATGAAACGCGGGTGTCGTCAAAATGTTTTCAAACCAACTCAATCTCCAGCTGATATTGGAATGGATGAAATAACTCCACAGCGATCCAGCGAACAGAACGCCGCCAATGATCAGCCCGGAATCACTCCCAGTCGGCGATGACAGACCGGTCGCAAGCAATAACGTCACCCCACACAACCGCGTGAACAGCATGTCTACCGGATGCATCCGGGTATTGACCAGATAGGTCATATCTTGCGCGCTGTGATGGATGGCGTGAAAGCGCCATAACCAGCGCCATTCGTGGCTCCAGCGGTGGCCCCAGTAAAAACCGATTTCGCCTACGATCATGGCCAGCACCATCCGGATGCCCAGCGGAAGCGCATCAACGGTTGTGGAAATGGCAGGCGGAATGACCATTGCCGTCACGCTTGCAATCAATGCCGCGGGCACTGCGATCAGCGAGAGGGTGAATATGCTGTTCACCCCATACCAGGCCAGATTGGTCGCTGACTCTGCGCCGATTGGCCGTTTCTGACGCAGCGGAAACATCAATTCAAGCGGCACGAAAACAAGGGTAGCCAGAACGAGCCACAAAAAAGAACGCGCGAACACCGCGCCAATGGGGTGACTGACAATCCAAAGCACCATTCCAGTCCTAGTGGAAAAGCAGGTGCGGTACGAGTGCCAAGTTGCGGCGAGTTACGGTGGCAAAATTGCGTGACGGTTTGGGTGTTTGGTCCCGGTATTTGATGGTGCATTATACAGCCAGCAATGGAAAGATGCGCTATGGGCCAGATTCTACACTGGAGCTGACGTGACCCCCAACCTTCATCCGGCTGCGATTAGAGTCTCGGCATCGTTTGACGGTCCCCCGGTTTCGTGTCCGGGTTCAATGTTAGCCTCCGGCCTTCATCTGCCGGGGTTAACCCCGGCAGATGAAGCAAATTCGGCGGGTGTCATCCAGCCGAGCGAGGTGTGAGAACGGCACTCGTTATAGTCCCGTCGCCACGCCTCGATTTTGCCCCTGGCGTCGGCCAAAGACAAGAACCAATGTGTGTTGAGGCATTCGTCGCGCAAACGGCCGTTGAACGATTCAACAAAGGCGTTGTCCGTCGGCTTGCCAGGGCGGGAGAAGTCCAGTGTCACCCCGTTCTCGTAGGCCCAGCGATCCAGCGCCTTCGAGATGAACTCCGGGCCATTGTCCACACGAATGGCGCGCGGCGCACCGCGAACGGCACTGATCCTGGTCATGGCATCGACAACCTGTTCGCCCTTGATCCCCTGATCGACGTCTATCGCCAGTGCCTCGCGTGTGAACGCATCGACCACGGTCAGAGCTCGAAGTCGGCGTCCATCGAACAGGGCATCGGAGACGAAGTCCATCGACCACAGCTCGTTGGGTGCTGTCGCTGCAGGCTGGCGTTCACGTGCCGCTGCGCTGACGTGTCGGCGTGGCCGTTTGAGCCGTAAACTCAGCCCATCCTCGCTATACAGCCGGTAAACCCGCTTGTGATTCACTACCCAGCCCTCCCGCCTAAGCAGAATGTAGATCCTGAAGTAGCCGTATCGCATCCGCGTTTGCGCAATGTCGCGGATGCGCATGAGCAGAGGCGTCTGGTCGGCTCTGACTGACCGATATCGTATGCTGCGCCGGTCAAAGGCCAGCACCGCGCAACTGCGCCGTTCGCTGATCCCATGAGCCGACTGAACGTACCGGGCAATCTCGCGCTGCCGAGCAGGCCTCAGACTTTTTTTGACAGAACCTCCTGCAAAATATGCTTGTCGAGGCTCAGATCGGCCACCAGTTGCTTGAGCTTCCGGTTCTCGTCCTCAAGCTGCCTCAACCGTCGCAGCTCGACAACGCCAAGCCCACCATACAGCTTCTTCCAGCGGTAAAATGTCTGCTCCGAAATCCCCATCCGGCGCAGCACTTCCGCCACCGGCGTTCCAGTCTCCGCTTGCTTCAATGCGTAGGAAATCTGCTCCTCACTGTATCGACTCTTCTTCACGGCACGTTCCTTCCTTCCAAGGGTTACGATGCCAGAAAACTAGGGTCCGGACCCAATAAGCGGATTCCCACAGCGCCTGGAGTGTGATTCA